>CAZGOI010000001.1:0-356575 GCA_964527185.1 uncultured Candidatus Saccharibacteria bacterium
CGATGGAGCGGTACCAACGGCAAGGGCAAGACCAGTGATGGCTGAGGTGGCGGTTTGAGTATTGAGAGTTAGATAGTTGTTGGTACCATCAGTAATATTAAATACAGATGCGGTGTTTGAAGTCGTTGCAAAGAGATCAGAGCCGGCGACGTTTAGAGTTTTAGTCGGTGATGTTGTGCCGATACCGACGTTACCTTGATCAAAGATCGCCGCATAGTTTGCACTTGTGCCACCACTGGCTGTTGCATAGAGGCCAACATCCGTTGATGTGGTACCAGCATGAGTATTTGAAATGTATGCTCCATAGGTTGTCTGGGCTGAAGTACCATTCGTACCAGAAAGTGAAATCTCTAGAAGTTTTTGAGAATTACTCGCAGCCGCGGTTGAAGTAGAAGAAAGTTTGAAAGCACTATTTGATGAGAGTGTATTCCATTGCCAAACTTGAGCATAGTCTGAAGAATCTATTGTGTTTGTAGCCGTTGCTGCAGTTATCGAAGACAGAGCTGTACCTCCGGCAGAACACGAACCCCAACTCGGTGCGGAGCCGGTGTTACCAATGAGACATTGGCTAGTTGCACCAGCAGCTGTGGCTTGTATAGCACCAGTGCTATTGCCGTAGAGGACTCCGTTTGAAGTGAAAGTTCCAGCGCCGGTACCACCTTGGGCAACAGTCACTAGCGCGTTGGTTGTTAGCACCGTCGTATTAGCAGCCGGAAATGTGTAGGTGTAGTTGGTAACCGTCTGGCTATTTGTGAAAGTAAATACTCCATCACCTAATTGGGACCATGGGTGACCAGGGTTTGGGGTTGTAGCCGTTACGATAGAAACAACCGAGAATACTACAACAGCAAAGAGCGTAGTGTAGACAACATAGTGGACCGAAAATCTTGGTCGCAATTTGCGCAAAATTTTTCTTATGAAATCCAGAAATTTTTGATTGTTATCTTCAGACATAAAACGCAACTATATTATACCATAGTCGCGCAGCTAAAATGACGATAAAAGGGTTAGATTTATTGATTTTTCCAGAAAACTGTGGATAACTTTTTACTGTTCTCTGCTTAAAATAAATCACTCCAAAACCCTTAAAAATTGTACTCAAATTTTAGCATATTTTTAGCCAAAATTCGAGTGAATTTTGGCTATCTTTTAGGCAGAGTGTGGATAATAAATTATTTGTAATTAATTAACTTCATAACCCTTGGTACTCCCCTTGTGAAGTCTCGGGTACGCCATTTCATAGAGCTCAGCGGCTTCTTTTTTAGTCAAAGTCTTGTCTGGATGTCTTAATATAATTCTGACAAGAACATTGTCTTGGTTTTCCTTTGCACCGAGTCGCTCTCTTGCAACTGGTGGCAACTTATCGTAGGAAGTCCGATCTAATATATTTACTTCTTCAAGTAAATCACTCTTTTCACCAAAAACATTTCGGATATCCTCACAAATATCTTCTTCTGTATCATTTTTATCAACAATATAAGACATGTCGCGAGTAATTGCTGGCTGGTCGGATACATTTTTAAATTCTTCCATATTAGTCATTTGTTTTACGACTCTTGGGTCAATAGAACGTATCAATCTAATATCTGGTAAATTCTTTCGAGCCATGATCAATCTTTCAATCCCCATCCCGAGTGCTAGACCGGAGTACAAATCAGGATCGATACCACAATTTCTTAGAACTTCTGGATGCGCAAGACCAGCTTCAAAAACTTCTATTTCTTTGCCACCTGCTTTTGCATAGACTTCTATTCCCTCGAGCGTATATGGGTGTATCGCTTCGTATACGACCATCTCTGTATCTGGACAAGCGGCGGCAAATATTGTTCGCGCTAGTTTGAGTAGGTCTTCTCTATTTGTTTTTCCGTACTTTTTCGTATCTTGAAGTGTCCACACATCAATTTGGTGAAAGACATCTAAATGCCTCGGGTCAATCACATCTCTCCGGTAGACCAAGCCTGGAACAACAAAAGTTGAATGGTCTATTTCTTCTTTTTTTAAATTCTTAAAAGTCGAGGGAATGAGTGCAGATGTATGTGTGCGTAACACATGGTCCTCGTCCGTGTATCGTGTGTACGTTGAAGAACGTCCCGGGTTACCTGGAGAAAAAAGTAGGCTGTCGAAATTATCAATTGCTAAAACATTTGCATCCCCTCGTACTACGCGGATATCGGGAAAATTATTCTCGGTAAGTTTTGCGATAACCTGGTCATAAACTTTACCGACTATATTGCGTTCTTGGCCGTCCTCGGTCGGAAGGGTTAAGTCTTTTACCGATAAAAGCTTTTGGATAATTTGAGGTGAGGATACTTCAAACCTTAACTGCATAGGCAAAGCAGGGTTTTCTTTTTGGATTTCTATTTTAGCTTTCTCTAAACTTGTCATATAAGAAATATAGCATTTGCAAAAATTTTTTAAAAATTAGCCTATCGTGTCGCGCAAATGGCAGAATTCGCATTCTTGGTCGTCACACTTTTTGTCCCAAAAAGCGAGGGTTAGAATTTCATCGGCAACATTGTGAATAAGTTTTTCTAAATCTTTTACCTCGTCATTTTCTATTTCAAAAACCTCTCGATGGTACTTACCACCTTCATCTGGTTCGATAAAATCAATCATTGCGGAATGCATGTTGTATCTTCCATCGTTGAAATTGTTTAGCAAAAGTTTATAGAAAACAAGTTGGCGGTAATAATCGCCATTAGAATTTTTTGTTTTTCCTATGATCTCGTTTCGCGTCCGTGGTTTGCCAGTTTTGTAGTCGACGACATTCACAATCCCATCGTCGATAAATTCTAGCTTGTCTAATTTCCCCGTCAGACGAATCTCTGGCGAAAGCAGGACACCATTTATCATGAATTCGTTTAGAGTATTGCGATTGAAATTATCTTTGTATGTCTCGTACCAGCCAGAAAGAGAATTTTTACCACGCGTCAAGACTTCTTCAAAATCTTTTTCATTTATCGGCTCGCGTTCTATGACGTAAATAAACGAATCAATCAAGAATTTTTTTGAAGTTTCTTCTTCTTTTAAAGAATTAAAGAATTTTTGCAAGGCATAGTGAATCGCATTGCCATAAGAGAGGTATTTTTCTGGGGCAGTTGGGACGCGAACTAGGTTCCTATAGAAATATTTCCATGGACAAGATAGATAGTTGTTGAGCGCCGAGACAGATAGGCCATTTTTAATAAATAAATCTTTGACAAAATCTTTGTCAGCCTTTTTTGAAGAGAGATTTTTGCTTGGTGGTTGCAAAAATATTGCTTTGTCTTTCATGGCTTTTTCTTCATATTTTTTTGTGTCTATTTCTTTGATTTTATTTTTATCTATTTCAAGCAGAAACGGGCTAGGCAGTTGTTCGCGGCCGAGAGGACCTTGCTTTGAGTATGAAATATAAACGGATTTCTTGGCGCGTGTGATGCCAACATACAAGAGTCTGCGGTCGTCCGAATCGCTATCGGATTGAAAATCGACTATCTTGCCACCAAGTCGATAGACGCTGTCGATCAGCGGCAGGCGTTCTATTTCCCGTCTACCACCAAAGTGGCCAGCATAGCAACCGACTATAAAAACATATTCAAATTCGAGACCTTTTGACCGGTGGACAGTCATCAACCGTACTTTACCAATTTTATTAGATTGTCTTTTTCTAATAAATATATTGTGCTTGTTTAAGACATCGATGTAGTCTAGAAAATCATCGAGCGTAGCGCGCGGGTTTGATTCAACCAGAGTTCTCGCTTCATCGAGAAAACTATTTAGGGTATCGAGCCTGTCTTCGCTTGATTCACCTTTTAAAATATTTTCAATTATTCCCGTGTCGCGTAAAACTTCTGGCAAAAATGCGAGCAAGTCGAGGTTATGACTGCGACTGATTAAACTTGAAAAAAGTTTTGAGAAGTTTAAGAATTTTTCTACATCATCGACACCAGCATCGGCGAGTAATTTTTTATCTGAAATCACTTCCCAGAGCCCGACCCGACTTTCATTACCCCGACTTTGCAGACTATTGGCTTTGCGGATTGCTTTATAGACATCGAGTGGTTCAAAACCAAAAATTTGGAGGTGGAGTACGTACGCAAGTGACGGGCTGTGTTCGTGTTCGCGTAAAGATTTTAAAACAAGTAGAATTTTTTTTATATCGGGTTCGGATAATAGATCAAGATCAGACTCTATGATATACGGTACGCTCATTATCTTGGCTAGTTCGGCAAACGAAAAAGCATCCCTGTTATTCCTATATAAAATGGCAATTTCGCTCGGGGCAATGCCGTCATCAATCAATTTTTTAATTTGAGAAATTACAAAATAAACTTCTGATTTTGGTTCTGAAAAAACACACAGGGCAAGCGGCGATGAATTTTTATTATTTTCTTTTTGGGAATTTAAATTCGTTTCTGGTTTAAGCAAACTAGACGATGCGTCGAGGATGTCTTGGGTCGAACGATAATTTTCAACTAGGTTAACCAATTTCGCAGTCCTATAGAGCGTGCGGAAATAGTAAAAATTTTCAAGCGAGGCACCTTGAAAACGAAATATAGCCTGCTTGTCGTCGCCGACGATGAAAAGATTGGGATTCGGGGCGTGGTAGGAAGCAAGCAGTTCAAGAATTTTATTTTGAGCATTGTTTGTATCTTGGTGTTCATCGACTAAAAAGTATTGGTATTTTTCCTGGAGTATGAGCAGTAGTGTATTGTCTTTTTGTAAAACTTTCAGGACTTCCATGATCATATCTGAGTAGTCATAGATTTTCTGTCTGGCCAATTTTTCTTGGTAAGCTTTGTATACGACAGAAAGTTCTTCATTCTTTTTTATTTTCTTTTCAAGTTTTTGATATTCCCCCTTCATCTTGCCTGTGTGAGGACCTTTTTGGTGAAATTTTTCTTCTAGAGAATCAAAAGATTTTTTTTCAAGTAAAACTAGTTTGGCAAAAAATTCTTGGTCGACGCCTTCGCGCTTGAGTTCCCCAATCAAAGAAAGTATGTCACCCACGTAAAAATACCTGTCGCCAAATGGCGAAAGCAGGGATATCTGATGCAAACCGACAAGTTGGTCGACTATTTTTTCAACCAAGGCGATTTGGTCGACCTCGTTTGATGGTTTTGAACCGATGATATTTGGAAAATATTCTGGGTTGTCGGTGATGACGCTTTGGCAAAACGAGTGAAATGTACTAATTGTGACTTGGTAAGCCCTCGAGCCGATGAGTTCGGCCAGACGGTTGCGCATGGCGGCAACTCCAGCATCGGTAAAGGTAATGGCTAAAATATTCTCGGGGTTTGTGTCTGTTTTTTTTAAAATATTGCCTATACGGGTTGTCAGTATCTGGGTCTTGCCAGTCCCCGGCCCAGCCACGACCATGACCGGCCCATCGATCGTATCGACGGCTTCTTTTTGGGCTTTGTTCAATTTTTTATAGGCCTGATCGAAAGAAATGCTACTCATAATATAAGGCCATTATACCGCCAATATAAATAAACCCAAAAATACGTTATAATCCTCTAATGTATGTATATACTTTATGACTACCTTCGCAAATATTGGAAGCTTTGTGTTTTTGTAATACTGCTAGCTATTATTAATCAGGTTTTTTCACTTTTTGAACCGATAATTTTTCAGCGGATTGTCGATCATTATGCGCTTCGCTTTCATGAACTTACTAAAGCAGAATTTTTAAAAGGGACAATCACTCTTCTCGGGGCTTTTATCGGCACAGCTCTTATTTCTCGAATCGCCAAAAATTTCCAAGACTATTATCTCAATACAGTCAGTCAGCGTTCGGGGGCAGATATGTATCGTGAAGGTGTCCGCCATTCGCTCGATCTACCATACGAAATCTTTGAAGACGAGCGCAGTGGCGAAACCCTCGGCAAACTCCAAAAAGCAAGACAAGACGCCGAGAAACTTATCAGTGACACTATAAATATAGTTCTCATTTCTTCGATCATACTTGTCTTTGTCATGATTTATGCTGCTAGTATTTATTGGGTAATCCCGATTATCTTTCTATTTATGATTCTCATAGTTGCGGGACTCACTATAGCTTTCTCGAAAAAAATAAAAAATATCCAAAAAATAATCGTAGCCGAAACCACAGCACTCGCTGGTGCGACAACTGAATCGCTTCGCAATATCGAGCTCGTCAAAAGCCTGGGGCTGACCATGCAAGAAGTCGACCGACTCAACGCCACAACAGAAAAAATCTTGCTGCTTGAACTAAAAAAGTTGCGCTATTTGAGGACGCTGGATTTTATCCAAGGTACAGTGACCAATCTGGTTCGTGCAGGACTATATCTATTCCTTTTCTATCTTATCTTCACCGAGCGCATTACTTTTGGGCAATATGTTTCTCTAAATATTTATTCTTTCTGGTTATTCTTCCCTGTCGGACAAATCGCCGCCTATATTGGTACGTACAGGCAAGCCGAGGCCTCGCTCATCAACTACTCGACCCTTATGAAAACGGCGCCTGAACCAAAAGCACCTAACCCAACGATGATAGGGGGAGTGTCTAACCTTGAATTTAGAGATGTCTCTTTCTATTATCGCTCGAGTGTATCGGTACCGGCGCTATCTAACATCTCTTACAAAGTGAACAAGGGCCAAACCATTGCCTTTGTCGGGCCTTCGGGTTCGGGCAAGACATCGCTCATGAAACTCTTAGTCGGCCTCTATACACCGACATCAGGATCTATCTATTACAACAGTATTGCTTATGACAAAATAGACAAAGAAGAACTTCGAACACAGATCGGGTTTGTTACCCAAGATACCCAACTTTTTTCTGGGACGATCAGAGAAAATTTGCTCTTCGTTAACCCAAAAGCAACTGATAAAGAATGCTTGGATGCACTAGAAAAAGCCCAGTGCCAAAATCTGCTCGAGCGCGGAGGCAAGGGACTCGACACCGTCATAGGCGAAGGTGGGGTCAAAGTCTCGGGCGGAGAAAAGCAACGCCTGTCTATTGCCCGAGCGTTACTTCGAAAACCAAAACTTCTTATTTTTGACGAAGCGACGAGCGCGCTCGACACACTGACCGAACAAGAAATTTCAAAAACAATTAAATCAATCGGTGAAGCGAGTGAGCATGTTACTATTTTGATCGCTCACAGACTCTCGACCATCATGCACGCTGACCATATCTATGTACTCGAAAAAGGTTCGGTCGTCGAATCTGGCTCGCACCAGAATCTGATAGACCAAAAAGGACTCTACGCCGCCATGTGGCGCGAACAGATCGGAGAGAAATAAAAATTAAATCATCTTTCTATTAAAACCTTCTTGAGTTTATATCCATTGCAATGAGAAATAATTCCAAGATATGATTGTAGAGTTTCATTTGATAATTTTCTTCTCGCTTTTTTTAGTATTCTTCTCTTTGTATTAGTACGCAATACTTTATAATGAGGTAAAATAATGTACCCTAAAAAGTCAATTCCTTGTGTCACTTTTCTAATTTCTACTTTTCGTGGATGAAGAGGTAGATTTAGTCTTTCTTTCAGAAACAAAGATATATCTACAATAAGAGATTCGAGATATCTTTTATCATGAGATATAACTACAAAGTCATCAGCGTACCGTATGTAGTATTTTGCTTTTAATCTATGTTTCATGTGCTGATCAAATTCATTGAGGTAGATATTTGAAAAGAGCTGACTAGTAACATTCCCAAGTGGTAATCCTTTACCTCTAGATTTTTCAAAGCTTTGAATGATATTTTTTATAAGCCATTTGGTATTCTCGTCTATATAATTTTTAAAAAGTATATTTTGTAGTAAGGAGTGATCTATCGAGTCAAAAAATTTTGAAATATCGCATTTGAGAACCCATGTAGGTCTAGTATAATTTTTACTCTCTTTTCTTATAAAATCTTCAAGTCTTTGTACTCCTTTATGAGTACCCTTACCAACTCTACATGAATACGAATCATGAATAAATGATTTATCATATACATGGTAAAGAACTCTATATATTACTTGGTGGACAACCCTATCTCTAACTTGTGACTTATGGATATGTCGGCGCTTTGGATCGTAGACATAGAATGATATATATGGCTGATTTGTATATGTTTTGTTGACTAATTCATTATGTAGTGAGAAAATATTTGATTCTAAATTAAATTCAAATTTTTGAATATCTTTCTTTTTAGTTTTACCCTTCCTGAATTCTCGCCATGCTCCGAGCAAATTTGAAAGAGATGTGATAGTATGAAAAATATCACTATGAGTACCCCCCCCCCGACAAACTATTGAGCTTCCTATTATCGGTCATATAAAAAGAGTATACAAAATTATCTACACAATCGGAACAGCAATGCCGAAACACCACAAGCTTGGTATTCATAAAACAATAGAAGAAAAATGTCTCGCAATTCTATCGCTCTCGATCGACTGTGCATTGCGACCGAAACAAGAAAAATCACATCTTGTAGCAACTTTACGCATAGAAATAGAGACACTAAAGCATCTCATTCGTATGGAAAACGAATTAGGAATTATTAAAGAAAAGACATATCTCACTATTGCCGGTTTATTACAAGACATATCTATGATGGCAACCGGCTGGCATAAATCACTTCAAACACAAAAGCCCCTGCTCTAAGCAAGGGCTTTGCGAGAAACTTCTGACGAAGACCATAATCCGCATTACGGTTGTCACGATTGTCGTAGCTCACGTTGAACTGACCATTAGTGTTCCGGTTCATGTTCATGGCGTTGCTATTAGAATCAAGAGCTTATCTGTATATAACCATCTACTCACCGTGTGTCGTATACACGATACACTGTGTTACACAGCTTGAGCTGGCTTTGTTTGAAATAATATATCTCCAGTTATACACAGGCAGTTTCTAAATAGTGGCAAACTATCATCTTTTTACAGACTAGCTTTATAGCCAAACTTAGTATATATAAAAAAGTACACTTCACAAAATTTCGCAAAGTGTACAAGATAAAAAAAAATAAAAGGATTAGAAACGAACTTGACGAAGACCATAACCCGCATTACGGGAGCCACGATTGCCGTAGCTCACGCCGAACTGACCAAGAGTGTTCCGGCACATGCTCATGGCGTCGCTATCAGAATCAAGAGCTGCAAAACGGGTTAAGCCTTTTACATCATACATCTTGCCGGTTTCAGTACGCTCACGGAATGCAGCAATCATGCCTTCAATCGGAATCATGAAAGTAATACTTTCTGCAATACCATCATCGTAGCTTTTATTCAGCATGTCTGGCTCAAGCCCACCGATGTGGGCTATAACGCGGTCACCTGCTGGGCGATTTTGTTGCTCTTTTATAGCCTGGTCAATGCTCTGCCATGCTTTCCAAACTGAATCCTTACCAAATTTTTTAGCATACGCTTCAAATACCTGATTGCAGGTAATATCTGCGAAAATGTATTCGATGCGTTTAAATGCATCGACTTTTTCTGGTAGGGTTACCTTTGTCCAGTCAATTGTACGGCCGAAGAATTTCTTGTAAAAAACTTCAATGCGTTTCTTCTCTTCAGTCCATTGGTTGGCTTTAATCCCGAAAATTTCTTCACAGAACTTTTCGGTCAACTTCTCAATTTCATGTTCAGGACTCAATACCAAGTGATTGGCATCTTCAAAAGAAAGTTTTCTGCTATCTCCAAGGATACGGGTAACAGTTCCAGCGATTTTGAAACCCACTGCGGACAGCTGTCCGTAACCGGCAGGGTTGAATTGATTTGTCATTTGACTCCTCCTTTTGTTTTAAATTAGAAAATAACTATCTAGTATTTACAAATTATAAATACACGAGTCTGGCAGAATTATACACCTAAATAGACTTTTTGTCAAATATAAATAGCCTTATAAAAAAGGGTTATCTGACCAGCATCACCAAGTGAGGTAAAAAATTCTGGCTCTGTTTTGATACCCGCTGGTAGAATATTATATTCTTTCACCATTTCCTCTACCCTTCTCACTACTGCAGGTGCAGGGTCGATAATATTTACTTTATCTCCTAAAATTTTTTTGATGCGATTTATGAGGAAAGCATAGTGGGTACAGCCGAGTACAAGCTGATCAATATTTTTCTCTATTAGTGGTTTTAAATATTTTCGCAAAAGTTTTTCAGCTTCGTCACTATCTCCCCTTCCATCTTCGATGAGTTCGACGAGTCCGTCACCAACTACTGTATGGACTTCTACATTACTAGTAAATCGCTCGATCGTATCATGGAGTTTCTGCCCTTCTGCCGTGACTTTTGTGGCGAGTACACCAATATGCCCAGTCTTCGAATTTTCGCTTGCGGGTTTTACCGCAGGTTCAATTCCTACGAATGGCACATCGTATTTATCACGCAGGGTCGATATGGCTGCCGAGGTCGCAGTATTACAGGCAACTACTATGAGTTTGCATTTTTTTTCTATTAGAAAATCTGTGATATCGCATGAGTACTTTATAATCTCCTGGCTAGTATGGTTACCATAAGGGACATGGGCCTGATCGGCAAAATATATATAGTGATAGTTAGGCAACTTTTCAGTCAGATACTTAAGTATAGAAAGCCCCCCGATGCCAGAATCGAAAATGCCAATATTATTCATGGGATTATTTTACCACAATCAACTTCTTTGGTGATTTGGTAAGTGGAATGCACCCTGCATCTGTTATATGGCAAGTGTCTTCTATCCTTATGCCCAATTTATTTTTTATATAAATCCCGGGTTCGATTGTAATAATCATATTTTCTTTTAGAACTGGGCGAGTCTTTTTATAATATATCCTAGGTGTTTCGTGAATCTTAGTACCGACCCCGTGCCCAAGAGTATGAATAAAGTTTTTGGAATATTTACCTAAAAAATTTCTAACATATGCATCTAGGCTTGCGCATTTCTCGCCTATATTTGCTATATTTATTGCGCCTTGTTGAGAGGCAAGTAATTTATTATATAAATCTTTTTCTTTTTTGGTTGGTTTACCTATATAGAGAGTCCGTGTCATATCCGACATGTACTTTTTATATACCACGCCAAAGTCGACAATAACAAATCCAGAAAGTTTTTTATCGAGCGGATCAAAAGGGTGAATTTCGTTGCCGGCATGCCTGCCTGAAGTAACGATAGGTTTAAAACTTGGCTTTAGTTTTCTTTTTTTAATCTCATAGAGAATAGAGTCGCGAAGTTGTCGTTCGCTAATATTCTTGAGATCTTGTTTTAAAATATTTTTAAAAATGGCATCCGTTGCTTGGCATGCCATTTTTATTTTTTTAATTTCGCTTTTAGTTTTTATCTGGGCCATTGATTAGTGCCAAGCACCGAGAATTAATCCGAAAACTGCAAATGTTAGAAATTGCGCACCAGTAGAAATCCAGAACAATTTCCAAGCCATTTTTTTTGATTTACCACTCCAAAGTGCCGCACCAGCCGTTGTTGTCATCACAAACCCAAACCAACTGCATAGAGCAATCGCAATCGCAGGAACACTTTTGTCCCCCCAATTTACTATGTGATAATCTAGAACTCCAGCTGTAATAAGTGAGAGCACAAATTGCAAAAAATACATTCCGCCCATGCTTTTTTTCATGGCTGCTTTCTGTTCTGGGCTCATCATGTCTGCGCCCATTACCTTCATATAAGCCTTACCAAAGATTGGCCCATACCACAAAAACCCTACGACCATTGCTGCTATACCACAAACCAAAACCGCAACATAATTAATCATAAATTTGTAATAATATTTATAATTTTTGCAGGGACTGGCTGCAAATATTGTCAGCTGCTTTTCTCCAAATCGAGAGCGCAAGAATTCATGCAAAAGCGCTGTCCGGTTGTTTCGCGCGGACCATCGTTGAATTTGTGGCCCAGGTGCGCGCCGCAGTTTGCACATACAACCTCGGTACGATTCATGCCGTGGCTCGTATCATCTCTAAATAAAACTGCATTGGGCAAAGACTCATCAAAAGACGGCCAGCCTGTACCAGAATCGAATTTTTTATCCGAAGAAAAAAGTGGGTTGCCGCAGACTTTGCAATTATAGGTCCCATTTGCTGTCTCTTTATAATACTTGCCAGAAAAAGGAGCTTCAGTTCCCTTTTCTTGGGTCACATGATATTCTTCGGAAGTCAATTTTTTCTTTAATTCTTCTTTATCCATAAATACTTACGGAGTAGGTGTCGTGGTATTTGTTGTCGTATCTCCTGAACTTGGTAAGGTTCCGAGTTGTTTCTTCATCCACATTTTAAACCTAGGACCTACTATGCCATCTTGTCTTAATCCATTCTTTTTTTGCAATTCCACGACCGCGCGCTTTGTGGTCGGACCGAATTTACCGTCCGTAGAAATATTGAATCCTTCAACATTTAGAAAAGTTTGTAGCCTTTTAACATCGTCATTTCCTTGTGTATTTTGATTTGAATCACCAGTTTGTAATTCGTCGATTTTCTGATCCATTGCTCCTTGGCGAAGGATTTTCATTATAAGATCACCTTGACCATTTGCAATCAAAGCCTTGAGTCCGTCGACGATTGTTTTGATTTGATCAGGGGTGAGTTGTAACTTTGGAATAATACATTTAGTAGTGATGTCGGTTGTTGATTGTGCATTTGATACTGCGCACGGAGTAGGCATGGGTACTGGGGGAATAGGATGAATATCGCCACTTGTGCTTCCGTTAGAATTTTGTCCGATAGGAGGAAAAGTTTGAGGGTTTATAGTACCTCCTGTAGTTCCACTATCTGATCCAGTTGAAGTAGTCGGCTTCGGACAAAGAGCGCCCGTCATCGGATTGTACATATAATTCGTCATACACCCACTACCGTCCTTTGGTGGCATGGGTACTGGAGGAAGAGGATATGTATTTATGTCGGTATTACTTGTAGTTGTGGCACCGAGTACTGATCCTATATTTTTGTAACTATCGAGGTCGTTTACTACATCCGATAATGTCATGGCACGACCAATAAAAGGGAAACTTATTATAAAAGCAAAAAATGCTATTGTAAACAATGTTAGTTTTTTCATAATCTGCATTATACCACTTGTTTCTGCATATAGGCAAGCCAGTAATCGCGTTTATAGACTTTGCTACCCATTCTGGTGTAGCCTGCTTTTTTCATAAGTTTAAGTATCTTGAAAAACCCTCCGTACGCGAGAGTGAAATCATCTTTTGAAAAAACTCGCTCGGTTAAATTCAGTTCTTTTAAAATGTATGTATCTTTTTCTTTGCCGGGGTTATTTTTTAATAAATTTTTCACATTCTTGTTTCCATCTTTGCAAAGGGCTCGAACAAAAAAATATCCGCTGGGTTTTAAGACTCTGTGTACTTCCTTGATATAAACTTCTCTACCACGCTCGTCGAGAGAATTTGACGAAGTGACATCAAGCACGATATCGATCGATGAATTTTCTATATCATATTTGTCCCCGATATTATGCAGGCGGTAGTCTACATCGACACCCGCGTCCGTCGCGTTATTTTTTGCCAGAGATATTGCAGTTTTTGAAATTTCAAAACCTATAACTTCATTTCCAAGGCCTGCCAGATAATTTGCATTGCGACCAGTACCCGAGCCTAGGTCGAGTATTTTTAGGTTTTCTATTTCAAGCCCCATCTCTTTCTTTAAAAATTTCAAGAACCGCAAAACATCGTTTTGTGGTTTGTCGCCGCCGGTCATCAGTTTTGGGTTTTGGTACTCTCTGTCCCAAATATTTCTTTGGTCGGGCATGTTAGGCTTTTGTTATATCTCGAGGGAAAAACATATTGACACACCAATCTACAAATATTTTTATTTTCTTTGACGGTGAAATAAATTTAAATAGGTAGACCACTCGCCAGATGAACCAAGCAACTGGTCCACGAAAGTTGAATCGACCAAATTGGGCGACTGCATTCCATTTGCCAATCGAAGCCAAGGACCCTTGCGATTTGTACGAGAATGGCGCCAGGGCCTTGCCGGCAAAAAACCTTTTGATATTGTGGCCAGTCAAGACGCCTTGTTTTTCGGCTACTTGGGCAAGCATTGGCAATGGCTTGCCATCAGGGCCAGCTAGACTTGCGATATCGCCAATGGCAAAAATATTTGGGCGATCTTTGATTTGAAGTGTGGGGGTAACGACTATTCTACTCCAGTTATCGAGTAAAACATTTTGTTCGAATTTAATTGCGTTTGGTTTGACCCCAGCTGTCCAAATTACGTGGTTTACTTTTATTGAAGATTCATCTGTAAAAACTATCTCGTCTTTACGAACTTCTTTAACGCTCATATTCAATATGACTTTGACTCCATTTCGACGCAGAGTATTGAGTGCATTTTTTCGCAGTATTTGATGGAACGGTAAAAGAATTTCTTTGTCGCGATTTATTAGATATAGCGTTATGTCTTCGCAACTTATGATCCCGTGATAGTACCGCACAAATGTATCACTAAATAGCTCGGCCATCTCAGCCACAAGCTCGACCCCGGTCGGGCCACCACCGACAACCGCAAATGTCAGTTCCTTCATTTTTGTGTCGTGGTTTTTCATTTCTGATGCTTTTTCGAAAGTTTCGATAAAAGATGTTCGCAACCTGATGGCGTCGCGCAAGTCTTTCAAAACAAAAGTGTATTTATCAGCGCCGGGTGCGTTGAAAAAATTTGTCGTCGCCCCGAGTGCCACGACCAAAACATCATAGTGCAATTCGTCTATTGTTGTTTTGACTGTATGTTTGTCGCAATCGATAGAGACAACATCGGCGACGTGCAGTTTGTCGTTGCCTTTGTATATTATCTGCCTGATCGACTCGACGACCTGGTGGTGGGCGATCGAACCAGTCGCAACTTCGTGCAGGAGTGGGGTGAAGAGAAAATAGTTGGTGCGGTTAACGATGGTTACATCTATCTCGTTTTTATTGAAATATTTATAGAGGCTCTTGTATGTATAGAGCCCCCCAAATCCGGCACCTAGTATAACTATTTTTTTCTTCTGTTTTATCATCTATCTTATTATTTTATGATAAAATTGCTTATTCTACAAATAAAAATTCGACGCCGTAGCGCCGAATTTAATGGGTAACATAAACCTTAGAAACCGACTGGGCCAATACCTTCTTTTTCCCAAAGTTCTTTTCCGAGGTTAGGATCGCCATTTCCGAAACTTTTCAGTTCTTTGGATTTTGAATAATCAAAGGGTTTCTCTTTTGGTTTGCTTTCTCCTTTTTCATTATTTTCAAATTTCTGTTTCATCTCCTTGCGGTACTTGGCTGCTTCCACGCCGACAAAATGCATAAAAATTTTGGGGGCAATCTTCTGAAGGTCAGTACCTGAAACCCATGATAGATAAGCTGAAAAAATAAACGCTGTCCCTTTTATTTCATTTTGTCTGATCCGTACCAAATGCTTTATACCGGGCACTTGGTGCAAGCCCTCAACGTAAGCAAATCTACCGATGAATAAGTTTGAGTGGTAGCCGAGTTTTCGATAATAGCTAAAGAGTATTTCCATCCGTTCTTCTATGGTTTTACTATTTGCTTCAAAAAACTCTTGGCAGGCAGCTTTGAAGGCGTGATATCGGTTAACAATTTCAAGACAGGTCTTGCCTATTACAAGCAGGAGCTGACTTCTTTTTTGGGGAGTAAAAAATTCTATTTGATTTTTCATAACAAAGAGGTTTTATTGATTACATTATAAAACCAAATAGATTAAAGTCAAGTGGGGTTGGGTCCACCGGGCGATTTATATTTTTGCGATCTATTTTGAATTTTTAGTTTGAGATATCTAGATCGGGCACCCACCGTATGGGGGTTTTGATGTTACTTTGTTGAATGTAATTGTTTGATTTACAAAATCTATTTTAATCAACTTCTCAGACACGCCTTCGCAGGCATAACCTATGTCATCACCCACATTTATAGTTTTTGGTTGGCCACTCATCATCGCAACTGGGTATGATTGGTACCATAAACCATCGACAGTTGTTTGATTAATTTTTTTAACCTCAAAAGAACCTTCGCGCTCTCCGACACGCAGAATAACCCGGGTACCATTTGGTGATGGCGGTGTATTTTGGTTAATTGGATTCGGATTGTTGTAAGGAGGATTGGGTAGGATATTTGTAATCGGGTTTGGGTTGTAAGAAGAATTATTATATAGAGAAGTTGTCGCAGGTCGCTCTAAAAGAGTGCGTGTGGCGGCGGCGACAATTAAAGCCAGCAAGATTACCAATATTATTTGTAGAAAACCTTTGTTTTTCATAGCATTTATTTATACCATTATATTGTATCACATGTAGACAAATATATGTCTAGGTCCTGTCAAACTCCCGCCATTTTGAGGAGATATTATAAAAGGGCGGGGATGGCTCCCGTGAAATACAAAACTGCAAGTATTATCTTAAGAAAAGAGCAACGATACTTACAACTATCGCTAGTATTGAAATAATTATAGCGTAACGCGAATTATTAGCATCATCTTTTTTCAAAAGTGCATCAATGATAATTTGACGCTCGATAGTTCCATTTGAATTTCCGTATGAACGAATTTTCCACTTATTTGCCTCAGCTTCAAGCTCAGCATCGTTCATTCGATAGTACTTATTAACTGAAATAATGTTCAGAAATTTATTTAACATAAGTGATGTTATTTATGTTTTGTACAACCCCACCATTTTCATAGTTACCGGTGCTTACCCATGTAGGAATACCAAGGAGACAAAGTTGATCTTGGGGATTAAGTGATAACGCTACACCTCCTGAATTTCCGCTATCGATTTTTGCTGAGATAATATAGTTAGAATACGGAGCATTTAACGAGGATGCTCCACCATAGCCACTTATTACACCGTTGGTTGTGATGAGGGCAGACCCTCTGCCATATGCCGGATATCCCAATGCAATAACTGGTGAGCCTTGTGCCATATTGTTTACACATTTTGGCAAATCGCCGACTTTATAATCAAGAGTACTTATCACAGGAAAGTTAAAAGGAACTGTGCCAGTTATTTTATGGGGGTTGCTAA
This sequence comes from uncultured Candidatus Saccharibacteria bacterium, assembly GCA_964527185.1. GTDB lineage: Bacteria > Patescibacteriota > Minisyncoccia > Phycocordibacterales > UBA9973 > UBA8515. The sequence continues at coordinate 16,963 of CAZGOI010000001.1, forward strand.
ATTCGTGAAGTTTTAATACCGCAACATCTGAAAAAGTATTCCACGTAGTTGATTCGGCGGGATAAATTGAATACATACCTAATCCATTCGTCATGACATCAATAACGGTACATGATCCGTCACTTTCCGCACCTTGGTTTATTACATGGTTATTGGTCACTACAAAATATCCATTATTAAATTTCCACAGTGAGCCCGTGCCACTATCTTTAGGACACTCAATTTCCACAACGCCGTCGAGAATAGACGCAAGTTGTTCAGAAGTAATTTGATTTGACGAGTTTGAGGTTGGGGCAGAAACCTGTTTGATTATTGTTTGTAGTTTTTTATTTTTCAAATCCTCGACTTCTTTTTTAAGAGTATCCATCTGGTCTTGCTGAGAATTAGATTGAGTTGTAGCAGAGGAATTATCTTGCGGAGTCAAATTCTGATGTTTTTGAGAAAACAAAACATAACCACCCAACCCGAGCAGGGCGATAAGTAAAATAATCACGACTGGATTATTAAAATGATTTTGTTGATTTTCTGATTCCATTATCTCAGTAATTATATCAAGAAACCTTTATTTTACCTCAATTCAAAGTTGCCAATCTGGCGGAGGAGAAGAGATTCGAACTCTTGATGCCGTTTCCGACATACATCCTTTCCAGGGATGCCGATTCAACCACTCTCGCACTCCTCCAAGAAATTTTGTTTATTTAATTACGATTGGCACGAGGATGTCTTTGTCGTTTTTAGGGTCGCCGGAAGCATTGTCATTTTTTATTTCGATAAATGCCTGGCCGGGTTTGACTTGGGATAGATCTAAAATCCCAGCAAAGGCCACGGGGTCGCTCGTCATCCACTTTGTAATAGCCTCGGCGTGGTTTTTTATTATCGGTTGCTTATTTTTGTCTAAGATATTAACCAAAACATTTCCTTCGAAAAAATAACCATTTTGCACCGACCCAGCATAGCCAACAATATCTCTCGGCAATACGCTGCCCGGCCAAATCGAAAAGTAGACGAGGTCTTTTTTGTTTCCCGAAATTTCGGTTGCTGCCTGTAGATCGGCAGAGTTATTTATAGAAGTCTTGTCGCGACCACCGAGCATCGGGAAGTAGGTATACCTGTCCTGCCACATATAGCGCAGAGCGACAACCATGAGCACGATTAAAACAAAAAGCAATACTGTGTTTAATTTTGACCCAAAAAACCAAAATTTGTTATTTTGCATTTTATTTTTTCTTTTGTAAATTTTTAAACATGACAAGGAGCGGCGAAGCCAAGAATATCGAAGAGTAGGTTCCAAAGAACATGCCGGCGACCAGCATCATGGCAAAAACTTTTGTACTCTTTGGGCCAAAGAAAACGAGCGACAAGAGCACGATGATAACGGTCGATGAAGTCGCAATCGAACGGGTGTAAACTTGCTCGAGGCTTCGGCCGACTGTCTCTTCAAATGTTTTAAAGTGGCCGACTCGAATATTTTCGCGAATACGATCAAATACCACTATCGTGTCTGAAACCGATAGGCCAAGGACGGTCAAAACCGCGACGACAAACAGGGTGTCGACTTCGGTGCCGTATATATGCGAGAGGATGGCAAATGCCCCGACCGGAATCATGATGTCGTGAATGAGGGTGATGATGGCGATCAATCCGTATTTCCATGAAGAGACTGGTTTTGAAACTTTGCGGAAAGAAAACGCTATGAAAAATATTATACCTAGAGATACCAGAATAAATGAAATTATAGATTTTCGCACGAGTTCGGCGCCGACCGATGGGCCGATAGATGTGAAGCTTTTTTCTGTGGCATTTGGGCCAAGGGCTTTGACTATCGATGCGCGCTCGGCATCGTTTATAGCCTTTGTCTTTATGCTATAACCAGTCTCCCCTGTCGGTTGGACAACAAATTCGCCGAGCGAAAGCGGGGCAAGGTCGGTCTCGATAACACTCTGGGTTGGCAGCGGGCCTGTGAATTCTATTTCAGAGAGCGAACCGCCTTTAAAATCAATCCCCAATTTTAAACCAAAAATACTGATAGCGATTATAGACAAAAGCACGAGTCCGGCTGAAATGAGTACGAATATTTTTTTGTTTTTGATTACGAACATATTATTTTTGCGCTTTGGCAGAAGTAAATCCCGACCCGAATAAAAAATTTGTAACCTTGCTTGTCTTTTCAATATTTAGAGCGTGGAGGAATAATTTTGTTATCGAAATGGCTGAGATCATCGAGACGAGAACTCCGATTAGAAATGTCAGAGCAAAGCCTTGAATCAAAGTCGTGCCAAACCAATACAAAATAATAGCGGTAATGATGCTCGAGACATTTGAATCGCGAATCGAAAACCAGGCTCTTGAAAATCCATTTTTAATAGATTCACCAATGGTGCGACCACCCCGAAGTTCTTCTTTGATACGCTCGAAAATAAGGACGTTGGCATCAACCGCAATACCAATCGATATGATGAACCCGGCAATGCCTGCGGCGGTTAAGGTGACTGGAATGAGTTTAAACAATGCAAGCATCAGCGCCACATATATAGAAAGAGCGAGGACTGCAACCAAGCCAGGGAGTCTGTACCAAATAATCAAAAATATGGCGATGGCTAAAAACCCGATTAAAGCTGCTTTGACACCAGCGTTGGTCGCCTGGACACCAAGCGATGGGCCGATAGTTTCGGTAGAGATTAGATTTATCGGCACAGGCAGTGCCCCAGAATTTAGGCGGCCAACTAAAGTTTTTGCTTCTTGCGGTTTGAAATGGCCAGTGATTTGAGCTTTGCCACCAGTGATAACTTCATTGACTGTCGGAGCCGAGATAACTTGGCCGTCTAGGAATATGGCAACTGTTTTGCCGACATTTTCTCGTGTAATTTTTTCAAATAAAGCTGCGCCGGCGGAATTAAATTGCAGCGAGACTATCGGCTCGCCTGTCGTCTGGTCAAATTCAAGTGTCGCCTTGTCTAGGTATCTGCCGGTTAGCCCAGTTGAAACATATGGGTCTGGGGCAGTTAGATTGACTTTGCCATCTTTGCCAACTTGAACTTTCTGTGGAGCATTTTGATTTGGATTTAGAGTTTTAAATTCGAGCACAGGTGTCTGGCCGATCATTTCGATTGCATTAGAGACATCTGTTACGCCTGGCAGGTCAACGATCAATCGCTCTTCGCCGGCGTTCGAGAAGCCGCCATTTTCTACTTGAACAATTGGCTCGGAAACACCAAAGGTATTGACCCGGCGTTCGATAACATCACGGAGTGCATTCATAGAGTCGTTGACATCATTTGGGGCAACATTTGAAACATCGGCATGGTAGACCAAGTGGCTACCGCCAGAGAGGTCGAGGCCGAGTTTGAATGGAAATTTGGAGACACCCGTTGGTGTGGCATCTTTTGCGAGCTTGCGGTGGGCCATCTCGGATTTATAAACAAAAAACCCGACTCCGAAGCCGATGGCTAAAATGACAAGCGCCGTAATTCTCTTTTTCCACATAATGGCCTTATTCTATAGGCTTTTGGCAAAATATGCAACCCTATTTAAGAAAAAGTACTGAAAGGACTACGAGGCCGAGGATAACCCTGTACCAACCAAAAATTTTAAATGAATGGGTCTTGATGTAGTTTATGAGCCACCTGATGACAACAATAGCAACCACAAAGCTGACGATAAAACCGAGGGTAAGGGTTCCCCACTCGTCTTTTGAAAAAGAAAAACCAGATTTGTATATATCATAGAGCGTAGCCAAAAGCATCGTCGGTATAGCGAGCAAAAATGAAAATTCGGTGATAACTTCACGAGGAAGCCCGAGCATTCGCCCACCGACTATAACCGCGCCAGATCTCGAGACCCCAGGCACAACGGCAAGAGATTGGGCAAAGCCTAGGGTGAGAAGGTCGCGTAGTGAAAGCGATTCGATATTTTTTGAAATAATTTTTTTTGAACTCTTGCTTGCTTTTGATTCATAAACGAGGATGATGATCCCTCCGAAAAACAGCATCGAAGCCGCGATCGCCAAGTTGCCCAAGAGAAATGATTTGATTATTTTATAGAGCAAGAAGCCGACAATACCAGTTGGAATGAAGGCAAGCAATATAGCCAGAAAATATTTTGAAGACGAGAATATTTTCTTTGCATACAAAACGACGACTGCGGCGATCGCCCCAAGCTGAATGATGATTTCAAAACTTTTTATAAAATTACTGCTTGCAATGTGCAAAATATTTTGAGTAATCTCGAGGTGGGCGGTCGAAGAGATTGGTAAAAATTCTGTGATACCTTCGACTATGCCTAAAATGATTGTATGGATAATTGTCATAATTTTTTATAAAAATATATGAGCACTCGGCTCGAAAGGAAACCAAGGATGCCTCCAGCTATTATATCAGAAGGATAGTGCAACCCGATAATGAGACGCGAGATGCTGATCAAAATGGCAGCTAAAAACATTATGATTCCAACTTTCCTATTGAGAAAATACGAGCTCGTCGCCACGGCAAATGCGATGGCCGCGTGTTCTGATGGAAAAGAAAAATCTGTTTCAGAGACAAGCGGTATCAATTTCAGAGAAACAAACGGCCGCGGAATATGGAAAAATAGCTTTAAATAATAAGCTAAAATCCAGGCGAGGGCGCCAGAGAGAGCAAGTAGGCAAAGAGAGCGGGTTTTATTTTTTGAAAAAATGAGTACAAGCAGGATGGCAACAACTGGCCCAACATACATAACAAACGGCGAATAAGAAAAAAATATTGCCAGGTTTGCAATAGAATGAATACTGGATAGATTGAAGAAAAAATAAAATATTGCGAGGTTCATTTGGTTTTTAATTTTTCTGCTACGTGAAAAACATTTGATAGGAGCATGGCCACAGTCACCGGCCCGACGCCGCCTGGGGTCGGCGAGACAACGCTCGCCACCGGCAAAACTGACGGCAGATTGACATCGCCGACGATGCCGGAATTAGATTCTGACGTTCCTGCATCGATGACGATTGCTCCTCTCTTTATCATATCACCTTTTATGTAGTTGCCGTGGCCGATAGCTGTGATTAAAATATCGGCTGAAGCAATTAATTCATTTTTATTTTTTGTTTCGCTCGATATCGTGGCGACATCATAGCCTCGGCTCTTGAGTAAATAAGAAACTGGCCGACCGACCAAAATCCCCTGTCCTGCCATAACAATTTTTTTATTTGAAAGCTCTACGCCAAGCGAATCAAGAATCCGCAGGCAGGCAAGAGCCGTCGGAAAAGCCAGAACACTGGCACCACTATAGAAATTTTTTTGTGATTTTTGGCTTAGGCAATCGACGTCGATGCGCTCGTCGATGGCGTCGAGGGCTTGATCTTGATCTATATGTTTTGGTAATGGTAGTTGAACGATCAGACCGCACATGTTTGGCATTTTATTTATTTTTTTTATTTCTTCGACAAGTTCAATGGTCGAAATATTTTCATCAAACTTCGCCTGATGAAAATCTATACCGACCGACTTAGCATTTTTCTCTTTCATATTTACATATTGCAAAGAGACTGGGTCATTGCCGACAATGACGTCGCAGAAAACTGGTCTAAAATCGAGCTTTGCTACTTGTTTTTTCAGGTCGTTTAATATTTCTTTTTTTATTTTTTGGCCGTCGATTATCATATACCTAAGAATTCGTTGCGCATATCGTCTTTGTGGGCAACGCGTTTATATCTGTTCATACCCATCAGTATGCCGAGACCGACAAACTCTGTTAAAAGATGCGAGCCACCATAGCTCATAAAAGGCAGGGTCACCCCAGTCACCGGCATAACACCGATGTTCATACCTATGTTTATTATGAATTGGCTCATGAAATAAATAGCGAGCCCTACCCCGTAGAGGATTTCAAAATTTGTCGCCCCGAGGAGGGCGATGTGCAGTACCCGCCAGACGATGAGACCGATCAAGATAAACAAAAGTATGGCCCCGACAAAGCCCCACTCTTCGCCAAAAGCCGCAAAGATAAAATCATTTTGATATTCGGGCAAAAAATTGAGACGCGATTGGGTGCCAAAGCCGACGCCCTTGCCAAAAAGTTTTCCCGAACCGACGGCAATCGTCGACTGGTATATGTTATAGCCCGAGCCGTGGATATTTGAAAGCGGTTCGACAAAATTTACAATTCTTGCTTTTTGGTATGGAGCAAAAACAAAAACCCAGAGCATAGCAAAAGCTACTACCCCAACGCCAAGCACGACTAGTATGTGGCGGCCAGAAATCCCCGAGATGAGCGTCATGCCAAGCCAGATAAAAAATATGATAATTGCCCCGCCAAAGTCCGGCTGAAACAACACGAGCAGAAACGGAATCAGGGCATAGAGGCCAGAAATAAAAATGTGTTTGAAATTATCGATCTCGACGTGCCGGCGCGAAAAATATTTTGCAAGCATGAGGATGACGACGAGTTTCATCATGTCTGAAGGTTGAAAAGAAAAAAGACCGAACGAAAACCAACTCTTGGCCCCGTTTGAAATATGCCCGCCGACAAACAAAATGAGAAGCAGCGCAGAGAAGATTGAAAACAGGACAACTAGAATTTCTGTTCGCTTTAAAAAACGGAAATCAAAATACGACAACCCAAAAAAAACAACAAAAGAAATCGCTATCCATATCAATTGGTGCGAGAAATACGGCGTCTCTTCGGTAAAAGACTTCATCGTCACGAGACCGGCGCCGAGCACCGGCAAAATAAAAAGAAATAGGAGCCAATCGATCTGGGGCAAGCGGAGTTTCATAAAATTTTAAAAAGAAGTTAGGAAAGGATTAATCTCTACCATGATATCTTTAGTAACCGGCGTGCCGGAAAATGCCTGCGGCCAAGTAAAGAGGACGAGTGATCTGTCGTTGCTTAGAAGGCCGTCTTTGTGTGTTTTTGAAGCATTGATGGCGTTGTGATCGGCATCGTACAAAATAGCAATGACATCAAAAGCTGGCAGATTATAGATCGATTCGTTTGAAATAGTGGCTGTTAAAGATGGGCTGTTGATATCGCCACCGAGTGTTGTGTCTTCGACTTTGATCGGTAGTGTTTGTATGGTCGGGGCTTTCTTGACCCAGACAAGTGGCGAAGTGAATTCAAATGTTACACTTTTGATCTGGCCGGCGTCGGCGTCGAACCGAGGCTCGAATATTGCAAACTCTTGGTTGGGCGGGATGTATGTTGAACCTTGACGGCGACCGATTAAGATATTGTTCTGGTCGTAAATTTTAAATTGGTATGAGACATTTTCTACTGCCGCGCCTGAATTGCTATTTTCGATGTAGGCGACAAGATTATAAAAATTTCCAGTCACTGGAAAGGCTCTGTACCAGAGTATGACCGGTTCGGCAACATCGGCATTGCAAATCCTCTGGCAGATGCCGCCGCAGTCTACCCCGCGCTCGCCACCATTTTGCTTGCCGTCCGAGCAAGTCGGGGCTTTTGTTAGGCTCGGCAAAAAAAACAAAAAGGCAATGAACCCAAGGAAGGCCAGAAGACCGAAAATATATTGTGCTTGGCGACGCGATGCCCATGACATATATAGCTATAATAGCAAAATTCCGCCCCCTTGTGGAGCGGAATTTGTTTAAATACTTTGTTCTGGCGACGGCCTACTTTTGCCTAAAAGACTATCATCGGCGTAGATGGGCTTAACTTCCGAGTTCGGAATGTGATCGGGTGTGACCCCATTACCAAATCACCAGAACAAAATATTCAAATATCAGATACACTCGTCCCGAGTAAACTCGAGGGATGATATCTGAAAACTGAATGCTAGAACCCGCCTTCGTTAAAACGAATTCGGGCGAACGCAAAAATATGATTTTCTGATTTCCTAATAGGAATCGAACGATTAGTACACCTCGGCTCTACACATTACTGTGCTTACACCTAGTGCCTATCAACCTAATCATCTCTTAGGTTTCTCAAACGATTCCTTATCTTGAAGGTGGCTTCCCTCTTAGATGCTTTCAGAGGTTATCCATTCCCGACATAGCTACTGGGCATTCCGGCTGGCGCCAGAGCCCATAGACCAGAGGTCAGTTCACTTCGGTCCTCTCGTACTAGAAGCAAATCTTCTCAAGAATCAACGAGTGCAGTAGATAGGAGACCAACCTGTCTCACGCATCTATGTTTTACTTCCCAAAAATTTTCGTTAAGAAATTTTGAGAACCTCTGTTACCAGAGGGATCGGACTGTAATATATTCTCTTACGAGAATGTTCACGTTCAGTCTCTACGGGTGAGTTTGCAAAACTCATATTGAGTTCGCGAAATACTCTTCCCTCGGTATCGCCCTTCACTTCGTTCAGGACCTTTGGCCCTTCGCAAATTGATTCGGATTCCACCGATATCAGCCCCGACGATCTTGTCGGGGTCCCGACCCTTTCAGGTGTCGGGATGAACTTCTCAATAAATATTTCTATTTATTGCCGCCGTGAATGCACCACGGTGCATACGGTCTTCCCGCCTTTATTAATTGGCGGGTAAAAAATCTCAGATTAAAACATTTATTTTAAATAAACCTCGTGGGATTCAAACTGCACTTCAGCCGAGATAAATCTCTGCTAGAGTACGGTTTGAACCCAGCTCGCGTACCTTTTTAATTAGCGAACAGCTAAACCCTTCCCAGCTTCTCCACCAGGAGGATAAGGTGAGCCGACATCGAGGTGCCGAACTCCGCCGTCGATATGAACTCTTAGGCGGAACTAGCCTGTTATCCCTAGAGTAGCTTTTATCCGTTAATCTTCCATCACATCTAATGTGAATGGTCGGTTCACTATGTTCTACTTTCGTATCTGCTCGACATGTCCGTCTTGCAGTTAAGCCAGCTTGTGCCATTACACTATCGGCACGGTTTCCATTCGCGCCTAGCTGACCTTAATAAACTCCTCCGTTACTCTTTAGGAGGATACCGCCCCAGTAAAACTACCCACCAGATACTGTTCCTCTTAATTTTTACCCAAGAGGTTAGAACATACAAGCACAAAAATTGGTATTTCACTGACGAGTAGATAACATCCGAAAACGTTACCATCAAACCTCTCCCAACTATGCTACGTATTGTAATCATATGCTCAATATCAAGCTGCAGTAAAGCTTCTAGGGTCTTTTCGTCTATCTGCACTTAACCGGCATCTTCACCGGTATTGTATTTTCACCGAGCAGGTCTTCGAGACAGTTCTCCAGTCATTACGCCATTCGTGCGCGTCGGAACTTACCCGACAAGGTACTTCGCTACCTTAGGACCGTTATAGTTACGGCCGACATTCACGAGGGCTTACAACAGCCAGCTTGATATAATCGCACCACCGTTGGTTGACCTTCTCGCATTGGTCAGGCGTCACCCCCTATACATCCACTTGCGTGTTCGCAGGGAGCTGTGTTTTTGATAAACAGTTGCCAGAGAAACTTTCGCTGCGCCCTTCACCCTTGCGGGTTCAGGGAAGCCTTATTCCAAAGTTACGGCTGATTTTTTGCCGAGTTCCTTGAAGACCTCTCACTCGTTCGCCTTGGTCTGCTCGACCTGATCACCTGTGTCGGTTTACGGTACGGGTTCTATTATATTGATCTTAGATGCTTTTCTTGGGAGCGTGCTTTATGAAATCTACCCTGACGAATCAGAATATTTATACGTAGCTTGGATGCCCACTTGCGTGGCTCTTCCGGATTTTCCTAGAAGACACCCTCACTATATAAACTCAAATCCAATAATGAGCTTCATATACTACACTCCGTCCCATCTTCGAATACAACAGAAGTGCTGGAATATTAACCAGCTGTCCATCGAGTCCGGCTTTCGCCATCCCCTTAGGACCGACTAACCCTGGGATGATCACCATTGCCCAGGAAACCTTGATCTTTCGGCGGGGGAGGCTCTCACTCCCCTTGCGGTTACTTGTGCCAACATTCTTACTTCGACACGCTCCACGCTGGGTCACCCCTTGCGCTTCGCCGCGGTGTCGAATACTCTCTTACCACTCTTCATACCCGAAGGTATTCAGAGTCCTCAATTTCGGTACTACGTTTAGCCCCGATTATTTTCGGTGCGAAATCTCTTGATGAGTGAGCTGTTACGCTTTCTTTAAATGATGGCTGCTTCTAAGCCAACATCCTCATTGTCAGAGAAATATCACCTCCTTGATTTGCACTTAACGTAAATTTTGGGACCTTAATTAGAGATCTGGACTGTTTTCCTTTTGGCTAATGGAGCTTCGCCCCCATAGCCTAACTGCTAAGCTTTAACTCTTGGTATTCGGAGTTTGATAGGTGCAGCGACCTTTCGGCCTGTCCGAACCTTCCAGTGCTCTACCCCCAAGAGGAACACTTAACGCTAGCCCTAAAGCTATTTCAGAGAGAACCAGCTATTACCAAGTTCGATTAGCTTTTCACTCCTTACCACAGGTCATCCGATAGTATTGCACGGCTAACCGGTTCGGACCTCCCGACATCTTTCGACATCGTTCATCCTGCCCGTGGCAAGCTCACCTGGCTTCGGGTCTTATCTAGACTACATAATAATTTCGCGCTATTAACACTCGGTTTCCCTAAGGCTCCACTGTTTCAGCAGCTTAGCCTGCAGCATAGATAAACTCGTTGGCTCATTCTTCAATAGGCACGCCATGATGGTTCCATCTTGCGATGTCACCACTCTGACTCCTTGTAAGTATATGGTTTCAGGTCTATTTCACTCCCCTTATCGGGGTTCTTTTCACCTTTCCCTCACGGTACTAGTTCACTATCGATCTAAAATAGTATTTAGCCTTACCAGTTAGTTCTGGTGGATTCGCTCAAGCTATTCGTGTCTTGAGCTACTCAAGAATGACAATCAAAGAGACATATTATTTTAAATCACCGGGCTGTCACCGTCTATGGCACTTCTTTCCAGAAGTTTAATCTAATAATATGTTTTTTAACTCCTCTAGATAAATCTACATTGTCACCTTACAACTCCCACCTGCGATCTCTGGCTCTCTTATTGCTAATCGAGACAAAGATCGAAGGTGAGTTTGGGCTTCTTCCTTTTCGCTCGCCGCTACTTAGGAAATAAAATTTTTCTCTATTCCTCCAGGTACTGAAATGTTTTACTTCCCTGGGTGTGCATCTCTTGCTTGCGCTCGAGATAAATTGGGTTTACCAATTTGGGTTTCCCCATTCAGAAACTTCCGGATCACAGGTTGCTAGGCACCTCCCCGAAAAATATCGCTGCCATGCTACGTCTTTCATCGCCTACTTTAGTCTAGGCATCCGCCATATACTCTTAATTTCCTATTAGGAAATCTGAAAACCATCCCGACTCCGTAAAACGGAGGGGGACGACATTTTGCAAAATAGGAACCGCTTCCAAATTTTTGCACCATGTCTTAAATCATTGCGTTCTGTCTGCAACCCGATAAAAGACCCTAAAAAAATTTAGGATAACAGTGGGTCGCAACAGCATTCAGTTTTCAAATATCATGTCGCCCTTCGAATCTCTCAGGACTAGATGTCTCAATAAAAAAATCCGCCTTCTGGCGGACAAAGCAAAACCGTGGATAGGCTTAACTTCTCCGCAGATTTTTGTGATTAATTAATATTAACATCGTGGGCCTATTGTATACCAAAAGAAAATTAAAGTCAAGCAATAGAAAAACCCTTTGGGTAAAGGGTTTTTCTAGCTAGCCGCTATTAGACTACATTGACATATTGTTTGTGAACTTATCGACTGCGCGTGAGGCTGCCTCTTTGCCACCAAGGCCAAAGGCAAGACCGCATGCAATAGCGAGGGCCGCAACCAATCCTGTAAATAGGATCTGCATAAATGCCGAAGCGATACCAAGTTCAGAAAGCGCAATGATGAATGCAAAGACCCAGATAGAATATCGGGTCACCGAGCCAAGCATATGTGCCGAGCGAACGTTGGCAGCTTGTGCGGCTGCTTTCACATATTTCTTCATTGTGTCAGATATAACTGTCGCAATGATAAGAACGAGCGCAGCGATAATAACCTTTGGCAAGTAAAATATCACTGTGTCGTGCAAGAAACCGCTGACATCAGTGAGACCAAGATAGTCGAGCGATGCCATGAGGAACACAGCAATGATAAACCACTTGACCACCCAACCGATGAATCCACCGACGCTGAGCTTGAGGCCCGCGCGGTTCATAAGATCGGCTGCGCCTGCACTCTCAAAAAGCTTGTCGAGCTTTAGAGCACCTAGGAGTTGTGCGATTGCTTTACCAATCACAGATCCGACAACCCATCCGACTATAAATAGGATGATTGCGAGTAATAGATTAGGGACGAAGTGAATGAATCCTGCCCAAAGGTCCATCAAGGATGCATTGAAAACATCTCCCCAACTTTGTATAAACATCATAAGATCGTTTAATAAATAAATAATAAGGGTACTTACAAAGCTTCGACCTTTAAAGTACGCTTATATTATAGCAAAAATAGCCCTTAGGGGCTATCGGCTGGCTATGTATGTGGATAACTGGGGATTGTCTAAAAGCTTAAGGTGGGGCAAGTCTATTATGTCGCAGACGAGCTTGTCGTACATATCGAGGCGGTATTTAAATTCCTCGGTGTCGAGTACTACGTAGTCGAGCTCCTTGCCTATTTCGGCTTCTAAGCCTTTTATTGTTTGAGCTAGATTGTTTTTCTTCAATCGGTCCCCAACCAAAAGAAGGTCGGCCCGGCTATTTTGGTCGCCAATGAAAACCCCTGAAACTATCATGAGTTTAACCTTGCCTACTTGCTTAAATTTATCGGTTAAATTCTCTTTTATAAGGAGGTTGGGGTCGACAAGCAACTCGCGGACCGCCTCGAGGTATTCAAAGTTTTGATTGAGTTGCCAGGCAGAGACTTTCTTCTTGCCACCGCGCGAGCCTTCTTTGGTGATGCTTTTTGGTTTGATAAAACCTATAGCCGACAGAGCGTTTATCTCTTTGCGAGTATTAGGCTTTGCCACCCGGCTGCGGCTAGCAACCTCGGCCACCTCAAATGCGCTCGAACTATTGAGTAAAAATAGCCTCATAATTTTCACTTTTGCATGCCCGCCAAGCAGTTTGGCCAATATTTCCATAGCCCCTAGTATACGCCAAGCAAAAACACCCCGCAAGTCCTGTTTGAGACAGGCGAGGGGGTGTTTTTGGATAGAGAAGTTTATAAATTTTTTTATTTAAGGGTGACCTTGCCACCGACTTCTTCGATTTTTTTCTTGATCTCTTCAGCTTCTTCTTTCTTGACACCTTGTTTAAGAACCGAAGGAGCGTTGTCAACTAGGTCTTTGGCTTCTTTGAGGCCAAGCGTTAGAGCTTCTTTGACTATCTTCATGACCGCAATCTTTTGCTCGCCACCAGATGTCAGTTCAACTGTGAACGAATCTTTTGCTTCAGCACCAGCATCCCCTGCCCCGCCAGCAGCTGGGCCAGCGACGGCGACGGCCGCAGCCGAGACGCCAAATTTTTCTTCTAATACTTTAACGAGCTCGTGCAAATCAATCACAGACATTTCTTCAATTTTTGAAACTATATCTTTGAATTTTGCAGGAACTTCGACATTTTTTGTTTCTTCCATAATCTATTTGTAAATTACTAATAATTACGCTTTGCTTTCTGCAATTGCATTAACAACAACTGCAAATCTTTGGATCGGTGAATTGATGAGGTTCACAAACATTCCGCGCAAAGTCTGCAGTGGTGGAATTGTTGCGATCGACATCATTTCACTTGCGCCGATATATTTGCCTTCGAATATTCCGCCGATGATTTCAATATTTTCTTTGTGAGTCTTGGCGAAATTGTTGACTTCGCGGGCTGGGGCAAGCAAATCTTCCCCATACGCCATCGCGAGTTGGCCGGGCAACTCTGGCAATTCGCCAGAGAATTTGTAGGTTTCTAGGGCACGCTTCAGAAGTGTTTTCTTTGCAACTTTGTAACCGATATTTTCTTTCTGCAAACCTCGGCGAAATGAATTCACGTCGGCCACAGTTAGCTTATCGAATTTTACAAAGACGACAGAGTTGGCACCTTTGAGCGATTTCTCTAGGCTGCCCACAAGCTCTTTTTTCTTTTCTAATGTATTTGCCATATTGTTTTTTAAAATTAAAAAGACCCTTTCGGGCCGTCATATCGTAGAACACTCACGTGTGTGAATCTTCGACCTCGGTAGGGTCTATTTATGTGTCTCTGGCTTGCGCTCGGGTCCTCTGACTCTGAGAGTCTCGGACTCGAATGAGATCACGACCTACTGTCTACGGCTACCCTGCCATACTAGCAAACTAGCCTAATTTGTCAAATAAAAAACCTCCCCGAGGGCGGGAGGCTTCTGATATCTAAGAGAGGCCAAAATTAACTATCTTAGTCGAAAGTTTACAAAATAAAACGGGGTGTGTCAATACTATTGATTCACACTCCCCGTCGGCTGGGCCTCTTGCGTTTTCGAATCACCTTTTAACGAATCCATAAAAACTAGTAGAACTAGCCCTATAACTATAACTATACAAAAATCTACTATAACCTTAAATAAATGTTTGTTCATGATTATAATCCTATGCCATTTTTCATAATATATACAGAGTATAGAATGAATACGTTAGTAAGTATTAATATAATTGTAATTGCTTTAAGTACATACTTATAATATCTACTACGAAAAGCTAATTTATTTAAACAATAGAAATTTATCAATAATAAAATTAACTCTATTGTAAGCAGTATTATATAGAAATCTATTTGGTTAGTGAAATTTATAAGACCTATACTTTTTATATGGTTATTATTTTGTAATAAACTATAAATAAAATTTGTTAGTGGGAAGAATATAAATTCTATAGATAGAAATATTATTATTGATATTCTGTATAGTTTTTTATATATATTACTCATTTTTTATTTTAATTTTGAATCATTTAGAATCCTATTCCATGACGGAAAGAAAGGCCTACATAAAAAATAAAGGTTAGTAATATTATCAATAGAAATAATAAAATTGAGTAGAGATTCTTTAATTTATTCTTATTGAATTTAATATTCAAAATTAAGAGACCTAATACTCCCAACAATTCAACCATTACAGCAATAAAAATAAATATTTGGTTATCTGTAAAAAATTGCTGGTTTACAAATTTAGTCATTAAATAATTTAAATCAATCCCAAATAAAAATAAAACAAAAGATATAACTGGGGAAAATAGTAATTCAGGAATTAAAAACATCCCTAAAAATATCCATATCCATATTTTCTGGTATTTATTCATACTGTTTAATTATAACATTAAACAGAGAACTATCTAGTAACCCCAATTAAAATCTCCTTTGTTTGTGGATACCTTCAATAAAACTAGACCATTTAAAATTTTATTTACTTTGCCAGTTTGGTCTTTCCCTGAAATTGTGGTTTTTAGCCCATCATAAGTTGCTTCAATATTATAGTCTTTTTTATTTTTTAACCTCTGATGTAAACCTTTTAGCACCTCTTGTTTATCTAACTTCCAATCAAAAATCATATCGTTTCTAGAAATATCAGTAGATACATTATTGTATAGTAGAGATTTTATTTCAGCTTTTAATATGTGTTTGCGGTCTTTATCTTTCAGGATAATTTGAGTTGTGTTACCAGCTTCATCTTTCATGCCGATAATATTATCCTGGTCTGATATGATAATATTTTGTGATCTAGATATATTGTCTATTCCAGAGAAAAATAAATCTTTTGAGTTTTGATCAAAATATATATTGAATTCTGGACTAGTTTTATCTATTGTAAAACTCAGTGTTTGTTCTTGTTCATTATTACCAGCATTATCTACAGCAAAGAATTTAATATTATGTAATCCTTCACTAGAAACTGTTATTTGATTTTGATATTCCAAATAACCATTATCATCTAGATTGAAAAAAATCTTATATACGCCAGATGGTGTAAGTGGTATATCTGCGTTGTCCACTGAAGATAGATTTATATTCACATTGCTACTATAAAAATTTGTAGCGCCTGACAACCCAAAAACTTGTACCGATGTTGTAGGAGCCAAATTATCATATAATGCATCGCCTGTTATTGTACTGTTGGGGTTGAGGGTTATATCTTTTATGCCGTCGCCATCAGTGTCTATATTGAGTGATGGGGTTGAACCATCTACCAGACTGCCTTTCAGATTTGGGTTTACTGGTATATTTGTAAATAGACTCGAAGATATTGTGTTACCACTAGATATAGTTTCATCTTTAAGAGTGAAGGTGCCATTGTCTGTTCCCGAAAGATTAATATTATAAGTTTGACCACCATCATTTGGAAAATAAATAAACTTATGATCACCAAATATTTCTACATCTGCATTGGGAATATCATTAAATATACTACCGTCAGACGCAATACCAGAGTGGTTTCCATCTTGGTCAACAACATCTATAGATAGTGGACTATATATAGATATTGCTTTGCCATTTAACTGACATTTTGAAATATCTTGAGTTATTTTATTACCATCTACTAATAAAGAACTACCGGATAGTATGTTAACGATTTCTTGCCTCGAGCCATCTGCCGACATAAGTTTTGAATGTTCACCTTTTAATGAGTAAAACCTTTTTGATGTATCGATTGGCAAATTATTAGAACTCTCAAAAGGCACTGTTCCATCACCGAGGGTTTCTTTGGGTTCGTTAAACGATATTATTTTTTGCCCAAAAACATCTGTTTGTATTTTTTGGACTACTTTACCCATCGTCCATGTTTTACAACCATCTATAGCATATAGATCAACGCCAGCTGTACGAAGATCAAAATCATCAAAAACTTGTGTATGGAGATTATGAGAGTTATTCAAGGCTTGTGAATTTAATGAATAATCTTGGGTGAGTAAATTATTTGTTTGATCAAAATTTAAATCAGTAGTATTTGATGATAGAAATCCCTGGTTTATTATAGACATAAAACTACCTTGGTTCGCATAATATTTTGCAGAAGGCATCAATTCATAAACCACTGGCAAATTTTGTGCAATTTTTTTCATTTCCGAATCTGCAAGCCAAGGTATGCTAAAATTATCTCCTTGGAGTAAAACTTTGATTGCCTTTGGAGCCCCCGTGTTTGGCACGCCCACGAAAACAGCCTTATTTATATGATTGTCTGATGGGTGATCAAAAACATATTTTTTCACTAACAAACCCCCTGTACTGTGGGCGATAATATCTACTTTATCACTACCTGTTTGTTGTCTTATAGAATCTATTTTAGATTTAAGTAAATCGACATTTCCTTGGCTGACGCCATAGCGCCAATCATATGGAAATGTAAATAGATTACTATTTGAATTTCCTTCTTCAATATAACCTTGATTTTTAAATTCGTTAATAAGTGAATCTGTATAATCAAATGAGAAAACTGATATAGTTTTTTTTCTTATAACTTCACCTAATTTTAAACTAGAGTCTGAAGGAGTAAGATCGCTTTTAAATTGTAGTGGATCCATAAATTGATCTCCTATATCAGATAAATTATGTAATAAATCTAGCCATAATTTATTTCCAGAATTATCCAAAATATCAGTTCCAGTTACACCTGGAACAATAAGTATGGGGTTATGTGTACTTTGTGTGCTTATCTCAAACGCTGGAGTGCCATAGCCTATTGGGCTCCCAGTAAAAAAATCTTCAGTAATAAATGAAGTTGACGAATCCCCCGCCATCGTAAAGTCTGTGCCTTTTGCTGATGCATCAAAAAATACAAAGAAGGCAACATCATATCCAGGTTGGCCAAACTTGTTTGTAATATTAGTGCCAGTTAAATAATCAAAAACACAATCACTTCCTGCTGGGTTTCCTGTTGAGAAATTACCCATCGATGCATATGACCCATATTCATATTGAAAATATGCAAGAAACCCGAGTGATGTACAGTCTATACCAGTTGGCATAGGAATTTTTACTTTGTAGTGAGTATTTGAAGAAAGTGTAGTCCAAGAATATTGGCCTAGGTTTTTAGGATCATTAACAGAACCTGTATTAATTAGTAGAAATCCTTTTTCAGAATATGTACCAACGGTTGAAAAATTAGTACTTGTGCCAGTTCTAGATAATATAGTTGCGGCAAGTGATTGATGATAAGAAAATAACAATAAAATAAAACCAAGTATTACTAAAGTTTTTGTGTAGTGTTTTTTCATTCCACTGTCAGAGTATTTACGTTTTGAGCGAATGTGCAATCGATAGTGAAGGTTGTAGGAATTTTTGGAACGCTAACTGTTACGATTTTAAAATCATAGGGAGCGATGGGATATTTATTGCCGCCTATTGCAATGACTTCTGAATCGGGCGAGCGATTGTCGAGCATGACGGTCGAGCCATTTGCAATAGATAGAGATCGTGGGTGCGACTGGCAATTATTGTCGAACTGGAGCAGGTTGCCGCTATTTATATATTTGTATACTGCTTCAGTATATGAGGGATTGCTAGAAACTGGAATTCCAAGGTGGTGGAATGCAGTCTTTGGCTGCTCCATATTTGATGTCGAACTTTGGCCTATATCTAGAGGCTGTTCTACCTTTTTATGCTTCAGAGCAAAGATAAAAGCCACGACCAAAACAAGGGCAAGGATAGCTGCGCCAATAAGAGTTTTGTTATCGTATTTCATAATGCCGACATATTAGCACTTTTTAGACCTTTGGCAAGCACAATAAAATCGGCCAGCTGGCCGATTTTATTGTGTAAAATTATGCCACCAATATTATTGAACAGTGATGGTCGCTACGTTTTGTTGCTTGTCGCAATCTATCAAGATAGTTTTTGGAGTCGAAGAAACATAGACGTTCACAATTTTGAAATCATATGGCTTGACTGTGTATATCGAACCGACTTTTATGTTACGCGTATGTGATGAGCGATTGTCGAGCATGATATTTGTATTATTTGTAAAGGTCATGGCCCGTGGACTGACACCACAAGTATTATTGAATTGGAAAATTTTCCCTTTATAAATTTTTTGCGCGTCGACGTATTTTATAATCTGGGTCGACGGTGTTGTCGAAGAATCAGAAGTAGGGTTTCCTGAAGTAGAGAGAGATTGTGTGTTTGTTTCGTTTGATGGAGCATTAGCGCTCTGTGAACGTAAGAAATAGTAACCCAAAACAAGAACTATTATAACTGCAACTATGATCCAAAGATTTTTATTTTTATTAGGCATGATATTTATTAGTTATTTTTAATACTTATATTATAGCACCAGTCTCTAGCTCTGGCTAACATATTTATAAGTCAAGCTCGAAACATCTTTTATAAAAGCAGCTAGGTCATCATAGTTTTTGCCTTTAGTCATAACGCATATTAGATATGGGTTGTTTGGCAAATAGACGATGCCACAGTTGTGCAGTTCTATAGAGTCGATGACTGTGCCTTGGGTGTTGATATGTTCGCCAAATTTTTGAGAGACGATAGTGCCTTGGGGTAGACCAGCCACGATGCCGTCTTTAAATGTTGCCTTGCTTAGTATAGACAGAGCTTTTTCAGAATATTCGTGCGATAGATATGTTGCATTGTAGAGTATTCTGAAAAATAGTGAGTAGTCGCTGACAGATATAGTATAGACAGAATTAATTTCTGGACCTTTAAGACCGAGGTCTAAATAGACTTTATTTAAATATGCATCAGTCATATCTGAGAGCAAAAGATTCATGGCGCCGTTGTCTGAATCGATGATCATTCGATTGATGAGATCTTCGACTGTATATTTTTTATCAATGACGAGTTTAGTGGCTGTATCAAATGGCTGGTCGTCTAGGTTTGAAATGTTTGGAGTGTATGTCAGCTCGCTATTTAAAATGGAAGATTCAGTTTCAGCTTCTTTGAAAAATGCCACCATGATAACAACTTTGAGTAGGCTGGCCGGGGCATATTTATCGTCTCTATTTATAGCAAAGAAACCGACATTGCTTTTGCTGCCATAGTTTACAAAATAAACCGATGCTGCAGATATTTTATTTTGACTCTCGTCTTTGTTTATAAGGTCGTTCATATCTTTGCTCAATCCCCCGCTTGTATCTATTGCTAAATCCACTGGCCGATCAAGAGCAAGGAGTGGGTGAATAAATTTATAATCTGTGTCATTTTCTCTTATAGATTTGCTCGAGACAAACTCAACGCTCTTGTAATGCCGACCTATTGAAAAACCAACGAGCAACGATATTATCGTAAGCCCGATTCCCAAGATCATAGTTTTTCTTGTATTTTTTGGGGATTCTCTCATCTAAAATAATTTTACAATAAAACAAACAAAACAAAAACCCCTGACAATATGTCAGGGGTTTTTGGCCGATTTATAGTTTCGACAAACTTTTACACTAACCGAGATCCATTAGTTATGAATACTGTATGAATCTGTTGGGTAGTTGTAAAGCAGAGTTTCTGCTTGAGGCGTGTTACCTGTGACACCACCTGCTACGTCGTAGTAGGTTGCACTAGATGAAGCACCGAGCTTGGTAGAGAGAGATGTTGTATTAACAGCACCACTAACTGTAGCTGCGGTTACATAAATGCGGAATGTCTTAGAGGTACCAGCTGGGATCAAGTAGCCACCTGCGTTTGTCTGACCAGAACCACAAGCTGCTGTTGTAGTATCGAAACAGATTACGCCTGTTGCCGAACTACCTGTAGTCACACCGAATGTAGCGTTCTTGGTAGCGATTGTAGCACCTGATGTGTCCTTAACAACTATGTTGTCAGCAGCTGAAACGATCGTAACAACACCTGTTGATGTAACAGTGATTGGAAGTTGTCCAACTCTTATGTCACCCTTTGCGTTAGCAGTGACTGTAACTTCAAGAAGTTTGACAGAACCGTTTGCCAATGTGTCTGTTGAACCAGCAAGTGAGTAAGAAGGCATCGAACCTACGAGAGTCATAGTAATAGCTGAAGAAGGAACTGTAAGACCTGTTAAGGTGCTTGTTGAGTTACCACTTGTGTACTTGACTGTTGTAAGTGTGATAGCTGACGTTGTAGCTGAAGTGAGACCACTTGTACCTACCTCTGGGTAAGATACATATGCGTCTACGTTTACACCAGAACCACCGTTAGGAACTGCGATTGAAAGACCAGTCATGTATGCAGTACCAGAAACGAATGGAGCAGATATACCATTTACTTTGATGCTTGTAGCAGTTGTAGAACCACTTACTGTGAAGGTAAGTTCAGAAACTGTCGATGGAGCATTTGAAGAAGTAAAGTTGAATGTCATCTTTGAGCCGTCAGTAGAACCACCATTAGCAGCAGCGACAAGCTGAGCAATTGTAGAACTAGATGTGACAACTGTAGGTGTAGCGACTGTACCAGTCTGGAATGTAATTGTTTGACCAGGAACAGCTGAACTTGTTGTAGAAACATTACTTGTCACACCGATAGATGTAACAGTGAGTGATGTCTGTACAGTAGCACTAGCTGCAGCAGCAGAACTTGAATCAGCAAAGACATCAATAGTCTTTGTTGCGCCTGGAGCAATTGTAAAGTCTGATGAGAAGGTATTGTCGGCATTACTTGAAGCAGCTGCTGTAGCAGGCTGTTGAGGTGTGCCGGCGTTACCCGAAGTCTCAGAAGTTCTTAGACCAGCAAGATCAGCTGATCCTTGTGGACTAGTAGCTGTGAATGCACCGTAAGCAGTATTTACTTTAAGTGTTGTTACGCGAACACTCTCAGAAGTACTCTGGTTTTGCAAAATGTATGAACCGATCTTAACACCTGCAGTGTTAGGAGCAGCATTTTGGTTTATATAACCAGCGTTCTTACCAATCGCAAGGGTAGCAGACTGCATAGTAAGGATATTACCAGTTGCAGTAGGACCTGTGATTGAAGCGTGTGATGACCAGCCTTCAGCTGTAGCAGCACCCATGTTTGCAGAAACACTACCAGCAGTATAGTTAGTACCACCAGTTGTGCGTAGATCTGCGCGAACTTCGAGTGTACTATCAGCACCTGCAGGAACGATCATCTGTGAGCCAAGACTAAATGTCAAAGCACCAGATGTCCAACCTTGCTGTGATCCAACCTGCGCACCATTGAAGTATAGTGTCACATTTTGAAGACCAGAAGCAGCAGGAGTTGTACCTGAGAGAACTGGAGTTATAGGAAGTGAAGTAACCTTTATATCCTCACCGTAGCCATGAAGCTTGAAGCGTGCGATAGCAACGTTTGAAGCACCAGCAGTAGTATTAGTCATAGTACTGAATGTAGGATCAACTACACCAGTGTATGAACCAGTACCGATACTGATCTGGCCAGCTGTGTTAGGAATAGTTCCAGAAAATGCAACGTTCACACCGATCTGAGGGTCTGTGACCATCAAGTCAGATGCCATTTGCAATGAAACTGTAAGGTTGTAACTTGAACCCTTTATAACATCACCACGAACTTCAACTGTGTGAGAACCAGTTGTAAGTGAAAGTGGATTTGCAGTCATGTCGAATGTCAAATAGTTAGAACCATTTGTAGTCGTCATCATTGCATTATTTCCAACTTTAACACCATCAACGTAGAGTCCTACATTTTGAAGTGCATCAGAAGGGGCTGATCCAGTGATACGGAAGTTTGCAGCTTTAAGCCACAAAGAACGTGTATTCACTTGGATAGGAGCACGCCATACTGTGTATGAACTTGTTCCAGCGTTTACTGAAGCAGCTGAAACTGTGTTTGAACCACTAACAGAAGCGGTAGCAAGTGATCCAGAGCCTGCAATAAACATATCATTACCCTTAACAGCAACTGTGTTTACAGTTGTGCCAACTGAGAATGATGAAAGTGTTACATAAATGTCATAAGAAGTTGTTGATGAATAAACATCAGCCTTAACAGCAACAGTTCGTGAACCATTAACTGCGAGACCGAGGTTATTCATAGTGATAGTACCATTCGTATTGAATGAGTAACCATCTGTCAAACGAGTAACTCCATCATAGAGGTAAACGTTTGTAAGGGTGTTTTGATCAGACACACCACCACGAGTGAGTGTTACAGAATTAACTGTACCATTACCTGTGAATTTGATGTGCATGAGGTCAGCTGTAGCTTGACCGGCAACTATTGTGCCAGTGGCAGGATTGTCTGTTGAGAGAGCAGCTGAAACTGGGCCTGATTGTGAACCACCAGAACCTGAACCACTGCCTGATCCTGAACCACCGCTTGCGCCTGCTGCGTTGAGAGCAGCTATTGTCAACTTGCCAACAATGCCATCAGCCTTACCCGATGAAGGGTGACCTGTTTGGAATACTTTGATTGCAGCTGTAGTTTTCTTGCCATAAAGACCGTCTACTACTAGACCAGCATTGTCTAATGCATTCAAAGTTTGCTGTAACCACATAACGTCAGCTTTTGAAGATGACTTTGTGATTTTGGTTGCTGTAGTTGCCATCCAATCTGCATGTGCAACACCTGCAAAAGTGAGGACAAAAGCTACGAGCAAACCAGCGATTGTTTTTGAATTAATTTTTAACATATTTTTTTAATTGTATACACGATTAAATCAGCTTCGACTCAACTCGACATTATTTCGAGCTGGAACTGAATGGGTGTATACTTTTTGTTTACAAAAATTGATCTCTATCAATCAAAAATCATAAACGATTCTCTAAACATATTCTCGCTCCTCTATCAGAGCAAAACATCTGCATAGAAAAAGAAACTTTTTTGAATGTTCTAGTTTTTTAGACTAGAAACATATCTGCCTTGTCGACAGGGCCGATACCACATCTTTTATTTTTATCTTTAGAGTATTCTCCTCTATCAAAAGAAAAACTTTCAGGCAAAAACAACAAAGAAGTGGGCGCGACCAATTGAAACATAATTACTAAAAAACCAGCTCAAGACTCCGAAAAGCCTAGAGGATTTTTAGAGCTACTGTGCCCTTGGTATTAGGGTAAAGTAGTATTAAATTTTCAATGATCGCCCCAGATGCATATATTTTTAAACGCATAAGGGATAGTGCAATGTTAGCACACTCTGCGAAAATACGCCAGCACTAACATGCAATAGCATTATATACCAAAAATATCTAAATAGGCAATAAATATGGCCTAGAATGTGGATAAGTTGGGTAGAATAAGTGGGCTATTGGATAAAAGCCTTTATTGGGTAATATAGCGGGACCAGCGTTTAGAACCGCTCTTTTTTATCTGACCCTTTAAAACCATAGAATTAAGCTCCCTTTGAATTGTCTTCTCAGAGCAGTCAACAAAAGCTGAAGATATGTCTTTAATCGAGATACCATGTTCATTACCTGGTATATTTTTTCTGTCTTTTATGATGGACATTATTTTCTCAACCCTATCCTGTTTGTTTAAATCACCGTATTTATTGTCTTTCTGTATCAAGGACCTTCTTGGGAATCTTGTATCAGACATAAAGGACATATTAACATTGTTTGTCCTTTTGTCTTTTATATAGTTTAAATCGTTATATGGATTATTATTCCCAAGGGTTTCTAGATTAAACATCTTGTCATCTAGGATGAATGGAAAATGCTTATCTTTAGATTGGTTGAATTCTACTTTTGATACTAAACCCACCAGCTCCCCTCTGAGTATTCCTGTGTTCATTTCAGATATTAGGCCTATTGTAGAGGAAATCTCGATAAGGGAAATAATCTCACCAATGTGGGATAGAACCACCCTAGTATAATCTCTTTTATCCACAGGAGATAGATTGGGTAGTTTGTACATATCGGACAGTAGTTCAACTCCAAGAAGTCTGATCTTGCCACGCAAAGCATCTTCATAATCCATACAATCTGTTACCATATATAGCGCTGTAATCAGTTTTTCTGTCTTTTTATTGACGTAATCATAAATGGGCTTATTTATTAAAGATTTATTGCTTGAAATAGGTGGGTTATTATTTCTATAACTACTATTAAATATGTCTGTCTTTTTGTTGTCTTTATGATAATCCATGTGTCTTTTTGCAAAATTTATATAAATTTTTTGTCCTTGATTTGTCCATTATATACCTAAAAAAATGCAATGCAAATAGTGTGTTATAATTAGCCGTATATGGCTAAAAAAGATGTTGGTGACGAAGAAATTGAAGCCTCGAGTAAGGGTGGTAGCAAAAATAAGAATAAAAAAAAGAAAGTTGAATTGAAAGATGAAACTCGCTACAGCATATGGGGTGTTGTCGTGCTTTTATTTGGGCTTATAATATTTTTATCTATATTTAGGTTGGCTGGTGTCGCCGGTAATTTCATATATAGTTTGCTTAGTTCCCTATTTGGTTTTGGGTACTATATTTTGCCAATTCTTTTGGTAATAGTTGGCATATCTTTTATGAAGGGCGACAAACCGCAGGTTGCAAAACTTCATGCTGTAACTTCAGCAACTGCCCTGCTTTCAGCACTCGCCATTTTAAATATCGCAAGCAATGGAGCTGGCCCTTCTAACGATATTTCTTTTAGCGGCTATTTTGGCAGTATTGTTGCTTGGCCTTTCGTTAAACTTTTTGGAATTTATGCTGGGATACTTATCTTGGGAACACTTTTAATAATTTCTCTGATTGCGCTTTTTGATAAGAGACCGAACCTAATGTGGCTGTGGCAGAAGATATTTAACTTCTTCAAGTTTATAATTAAAAAGCCAAAGTTTTCTATGGGTAAAACCGATGGCCTGCCCTATGATGAAGAAGTGCTAGACCAAACAGAAGAAAAAGTAGAGCCACAACCAGTGGTTCAAGGAGTTGAAAGCCATATTGAAGAGGTGGGAGCTGATAATATTGATGAAATTGAAGAATCATTTCCGGCAAGGAAAAAATTTAAAACCACTTATGTTGCCCCTGCCCTTTCGTTACTTGAAAAAGATAAGGGTAAGCCGAATGTCGGCGACTTGAAAGGAAACATGAACATAATTCAGCGGACACTTCTTAATTTTGGAATTTCTGTCGAGATGGATGAAGTAACGATTGGCCCAACGGTAACTCGCTATGCTCTCAAACCAGCTCAGGGTGTGAAGCTATCGCGGATCGTTGGTCTGCAGAACGACCTATCACTTGCACTGGCTGCCCACCCTATTCGTATTGAGGCACCGATCCCTGGCAAATCGCTAGTCGGAATTGAAATACCGAATAAAGTAAAATCTATCGTCGGTCTAGCAACGCTCCTTGATGATGAGAAATTTAGAAATTCGCCAAAGCCATTAACAGTCGCGCTCGGTCGCGCTCTTTCTGGCAAAGCAGTCTTTGGAAATTTAGCCAAGATGCCGCACATGTTGGTAGCTGGAGCGACTGGTTCTGGTAAGTCGGTGACAATACATTCGATCATCACATCGCTGCTTTATCGCAACGGGCCGGAAGATTTGCGGATGATCATGGTTGACCCAAAGCGCGTCGAGCTGACGCTTTACAATAAAATCCCCCACTTGCTGACTCCAGTTATCACCGACCCGAAAAAAACTATTCTTGCGCTCAAGTGGGCAGCTCGCGAGATGGATAGGCGTTATGATATACTTGAAGCAGAATCGGTTCGCGACATAGAATCATACCATAGCAATATTTATGGAAATGGTAAAAAAGAAGAAGCTGAGAGGATGCCATACATTGTGATCGTCATCGACGAACTCGCCGATATCATGCAGGCTTACCCGAGGGAGCTCGAAAGCGCTATCGTCCGTTTGGCTCAGATGTCTCGGGCTGTCGGTATCCACCTCATACTCTCAACCCAGAGGCCGAGTGTCAACGTCATCACGGGTCTTATCAAAGCCAATGTCCCTTCGCGCGTGGCACTGCAAGTTTCTTCGCAGATAGATTCAAGGACAATCCTCGATGCTGGCGGGGCAGAAAAATTGCTCGGGGCTGGAGATATGCTTTATATATCGGGAGAAATGTCGCAACCAGAAAGATTGCAGAGTGCTTTTATATCTGAAGAAGAAGTTAAAAAAGTTGTCGAATATTTGCGCCGTGAGTATGAAGATGAATTGCCGGACACAATCGAACTCTCGGGTTCAGTCGAGCGGGGTACTAATTTATTTGGTGATAGTATCGAGGGTGGAGATGAAGATGATCTATATGAAGATGCGAGGATGACAGTCATGGAAGCCGGCAAGGCATCGACATCTTATTTACAAAGAAAACTTGGTGTCGGCTATGCTAGGGCTGCAAAATTGATCGACATGCTTGAGGAGCGCGGCGTCATCGGCCCGGGCAACGGTGCCAAACCCCGCGACGTGTTAGAGCGACCGGTTGACCATACAAACCAAACAGCTGAAAATATTAATTAAAATGAAATTTAAGAAAAACAAAAGCATAAAATGGTGGATGAGTTTGGGTCTTTTTGTTGTCCTATTTGTTTTTATTGGGGGTTTTGCATATATGAAGATGCGATATTTGATCTACGGTGTTAATATCAGGGCTTCGATTACAAAGAGTGGCACGTCGTCGCTTATCGAAATTCTCGGCAATGCTAAAAACGCAACATATGTGACACTGGATGGCCGAGAAATCTTTATCGATAAAGATGGTGCGTTCAAAGAGCAAGTGGCCCTCCTGCCTGGACTGTCGGTGTTTGCTATAGATACTGAAGATAAATTTGGAAATATGAAAGAGAAAAAATTAGAAGTCATGTATGAACAATCAAAAGGAGTTGTAGCAGTCGGCAATACTATTATTAATACAAATTAATTATGCAAAAGAAAGTAAAGAGGGAACCAAAAGAATTGGGTGTAGAGAAAATCGAGGATACCATTAAATCGATACAGACAAAATTCGGCGAGGGCGCGATCATGAAATTGGGCGATGCCGCCAAAGTAAATGTCGACGTCATACCGACCGGTTCTATCGGTCTTGATATGGCACTCGGGGTTGGTGGTGTGCCTCGCGGTAGAATTATAGAAATTTTTGGCCCAGAATCTTCTGGTAAGACGACGCTCGCCCTCCACATCGTAGCCGAAGCCCAGAGAAAGGGCGGTATATGTGCCTACATAGACGCTGAACATGCTATGGACCCAGACTACGCAGGTAAATTGGGCGTCAGCACTAAAGATCTGCTGATCTCACAACCAGACAACGGTGAACAAGCACTCGAAATAACAGAAAGTTTAATCCGTTCGGGGAAAATCGATGTTGTTGTTGTCGATTCTGTCGCTGCATTAACCCCGCGCGATGAAATCGAGGGCGATATGGGTCAGCAACACGTCGGCAAACAAGCGCGATTAATGTCGCAAGCCTTGCGCAAATTGACCGCAATAGTTGCTCGTTCAAAGACAGTAGTCATTTTCATAAACCAAATTCGTATGCAGATCGGTATAATGTTTGGCAACCCAGAAACGACCCCAGGCGGTAAAGCTTTGAAGTTCTACACATCTGTTCGCATGGATATTCGTCGTATTGCTCAGATCAAGAAAGGCGATGAAGTTGTCGGTTCGCGGACACGCGTAAAAGTTGTAAAGAATAAGGTGGCGGCTCCATTTAAACAAACAGAATTTGATATTCTCTATGGTGAGGGTATTTCGCGTGAAGGTGAAATAATAGCTCTAGGCGAGAAGCTTGGGATCATCGAGAAATCTGGAGCCTCGTATTCATATAAGAACAAAGATGGTGAAAAGGTTCCAATGGGTCGTGGTTATGACGCGACTCGCACCTGGCTCAAGGAAAATAAAAAGGTCGCCGACACAATTTTGAAAGAAGTAAAAAACCGCTTTGGCGAAATACAGATAACGAGCGCCGGAGAATAAAAAAACTCCACCCATGCGTGGACGGAGTTTAATAAACTAATCTTCACCTTGATTTTTTGAGTCTTTCAAATATTAGGCATAGTAGCCAACATAAAATAGTGCCACACAGCGCTAAAAATATCGAATAAAATAAAATTAGAAGAAAACTATAATTATTTTGACTCGAAATCTTTTGGCAGGAAAGTATAAAAGATGTTGAGTAGACGACCATCAGTGCCCAGGGTAAATCTTCTGTACTTAATTTTATATTTACATATAAATAAATTACCGAACCGAACACAAAGATGGTAGAGATAAGCAAAAAATTTGTGACGGGGATATTTATTTTGTTAAAAATTTCTGGGAAAAGACTTAGCGCTGCACAAAATATCAAGAGTACAGAGGTAAATATTTTTAGGAACTTTTTCATAACTTTGAGTTTTATTTTTTAAGATTATGTTCTTTTTTAATATATTGTCAATAGCTTGAAAAAATTTCATCGATCATATAGAATAGCCCCATGCTTGAATACAACGAAATACGCGAAAGAAAAATAATTATTTATGAAAGCGAACCTTGCGAGGTTATGGAAAGCCACGTTGCGCGGACCCAACAACGCAAGCCACAAAATCAGGTGAAACTGAAGAGTCTGCTTTCTGGTCGCACTTGGAATGCAACATTTCATACTTCAGACAAAGCTGAAGAGGCTGAGATCACAAAAAAAGATGTAAAGTTTCTGTATGCGAATCGCGGCGAATATTGGTTTTGTGACCCGAACAATCCTCGCGATAGATTTGAGTTGCCAGAAGAAATTCTCGGCGATTCGGCAAAATATTTAAAGACAAATGAGTTAGCCATTGCTTTGGTCTGGGATAATAGTGGCCAAGACAAGATAATCAGCGTCAAGGTTCCGGTCAAAATGGAATTTATCATCAAAGAAGCTCCGCCGGCTATCAAGGGCAATACCGCTTCAGGCGGCGGCAAGACAGCCACGCTTGAAAATGGAGTAAAAATAACTGTGCCGTTTTTTGTAGAAGCTGGCGACAGAGTCAGAGTCAACACCGAGACCGGAGAGTACGTCGAGCGAGTTTAATAGGAAATAAAAAATCCTTGAAAAATTAAGGTTTTTTTATTTCAACTTGATTCTTTTTATTTTTTCAAAAAGAGGTTGATATAGATCTTCTTTGATATCGATCAGGAGTTCTTTTTTATTTATCTTGTCAGTGAAATCAATTGACGCATCGGTGATGAGGGCAAGTGGTTGTCGTTCCTTCCCCTCCCCCATTTCAAGCACCGCGGCTGTAGCCAGACTGTCAGCCACATCAGTTCTTGATAATTTAAGTATTCTGCCAAAAATATCTGAGGTCCCCCTATAATCTCGAACACCCTTAAACCCGGCATAACCGAGAGCAACGCCTACTATACCAGCTCTAAGAGGAAATATTCGGCTGTCAGTTATCAATACGCCAAGGTTTTTTACCTTATAAATTTTTTTAAGCTTATTGCGAATTCTTGTCGCTGCTCTAAAACTATCTTTTGGAAGAAGAACTATCTTACCTGCTGCATTTGATTCATCAATACCAGCTGATGACATAACCATCCCGTCTTTAATTGTAAGCCATGTGTACTTAGTACGTATTGCAATTTGACTTTCTTTTTTTATAATGAGTTCTCGATCTTTTTTATTACCGAGTGGGACCGTTCTATTTTCAGAAAGCGCAACAATTTTCGATGTTATGACAATAACAGAACACTCTGGCACGCGGCCAATATTGAAAGCGATGAAAGAAATAAGATCTTCGCCTTCTTTAAATATTCTAGTTTTAAATGTTTTTATTTTCATTTCGAGAACGAAGTAGCCAAATGCCCAGATATGAAAGTGGCGTATAGCAGAGACCCATTAGAACTTTAAATAGCCACCACGAGATAATGATATTTATAAGCGTATGGATAGGATAGATACCGAGAAAAGCGATGACCATAAAAATCACGCTGTCGAGCAACTGCGACCAAACATTAGAAAGATTTGATCTTAGCCAAAAATATTTACCTTTGGTAACTTTACGAAAAAAGAAAAAAGAAATGACGTCCTGGTATTCGGCAAAAGCAAATGCTGTGAGCGAGGCGATCGAAACACGAGCCGATAAACCAAATACTTGTTCCCAACCGTCTTTAATCCAAAGACCTTCTTTAGCCCACGGGACGATAACTGATAGAAACGAGTAGAGAAGAAAAAGTAGAATGCTAATAACTCCGGCTAGGACAAATTGCTTGGCCATTTTCTTGCCATAGACTTCACCGATAACATCGGTCATGATAAAAACAACTGGAAAAGAAAATATAGCGACGCTCAAATGAGTGCCAAAAACAAACGGCATGATCTTGAGGCCAAGTGTATTGGCAGCAAAAAGCGAAGTGATGTATAGAGTGAGGCAAATGAGAATTTTTCTGTAATCTTTTAGAGTGAGTGTTTCCATATTTCAAAAAAGATAAAATCCCCTGGATGGGAGATTTTATAAGATTATTCTACTGTAATACCGGCAGACCTAGCCGAGCCTTCGACGATTTTCATAGCTCCTTCAATATCTTTGGCATTTAGGTCGGACATTTTTTTCTCGGCGATTTCTTTGACTTGGGTGCGGCTTAGCTTGCCGACTTTTGATGTATTTGGCTTGCCAGAACCTTTTTCTAGACCAAGAGCTTTAAATATCAGACCGGAGACTGGTGGTGTTTTTACTTTGATGTCATAGGTGCGATCTTCATAAACTGAAATAACACAACCGACAGTATCGCCAGCCATACTTTGGGTCATGGCATTGAACTTCTGACAGAACTCGGCGATATTTACTCCCGCTTGACCGAGTGCCGGGCCAAGGGGCGGGGCTGGGGTTGCCTTGGCGGCTGGAATTCTTAATTTAACTTTTTTTACTACTTTTTTTACTGACATAAAATTTATATTACTTATAATTTCTTAATTTGCAAGAAATCGAGTTCGACTGGGGTTTCGCGACCAAACATCGAGACCAAGACTTTGACTTTACCGCGCTCGCGATCGACATCGCTGACTTTACCTTCGAGGTCTTTGAATGGGCCGTCTGATATACGAACGATCTCGCCTGTTTCAACATCGATCTGGTGTTTGGTCGGGCCTTCACTTTTATTCATCCGACCGAAGAGATCATCGACTTCTTGTTTATTGAGCGGTACTGGGTTAACACCAGCACCGACAAAGCCCGTGACTCGCGGAGTGTTGCGAACCACGTACCAAGAATTGTCGTCGACAATCATATCGACGAGCACATAGCCGGGGTAGACTTTTTCTTCGACTTCAACTCTCTTGCCAGCTTTTATTTTTATCTTATTCTCAACTGGAACAACGACGTCGAAAATCTTGTCGTTCATGCCGAGTGAATCGATGCGCTGGCGCAAATTGCGCATGACCGCATTCTCATAACCAGCGTAGGTGTGGATAGCGTACCAATTTCTTTCTCCTTTTAACTCTTGCTTTGCCATAATTTATCTTGTGAGTAAATAATCGAGCCCAGACGAGAATAATTTATCAAAAAATCCAAGATAGTACGCAACAAACAAAGAGATCGCGAGGACTGCGATTGTGAAAAATAGTGTTTGGTTGCGAGTCGGCCAGGTGACATTTTTCATTTCAGATCTGACTTCTTTTAGATATTCGAGTGTTTTTGCCATATTCTCTTTATAAGTTTTCCTATTAAAAAAACCCCGAGGGGCTTGTAGCTAGATACTACTCTTTTGTGTGGGTAATGTCAATTAATATGAAAACACCCTTGATTTGCAAGGGTATTTTTAGCTATCTAATTTCGTATGTGATTGTAACACTTGAGGTTATCTTATTCTGCCCTTTAGGAAGCGTTGGGGCCGGAGCGGTATCGCTTGGAGCTGCGCCCATAGCCTTTGCTTCGTACATGATTGGATACGGAGAATTATTGTTTTCTGTAAAGCTTGTAATCTTACCGAGGTCAACGTGTAGTTCGCGCGCAAGTTCTTTGGCCTTGGTTTCTGCATCATCGATTGCTATGCTTCGAGCCTGGTCTTTGAATGTATCTTCATTATCGACGCTAAATGTTGGACCACTCATGTCTGTAACACCGATATTTGCAAGACCAGTTTTTATATCGTTGGCAGAATCGACATCGCGAATTTTAACAGTGATAGATTGTGTAGCGGTGTAGCCGATTATTTTTGACTGGGGCTCGGGGCAAGGGTAGACGAGGCATGCGATGTTGCTATATGAATATTTTGGGTTCAAGCCGCCGTATTCTGATTTTATATCTTTGTCATCTATTTTTTTAGATTTTAAATAGTCTAGGGTTTTGGCAGTTCCATCATTAAGATTTGCTTGGGCTTCTTTTGCTGTGGCGCCATCTTTAGAAAGATTGATCGAGATCGTAGCGATATCTGATGTGGCCATGACTTCCCCGCTGCCAGTGACAGTGATGATATTTGGTTGTTTGGAATTTGTATCATCGTAACCACCTGTTTTTATCTCATTGACCAGCCGCATAAAAACCAGGAGTGATAGCAAAACTATAAAAATGGTACAGACATTGATAAATCTTTTATTTGTAAAAATTGTTTCCATATTTTCATTATAGCATAGTATGTGAATTGACAAGTAAAAATATTAGAGTTAACATTTATTTTGAATTGTTTTTTATTGTAAACACTCAAAAAATCAACCATGAGAAGGCCTGTATTAAATCTTGGTTTATTTGCAAAAGCCATCAAGAGCTTTTCAATTAAATTAATGAGCAACGAGAGAAAGAAAAAGAGAAGGAAGGAGTGGAGTGATTGTGTCAGAGAGCAAAGTGAATCCCTAAGGAAAACGGGTATTGTTTCTGAGGGTGATGCACTCCCTGTTGTTGGCTGGCGTAAACTGCGTTAAGCGGTTTAAAAACTTTCCCCGGGTAATTTTATTACTCGGGTTTTTTTATTCTTTATTCAGAGCTTCGATTGGGTTTAGACGAGCAGCATTGCGAGCAGGAAAGACACCAAATGTCACCCCAATTACCATCGAAACAGAAACCGAGAGTATGATGCCGTAAAGTGGTATTACCAGATTCCAATAGAGACCGAGGCTCTGGGCAACTTTTGAAATTAGAAAGGATAAAAAAGCTCCGCCCAAGATACCGCAAGCCCCGCCGATAAGGGTAAGTAATATCGCTTCAAATAAAAATTCATAGAGTATGTCGCGGTTGCGAGCCCCAAGCGCTTTTTTTAAGCCAACCTCACCGATACGCTCTGTAACCGCAACATACATTATATTCATGACGCCAACTCCGCCGACGATAAGCGATATACAGGCAATGGCAAGCAGGAGCGCCGTTACGGCAGAGAGGATGGTATTGAAAGTGTCTAGACTCTCGGCCTGGGTTTGAACCTTGAAATCATCTTTTACTGGATCGGTAATCTGGTGGTTGTGGCGAATCGTGTCTGTGATATCAAGCGAAGTCGCGTCGGCTTTGTTGTTGTCTTCGAGTTGGACGATCGAATAGAGTAGGTAATCGGTCCCGAGAATTTTCTTTTGCAGAGTCTGGAGTGGAATGAAAACTTGTTCGTCGTCGTTTGAAAAACCAAAACTCCCCCGACGGTCATAGACGCCGATGATTTCAAAATTATAATTGCCAACTCGTATGTATTTGCCGAGCGGGTCGTCTTCTCCAAATAAATCAAAAGCTATATCGTGCCCGAGGATGGCAACTTGAGCCAGTGCTTGGTCTTCGTTTTGGGTATACGGTCGGCCCTCTGATATCACACCCTTGTCGATATCAAAGCGCGAGGCATCGGCGCCAAAAATAAAAATATTTTTAGAAACATTGCCGTAGGTCACAATCTGCTGACCGATCGAAGCGCCGTAAGCATTTAGGACATTGGGTAAACTTTTTATATTATCGACATCGCGAGATTTGAGAGTTGTAATTGGGACAGCATTTACGGCAGAAGTGTTGGCATTACTCGACGGACCATTGGCTCGGGCTTTTGTCGAATCGGGAACGGAAGTCTGGATTATGACGGTGTTTGAACCAAAGGTATCGATCTGATTGTTGATGTAGCTTTTGAACCCCTCGCCGGCCGACAGGACCATGATGACAGTGCCGATGCCGATCATGATGCCGAGCGTGGTTAGAAGCGTCCTCGATGGGCTTCTTTTTATACCTTTGATTGCTTGTAATAAATATTTATTCATATCGTAGCGCTACGATCGGGTCGAGCCGAGAAGCTTTGATCGCAGGATAGAGGCCAAAGATGATTCCGACTAAAACTGAAACTGAAGTTGCAAGGATTATCGACCCGAGTGAAATGATAAATGACCAATCATATCCCAAAAATCGCACGACAACAGTAATTAGATAAGAAATAATTACACCGAAAATTATGCCGATGATCCCACCGGTTGAAGTTAGGATGATCGATTCAAATAAAAATTGATTACGGATTTGTTTATTAGTCGCGCCAAGAGCTTTGCGCAAGCCGATCTCTCGCGTCCGTTCTGAAACTGTCACGAGCATGATATTCATAATGCCAATTCCACCGACAACTAGCGATATGCCGGCCATCAGGCCGAGGAACATGCGAAGCACGTCGGTGATGCTAGTTAGAACTTTAATCGCATCGGCAAGGTCGCGTACCGAAAAGTCGTCATTGTCTGGATTGGTAATTCTATGTTCCTCTCGAAGCACTCGGCGGATATCTTCCATTGTCGTCCCAACATTATCAGACGAGTCAACCTTGATACGGACAAATTGAATATAGTTTATACCGAGCAGTTGTCTTTGACCAATGGAAAACGGTATGAAGACTTGATCATCTTGGTTCTGGAATGCCACGGTCCCCATTTTTTTCTGAACACCAATGACTCGAAATGGAATTGCCCCCAAATCGCTAGCTGTATTTTTTAATTTAACAACCGAGCCGATATCGTCGCCATTTGGAAAAAGAGATTGGTCGACATCGTAACCGAGCACTATGACATTGGCGCCGGTATCTGCTTCTTCATCGGTAAAGAAATCGCCGTGATCCATTTCTACATTTTGAACTCGCGGGTAAGAGCCATCGGTAGCCGTGAAACTAGTGTCGACGCTCTCGCTACCTGATATGACAGTAACATTGCCGCGGACAAAGGATGCAACCTCGAGAGCATTTGGAATTTTGCTTTTGTCTTTGATAGCATCGATGTCTGATTTGACGAGTGTCTTGACTTGAACACCAAAAACAGCCGCTGGTGGGCCTTTGTCGTTACTTTTACCAGGTAGAATTCCAACTAAGTTTGTACCGAGTTTGGTAATCTGCCCTAGTACAAGGGTCTGAGCACCAGAGCCAAGTGAAACGATAATGATGACTCCAGCGACACCGATGACGATACCTAAAATTGTCAGGAGTGACCTACCCTTGCGCGAGAGTAAGTCTTTGATGGTTGATTTAAGGGTTGATATGATGTTTCGCATGGCTTAATCATTTGAAGCTTTTGAGTGTATTCGTTCGCTCGATGGAACTTTTTTATCGCTGACGATGGCGCCGTCTTTGATCGTGATTATCCGCTCGGCGTGTAGGGCAACTTGCATGTCGTGGGTAACGAGTATGATAGTGTGGCTTTCTTTATTTAAATTTTCAAGAATGTTCATGACAGTAGCACCACTTTTTGAATCGAGGTTACCGGTTGGCTCGTCGGCAAAAATTACTTTGGGGTTGCAAACGAGTGCCCG
This sequence comes from uncultured Candidatus Saccharibacteria bacterium, assembly GCA_964527185.1. GTDB lineage: Bacteria > Patescibacteriota > Minisyncoccia > Phycocordibacterales > UBA9973 > UBA8515. Next base: position 53,350 of record CAZGOI010000001.1, read on the forward strand.
AGCAATAGCGACGCGTTGTTTTTGGCCGCCAGAAATTTGGTTGCTCATATAATCCATGCGATCAGATAGACCAACAGCGGCCAGGGCTGATTTGGCGCGGCTTAAATTATTTTTTTTAACCGGGCTATATAGGAGTGGCAACATGACATTGTCGAGAACGGTTGTCCGAGGCAAGAGGTTGAAGGATTGAAAGACAAAACCAATGCGCTCGTTACGAATGTGGGCGAGCTCGTCATCGGTAAAGTTTTTTGTATCTTCGCCGTCGAAAAAATATTGCCCGTCGGTCGGTCGGTCGAGAAAACCGATGATGTGCATCAGGGTTGACTTGCCAGAACCCGACGGCCCCATGATAGCCACGAACTCGCCTTCTGAAACTGTGAGGTTGATATCGTGTAAGACTTTAGTAACTACGCCACTCGAGTCGTAATTTTTTACAATATTTTTTAATTCTATTAACATTATGAATTCTTTATGAGAACAACAAATTCGTCTCCTTCTTTTAGGCCACTTGTAACCTCGACCATGCCACCATCGCCTTCAAGCCCTGTCGAGATTTTGACATCTTTGTAAGTTTTATTTTTTGTATCGGTGATGAGTTTGACTGTCTTTAAGCCAGATTTGTCTGTTTGGATAGCCCGGGCTGGGATTGCAATGATGTTGTCTTTGCTTTTTACATTGATCGTCATATTGGCGGTCATACCGGGTTTTATATCTTTGAATTGTTCAACAGAAGTTGTGACTTTGTAGTTTACAACCCCAGATATGATAGTCGATGATGGGTCGATCTTGGTAACTGTGCCGTGAAAAACTTTGTCAGTACCAAATGCATCAAACGTGACGTCAACCGGCATACCGAGAGTGACATTTGCGATGTTGGCTTCGTTGATATTAGCCTCGAGGTAAACATTTGAAACATCTTGTAAAACCATGACTTCTTTTAGTGCTTGGGCCAGTTCGCCAAATTTTATATCGAGACTCGTGATTGTCCCATCGGCTGGGGCTCGAATAATTGTGTCTTCGTATTTTGCTTCGGCGGCCTGCACTTGGCCTTCGGCTGAAACGATGTCGGCCTTGGCTAAGTCGACATCCGATTGACTTGCCTTTGCTTTTTTGAGGTCGAGTTCGGCTTGGGCTTGGGCGATAGCAAGGTTGCTTTGCGACAGGGCAGCTTGGTAGGCATTGTAATTTGTCAGGTAGTTTGTTGCTTTTTTATTTGGTAGATTTATAACCCAGCTGTTTATGCTAGAGCTATATGATGTTGGAAAAAATATATATAAACCAGAGGTACCGATGGGTTGTGGGGTTGTATTTGAGACAGAACCAGAACCAGATACAATAAGCCCCGATGCAGTAAAACTTGGATTGCCGCTATTGTTTAGTACGTTAATATTTATAACTCCTTGGCTGTCGCCATTGTAGACCCCGCTAATTGTCGGCGGGGTGTAGTTAACAACATTTTGATCGGCAGGGGTTGTCTCGGGAGTTGAGTTTAGTAAGTTGTGATAGGCATTTAAAACGAGTGTGGCTTGAGAGAGTTTTGTTTGGTCGAGCGAGACTTGGGCTAGGGCGATATCTTCGTTTGATGCGCCATCGAGAGTCTTTTTCAATTTGGCTTGGGCAGAGGCGAGAGCCCCGCGAGCTTCTGTTAGAGTTGCTAGAACCGAACCCTGATCGAGTGTCGCTAGAATTTGGCCAGCTTTGACCTTGTCGCCGACGGCGACCTTGAGGGACCTAACTACCCCACTTGAATTAAACGAAAGGTCGAGGTCGGTCTTTGAAGTTACTTGGCCAGTGGCCAAAATTGTCTCTTTCAAATCGGTCAGCTTGGCTGTATCGGTAACAATATTTTTTAGATTTGGGTTAGGCCTAAAAGCAAAATAAAAAGAAATGATTAGTACGAGTCCAAGTAGTACCCAGGTGCGTTTTTTTCTAATCATTCTTTTCCAAAATGGTTTGCTTTTACGATCCATAAATTTATTTTATTGCAATTAGCTCGACGTCAAACACAAGGTCGGCGTTGGCTGGAATTCCAGAGCCGGGTGGTGGTGTTGCCCCATAGGCCTGCGTGGCTGGGATTAATAATCTGCGAGTCCCGCCAACCTTCATGCCCGGGATGCCATCGGTCCAACCTTTGATGACACCCGAGAGTGGAAATGTTATCGGCGTTGGCCCAAAATCTTTTGAAGACTGAAAGACGACACCGGTTGCTGCTAGAGCGCCAGTGTAGTGCACACTAACGGTATCGCCTGGTTTGACTGCTGCCCCTGTGCCTACAACCTGGTCGATAGTTTTTAATTCAGAAACTTTTGCGACTGGAGTGAAATTTACCAATAGCCTTTGAGGTTTTTCCATTTGTTTTTGAGGAGATACATTAGTTTGATTTTGAATCTCCTGGTTATTTGTATTTTGTGTTTGGCCGCTATTATCGCCGAGTGATTCTTGGGGCGGGGTATTCGAAGCCTTTTGCATGAGACCCCAGACAATCAGCCCGATGATGCAGGCAACAACGATAAGCGTAATGATAATATTTACATTTCCTTTTTGGCTTTGCATAGAAGAATGAATTAACTAATATGCGAGAATTATAGCATTTTTTTAACCTATTTTAAATTAGATTATTTGCGAGATTCGATGATACCAGTCGCCACATTTGTCGGCACGATATCGTAGCGTAGGAATTCCATAGTGAAGCCGGCGCGGCCTTCGGTCATCGATCGAAGAGAAGTCATGTAGCCGAACATTTCAGATAGTGGGACGATGGCCCGGACGGCTTGATTCATGCCACGGGCTTCCATGCCTTCGATGATTCCACGCTTTGAAGAAAGCGAGCCGGTCACATCGCCCATGAATTTTTCTGGGGTCACAACTTCAACACTCATCATCGGCTCAAGTATTACTGGGTTGGCGGCTTTGCAGGCGTCTTGAACAGCCATCGAAGCGGCGATCTTGAAAGCCATTTCGTTTGAGTCGACATCGTGGTAACTTCCGTCCCACAGATCAACCGAGACATTTACAAGTTTAAATCCGGCTAGCACGCCGCGGTCGAGACCTTCTTTGAAACCTTTTTCGCAAGCTGGGATGTACTCTTGAGGGATTGCCCCGCCTTTGATCGAATTGATAAATTCGAAATCTTTTTCGCGTTTTACATTTTTTGGCAAGTCTTCGGCATCAACCGACATGTCCATCGGCTTGATCTTGATCTTGACGTGGCCATAGTTGCCGCGGCCGCCAGATTGTTTTATGTATTTGCCTTCGGCATCAGAAGTCCCAGTAATGGTCTCGCGGTAGGCAACTTGGGGTTTGCCGACATTTGTTTCGACAGAGAATTCCCTCTTCATACGATCGACAATAATCTCTAGGTGGAGTTCGCCCATGCCCGAGATGATGGTTTCGTTGGTTTCAGAATCGGTTGAGACTTTGAACGTTGGGTCTTCTTGGGCCAGGCGATTGAGGGCCATGCCCATTTTTTCTTGGTCGGCTTTTGTTTTTGGTTCAACACGAAGAGAGATAACTGGTTCTGGGAAAATAATGCGGTAGAGTTCGATTGGGTTTGCTTCGTCGCAGAGTGTATCTGAAGTGATTGTGTCTTTGAGGCCGACGGCGGCGGCGATCTCTCCGGCAAAAACTTTTTTCACTTCTTCGCGGTCATTGGCGTGCATACGCAGTATTCTGCCGATGCGCTCTTTGTTGCGAGTGCGAGGGTTGTAGATGTAGCTACCAGCTGAAAGCGTGCCAGAATAAACTCGGAAAAAAATAATTTGGCCGACGAATGGATCGGTTGCAACTTTAAAAGCAAGCGCCGAGAACGGCTCTTCGTCTGAAGCGTGGCGAGCGATTTGTTCTTCGGTCTCGGGATTGATGCCGGTGATTGCTGGAATATCTGTCGGGCTTGGCAAGTAGTCGATGACAGCATCGAGCACGAGCTGGACACCCTTGTTCTTTAGAGCCGAGCCAGCAAAGACTGGGAAAATTTCGTTGGCGATCACGGCCTTGCGCATGAGGGTTTTTAGAACGTCAAGAGTTGGGATCTTGCCTTCTAGATATTGGCTCATGACAGCATCGTCTTGTTCTACAATTTTTTCGACGAGTTCGCTGTGATATTTTTCGGCCTCGGCTTTTAAATTCTCTGGGATTTCTTTTTCGACAACCTTGTTGCCCATGTCCCCTTCGAAGTAGTATGCCTTCATCGAAAGCAGGTCTATAACACCCTCGTGAGCATCTTCAAGGCCGATCGGTATCTGCATGCGAATGGCTTTTTTGGTTAGGCGGTCGAGGATTGTTTTGTATGAATGCTCATATGAGGCGCCAGTTCGATCGAGTTTGTTGATGAAGCAGATGCGAGGAACGTGGGCTTCGTCGGCATAGCGCCAGTTTGTCTCTGACTGTGGTTCAACACCGGCCACGCCGTCGAAAACAACGACCGCGCCGTCGAGCACTCGAAGCGAGCGCTTTACTTCAACTGTAAAGTCGATGTGCCCTGGGGTATCGATAATATTGAAACGGTATTTTTTATTTTTGTCTTTTTGGTCGGCGTATGTTGGCGTCCAGAAACATGTGACCGCAGCCGAAGTTATGGTGATGCCACGCTCGCGCTCTTGTTCCATCCAATCAGTTGTCGTCTCGCCGTCGTGGACCTCGCCGATCTTGTGCGAGCGGCCGGTATAGTAAAGCACCCGCTCGGTTGTCGTCGTCTTGCCAGCGTCGATGTGGGCAATGATTCCAAAATTTCTAACTTTCTCTAGTGGATAGTCTCTTTCCATATGTATTATTATTTACTAAAAATAAAAACCCCAGTGAGGTTTACGTGCATAGAATATACAATAACTGGTCTTTTTTTGCAAATAAAAAGCCACATCGCTCAAGCGACACGGCTTTGAAAATATCAAAAGTAAATTAAGCTACTTTTTTCCAATATTTTGGAAAACGAGAATAAATTTGAGAGATCTCTTTTACAGATAAGTTGCCAAATATACTATTTATTAAATAAGTTCTTTCTACCCCGATTTGATCATTTAATTTAAATTGATCGGCAGTGTTGAAGACTTTAAGTTCTTCCTCTAAGAAAGAACTACACTTTTTAATAAGTTCCTTGTCTTCTTTTTTATCTTTAAGGATGAAACCGAAGGAGTATTCGAAAAACACCTTTTGAATTCTGTTATATGCAGAAAATAAATTGACTTGAGCCAAGAGGACCTGAACTGATATCATAGCTTTACCAACCTCTCTCCCAGATATAAGCCCGAGACCAACAGGGTCAAATAGGGGTTTTGGTCTATCTTTGGTTTCTTCAGTTTTTCTATCAATCGCATCAGATATTTTCTCGTCAGAATATTTTTCATTCAATTGATTAGAATAAACGATAATTTTATTTAACAAATCTCGACATTCATCGATTTTTTGAATTGTTTCATTGTTATAGAATTCGTTATTTTCATTTTGCTCCAAGAACAAAAAGAGTTTTTTTCTTTCTAGATTAGCAACCTCCATTGCTTTTGCTAGTTCTAGTTTTCTTTCATTTTTTAAAATCTGACGCTTTTTTTTATAGCGACGAACTATTACAACTATAAGAACAATAAAAGTAAGGATGGCTAATAGTAATTTCATGATCGTGAGTTTTTAAAGAGCGGTTGGTTTAACTCCGTTCACCTACAGACTAACAGTTCAAGGTATTTTTTGCAAACAAAAAGGAGGCTGGGGCCTCCTTGGTGAATGTTTTTAGAAAAACTATACAATTGAACTTTCAGGAATGTAGTCAAATAAAGAACCGGCTTTGGGGGCCGGTTCGGGTTGAAACATTTTATTTACTTTGGGATTAAAATTAACCTTCTTTTTTTTAGTAAAAACCTTATCATGAAATGATTCCCCGATATTTCGTTTAGAGATTTTTTAATAAAATCCTCTGCGTCGCTTATCGGTACTTGTATTACACAAGGTTCTTTTAAAGCCAGAGTGTGGACGAGGCCAGAAATAACAATTGGGGTGTAGCCCTCTTGTCGCAATTTGACACAGATAAATTTTATGTTTACTTCAAAAAAAATATCTTGTGCTGCGATAGCAATTGCTTTTAGTGCGCTGTCTTCTGTTTCTTTTGGGATATCTTCTACTTGCTTCAAATAAATCTGCGGGAAGCCAAAGTAGTCTATCGAATCTCTTTTTTCAGTAATATAGAAATATTTATTTTCCACCATATTTAAATACTCCATCGATCTGAAATAGGAATTTGCATCTCTTGGCCTAGTGTCGGCTGGCATCCATTTTGTGAATCCCATTTTTCTCATCTCTGGGGTTATCCAGATTGCTGAAGCAGAGTCGGTTGTTATCATGCCCATATTACAAATTGTTTCCGGGTACTCGACCACGAGAACAACTTTTTCGGGGTCGATAATTTTTGATAACATCCGGAAATGCTCGTTTATTATATCGATATCAGTATAGGCCATGTCGCCGTCATATATGGTGTCTTTGTGTATAACGCCGATGTTGGCAACTACATTCTTTGTCCCTGCTGGCAGGTAGGCCATGATGTATTTTTTTGTATCGGGCTTTTCCTGGGCAAATGAATTAATCCACACTAAAAATGTGAGGAACGAGGTTATGATCTTTTTCATAAGCTTTTATTTAGATTTTCGCAAAGTCTATCACTATTTTTTATTTAGTCAACTAAAAATCCCCCGAGTGTGTTTCAAGAAAATGGCTTATTATTTTTGCAAACAAAAAAGCCCTCGCATTCGCGGGGACTTTTAACGAAGATTAAAGTCCTAATTCTTTCAGAACATCACTTGTAGAAGTTGATTTGTGTTTCGAATTTAATGTTTTTGTGCTACTCCATAGCATTGAAACTAGCTGGCGGGGCTGAAAACCAGAAACTTCACCGAGTCTGAGGATATAATTCTCCACAAGATCGTATTCCGTAATTCTTGGAGAAAATGGAACTATTTTATCCCTCCATTCGTATTCTTCATGAAGATTGAAAGCTCTCATTAGCCAAGAATCAACAACGACGGCTTTTTTGTCTCCCAATATCGCTCTGGCAAAATTCATGATTTTCCTGCGACCATTGCGCGAATCTTTTCCAAATGCAAATTCTCCATTCCTGAAATCATTAAGAATCTTAACAACGGAAGGAAGGAAGCCTTCGTTCTCAAACTTTTTACCCTTTTTGTACAATTCATAGGCATGTTTTGCATGAATAAGGTTTGTCTTGAAATGATTACGAGGGCTCGTTATGGCAAAAAGCTTAACAAAAAGCTCTATGTCATAATCACGAAACGTTTCCTTGAAAGCTTTCAGGGTTTCCGGATACCAGTTCCTTGCATTATATCCATGATATAGATATTTACTGATACTGAATTCATCGAATTCGTATTTTTTCAGCAAATCTTCATTTTCTTCATAGAAAGATTCAAGAGCAAAAGGTTCATTGAAATTCATTGCCCCAGAAGTCAAAATAGATAAAAACATGTCTGGATTTTCTGAAGCTGATTCTTCAGCAAAGCTTTCAATGTCGCGAGAAATACTTGCTAACTCTCTAGGATCATCCATTGGGGTAAACATTTCTGCAATAGTAAGACTATCGCATTGTAGTTGCGGTTTTTTCAAGCCACAGAGTACAAATAGTGGCAGAATCCAAACTTCATGCTTGGGAATATGCCTTGAGACAAACTCTGGCTTGTTCTTTTTAACAATAGTTGTTAGTGTATTTTTTTTACCTCGTTTCATATATTAAGTTTTTAAGTTGATTTAGAACTACACTAACATTTTTTTAAAAATTGTCAATGAAGAAAACTCCCCCTTTCGGGGGCTTTTAAATTTGATTATTTACCAAGCAAAGTGGGCAAAGGCTTTGTTGGCCTCGGCCATCTTGTGAGTATCGTCGCGCTTTTTGACTGCGCTACCTTCGTTTTTTGAAGCCAGGATTAATTCTTCAGCGAGTTTCTCGTGTATCGGCGCGCCTTTTTTGCTGCGAGCAGCCAAGATGATCCATCGCATGGCGAGCGCGGTGCGGCGCTCGGGGCGAACTTCGCGCGGGACTTGGTAGTTGGCGCCACCGATTCGGCGAGAGCGCACTTCTACTTGCGGTCCGGCATTTTTAATAGCCGTATCGAAAACTTCGAGCGGGTTTGGGTTGCCAGTTTTTTCTTTGATGATATCAAAGGCTTTGTAGACAGATTTACGGGCAGTCTCTTTCTTGCCGTGGAGCATGATGCTATTTATGAATTTAGAAAGTCTTTCTGAATTGTAGACTATATCTGCTTCAACTATATTTCGATTTTTTACTTTTCTTCGCATAGATTATTTCTTGGCTGCTTTTGGCTTTTTGTTACCGTAGAGACTTCGCGATTGTCGGCGCTTCTCGACGCCGGTCGTGTCGAGCCGGCCACGAACGATGTGGTATCTAACACCGATCAGGTCTTTGACGCGTCCACCGCGAATCATGACAACCGAGTGCTCTTGCAAATTGTGGCCTTCGCCGGGAATATAGGCTGTAACTTCCATACCATTTGTCAGACGAACGCGGGCGATTTTTCTAAGGGCCGAGTTTGGTTTCTTCGGGGTCGTAGTCGTGACTTTGGTGCAAACGCCACGCTTGAAAGGCGCCGGGTAAAAGACCGGTCGGTTTTTGATCGAATTAAAACCGCGAGCAAGGGCTACGGCTTTAGATTTTTTTATGACTTTTTTACGGCTCTTGCGAACCAGTTGATTGATCGTTGGCATTCTAAAATAAAAATAGTCGCTTGGACTAGTAGGGATACTCTACTATAGGAGGCCTAAAATTGCAAGCCAGTCAGCCCCGAAAATACACTGAAAACAAAGGGCGCTACGTAGACCCAGAGGAATATAATGAAAAAGAGCAATAAAAACATGCCCCAGCGCTCTAGAAAATTTTGAAGTGGTCGCATACCTGGCGGCAGCATCGAGAACAGGATTTTTGAACCATCAAGCGGCGGAATAGGAATGATGTTGAAAAGGGTGAGGACTAGATTGGTTATGACGATCATCGTCGTGATTTTATAAAATGGGCTGACGATTGTCGGGTTATTTGTATATGATGGCAAGCCAAGCTCTGGCGCAAAACGAATGAGTAGACCAAATATTACGGCGATAAAAATATTTGCCAGAATTCCAGCCAAGGCGACTACGAGTGTCCCCCTTCGTGGATTGCGCAAATTGGCAGGATTGTATGGCACCGGTTTGGCCCAGCCGACGACAAAACCGGCTTGGGAAAATATTAATAGGAGGGGCAGGATAACCGAACCAAATGGGTCTAGATGCTTGAGCGGATTGAGTGTCAGCCGGCCAGAAGACCGGGCTGTGTTGTCGCCCAACAAGTAGGCGCTATAGCCATGGGCAAATTCATGGATGACGATTGAAACTATCAATATGACCACATAGAAAATTCCGTCTATAGCTTGCATATATATGCCCTATATGATAGCATGTGGCTCACGTATGGCAAAAATTTGCGCTGTAACTAAAAAAGGTTCAAAAATGACGGGTGGTTACTCGAACGTTGTTCGTGCTACCAAGTTTAACCCGACTGGCAAAGTCCGCAAATATCCAAACCTTCAGAAAAAGCGCGTCTATGTGCCAGAACTTAAAAAATATATTCCTCTCACACTTTCAACTGGCGCCATCAAGACTATAAATAAACACGGGGCCTACAAAGTCCTCAAAAAAGCTGGTGTTATAAAATAAAAATCCCGATTGATCGGGATTTTTATTCTTGAATTCTAAATATTTCTAGAAGTTCTGGGAGTTGTTTAGTTTCACAAACAAAAACTACTTCTGTCCATGTAGTTATTGTTTCAGTAAGTGAAATCTTTTTTTCCGCAATTTTATGAAGTAAAGAAAAAATAATATTTGGTTTGAAATGATATTCCGAACTAATAGAAATACCTATTGCTGAGAGGTTTTTTATTAAGAGTATTGGTTTTGTTTTCATATGAGAAATAACCTTTTCTGATTTTGATTCACTACATATTATTATAATTGTGCGAGTATTTTGTGAAAAACTGAACCATTCATCAATTCCAGGGGAAATTGCTTTCTCTAAAGTAACAAGTTTTTGAGAAATAGAAGGGTTTTTTTCAAATACGATTTCTGATAGGGGTGTTTTCACTGTAATATTGTCAATAACAACTTTTTGTAAAAGCGGATTAACGCCTTCAAGTTTTCTGTGGAGACGAGAGAGGGACATAATGATTGTTGTTATTTTTACATTTTTTTTGGTTTTTAATTCAACTTTTTTATGGATTGTTCTGGAGTAGCTGGAAAGATTGAGTATACCTCGCGACAAGGCAGATATAGCTTCGTGGTCTTTCTTTATTATTTCCTCTACAATAGTTCCAACTTTTATCATGTTATAAATATAACAAATATTTATAATTCACACAAATTATAGTTTTATTTTGTTTTCAGTGACAGAATTTTTATACTAAAAAAGTAAATTTATTGTTCATTAAAAAATAAAAAACATGAGACAGATCATTATTACAGTCGACATGACAAATGGAAATTTAATTTCTATGTCTGAGAAAATCGGAAAGGATTCCCCTATTTTAATAGAAACTGTAGATGGTTTAAATGGATGGGAAAAATTTAAAGAAACCACATTAGAAGACATTCTAAAGGCCCATAAAATATTTGGTGGAATAAGAGAGGCGCCAATAGGATGTAGTGGTTATGGAGCAATCGAAGATTTTATTAAATTAGAGATTGAAAATAGGAAACAAGCTACTGTTAAAAAAATTGCTAAATTTTTCGCTTCTATCCTTTAATTTTTTAACTCAGTGAAAAATCCCGATTGATCGGGATTTTTATTTGACAGTCTATTTTATTAATATAGAATTAAATTGAATTAGTGAGATTTCATGGTAATCAAGTAGGATTCCGCACTTAGAGTTTCTAAATGTATCTTTACCGAGATATTTTAGAATGCTGGTCTGTCTCAAAAACAGGTCCACAGTAGGATCTTGCTGTGGTTGCCCCTCCCAAATATAACTTCTCTTAAACAAGGGAGCCCCCTCTGGTTTCGACCGGAGGGTTTTTAATACATGAGCTTAACCCCATCGGTTTTAAAAATGATTGTTCCTTTTTGGAATGTTATGAGGTATGGGATGTGCAAGTCATCGAGCCGGTCGATAACTTCTTTGTGCGGGTGGCCATATTTATTGTTGAGGCCGGCTGAGATTACCGCAACTTGCGGCGAGACATCTTCAAGCCAAGACTCGCTCGAGGAAGTCCGTGAGCCGTGGTGGCCAAGTTTTAATACCTGTGAGCGCAGCGTCTCTACGGGTTCATTTTTCTCAATTAGCGATTCGGTATAGGCAGTTGCATCACCCATGAGCATAAAAGATTCATTGCCATAGACGAGCTTGCCGACTATCGAACCGTCGTTGGTTTTCCAGGTCGAAACGTCGCGGTCTGGGAATAAAATATCAAAATAAATATTTTTATCTTTATCGAGAACTATCTTCATGCCGCGGCGGGCGATTTCTTTTTTAACTCCATCTTTTGCAATTTCATTTTCGAGTGTTTTGTAGGTTAGTGAACTATTAAAAGTCCCGGGTTCGAGAATCTCGCCGACTTTATAATTGCGCAAAACGTCGATAAACCCCCCGATGTGGTCGCGGTCTGGATTGGTGACAACGATCATATCTATCGATCGGTCGCCAAACGGCATGACCTGCGAGAGCCGCGACAAAACTATGGCGTTCGGGCCACCGTCAACCAGTATCTGCCGGCCGTTCGGGGCTTCTATATAGATGGCATCGCCTTGGCCGATATCTAGAAAAGCGACTTTCAGGATATTATTTGGAGTATTTTTGTGGTGGAAATACCAGATGGCCAGGATGCCCAAGATGGCGAGTATGGCTATATATGGCAGATATTTGCGGAAATTTTTCATGATATACTGTCTATATTAGCATTATTGTAATTGGAGTAAACATTTTCAAGAAAAAACGTCTGGCCCGCGCCGCGATCAAGCCGACGGGGGTCCGAGGACTTTTTTATTTGAAATGTTTACGGACTAAATTTTATGGAAAAATTTACAGAAAAAAAATTCGATATTCCTGAACTAAAAGGCATATCAAAGAAAAATATCGAGGAGCACCTTAAGCTCTATGCTGGCTATGTGAAAAATACAAATTTGATTTTTGAAAAAGTCGGCGAATTGATGGCTGACCCAGAAAAGAATGCCTATGTGGTTGGTGAACTCATGCGCCGGCTTGGTTTTGAATGGAATGGCATGCGCAACCACGAGCAATATTTTGCATCACTCTCAGGTGGGGCAAAACCTCTTTCTGATGACTCCTCTCTTAAAATAGCGATGGAGAAACAAGCAGGCTCGATAGAAAACTGGATGCTCGGGTTCAAACATTTGGCCATGACTCGGGGTGTCGGCTGGGCTGTAATATATTGGGACAAGGAATCAAAACAACTCGTACCAGCCTGGATCGACGAACAGCACTTGGGGCAATTGAATGGCCTCTCGTGGATACTCGGAATTGATATGTGGGAACATGCATATGTTTATGACTATCCAACCAGCGAGAAGAAAAAATATGTTGAAGCATTTTTTGAAAATCTAAATTGGTCTGTGATCGAAGAAAATTTTAATAAGGTGAAATAAAAAAAGCCCCTTAATCGTTTGATCAAGGGGCGCATGTTCACAAGTTCTTGGTTTTTGGATTGATTACTATAATAATTACGATCCGAAGGATAATTGCACATTGTTGCCTGTTTTTTGGATATACAGGGGGAATCGACAGAGGATTACGTTCAACAACATATAGCTTTTATACCTTGCCCATCTCCTTTTAATTATTGTATGGGGGATTAGGGTTGTTGTAAGTACTAAAAATACCAATCCTTTTTCGATTACTATTTTACTACTATATAGAATCTTGTCAATCCTTTTTCCACACCCAGACGCCAATGAGGAGATATAGCGCGAGTGTGAGTATAAGCGGGAATGAAGAAAAATTTAGACTGGCAAATGGCAGGGTCGCAAAGAAGTGAATGGTAGCAAGGATATAGTAGAGTAATAGGTGCGCAATGTATGCAAACGGCAAATAAATAATCGATGGTATGAAGCTCAAAATACCAGTGATGAAAATCAAAAACATGGCAAGTGGAATAATCGGCAAGATTAAAACATTGGCCGGCAGTGAGACGAGCGAAAGAATTCCAGTCGAATACAAAAGCAGCGGTAAGGTCGCAATATTTGCCGCCAGTGTTGTAGACACGACTTCGCGCAAACCAAAGCGCGCAGGTAAAAATCTCATAGCTTTCATAACGTGCGGGGTAATATACAGTACCCCAAACGTTGCAAGGAATGACAATTGAAAAGAAATATCAGATAGTATGCGCGGGTCGTAGGCAACCATAATAAAGAGTGCAGTGGCGAGCGCCCGGCCGGCTTCATATTTTCTGCCAGTCAGCCGCCCGATGAGCGCAATCGAGGCCATGATACCAGCACGAATAGCTGTTGCCCCGCCGCCAGATAAAATTATAAAAAGTATTATAAAAAGTATGCCGAGGCTGACCGAAAAAACTTGCGTCAGGATTAATCCAAAAACTTTCATCACACCTTCGGCCACAATCGTGATGTTATAACCCGATAAGGCAACGATATGAATGGTGCCGGTCGTAATAAATTCGTTGCGCATATTTTGGTCAAACCCGCCGCGGGTGCCGAGCACCAGTCCGAGGGCCAAATCGCTTTCGGGCGGGTTGATTGCGTTATTTATATTTTTTGAAAACGCGTCTCTAAATTTAAAAAGCCAAGATTTTAAAATGCTCCCATTGCCGTGAGAAATTATTTCGACTTTTGCATTTTCTACAATATAGTAAATGTCTTGGTTTGCCAAATACCTGATGTAATTAAATTCTTTGCCCGATTGGGTTTCAAAATTTTTCGGCGTCGTTAGGGTGCCATCAATTTTCACCATATCTCCATAGGAAATTTCTATGTCTTTGTCGGCCACGACTAAAATATTTTCAGAACTATTTTCTGTCTCTACTATAATCCGCTGGTTTGCAAGTCTAATATCGGGCGGGCTACTGACTACGCCATTGAATGTAATAGCTTTGCCGATGGCACTACTATAGTCTCTCGGCTGCGGTAGAAAAAATAAAAAACGAACGAGGGCTATCGTCAGGAGTAATAAAATAATAATTATATCACTTCTCCTTAGATGCATAGGTGGTTGCGATATTGTCAGCCCGTTCGTTTAAAATGACTCCGGCGTGGCCTTTGACTTTCTGCCAAGAAATATTTCGACCAAGCTCTCTGGTAAGAGCAATTAGCTCCCGCCAGAGGTCTTGGTTTAAGACTTGTTTTTTGTTGGCAGTACGCCAGCCATTCCTTTCCCAATTCTCTACCCACTCGGTCACTCCACCTAAAACATAGTTTGAGTCGGCATAAATTATGACTTTTTCTTTTTTATAATTTTTTATGAAATATTTAGTGGCTTCAATCGAAGCGACAAGTTCCATCCGGTTGTTGGTTGTATGTGATTCTCTTCCACCAAATTCTTTTACAACATTGCCACTCTCTGCCACCACCACTCCCCAGCCTCCAGGGCCCGGGTTGCCGAGTGATGAACCATCGGTATATATTTCTATCTCGTTTTTCATAACTACATTATATCAACAATTCGCAAGCGGAGTTCATTTTTACCCATAAAAGTATTTTTCTCAAATGTAGCGGTTAGGTCGATGCGCTCCCCTGCCGTTAGGCTGCGACCAAAACTGTCCCGAGTTTTAAAAAAAGAAATTGCTTTGATCTCCCTATCGCCCCCTTTAAAAAATGTAAGTTCGAGGTGGTTTTTGTCTTTGCCAAATTCTTTAATAGATTTTATCGGGATATCTTTAAATAAAAATGTCGGCTTGGGGTTGCCCTCGCCATACGGGGCAAGCATTTCGATAACCTTGTAATTTTCAAAAGTAACATCTTCAACCGAAATTACTGCTTCGATATTGAAATCCTCTTCAATTTTTTCATCAGTGATTCCGTCAAAAACCTTAATCAATCTTTCTTCAAGAAAATGTATCTCTTGGTGCGAAACAGAAAACCCGCCAGCCGAAACGTGCCCGCCGTATGAAAGCAAACTTTCTTTTGGCAAGAGGCTCATGACTTCTACCAGATTTGCGCTGCCCCAACCTCGACAAGAACCGCGAATAGTTTCGCTGCCTTCTGACCCCCAAATAAATGCGGGCTTCTTATACTCTTCGGCAACTTTCGAAGCAACCAACCCGAGCACCCCGACTCGCCAGGCCGGGTTGCCGATAATGATGACTGGTTTATCTTGGCGTTTATCTAAAACTTTTTTCACATCTTTCATGATATGGGCTACGGTTGTTTTTCTGTCGTTATTTATTTTCGCTAGATGGTCTGACAGACTTCGAGCCAAGACAGAATCGCTCGTCGCTAGTATTTCAAAAGAAATTCGCGGGTCGTCCATCCGCGAAGCCGCATTTAATCGCGGTGCCAGAGTGAAAGTTATATCTTCTTCAGAAATATTTAGAGGGTTGACATCGGCTTTGCGAAATATTTCAACCAGCCCTGGCCTTTTTGTTTTGCGTAAAACTTTCAAGCCGTAGTAGGCAAGTACCCTATTTTCATCGACCAGCTTGACTTGGTCGGAAAGCGTCGCGACGGCTACCATATCGAGCAGCCATTTCTCCCAACCATCTGTAATTTTAAAATACTCGCTATATTTTTTTATAAGCGCAGAAACCAACTTAAAAGCAAGCCCAGCCCCGCATAGATTTTTTTCTGGATAGTCGCAACCTTCTTGTTTTGGGTTTATAATTGCAAATGCTCTTGGTGCTTCTTCTTGAGGTAAGTGATGGTCTGTAATAATTACATCGATGCCTGCACTTTGCGATTTGGCAACTTCACTTACAGCGGTGATACCAAGATCGAAAGTAATGAGGAGCTTGACGCCATCCCCAATAAATTCATCGATTGCATCAGCGTGCAGGCCATAGCCCTCGTCGTGTCTGTGTGGAATGTAAATAGAAAAATTCTCATAACCGATTTTTTTAAAAAAGTCGTGCATTATAACCGCTGCTGGAATGCCATCACAATCGTAATCGCTATAAATCACTATTTTCTCCCCTCCCTCAATCGCCTCAAAAATCCGGACGACAGATTTTTCCATATCTTTTAAAAGAAATGGGTCATAGAGATCTTCGTATCTTGGGTTTAAGAATTTTTCTTTGAGTGGATCTGTAATATTTCTATTTTTGAGAAGAATTTCTAGGAGTTTCGTCTGGTTTGGCATATGCGAGATTGTATCATAATATTTTATTTCAGCGCTTTGATGCCAGGCAAGGTGCCTTTGACCAAAAAATCAAGGGTCGCTCCCCCGCCGGTCGAGACAAAACCCAATTTTTTTTCTAGTTTTAGTCTTGAAATAAGTTCGTCGGTATCACCACCACCGATGATACTTTTGGCATCAGAGTTTGCGATGATTCTAAGCAAGGCATCACTGGCTGCGGCAAAACCATATTCATATTTCCCAAGTGGCCCGTTCCAAAGAATGAATTTTGATTTTGAGACCAGATTTTTCAATAGTTCTATCGTATCTTTTCCGGCGTCGACCATATACTCGTTGCTTTTAATTTCATTTGGTTTTGTAAATCTTTTTTTCTTACCATTGGTCACCAAAACATCTGGTGGCAGGATTAGATTTTTCTGTTTTAGCAAAGATGCGATTTCAAAATTTCCATTGCCGACCAATGATTTGCCGACGTCGTAGCCTTTGGCTTTGTAGAAATCATTGGCCAAGGCCCCGCAGATAAAAACTGTGTCGGCGCTATGGATAAATTTTTTTATTAGGGGCATTTTTGTTTCAAATTTTGCCCCGCCCAAAATAAAAAGAAATGGGTGCGGCGGCTTAAAAGCTTGTGAAAGATTTTTTATTTCTTCTTCGAGCTGGAACCCGGCATAGCTCGGTAGATATTTTGGGATACCAATGATTGACGCATGCAACCTGTGCGAAACCGAGAATGCTTCGTTCACATAGACATCACCATAGCGGGACAGGGCCCTGGCAAACGAAGGCGAATCTTTTACTTCGCCCGGCTCGCGCCTGAGGTTTTCGAGTAAAAATATATCTTTTTTCTTCATTTTTTCGATTGCTTCTTTTGTTTCATCTGACAGAATCGGCGAATCGATAAATCTCATCTGTGGAATGTACTTTTTAATTTTTTTAGCAACTGGTGCTAGGGTCTCGGTACCAGCCTCGCCCAAGTGGGCTATCAAGATTACTCTGGCGCCTTTTTTATGCAGGTATTCAATTGTCGGTAGAGATTTTTTTATTCTAAAATCATCCAGTATTTTTCCGTCTTTGATTGGAACATTGAAATCGACGCGGACGATAACTCTTTTACCAGACAATTTTTCTATTTGTTTTATGGATTTCATCTTATATTTTGTAGGATGGCTTTAAATTTTTTTGGGTCTAGGCTATCTCGGCCGACAAGAAAACCATCGGCATTTTTGAATTCTGAAACATTCTCGGGGTGGACAGAACCACCATAAAGCACTTTTAAATTTAAGGTGGTTTTTTTGTCGTAAATATCAGACAGTGTTCGTTTGATTGAAATAAAAACTTCTGTGAACTCATCTGCTGTTGCTTCCCTAACGGCGTCTTTGCCGATGGCCCAGATTGGCTCGTAAGCAATTGAAACATTTTTTATTTGTGTTTTTGATATCCCATATAGGCATTCTTTAATCTGGCCTCTTATAAACGCCAGATATGAACCGTGGTGGTCACGCTCGCTCTCACCGACGCAAAGAATGACAGAAATTTTTTCTTTCATAAGCAATTTTATTTTTTTATTTATGAGCTCATTTGTTTCACCCCCCTGCCTAACTTCCGAGTGGCCGACAATTGAATAACTTACTCCGAGACTTCTGAGCATCGAAGCCGAAACTTGGCCAGTATATGCGCCGCCTTGCCAGCTTGAAACATTTTGGGCACCGATTGAAATATTTTTTGATTTTTTTAGTAATGGAATATATAAAAACGGGGCGCAAACAACAACACCCGCTCCTTTTAGATTTTTTGAAATCTTGCCTGTTTCTTTAAATAATTTCAGAGCCTCTCCTTTGCTGACCGGATTCATCTTCCAATTCGCAACTACGAGCTTTTTCATGGGCAAATTATATCACAAAACTATTGAGTTTCTTTCCAAGTACTTATATTCCAAGACCCAGAAGGCCCGCTTGAAAAATTCATGTCTGCTAGGCCACTTTGGTAGGTGACGGTCGCATTATTATCAAGAATTAGGGTTTCGCCAGTCGCCTCTATTAAATTGGCATTATTATTCAAATGTATAGTACCTTTTTGGGCATTTAATATAACTGCTCCGGCGTTGTTATTGACATCAATAGCATATGAACCACTGCAATTGCTACTAGTTGGGCAGTCTGAGGTTGTTAAGGCCATTAGATAACTACCCGTAGTACCAGAACCAGCAAAAACGCCATTATTGGTTATTGATATATTTCCATCAGTGACTATAACACCGTCGTCGGTACCATATGACGATGCTAGTTTGATCGTAGAATTATTACTTAAAGAAATATTACCGTGTACCCAGAGTGTACCGGTTATAGTTAGAGTTTTACCATTACCCACACTTAGATTTCCAGTGATTTCTTTCGGCCCCAAGCTTTGATTGCTTGAAGAAACACTATAATCACCAGAAATAGTTCCACCAGATGTCGCGTCATTTTTCCATGAAGTAATATTTGCATCAGAGATTGGAAAAGATTTTGATGGTGGATCGGTTCTTGAGGTGTTGCAACCTGTTCCAACTTGGCAATACTTTGTACCTGATACAGTTGCGCCAGTTATCGTGTGGGCCCAGGCGTCTCCCGCTCCATTTGAACCAACAAATATACCATTTATGGTTGAAGTTAATCCACCTAGATAAATACTAAAATAAGAATCGAGGGTCGACGGACTGGTGGAACTCCACGAGCCGGCGTAATTTCCAACTTTTGGCGCACCAGAAGTATAAACACTATCATTGGCTCCGAGTGTATAGTAATTTGAAGAACTACTACTGCTATTATCTATAATTATCCAGTAAGTATTGCCTGGATACAGAGTCGGGTTGTCAGAAAAAACAATATCTAGCCAACCATACGAAGTTGTGACAGAAGAAGCCGACAAGGTACCTTGCGTGCTTAATAGATTATTTGTACTCGGAGAGCCAGATGAATCAGTAACTAGTCTGACTGTAGCATTGGCTGGGCTACCAACTTTCTTTATATAAAATTGGACTTTATTTATAGGAGATGATGTCGAAACCTGAAAGCTTTGAGCAAAATCGGCGGTACTAGAACTATTTCTAAAATTTATCGAGTTTGTAGGTGTCGATGGGCTATCGTTTAATTGGTCTGCAGATAGAGCCGAACTGTTGGCTGCTACTGCAGTGCCGGTGACTGAACCCGAGCCGGTTAGATCGCCGTTGGCATATACATTGCCGATAATGCTTGAATTATTACCAAAAGAAATTCCCCCGCGACCTGTTTGCACGCCATAATTAAAAGATGTACCGACGCCGGTCGATAAAACTGTATCGATTTTTCTTTGCCTCGAGTCATCATCTCCGATTGTAGTTATTTCTTTTTTGCTACTACTTAGGTTTGTAATAGTTGTGGTGGCGGTCGAACTACCAAGAACTAGTGTTTCTGATCCACCATATTGTTTATTGTGCCTTATGCGATAGATCAAATCTTCAATGCCTGATTCGGACACAAAGTATGACTGCTTGGATTTATATGTACTTAGTGATATATCAAACTCTCTAACAACTGGCGTGATAATTCCAACCAAGATTGTTAGGGTTATAGATAGAAAAAATATTATGACTATCATCATAGCAGCGCCTTTATTTTTATTTTTTATTTTGTAGATTTTCATAATCTAATATTCACCCCTAAGTATAATAGTGTCGTAAAAATTTGAAGTTTTTTGATCTTTGCTAGCGGTATCCTCGAGTGTCATTTCAATTTTAACGGCTTCGCCTACTGTGGTGTTTATCCTTCTAAACACTAAACTTGTAACCGTTATATTCTGACCTAGTAAATTGCCAGTCAAGACACCGCCTTGGTAGAGATTGAGCGCCCCATTTGATGTTGAAAATTTTATCAACGTACTGTTGCCAGAGCTATCGGTACTATTTAATTGTAGAACCCCTGGGTCTGTGTCGAGGCTGCTGTTTGTAGTATCAATACTTTTTGCTTGGCGAATTTCTCGCGACATTCGTTCTATTGATGAAGACGCTGATTCAAGTAGGTCTCTGTTTGTTCTAGTTGTGTTAAAAGAATTCATAACAACAATGAGAGAATTTATAACCGCTATAGACATAACGGTAAAAATCGAAAGGTAGACAATCATTTCTGCTAGGGTATATCCATTTTTCTTATATTTTTTCATCTAATTAAATATATCGGCTAAATAAAAAGTTAGGTCGCGTGAGTTTGATGAACCATCAGAATTTGTCCAAGAGACATTAATATTTACTTTTTTTGTATGGGCATCTATGGTTCCACTAGCTGAAATATCATCATTGGCGTCACGAAAAACTTGGGATACCGTTACCGTGCGGGTGAATGATGAATCCACGACTTCTGCTGGTGATGTAGCCAATGACCAAGAACCGGCGTTGCTGAAAGAAAGATAGTAGTTAGTGTCTAGGGTTAAGTTTGATATATTGTTCCAATTAGCATCTCTTATTGACTTCACTGCTTCGGCCCCCTCTTCAAGGAGTAGGTTGGCTTTTTCTTGCGAAAGCGCATTATTTGAAAGTGTAACCCCCTTGCTGACTGCAAGCATCAGGGCAAAGACCATAGTTGAAACGATAGCGCAGGCTACCAACACTTCGGCTAGGGTGAAACCATTGTTGTATTTATTTTTTAGTAGTGATTGCATTTAATTTGAACTCACAATCCCAGTTTGATTTATAGTTATCGTTTTTTGTCTAGTTGCGTCAGAGACGAGTCTGATTATAATTGTACCATAATCACTCGTGTCCCCTTCGATCCTATTGAAGAGGACATCACTACCCCCGCCTGTTAAATTAATCCCATCACTTGCTGGCACTGTGACTGAAGCATCGAAATCAATTTCTTTATTGTTTGAATTTGGTTCAGTAAAAGTACTACCTTGGAAAAGCACAGCCCGGGTTGATTCTAGGTGAACACCATAAGTCATAGAATCTTTTGAAGAGATGGTGTCATTCCTTGCTTGATTTAATAGCGAGATAACATCGCTGACGGTATTCTGCAAAGATTGCTCGTTTCTAAATTTACTTAAATTTAAAATTATTATGCTAATTAAAATTGACATAATGGCTATGACGATTAGTATCTCGAGTAGGTTTATTCCTTTATTTTTTATGATCTTCATATTAGTGAATGTTATTCATAACCGAATACATTGGTGAAATCATCGAAATAGCAAAGAAGCCAACCGCCGCACCGATGAATATCATGAGTACCGGTTCGATAATCGTCGATAGATCTTTTGTTTTGTTGTCGACTTCATTTTCATAGAAATTAGCAATATCAATCAGCATTTTTGATAGGTTACCAGTTTCTTCGCCGACCTCGATCATCTCTCCCATCATGACTGGATAGAGTTTTGGCGCGCCTTTAAAAGAAGCTGACAAAACTCCGCCTTTTTCTATAGAAGTTACAGTGTCTCTGATTAATTTTTTATAATATATATTCTGCAAAACCTCTTCGGTTATAGTAAGGGCTCGTGACATATCGACACCAGATGACAAAAGCGACGAGAGTGTACGGGCCGTACGAGCTGTATTGACTTCTTTTGAAATGTTACCAATGATTGGCAATCGCAGAATTATAAAATCAAAATACTTTTTAGTAAATTTAGATCGAGCAAATAAGAATAAACCTCCACCGATAAGTATAATAACTGTAAAGAAAATGAGTGTGTGCTGACTTATAGAGTCTGATAGCCAGATGACAAATTTTGTCGTACTCGGCAAGTCGCCGCCGAGGTCTTTGAATGTTTTGGTTAGTGTCGGCACGACAAATATCATCATTAGAACTCCGATCAAAAATATGGCGCAGAGGATAATGCTCGGATACATGAGTGCGCTCTTAACTTTTTTACGAAGATCATAGGATTTCTTTAAATTGAGCCCTATCTCATTGAGGGCCTTCGGTAAGCCTCCTGATTCCTCGCCTGAGCGAACCATCGATATAAAAAGGGCTGGAAAAACTTTGGGAAATTTTTTCATTGCATCAGAGAGCGTATTGCCCCGATTCACGTCTTCAATTAGACTCGTTAGAATTTTTTTTAGAGTTTTGTTTACAGTTTGTTTCTCAAGTACGGTCAGGGCACGGGTTAGGGATAGACCAGCTGAAAGCATTCCGCTTAAATTATTACTAAATACTATTTTCTCCGATAGCGAAACACTGCCACCAAAAAGTTCAAATTTTAAAAATGATTTCTTTCCTGCTTCTTTTATTTCCTCAACCGACAGCGGGGTGTTCCCTTCTTCTCGAATCTCCCTGGCCAGTGTAAATTTATCTGGCGAGTCTTTGATGCCTTCGACAATACTTCCAGTTTTGTTTTGTGCTTTATATTTAAATTTCATGATTATTCGGAAACAACTCGAAGTACCTCTTCGGTCGAGGTTCGACCTTGGGCAGCTAGGAATATGCCATCTTCGAGCATCGTCATCATGCCTTCTTCTTTGGCTCGCTTTTCAATTTCATCGGCTGGGGCGCCCTTCAGTATCAGCTCTTTGATCGATGAAGTGACCTTGAGGACTTCGTGGATTCCGAGTCGGCCCCTATAGCCTGTTTCATTTTCGGCTGATGGTTTTGGTTTATAGAATGGAATGCTGGACCAATCGGCCGATTCTGGTACAACTTTTTCTTTTTTCAAGATTTTCAGCATTCGATCCATGTCGATAACTTTAGCCAAAGAAGTTTTTTCTGATTCATTTAGCGTATATTTCTCTTTATTTTCATCGAGCACTCGAACCAGACGCTGGGCGATGACAGTTCGGAGAGTTGAAACTATCAAAAATGGCTCGACCCCCATATCTGTCATACGTGGTATGGTGCCCGAGGCCGAGTTGGTGTGGATAGTCGAGAGGACCAAGTGGCCGGTTAGCGATGCATTGATGGCAAGCGAGGCTGTCTCGCCGTCGCGGATCTCGCCGACCATTATTATGTCTGGGTCTTGGCGAAGTAGTGTTCGCAGGCCGTTGGCAAATGTCAGGCCGATTTCAGATTTTGTCTGGGTCTGATTAATGCGCGGCATTTGGTATTCGATCGGGTCTTCGATAGTTGAAATATTTACTTCCGGTGTATTTAAAATATCGAGCATCGTATAGAGCGTCGTCGTTTTGCCCGAACCAGTCGGGCCGGCGCAGACCAGCATTCCGCTGCGCTGATTCATGCCTTCGTGTATTTTCTCTAGTGCCTCGCCGTGAAAACCAAGTGTCTCGAGCGAGAAGCCTTTTGAATTTTCTCGCAAGATACGAATGACTGTCTTTTCGCCAAAATATGTTGGCAGGGTCGAGACACGAAATGAAACATTGCCCTCGTCGCCAACAATTTTAAATCGCCCGTCTTGTGGCAAGCGCTTCTCGTCGAGTTTTAAATTCGAAAGAACTTTTATACGAGCCGTGATACCCGAGGCCGTGTCTTTCGGCAGGACCATGGCGTCGTGCAAAATGCCATCGATGCGGTAGCGGACGATGAGTGAATTTTCTTCCGGTTCGATATGAATATCAGAAGAACCCTGCAAGATAGCGTGTGAGATTAGGGTGTCGACGATTTTAACAATCGGCAAGTCTTCGGCCAGCTCTTTTAGTTCTTTTTCTGATTTTTCAGAATCTTTGCCATCGATCGCCACTTTAATAGAAGAGCTTTCTTTTTTGATAATGTCTTCAAAATCGGCCTGCAGGCTTTTTTTGTATTGGGTCAGAGCTTCTTTGATCGAATCAGAGCTCGTTAGACGCGGTAAGATCTTCAAACCGACTTTTTTCTTTATAAAATCGATAACCGATAGATTGTCGACATCGAGCATGGCCACTTCGAGACCGGTTTTGCTTTTTTTATAGGCGATAATATTGTTGGTTCGGGCAATCGGCTCGGGAATGAGGTTGAGCACGGCTGGCTCGATCTTCTCGCCTTTGAGTGAGATAAATGGAATGCCGAGTGAGACAGCCTGCATACTATTCCAATCTTTTTCTGTCAGCTTGCCTTCGGAGACGAGCACCGAGCCAACGGATTGGTTCGTCTCTTTGGCTTTCTTTTGGGCCATGGCCACGTCTGTCTTGCTGACCAGCCCAGAATTATTTAGGAGATCTATAATGCTTTTCTCATCAATATGCATACTATATATAGTATATCATATCACCTCTTGCTGATAGCATTTCTCACAAAAAACTTTCTCTGGTCGCTCGGGCGCATAGCTCGTCTCGAATTCATTTGGGCATTTGCCTGTATGATTATGATTTTCCAAATCGCACATACATGACCGGTGCCAGAGTTTCATTGGGTTGTGTTTATTAAGTCTTTTTTTATGTCTTTCATCGGGGTGTAATCTTGGTATTGGTATATTCATCGTTTTATAAAATTGATATTCGGCTGGAGTTAATTTAAATGCTCTGTGTGATATTTCGCATTCGAGAACCTCATTTAAAATAGTTTCATCTACATCTTTTATGTCATCAGGAATGTTTTCAGATTTCATGCTTATTTTATATATATTTTTATCAATTTCTTTCCATTGAAATCCTTTTTCGATAGCTAAATCTTTATTTAGTGGGTAGTAACTATTTGCCAAACTTTCATTGTATGTAAAAAGAGAGATTTCACTTGGAAAAAATTCGCCGTATTTATAAATACTACCTTTTTTATCAATATATGGCATTTCATCCATGTGTTTTTTTATTATTGGCAAAATATTTTCATATTCTTTTTTCGTATATTGTTTATTCAAAATACAATACTCTTTATTTTTTAAACCAACGCAACCGAAAATATTTTTGTTTGGTGCAACAATATGATAAGAATATTCTATATTTGTACCTGGAGCCCAAGCATCAAAACAAAATTTAACCATATCTTCACTATCACCTGCTCCCATGCATTCATATATACGAGAAGCATTTTGTCCCCAGAAAGTCATATCATAACAATCACGTACGGGTTTATAAAAAACAAACTGGCAATATTTACTATCCTCAACCCCAACAACTTCAAAACTTTGAAACACATTTTTACACCCATGTATTTGATTACCAGAAACATTTACATTATGGGTTCCTTCCATAAATCGATTTGGGAAATTCATCTGAAATTTTTCTGATTTTTTTTCAAGTTCTAATACAACTTTATATGAGCCGAGGTTATATTTTCCAATTTCAGAAAAATAATCCCCTTTTGTATATTGAATATTCCAAATACAGTAGGATTTGTTTGAAAGATTAGTACAGCCAAAGCAATTTGAGCACCCACGCAAATTTTTTGAAAAATATACATCAATGCAATCATTGCAGTTTTTTGAATAAAAAGTTCTATAACAATTACCAAAATTAATACCTTCGTAACATATTTCATTGTCAACACACCCATACATATCGAAACATTTCTTTCCATTTAAGAAAAATGTTGTATAACTACACTCTTCGCTGTATGCAGTATTTGTAACTAAATAACAATCCTTATTATAAGTCCCCATATTTGTATAGTCGGATCTTATTAGTGTTGTATATTGACTTTGTAAAGAAAATTGTGGAACTTTCCTTAATAGTTGACTGAACTGTTCAAAAAATGGGCGAGAAAAATCATAGTCTTGGCCATAATCTGTAGCATCCCATTTATCGCTCCACCATGCTTTTGGAGAATATACAGGAACAAGAGAATCTTCTGGAAATAAAGATATTATGTATTCACCTGTTAGATCACATTTTCTTTTATAAAAAGTTCTTTCATTTAAAAAACTCATTCTTCTCTGCGCTCTACACTCCGGACAAAATGTCGGCGGAGGAACTTTTATTTTTTCGTAAAAAGCGAAATCGTCGGGTTCGATGGTGAAATTTTGCTTGCAATTCTGGCAGTTACGAGTTTCCATAATTAGATTACCTCTTGCTTGTAACACTCACGACAATAAATAATTGGGTGCAGTTCTTTAGTAAAAACTGTTTCAAAAGATTTTTTACATTTAGAAACACTATGAATATGAGAGCTTAAATTTTCATATATATTATTTTCATCGTGTTTTCCTCCACATGCGCAGGTTGCACTAAAAAATTTATACTCTCCTCTATCGTGCAAACGCTCATAATGCCTGCATGATGGACAGAGTGTTGGTATTGGAATACCGATCTTTTTGTAGACATTTATTTCATCTTCATTCATTCGGAATGCTTTCGGACACTGATGCTGACAATTTCCTTCGTGATTACAATTGAAGACCTCTTTAGAAAATGAAGTGTCGATTGAAGAGATATCGTAAAGTTCTTTTGTAAAAGTAACTTTATAATTATTAAGTTCCTTTTCTACCCAACGATATCCTTCCTGCAGAGCTTCATCTTTAGATAATGGAAAATATTGAGAAATGATAGACTCGTTATATGCAAATGGAGAAATTTGTGTAGGGAAAAATTCTCCATATGAATATTTTATTCCTTTATTGTCCACAAAGGGCATTTTATTCATGTGAGCAATAATCTTTGGTACAAGATCCTCGTATTCCTCTTTTGTATATTGTTTATTTAAAATCACATATGAAGAACCTCGAATACCAACACAGCCAAATAAATTTTGTGATGAAAAACAAATATTTGAATATGTACAAAAACTATCTCCACTCCAAGATGCATCGCAGAACTTCATATTTGATGAACCAGAAATTCCTTGTGATTCATAGATAAACTCACTTGGATCTGCTGCCAGATTATTGGCATCCATAGAATTTTTAATATTAATTGCATTTATATAAATATGTTTACTATCTTCAGTGTGTTTTACAGAAAAACAGTAGGATAGAGCTTTGGTTTCTTCAAGGTCGTTACCAAGAGAATCAATGCACTTTTTTTGATAAGATTCTGGGGCTGGATATTTTTTACGTAGATCATTAAAAACTATCTTTGCTTGTTCAAATGATTGATTTGTGGCAAGTAATTCTTTCTTTAATTTAAAGTATTCTTCCTTTGAATACTGGTTATTGAAAATTTGATACGAAGCATTGCGTAGATTTACACACCCTATACAGTTTGTACAGTTGTGAAGATCATAACCCAGTACGCAATCACTTGAGTCAAAAGCGTATGTAAGATATGCGCAATTGTATAGGCGCTCACAGTAGTTAGAACCTATTGTCATAATACTGTTACCCACATGAAGACAATCGAAGGATTGTTTCATTTTATTGGAATATTGAAGATATCCAGAATCTTCATTATAGTGAGATGCAAACGAATAATAAAGATTTTTATTTCCTATAGAATAATTACAATACTGGGAGTTAGCATTATTGGTTTCAATGAGAGCAATTCGAGGGACATTATTGAGTAAGTCGTTGAATTGTTCGAAAAATGGCCTTGAGAAATCGTAGTCTTTACCAAAAGATTTTGGATCCCATTTATCACTCCACCAACATTTAGAGCAAAATATTGTGTACGGAGAATTAGGATGATAAGCAGCTAGGATGGGTTCACTACATGAATCACATGAACGCCTATATAGAGTTCGCTCATTACGCCAAGTAAGACGTCTTTTAAGTCGACACTCCGGACAAAATGTCGGCGGAGGAACTTTTATTTTTTCGTAAAAAGCGAAATCGTCGGGTTCGATGGTGAAATTTTGCTTGCAATTCTGGCAGATTCGATTTTCCATAGAAGTTTTATTTTAACTTGCCATAGTGGTAACCATTGTTTTCATCGCTTTCGCGTTTTGATTTTTCTTCGCTCTCCGTTATATAGTCGCCGCGGTTATTTAGAGTATTGTCTGTCCAGAATTTATACGTCGAGTTGACCATCGAAGTAGTCGCGCAAGCAATCATCGGGACCGAATATGGGTGCATGCCGCTTATAAACTTCATTAATTTCTCGGCCAAACCCTTGTCGGTAGTTAAAACGAGCATGTACTGCTCGACGTCTTCCATAACCCCTTGCCAAGGGTAGACAGATTCGATCGTCCAAAAATCGCCGCAGACGGCGAGCTTCTCTTCTATGGCCGAAGTGGCGATCGAGCGGGCAACTTCGGCGCCTGGGCAGGTTGTGTAAATAAAAACTATGTCTTTGGAATCTTTGTCGATTATATCTACTAGCATATCTAAGAGCGTGAGCGGGTCATATATTTATAATTAAGTAAAATTGTGATAATAAAAAGCGAAGCGGTCAGCGCCATAACTGGGATGGTGATATAGGAAAATTCTTCTACGTATATAGTAGCACACGAGACCGCCGCCGTGCCGCCGGTCGCGCACGAGAGCGCCGATGTCCCACCATGCTCTATATATATATGGTAGATAGATATGAGTGAGCCGATGATGGCCATGGCCATGCTGTAGTCGACGATAACTCGCTCGCGCTTGTAGAGCTCCATACCAAATAAAATTACTTGTGGGTAAAGAAAGATGCGCTGCATCCAGCAAAGTTCGCACGGTGGGAAGCCAATAATTTCAGAATAGAAAAGCGACAGGGCAACCGCCGCAAGCCCTGTCGCAAAACCAAAATAAAAAGTGTATTTTTTGAAAAAAATTAAAATTTTATTGTTGTGTGATTTAAAAAAAATGAGATTGATAACAACCAAGAGTATAGCGCCTTGC
The DNA here is from genome assembly GCA_964527185.1 of uncultured Candidatus Saccharibacteria bacterium. GTDB lineage: Bacteria > Patescibacteriota > Minisyncoccia > Phycocordibacterales > UBA9973 > UBA8515. Next base: position 82,206 of record CAZGOI010000001.1, read on the forward strand.
AAAACAATCGCGCCTAACGAAAGAAATTGATTGAAGCTCTCTACATAAGCTGGCATATTTATTGTGGCAATTGATAACCGATCTGGGCTGCCAAAAAGTCGAGTGGAATTTCGCCAGTCGTTTCGGCATTGCTGTCAAATTTCCAAACGCCATTTTTAACAGTTGGGTCGTTTACACTCTTGATCGAGAATTTATATTCGGGGAATATCCAAGTTCTGTAGTATTGCGAATCGGTTTGGGCGCAGATATCGGGCTCGCCAGATTTACCCGGCCTGATGTCACAAACTATTGGGTTACCTTTTGATGTTAGGGTTATGCCGTCTTTAAATTTCCAGGTTGGGAAACTTTCTATTTTGTTGTCGATGCATATTTTTGTCGAGCTCTGGTCTGGGTTCGAGCACTCAACGTATGGCAGATATTTTGCCGCGTCGCCAAACCAACTCTTTTCATTACGACAGTGCGGGCACCAAAATGCCCCATAGAATTTTGCCCCATCTGAGGTCAGAGCCTTGGCCAGACCTTCGTATTTGCTCGGTGTATTTGAGCTATGATTCATCAAGAATCCGAGCCCGATGACTATGAGTGCGATAACAGCTATAAAAGCAAAAAATTTTCCTTTCATATTTCTATTCTACTCCTGATTGGCTATTTTGTCATGCTTCTTTGAAGTATTGTGACCATGGGCATCAACTTCGTAAGCGGTATTCTGGGCTTCAAAGAAATTTACCAATTCATAGACATCGGTCGAAGTAGCCATCCATTTGGCTGGGTTAGTGACATTGTAATGAGAATTCAGGCCGAGTTCTTCGAGGCGACGGTCGGCTACATATTGCACATATTGGTTGACGTAGTCGGCATTTAGACCAAGAATCCCTTTTGGGAAAAGATCCTTGTTGTATTCAACTTCAAGATTGACTCCTTCGATAACGATGTTGCGGATCTCGTCGGCAAGTTCTTGGGTCAACAAACTTTCATTTTCTTCGAGAATAGTGTGGATTAAATTAATGCCGAACTTCAAGTGGAGCGATTCATCGCGGATAACCCAGTTGATCATCGATCCCAAATTGCGAAGCTGATTGCGCTGGCGGAAAGAAAGCGCTACCATGAACCCAGAATAAAACCAGACTCCTTCCATGACTATGTTTGTAGCAACCAAGTTGCGCAAGAAATCTTTCTTGCCTTCGTCTGTTTCGATATCGAGAGTGTCTTCGGTCATGCGCTTCAAATATTTTTTGATGAAATCTTCTTTTTTGTTCATCGAATCGAGCTCGAGGTGGACATTGTAGATTCGGTCACGATCAAGTGGAAATGTTTCGAGCACATATTCAAACGACACGCAGTGGTTTGCTTCTTCAAACATCTGCTTGGCTAGATATAGATGGCATTCAGGAGATTTTATATATGGGTAAACACCAAGAGCAAGAGAGCGGTTGACGATGAGTTCGGCTGGGTTAAAGAAGGCCATCAAAAATTCGACGGCGTGGCGCTCGTCTTCGGTCATAACTTTCCAATCCATCAAATCTTCGCCGAGTGGAATTTCGTGCGGGAACCAAGTATTGCGAACAGCTTGGTTGTAGAGTTCATATGCCCACTTATAATGCATGGGGTGGAGGTTCATATCCTCCGGTGATGCTTTTCCTAAAATCATAGCTTATTTATTTTATTGATAATTACTGGCACCCTTCGCACAACAGTGCATCGTTTGGATCATCTGGCAAAATTACATTGAGGCTAGAAGATTGTGTCGCCATTGCCATATCGACTTTGGGCATATCAGTGGTTTCTATCGAATCTAGGGGCAAAATATTAGAAACTATAGGTTTTTTTGATGTCTCGGTCTGGGTGTTGGCTTGTTTTCGAAGAGCAGCGAAGCCTCGGCGCCCCATCGCCTCTGCTTTGTTGACTTTGATCGTCGATTGCTCTGCCGAGTGTCGTGGCTTCATGTGGAGATAGTATGTGGTCTTGAGCCCACGATCCCAGGCGCTCGTGTAGATATTCATGATCTCATCGATATCACGTACATCAAGATACATGTTGCGGGAAATTCCCATGTCGACCCACTTTTGGGCCCGAGCAGCGACTTCGACATAGGCGTATGGCGAAACTGAAAATGAAGTTTTGTAAATGCGCTTGATTGAATCTGGAATTTCAGCGATCTCTTCGATGTCACCGTGGTGTTCGAGGATCTGCTCGCGAACTTTTTCCCAAATTTTTTCTCTCTGTAGAGCTTTGACGAGGTTTGGGTTGATCTCGAGATACTTGCCACTGATTTTGTTGCGAGAAAACATCTGGGCAAAGCGCGGATCGATGCCTGGCGATGTGCCAGCAACTAGACCGATGTTTGCATTTGGAGCAACAGCAAGTAGGGTTGCGTTTCGCATTCCTTTTTTTACTTTTGTTCGGAGCTTTTCCCAATCAAGCATTGCCGGTAAAACTTTTGCCGATTCTTTTTTAACGAGTAGTTCTCGATCGCGTTCGCTTTCGAGCTTTTCGAGGGTGTCGATTGGCACACGACCTTTTGACCATTCTGAACCTTTGAAATTTTTATACGAGCCGCGCTCTTCGGCAAGGTTTGTTGACTCGTCGATCGCCATGAATGAAATAAATTCAAATATTTGATCAGAGAAATCGTGGGCTTCTTTGTCTTCATATGAGTAATCGAGAATTTCAATCGCATCAGATAGCCCCATCAGACCCAAACCGACAGCCCGATTCTCGGAATCGGCCCGGCGAGCTTCGGTAATCGGAAGTTCGTTTATATCTACCAAGTTGTCGAGCTGGCGAATAGCCAAGCGAGTGCTTTCTTCTAGACGATGCCAGTCGATCTGGCCGTTTTTGATGTGACGCGCGATGTTGATTGAAATGAGATTGCAGACAGCAACATTGTCGCGGTTGGTTGGCAATGTCACTTCGGTGCAGAGATTCGAACAGTGGATGGTGCCGGTATTGTTGTTTAGGGCGCGGACGTTGATCGTATCTTTCCAAGTCAACCATGGGTGCGATGTCGTCTGAAGAGAAACAAGGATATTTTTGTATTGTTGGCGGGCCGGGATAACACTAAAGGGTTTTATCTTGCCAGCTTTAGCTTTTTCTATATATTCGTTATAGCGCTTGGAGAATTCCTTGCCATAGAGCTCGTTTAAATCGAGGACTTCGTTGGGATCAAACAGGTACCAATCATCTCCATTTAAAACACGTTTCATAAATTCGTCTGAAATATAGACAGCTGTATTGGCCGTGCGTGTTCGGCGATAGTCGTCCCCATTGTTTTGCTTTAGATCGAGAAAATCTTGGAAATTGATGTGCCAGTTTTCCATATAAAAACAGAGCGCCCCCTTCTTCTTGCCACCACGCTGGACAGCCCGGACTGCTGAGTCGATTATGTGCATGAATGGAATCGGACCGCTCGAGACGGTGTTGTTTGATTTCAGCAGCGACCCTTCGGCGCGAAGTTTTGTGACCGAGAGCCCAATGCCGCCGGTTGCTTTCGATAAAAGCAAAACATCAGAAACGGTTTTGCCGATATGTTCCATGTCGTCATGGATTTCCATCAAGAAACAATTAGAAAGTTTTGGGTGGGGAGTTCCGGCGCCGATGTTCGATGACCCAGCCGAGAGGTATTCGAGCGCAGACATTTTGGTATAAAATTTTTTTGCCCATTCGGTCGGGTTCGATTCGTTGAGCGACATTCCCATGGCCACGCGCATCCAAAAATATTGTGGGGTTTCCATCGGAGATTGTTTTTCATTTTTCATCAAGTAACGGTTTTGCATTGTCGACAGCCCAGAATATTTATAGAGGTCGTCATTCTCGACATCAAGCGCGCTGGCAAGTTCGTCGAGATCAAACGATGTGTACATTCGCTCGTCGAGAAGTTTTTTATCGACAGCATTTTTTATATATTCCTTGAAATGGTCAGCGTGCAGTTTGGCAAATTCGTCGCGGGTTATGACGCCGGCTTCATTGTCGGGGTCATAATCTCCCATTACTTTCTTATATATGACTTTGAGCAGTAGTCGAGTGGCTATTTTATCGAATTCAAGATCGTATTGAGTGTTTTGCAAGGCGGCGTTGATCGTCGCCAGGTCGAGTTCTTCTGTTGTGATACCATCATAGAGTGTGAGTTGCGTTTCTGTTGCAATTTGAATGACTTTGCTGATCGGATCGGTCATCCCATAACAAGCACGCTCTATTGATTTGTTGATCCGGTCCGCATTGAATGATGCTTTCGTCCCGTCTCGTTTTGTGATGGTGATCGACATGATTGTGGTAAATAAAATTTATAAAATAAAGTTTTGGACACTCATTATACTTCTGAAAAGACCGCCAAACAATAGTGGATAACTCAGATTTTCATACCACATAAACCTCCACCCGCCCCGTCAATACTGGACCCTAAAAAATCGTTCACTTTGAACGATTTTTTAGGGTAAAATTTCGGTATTTTTTAGCCTCTGAAAAAATTATTCCAAAGGGTCGAAAATACGGGCTAGGCTCGCCCGTATTTGTCTTCATATCTCTCTATATCTTCTTCGCTAAATTGGCCGATAGAAATTTCTAGAACTTCAATGCCTGCACTTCCGGCCAAGAGCCTATGTTTGGCTTTTTTTGGAATAAAAATCTCACTGCCTGTCTCAAGATTGTGCTCTTTGCCGTCTAGATTCCAAATCCCCCTACCAGAAATAACATGCCAAAACTCTGCTCGACTGTCGTGACTCTGCAGGCTCAACTCTTCATTTGGTTTAATAGTGATAATTTTAACAGTCGATGTAGAATTCTCAGTAAATCGGCGAAATTTTCCCCATGGTCGTTCTTCTTCATATACATTAAGATTGTCCATCTTCAAATTATATCACTTTTTTACCTGACTTCCAGGCGATATAGGCAAGACTCGTAAAAATAAAAGACACGCCGGTGAAAAGATAGACATCAAGATATATAGTCGGGTGTGAGAAAATTTCAAAAAGATTTTTGAAAAAAAATATCGGGTTTACTAAAATATCCCAGCTATTGAATCGCAGAAACCGGCCGAGATATATCCCAAATGAAGAAAATAAAATCACAGAAGCAACTGCGATTGATACTTGCTTGTTTGAATATTTTGATCGCAATATTTTTTCAATATATAAAATAGAATAGAAGCCAAAAAGCAACCCGACCCAAGCGCAAGCGAAAAGCAAAAATGTGTCGTAGATCGGTAAGCCGCCGTGGGTGCGAGTGACATGCACAATGTCGGTCACGATGTATGGCGCGTTTGGCAAAAGCAGGAGCCACAAAATCCCTAGTAATATTTTTTTTGTTGTATCTAGTTTATTGTGTTGGTAAAAATAATATATTAGTGAGCTTACAAGAAATGGAAGCGTGGAGAGCGCAATATTAAACAGCAAATAGAGAAAATATGTCGATTGAAAAATTAGAACGCGAAGCAGGTTTAAAATAATTGCGAGCGCCGAAAGCCAAAGTAATTCATTTGGAAAATAAAATTTCTTTTGCATGTTACTTTTTTAAATGTTTTGAATATGATTTTAGAAGATCTGACGAGCTTCTGACCTTGCCACCGTGGCCAACATTGAAAACCATTTTTATTCCTAGTTTTTTACAAACCTTAAACTCTGGAATATTATCTGCAAATCTATCTCCGCCATTGGCAAAAATATCTGGTTTGATTCTTGCTAGGTCTTTGGCGACGCTCATATCCTTTGGGTTTTTGGGGTGGCTCGAGATGGCTACTTTATCGACACAAGAAAGCGCTTCGATGATTTCTTTTCTTTCTTTTTCGTTCATAAATTCTTTACCTTTCTTTTTTCGCAGCCAATTGTCGTTGTTTAAAATAACTATCAGCCTATCACCCAGGGCTTTTGCTTTTTGCATATATCTGATATGTCCGATGTGGATTGGGTCAAAACCACCACTGACGACTACTGTTTTTATATGTCTTTTTAGTTTATTATTATTTTTTTTAATTTTATTCACGTAAATTAAAATTACGAAAGAGTAGATGTACAAAAAGCGCAACGCTTAGCGTCTATTGGTATCTCACTTAGGCACTCCCCGCATTTCTTAGTTGTCGGGTCGATCGGGGCTTCTTTTCTTGTGCGAGAGATGAGAGCGTTGATCGGAACAATAACAAAGAAATATATGGCAAGTGAAACGAGTAGGAATGAAATGAGGGCGTTTAAGAAATTGCCGTACATAAATTTGCTACCGTTTATGGTAAAAGATAAGTTAGAAAAATCTGGCGCTTTGACTATCGCCCCTATCATTGGAGTCAGAATGTTTTCGACTAGGGCTTTGACGACTGCACCGAAGGCCGCGCCCATGACCACACCGACCGCCAGATCGATAACATTGCCGCGAAGAATAAATTGCTTGAAACCTTTTATCATATTTTTTATTTTAACTAATTCTAATTTTTAAAGTATAGCACTCAAGATAAAGATTTCCACTGATTTGACAATGAGTATAAAATGGATTATAATAAGAAAAAATAAAATTCAAAACAATTTAAAATTTAACGCTTATGAAAATAGTTAGTAGTTTTGATCCTAAAGTCAGGATTTATGAGACTCCCATGCCTAAATTCGGCATAGGAAAGTTGAGAACTTTTTGTAGATTGTTCCACATGGATCCAGAAAAAGATTTGTTGGTGGAAAAAACTGGAAGATATTTATTGCTTGGAAGAATCGTATTGTGTTTAATACCGGAAGTGGTAAAAAAAATAAAAAAAGAAAATCCAGACTTCCATCTCAACAACGTCCACCGCATTGATCCATCTTATAGTAATGGGGGAGGTATCCAGGAAAACCTTAAAAACCCTATGTGCATTGATGATAACTTGCTTTTCAGAATCCAGAGAAAATGCAGCCACAGAAACAATAGCGTTACCTCTGTGATAGAAATTTCACGAGATGGTTATATTGTTTTTGCGGGTACATTCATGTTGACTGAAAAAGCGGTGTGAAATAATTAAATCCCTATGATAAGCCCTGATTTATCTTTATCGGGGCTTTTTTTATTTATCTAAAACCAAAAATTAGTTTGAGGCCCAATACGGTCCCAACGATAACAAACATGAGTTTGATAAATTTATTTCCTTTATATTTGGCGTAGCGCGAGCCGGCATAGCCACCGATGAGCGAGCCGAAAACAGCGGGTGCCATGATAGCCGGGCTGTAGTAACCCTTGTATATATATAGTATGGTCGCAAATACTTCCCATGGGAAGGCGACTGAATAGTAGTAGCCTAGAGCATTTATAAAATCAAAACCTCGGGTCTTGAGGCCGACAATTGCAAACATAATGCCGTTGCCAGAACCAAACAACGATTCATAGAACCCAAGTATCGGCGCAAAAATATAAGATAGGGTTTTAGAAAATTTTGAATAAGTTTTCTCGACCTCCAGACCCATTTTTTTATCAAGCAGAGTGTATAAAACGAGTATCAATATGAGTATCCCAATAAAAATTTCCATCGTCCGCTGGTTTAAGCGCAAAACAATAATAACCCCGAGATAAACACCGATCAGACCGATGGTGCTAAAGAGTGCCAAGAATTTCCAATTGACAACCCGGTCTTTTAAATAATTTCTTGAAGCCGGCAGAACCCAAAAAATCGAAGAAAGTTTTTGGGTTGACATAGCCATCGGAAAAGAAATCCCGAGCCAGCGCATAACCGGAACCATAACAACCGAGGCTCCCCCGCCCGACATCGAGCTCAATAAGGTGGCAAAAATCGAAACCAAAAAAATTATCAGAGTGTGGAGCATTGTATTTTACTTTCTGTTTTTTTAATAATGAAAAATTGGCCGAACGTCTAACATTATAGCAATAAGAAATTTAAAATGATATTATAGAACCACAACAATTCTTGTAAGAATTTAAGCTATGAAACGTCTTAATATATGAGTGTAGAGATAGAAAAAGAATTTATAGAAGCCTGTGGAATTTATTCAGATGCCCTATTCCGCTACGCCTTTTTCAAAACAAGGGACCGGGAGACTTCAAAGGACCTGGTCCAAGACACTTTCACAAAAACCTGGGACTATCTTAGGAAAGGTAACAATATAGACAATCTAAAAGCTTTTTTCTACAAGACACTCTCGAATTTAATAATCGATTTTTATCGTAAAAATAAGCCTGAGCCACTCGAGTCAATCATCGAGGCTGGCATGGAACCAGGTTTTGATGGTGAAACTCAAATTACAGATAAAATAGATATAGGGCTGGCGCTCAAGTTGCTCGACCAAATTCCCAGAGAATACAAAGATGTGCTAGTCCTTCGCTATGTTGAGGAATTATCAATTAAAGAAATTGCAAACATGCAGAACGAATCAGAGAATACTATAACGGTCAGAATCCATCGGGGGGCAAAGAAGGTCAAGCAAATATTTAAAGATAAAACAAAAGGCTATGAATAAAATTTTTAAAAAAATTACAGAGGAAATGAAAGGTGCATCTCTTAGACAAGACGAGAAGGATGTTCTTTTATCGAAAATATCATCATACATGAGAGAAAACCCTATAGAACAAGGGGTGGCTTCGCCATATATAGGCCCTGTAATAAATACCGATCCTGTCCGTCATATAGAGTATAACAACGATTGGTCAAAGTTGTTTACATTATCAACATTAAAACAAAGAAAATTTATGCCGATTCTAATAATACTTATGTTAGTGCTTGGGGGTGGCACATCGTTTGCTGCAAACTATGCCCTTCCGGGTGACGCTCTATATGGAGTTAAAACTCATGTCAATGAAAATGTCAGATCGTTCCTAGCTTTTGGTGCCAATCAAAACGCAAAGGTCGAAGCTGATATTGCTCGTGAGAGACTCGAAGAAGCAGAGAAGCTTGCCATCAAGGGAACAATCAGTACGGATGTGAAGAATGAACTTGAAAATAATTTCAATCTTCATGCCGGTAATGTGAAAGCTCTTGTTGCAAAAATGGAGAGCAACGGGGATCTCAATGGTGCTGCTCAAGTTAATTCTAATTTCGAAAACACGCTTGATGTCCACGACGCGATCTTGATCGCAATTGCAAAATCAGATCAAGAAGATAAAGATAAAATCGATGATCTCAAAGCCGACGTCGATGCACATCTCAAAACTACAGTTGAAGCTCGTGTAGAAAATGAACAGAAGGTAGTTGCTTCAGATAACGCAAATATTGAAGCAAAAGCCCAGGGTTCACTTAACGCTGCAAGCAATAAAATTGCTGAGGCTAAAAAGTATCTTGAAAACAATAGTTCTGATGTCAGTGCTGAAGCCAAAGCCGAAGCAACTGCTGAACTAAAATCAGCCGATGATTTGGTTGCCAGTGGTAAAGCCAAGCTTGAAGCAAAAGCATACGCTGACGCCTATATACTCTTTGACAAAGCTTTCAGGATGGCAGAGCATGCCAAGCTCATCTTAAACTCTGAGAATGACTTGAACATAAATACAGGCAACTTACTGAAAATAGATTACCGCCAAGACATTAATGGTAATGATAATTCTGCTAGCGGAAATGGTGGTACAAAGGTCGAGACAAATATAAATTCACAAACTGGAGTACAAACCAATTCTGGTACTAAGGTAGAAAACAAGACTAATGTCGGGGGCTCAATTAATTTAGGATTATAATAGAAATCCTAAAACTCTATCAATAAAAAGACTCGCCTAGGTGAGTCTTTTTATTTTTTTAATAATGAAAAATTGGCCGAACGTCTAACATTATAGCAATAATAAATTCAAAATGATATTATAAAAGCATAATGACCGAGAAAAAATATTCACCAGATGGTAAAGGAGGAGGTGGTATTGCTCTGACAAAAGACATGCTTCAGGGTTTAGCTGATTTGGGCTATCCGAAAAGCATGAGAAATACTATTGATTATTGGAATGCTGAGGAAATAATAAAAAAACAATTATCATATAAAAAAATTGATATTGGGGTATCGGAAGAAGAAAAGACAGATGAAGTAAAAAAAGATATAGAAAAAGATTACAGGAGTATTGAGCACAGTGGTGCTGATAAATTTAAAGCGGTTTACAATTTGAAACCCGAGGATTTAGAAAAAGCTCTTGAGTTTGATGATAATGTAAATGAAAAAGATGACGGCGGCGATACGATGCTTCACATTGTTGTAAATATGGCTTTTGGAGATTTCAAAAATGCCAAAAGGATTATTGAGATGCTAAAGAAGAAAGGTGTAAATATTTTTCTTAAAAATATAGATGGATTGACAGCCATAGATATAGCCGAACGCAGATCAGAGAAAACGCCTGAATATAAAGATATTGTTGATGAATTGAAAAATTAATTAAGTCACTTTAACTTACCTTTATGCGCTTCTATTGCAAATTCTGTCGCTTTTATAAAGCTCCTAGTTTCTTTAGCGCGTCTACCACAGGGCCAATAGGCAAACCTACTAAGGCAAAATAATCACCGTTAATTTTACTAACAAGCAATGCTCCTTTTTCTTGAATGGCATAAGCCCCGGCTCTATCTAGTGGTTCTCCCGTTGCAATATATTCATCTATTTCTTTTTCAGATAGCTTTTTAAAATAAACTTCTATGACTTCTGCTTCAGATATAATTTCTCCATTTTTACAATTTATTAAACTATATCCAGTGATGACTTGGTGAATTTGTCCACTCAACATGTTTAGCATATCCTTGGCTTTTTCTTTTGTATGGGGTTTACCTAAAACTTTATCTTTGTACGATATAAATGTGTCGGAACCGATCACTACTACGTTCTCATCTTTATGTCTAGCGGCTACTGCCTCAGCTTTACCTAAGGATAAATATTTCGCAAGGTCAATAGGATGCATGTCTAGCGTCATATCTTCCTCATATGATGATGGTTCAGTATCAAATTTAATTCCAATTTGCTCTAGCAATTGTTTTCTTCTTGGGGATGTGGATGCCAGAATAATCTTTTTCATAAATCTAGTATAGCAAAATTATGAAATAAACTGATGTTAAATTATTTTCTTAAATTTAAAGGGGTGTTTTTAATTGCAAGGACCAAACTAATTCTCTCTTTCACTTGGTTTGGGTGGTATTAGGCGAGTCTTTTTATTTTTTATTGCGGATCAACACCTCGCCAGAGGTTGCTGGTATTTACAGAATGGTTACCAGATGCTTTTACATATAGAAATAGCTGCATTTTGTATGCCACAAAATTTTTGAGAAGCGCAAGAAGGAAAAGGGCTTTAGATTGCGTCGTACCAAATCGAGTGATGACTTTGCTTAACTCTTCATCTGTAAATTTATCAAAAAGTACTTTCATTTCTTTTTCTTCTTTTTCCATACGCTCGATGAAATTATCAAGAGTTGTAGCTTCCCTACTTTCTTTCAATTTTCTTTCAATTCATCAAAAAGCTTTGGGTTGTCTTCGAGGGTCGCACGCATTGAAATCGTCCCCATCTCACTGAGATAGTGCAGGAGTTCCAGTGTTGTACGTTGTTTTTCTGTTGGCTTGTAATCTGATTTGCCGTGTGGAATCTTTTCGAACAAATGCTTTATAATCCGAATTTCATTTTCAAAAGACGCCCATATTTCTTCTCTTGTATACATAATTTAATTTTGTTTATTAATAATTTTTTCTCTTGGGTGCCTACTGGGATTTGAACCCAGGCTGAGAGTTCCACAAACTCTAGTGCTAACCATTACACTATAGGCACCATGTGCGCCGCGAGGCGTGACAATGTTATACCAGAAAAACATTTATAAATCTAGTTCTAGCGGGCGACAAATAGGTGGATATATGAGATAAGTCCGATCAGAAAAGATATAGCGGCCGAGAGCAGGCACCAGGTGCACCAGTGGCGCAAGACAAAGGCTTGCAGAGAAACCAAATAGATAGAAAAAAGTATGGCGCACAAAGAGAGGCCAAATAAAAATATAGACAGCGGAGTCGACCAAAAACCAAACACATACGAGGCGCTATATACAAAACCGATGAAAAAATAATAGAGCATGCCTAGTATTTCAACTCGAACCCCTAATATTTTTGAATAATCAGAGTGTATAACAGTATCACAGTCTGACTTCATCGGGCAGATCATTTTTTTCTTGCTCTTTTTCTTGGAAAAAATATAGAAAGACAAGATGAAACCAAATAGGCCAAGAAGACTAATTAGATTGATGAGTAGGTTATGCATTTATTTACAAACAGTCCCTGCAAGCGGAACTGTTATTTCCTTGGTTACTCCAGTGCTATCGGCGCAGAACGAAGTAGACAGCTTGCTCGAAAGCGGCGCCGACATCGCCCAGTTGATCGGCGTCGAGTAGCAAGACATAGCCCCGCCGGTAATATTTAGAATGTTGTTGATTGCGCTTGAGATATTGCCGACAGCATTAGATGCGCCCTTTGGGTGGCCGAGTGGCGAAAATAGCGAGCCGGGGTTTGGGTTGGTGCAACTGCCGTTTGGGTTGGTCCGGGCGCCAAATTTGCCGATCGCGTTGTGCAAGCCATCGGCCGATTGCTTGAAAGATGAAATTAGATTTTTTATCTGCATGTCGGTAACTGTTTTCATATAATCAGTCATCGCTATAGCAACCGGTGGCAGGTCGATATTATTCTTTACATTGAAATCATAGTAGGTGTTCTGCCAAGATAGGCTGACTGTATTACCGGCGATACCCTTGTCTTCAATACCTAAGATTTTAGATAGCGGCACGCTTGCGCTAAAGCCGTATTGGGTGACATTGCCACTCGTCTCTCCTACCCAAATATCAAATTCGTCGAGTGTTGCAGAGCCAAGTACACTATCGAGCGAAGATTGTTCATCGCTCGTAAGCCCAGAGACAAAAATATTAATAAAGTTTTTAAAAAGCATTTTAGTAGAGGCCGAGTCTGAGCTAAGCACGTAGTGGTATGAATCCTCGCCGTGAATATTCTCCGGCGCTTTTTCAACGACCGAAGAATTGCCGACAAACGCTCCGAGCGCGCTACTGGTCTGGCTCGTCGTATAAGAAGGAAGGGTAATCGACAAGAGTTTATCGAGGTCGATTTTCGTTGCCCGCGAACTTACTATCTGGGGCAAGAGTGCAACGATCGAACCGAGCTCCTCTTTTTTAACCGTCACGATTGCGGGTGGTGGAGAATTTTCACCAAGTATACCAGAGAGATCCGGAGTGTGAACAAAAGTTTGGTTATAACCATAATCAATTTCTGTATTTATATCTTGTTTGAAGAATGAACTTTTTATCGTTGCATCGTATTTAAAAAGTGGCAATTGGCCATCGCGGGCGACCTCGGCTTGCCCATCGAGCGATATAAAATCTTGGGATTCTGATGAATTTTTTTCGCCGCTGACTAGACCATTGGTGATATCGGCAAAAGTTGGTATTGAAATCTTTGCCCGAGTCAAAGATTTATATGAAGACATAGACATGAGTGTCTGTGAAGCGTTGTTTAGCAAAATTCTTGGATCTTTTTTGACAAAAGGTAAATTAAATTCGGGAAGTTTTATATAACCACGGGCAAAGGCAAAGACTCCACCGACCAGAGAACCTATTATCAAAATAACGACAAACCACTTCATTATTTTTTTAGATCTAATATTCGACAGCTCTCCACTGCCACCTGAAGATGAGGAGAGTATTTTAGGATACGAGTGCAAAACAGCGTTCTGTGGAATTATTTGCGATGGGCTGATCTTGGGTAGATTAGACGAGATGATGCTTGAAGCTGGGGAAGGTGGCTCGGTTAAATTTTTTGGTTTTAGCGTTGGGATAAGTTCCTGATTTTCTTGCTTTGGTATTAGAGGTTCACTTCTTATTATTGTTTTTACTGGCTCTGGCTTTTGTAAAATATTGGGGGTAATAATTGTTACCTTGGCGGGTTGGGGTTTGTATTGTGGTGGAGTTATCTCAACTATTTTTGGTCTCATGATGCCATAGTTTACCGATGTAGATTCCAGATTGTCATCTTCCTTTCTCGGAGTTTTTGTTATGTTATCTGGTATATAGTAGGAGATGCTTGGGTCTTTGGTGTTGGCGGTGCTGAAGCTTGTCGCAAAAACAGGTTCTGTCGGCTTTTCTGTTTTTTCAATGGCAAGCGAGGTTGAGATATCTGGCAATTGGGCCCCAGTTAATTCTTTTTCTTGTGGAGTTATTTCTTGGGTCGTTATTTTTGGCGGCTCGGGCGGGGAAAGTTTTTTGAAAGCCTCGTCGATATCGGCTTCCCGCCAACCGGCCGACCTCAAGCGCGAGGCGATTGTATCTTTGCTCGTATTTTTTCGAAATTGATTTTGTATGTAGACTATCAAATCCTCGGTGATCATAAAAATATTATAACACCTAGATTAGAATTCATAAATATAAATTTTTCGGGCGAGAGACATCGGGCTACGGGCGAGGTTTATTTCTTTTGTCGGCTGTTTTGCAGTGAATTTAAATGATGCCGAGACAAGCTTTGCCCCGGGCTTTAATTCCCTGTCGAGTTTTGGCAATAGATCGTCCATCGCGCTTGGGTAGAGATATGTGAAAATGTGCGTTGCATCACTTAGATTGTGGTTAAAAAAATCTGCTTTGATTATTTTAACCTCGCCTTTATAGAATTTTCTGTACCACCAAGCGCTAGCTCTTGCCATGAAAAATGGTAGTGGGTTATTTTCGATTCCTATATATTTTGCTTTTGGTTTTCTTTTGGCTGTATAGATGAGCACTCGGCCCTCGCCACAGCCAAGGTCATATAGAGTGCTTTCATCATTTACCTCGAGAGCTTCATAGATATTTTTCAAAACAGCATTTGGCACTGGGACAAATGGCACTTGGGAATTAAACCCGAGGATGGACCACAGAAAAAGAATTGTGAATGATATGATAAATAGAAAAATTAAAAAAATAACCAGTATGTATAAAATCATAGTTTATACTAATCTTTCCAAGATATATGTTTATCTTCGCGGATAGCGCAGGTGCGATTGACGAAGCCTTCGCGACCGGAACCCTGGCGGTAGAGGCTGTAGTGAGTGGGGTTTTTCTCGGCATAATTTTGGTGGTATTCTTCAGCTTTGTAGAATGATTCTTTGGGCACGACCAAAACTGCGTGTGGCTTGTCGTAGACGCCAGATTGGTCTAGTTCACTCAGAAGAGCGTTGGCGATTTCTTTTTCTTCCTCGTTTTCATAATATATAGCTGTCTTGTATGATTCGCCCCTGTCGCCAAATTGCCCGCCCGGGTCTGTTGGGTCGATGTGGTCGATGAAAAACTGCACGAGCTTTTTGAAATTTGTTTTTGTCTCGTCATACTCGACTTCGACAGCTTCTCTATAGCCACTATGGTTTTGATATGTCGGCGGGTTGTTGCTTGCCGGCCCAGCATAGCCAGAAATGGCGCTCTCGACCCCAGGCGCTTCTTTCAAATCATGCTCGACGCACCAAAAACATCCTCCCGCAAAAATAATTTTTCTCACGTCTATATTATATATTATTTTGTGCGCAGGGGGAGATTTGAACTCCCATAAGATTGCTCTCGCTACCACCTCAAGGTAGTGCGTCTACCAATTTCGCCACCTGCGCATATTATCGAACGTGTCGAGTATACTATAATTATATCTTTTTTCAACAAAAAATCCCGTACAGGGATTTTTTGTTTCTATTCTTCTTTTTTTTCTGGTTTGTCGGCTTCTTCGTCTTCACTTAGAGTCACACTCTTTAACCTTCTTTTAACCTCTTTAACGGCTTTTGTTCTTATATAATAGAGTTTGTTTCGGCGGGTTTTAGACTGTCTCAAAACTTCGATCTTATCGATGTTTGGCGAATAGAGAGGGAAAATGCGTTCGACGCCAACCCCGAGTGTTACTTTTCGAACAGTAAATGTAGATCCGGCTTCAGTGCCATGCTTGCGGGCAAGGACCAGACCTTCGAATGCCTGAAGGCGAGTTTTGCCTTTTTCTTGAATCTTGCTCCAGACGCGAACTGTGTCGCCAGCTTTAAATTCTAGATTCTTTCGGGAAGCTTGGTCGACTGGAGTAAATTGTGATTTCGTTAATTCCATAGGGCCTACTTTATCATATAGAGTATGTTTTGACAACTTTTTTAAAATCAGCTGGCAGTGGCGCCTCGATCGTCTTTTCTGTGCCGTCTGGCATTTTAAATGTTATCGACAGTGCGTGTAGAGCCAGCCGCTTCATGCCGAGGGCTTTCTGGTGCGAGCCGCGATAGAGCGGGTCGCTGACAACCGGATGATTTATATACCGCAGATGAACTCGTATCTGGTGTGTCCGGCCAGTCTTTGGGTAGAGCTCGAGATAAGAGAATTGGTGGCTTGGGTCTTTGCTTTCTTTTTTGGTATCAAAAAATTTATTTAAAATTTTATATTCTGTTTTTGCTTCGCGCAATGGGTTTCGGGCGGCTCGTCCAGATGTCCATGTTCTGATATCTCTCGGGCTGCGACCGATCGGCGCGTCGATCACCCCTTTTTTGCCGGTCGCGAGCGAAGCTTTTGGGTCTGAGACAAAGCCATAAACAAGCGCGCGGTAAACTTTTTTTATCGTGTGATTTTTAAATTGCTCTTTCAAGAAATTAAAAGTCTTTTGATTCTTGGCGACCAGTAGCACGCCTGATGTTTCCCTGTCTAGGCGGTGGACGATTCCCGGTCGAGCTATTTCAAAAACTTTCCCCTCTTTGCGCGCCAGCATCGGTTCGCCAACTTTAGATATTTTTTTGTCGTGGGTTTTTATAAAATCGGCAAGGGTTTCATCGCCATCGTTTTTGCCGTCACCATGCACCGAAATACCGGCCGGCTTATCGACCGCAAGTATATTTTTATCTTCAAATAGAATATTTAGTTTCATGTGCCCCCGCGAGGAATCGAACCTCGAATTACGGCTTAGAAGTCCGCAGTTATATCCATTTAACTACAGGGGCATTGGCCGACAAATCTACCATACCACTTTCCCGCCTATTTTAAAAGGGCTTATCGGCAAACCTATTGACTTTTATTGCAATTAATGTAGAATACCAAAGAACCATAAAAATTAAGTAATGAAAAAGATCTTCTATTACCTGGCTGTACTATTAGTGATAGTATTGGCCAGTTGCGGAACAGCAAAAAAATTACCTGTTACAAAGAAACCCGAGAAGGAAGTGGTGAATACCAGCCCCGAGAATCCGGTTATCCCATTCAACATTTCCTATATAGCAAGAATGAATGTCCCTGATGTTCAAATCAAGACCACTCAATTCTACAACAGCCAGGAGATAACTCTGACTGCGAGCCTCAAAAGTTCAAGTGTAGAAGTCGTAGCTGGCCGGATGGTATCATATGACAGCACAACTAATTTTGTAAAGAAAATTCCCAGGATGACACTCGGCAGATGTATTGGTATAAATAAAAGTGGCAATACCGTGACAGCATTACTCATATCATTTTCAACTACTGATCCGGTATATCAGCAATGGTATAAACTAAAACCCGGCGGCGGATTCCAACTCGACGGAGGTAGTGGTGAAAAATTGACCAGACTTGGTCAGGAGTACAGGGTCAACTCTGCTGGATACCCTGCACAACTAAATGAGTTGCTATTCGGTTATGATCAAACAAAATTCACTCAAAATTTAACGGACAAAGCCGCCGGTGATCCGGTTCACTGATCTTTCGTAAAAGAAAAAATAAAATCCCCTCTCAACTACCAAGGCGAGGGGGATTTTTATACATTGAAATACTTGGTAATTTAGTGTATAAATTAACCACGCGCGATTAGCTCAGTTGGTAGAGCAACCCGTTTACACCGGGAAGGTCGGGGGTTCAAGTCCCTCATCGCGCACAAATTTTATAAACTCGGGTCTTTGTAGGTTGGTGGGTTTGTTTTGAGGTCGGATTCTTTTTTGGCTTTGGCGTCGAAAGTGGCAGTGACATTTTTAAGTGCATCGTCTCTAAGGGGTGTCGACGTTATATTGAGCGTCGGGCTTGCTTGGAATATTTCTTCGTTTTTTATTCTAAACAAAACATAGAAGCTAAGGAATATCAGGCAAACGATGACAGCAAGAAACACCCAAAGGGCGATAATCCAGTGCTTGTGCGGGTTGATCGAATCGTCGAGCGTCGTCTTGGCTTTTTTCTTAAAAATGTTTTTAAATTTTTGCAGGATTTTTTTCATATTTTATGATGAAGTTAAGACATTGAAAGAAACCTCGAGTATCCACGAGAGTGTTGTGGGGGCTTTGGCTACTTTAACTTTTTGGTCGGTAGTAACTGGGGTGTCTACTTCACTTTTATCTAAATAGGCTCGGGTTATATTTAGCTTGTACGGCATATTCTCGACGAGCACGAGCAGGCGCATCATATTTACAAAAGAACCACTCGAAGATATTTTGACAGACAGAGTATTTTTAGAATTTTGCGGAATATCAAAACTCTCGACTTTGACATCTGCCCCAAAACTAGAACCTAGACTCTCAATTGAGTTTATGAAGTTGATATCTTTTGGGTCGACAAAGTAACCATCGATAGTGTCTTTTATACTACTGACTTCGTCAAATTTTTGCTTGAGTATCTGGGCGTTTTCTTTTTGAGCCATCCTGTCGGCCAGGGTGTTCATTAGAACTAGGGTGTGTTCATTTTTATTTTGAATCGCCCGGAAGAAAAAAATAAACACGAGCGCAGAAATTATGGTTGTGATGGCCGATCCTATGAGTACAAATTTTGTGTGGTTATCTTTCATATTATTTAAGTATGACCGATATGGCAAATTCGATGTTCGACTTTTCAATAAAATCAGATATCGGTAGATCTGTCGATGTGATGTTTGGGTTGTCGTCTAAACTTTTTTCAAAATCTCGAAGCGATGTTCGATCGGCGGCCTTGCCTTGCAGGTCGATAGTCTTGCCACCATTTGCAATTTGATTGTAGAGAATCTGCGAGATGGTTATTCCCTTTGGCAAATTGGTAAGGATGTTTTCATATATGACATCGCTCGGTAAAACTGGCTGGCTTTTAGAATATAGCAACCCGAGTTTAGTATTTATTTGGCTAATAAATTTATCTATATTTGTTGTCGCGATGTCTGGGTTGGCAGCGTTAAAGGCTTCGAGCCTGGAAGTGGCAGCGTTTGATCTTGATACCGAGAAAAGATAGGAGGGCAAAAAGAGAAGAGTCGAAACAACTAGAGCGATTGAGGCAAAAGAAAGTATGACAGAGGAGAACCGCATCCAATATTCTCTTCGAAGTGAATTTTTTTCTTTGGGCGGTAGAACGTTTAGTATCGTTTGTGGTTTTTGTATATAGTCGGCGAGTGCGAGGCCGATGACTGTCACATAGCCGAACGATTGCTCATACGGAATCGATGGAACCGATGTTTTCATATCAGCAACGTTTGTCCAAGCGTTAGCGTCTTCGACTTTAACACCCATACTAGCCGAAAGATAGTTTGTCAGTCCCGTTAGATTGGCGTCGCCGCCACAGAGTATGATGCGGTCGAGGCTCTCGTGTTTAAAACCATCATCTTCGTGGGTCTTCCAGTATATATAGTGTCGGTTTAATTCGTCACGCAAGACAGAGATGCCAGAGAGTATGGCTGGGAAAATATCGTCGGCGTTAGTAGCGCTCCCCACCCCATACGAGAGTTTCATCTTCTCGGCTTCTTCAAAAGAAATATTAAAATTTTTAGCGATCATGTTTGTGATCGACACGCCACCGATCTCGAGCGTTGTCGTGAAAAATACTTTTCCATTGTGGGCGATCGAGGCGCCGCTGCGAGACGAGCCGAAGTCGACAATCATGACTGGGCTCATATCGCCAAGTGGTATGACGGCGCGGGCGATGGCTTGGGCTTCGAGTTCAAAAGATAGCGGCACGAGGCCAGCGCGCTTGAAAACCGACAGATAGCTTTCCATTGTGACGATGGCGATGGCGAGCACTTGGACGAAAATATTTTCGCTGTTTTCGGTTACAACTTCATAGTCAAATATCGTGTCGATAGCTTTGAGTGGGATATGTTCTTCGATTTGCAGGAGTATCGTCTCGTACAGATTATTGGCGGTCGACTTTGGTAGAGCCAGAGTAAAAAGGTACATCTGTTCTTCTGGTAAAGAAATGCGGACAAAGTGTAAATGCTCTCGGCGTGCTAAGCCACGGAGAATTTTTAACAATTCTTCTTCGTTTTCTATTTTTCCAGAGTTGATGATGCCGGCCGGAATTTTCTCGTGGCCAAACCGCCCGAGCCGCAGGCCGTGTGGCGTGGCAACTAGTTCGCCGTATTTTATCGATTGGTCAGAGATATCGAGCGCGCAAGAATTCATGGCCAGATATGATGGCGTAGGAAAATACCGGCTGTAAACTTGCTTCATGGTTTAATTATACGATACTTGCGAGTGTTATAAAAGGATATTTTATTTTTTAGCCATAAACCGAAGTGTTTTTATGACAAACGGCGCAAAAGACAGGGCGACTGCCAGGGTGACGATCGGCAAGACGAATCGGTCTGGGTTTGGAATTATGCCGCCAAAATAGAACCCGAGGGTTGTGATGGCAAAAGTCCAAAGCGCGCCACCGATACTATTGTATACGACGAATCTTTTTTTATTCATCTTGGCGATGCTGGCAACGACCGGGGCAAACGTCCTTATGACGGGGATAAACCGAGCGATGACGATGGTCGCTTTGCCGTATTTTTCATAGAAATTTTGCGTCTTTAGCAATTGCTTTTTGCTGAAAAAAATTGAATCTTTTTTATCAAAAAATGCTTGGTCGAGCTTGAGACCAGACCAATAGCCGAGAAGCCCGCCTAGTATTGCCGCGACTGCGCATACTAATATAAGCACGCCTAGGTTAAACAACCCTTGCGAAGCAAAAATGCCAGCCGAAAAAAGCAACGTGTCGCCCGGCAGAAAAAAACAGAAAAATAAACCCGACTCGGCAAAGATGATCGACGCGATGCCGACGAGACCGGCTATTTTGATAATGTGGATTGGGTCTAGCATTAGCGAACTTTACTACCAGAGTTAACTTCAAATTCTGGCATCAGAAATATTGGTTGCCCATCTTTGCCATCAACGGCCATGAGCATTCCTTGGCTTTCGACACCTTTGATCGTTCGCGGTTTTAGGTTTACTATATAGAGCACCTGCTTGCCAATTAATTTTTGATACTCGGGGTAGTATTCATGGATACCAGAAACTATTTGCCGCAAACCCTCCTCGCCAAAATCGATCATGCATCTAAGGAGCTTGTCTGTCTCTGGCACCGGTTCGACTTCTCTGATAGTGCCCACTCGCATATCCATCTTCTTAAATTCTTCGTAGGTTATGTATTCCATAAAATTTATTATACATTATTCTTTCTATCTAAATATCTTTGCAAAATGAGTGCGGCGGCAGAGGCGTCGACATTTTTTTCGTTATTTTTTCTGGCTTCGACTGTCGTCATAAATTCTTTTTCAAAATATATCGGCAGTTCGGTTTCAACTTCTAAGTTTTTTTTAAATTCTTCGATGCTGCCCATTATTTTGTTTGGCTCGCCAGATAGATCGCGCGATTCGCCGAGGACAATTGCCGAAATATTTTCTGTGCCACAAATACTGTGCATGAGGTCAACAAGCTCCATATCGTTTTTCAAAACCCTGTATGGGAAAGCGAGCCTCCCCTCTTCGTCTGAAATCGAAAGCCCGACTCTTTTTGCTCCGTAATCAATTCCTAGATATCGCATGCACACAGTCTAACACAAAAGAAATCGCTTGAAAAAATATGAAAAATAAAGTAGTGTAGAGAGCGGAGGCGTGCCTGAGTGGTTGAAAGGAACAGTCTTGAAAACTGTCATCGGGGAAACTCGATCGTGAGTTCGAATCTCACCGCCTCCGCCAGGACAATTTTTATCGGCATAAATCAAGTGGTTATGATAGCGGGGAGATCTATATACCTATGGAAACAGTGCATTTTGTAAAAACAGAAGATATTGCAGACAGGGTTGAGGCTTTCTTTATATCTGAAAAACAGAAGTTGCTGGGTCTATTGCCAAAAGTAGATATTCAGCATGTCGGCGGCACATCCGTGCCTGGTTTAATCTCAAAAGGTGATCTGGATATCAATGTCCGTGTAGGGCAAAAAGATTTTCAAAGAGCCGTAGAAATCCTTAAAGAGCTTTACCAACTCAATCAGCCTGATAATTGGACTACTGAATTCGCCAGTTTTAAAGATGATGCTCGCGATCTTGGTATTCAATTAACAGTGATTGGCTCGTCTGATGATTACTTCGTTGCTCAAAGAAGTTATTTGAAAAATCATCCTGAAAAAGTCATTGAACTAAATTCTTTGAAGGAAAAGTTTGAGGGCAAGGATATGGATGAGTATCGCAAAGAAAAAGGAAGATTCTTTGAAAGTCTTAACCCCTATATTTCTTAGCCCGAGTGTCCCGCATTTTATTTCTCATTATCCATAATCTGCCACAAGTGGAGCGCCAGGTGGGTGCGCAGGCCGGCGTGACGGCGCGCCAGGGCGAGCATTTTTTCTTCGCTTGGCAATTGCCGCAGGCCAAAGAATTTCATAAAGCCCTTGCGGATGGCTAGGTCGCCGGTCGGCAAGACGTCTGGCCGGCCAAGTGAGAATATCAAAAACATATGGGCCGTCCAAATGCCGACGCCTTTGACTTGGGTCAAGTGGTCGATGATTTCTTGGTCGGTCATATTGCTAAATTTTTTAGTTTCGATCGTGCCGTCGTCGAATTTCTTTGCCAAATCTTTTATATATAAAACTTTGCCACGCGATAGCCCGGCGGTACGAAGTTTGGCTGGCGAAATTTTGAGTACGTCTTTTGGCGTCGGAAATTTTTTCTCCGGCCAGAGGCCGACGAACCTACTATATATAGTGCCGGCGGCTCGGCCCGAGAGCTGCTGGTAGATGATAGACCGGGCTAGCGCTTGAAAATGGTTTTTTGTTTTTTTTAAGTTTCTTTTTTTGATATTTATTTTCACAAACAAAGTATAGCACCAAGTAAGTGCAAATTTGGTATAATCGGTGTGTATGGACGAACTCCAAAAACTCAAGACCGAAAATGAA
Organism: uncultured Candidatus Saccharibacteria bacterium; assembly: GCA_964527185.1. Taxonomy (GTDB): domain Bacteria; phylum Patescibacteriota; class Minisyncoccia; order Phycocordibacterales; family UBA9973; genus UBA8515. The sequence continues at coordinate 105,195 of CAZGOI010000001.1, forward strand.
AAATTAAAAAAATTAAACGCCGCCAAGACCGACTTGGTTTCTGTTTCGGCTCACCAGTTGCGCACCTCGCTGTCGGCCATCAAATGGATACTCAAAATGCTGATCGACAAAGACCTGGGCCCGCTGACCAACGAACAACAAGGTTTCATCGAGAAAGCTTTTGATAGCAACGAGCGGATGATCGTCTCGGTCAACAATCTGTTGACCCTAAACCACACCGGTGAGTTTAATTTTGAAATGAAGATCGAAAAAGTTAATTTGCTAAAGATGGTCGAGCAAATTCTTTTTGAATTCTCGGGCGAGACATTCAATAAAGGCATCGAGCTGACGCTGCTGAAACCAAACAGTGCCCTGCCAGATGTAGTCTGCGATAGCGAGATGATCCGGGTGGCTATTCAAAACCTGGTCGAGAACGCTATCAAATACAGCTATCCTCATGGCAAGATTATTGTTTCCGTTAGATACAAGAGCGAGGCAAAAGAAATCGAGGTGTCGGTGCATGACAACGGCATCGGCATCAGCCGCGAAAATCAAGAAAAAATATTTGAAAAGTTTTTCCGAGCTACGAGCGCCATCAAAAAAGAAACGACTGGTTCTGGTATTGGGCTATTTACGACTAAAAATATTGTCGATAAACATAAGGGTCGGGTTTGGTTTGAAAGCGCGCCAGAGAGCGGCACGACGTTTTTCATTGCATTGCCTATAGGCTAATTGATATAATAGCTCTATGAAAAAGATTTTAATAATCGAAGACGACAATTTTCTACAAGGACTCGAGGCGGGCAAGCTAAAAAAGAGTGGTTACGATGTTACGACGGCAAAAGACGGTGAAGAGGGTATGCAGAAAATTTACGAGCCTAGCATCGACCTCATACTGCTTGATATCATCTTGCCAAAATTCGACGGCTTCGAGATTTTGAAAAAAGTCAAAGAAACCGAGACGCTTAGAAAAATCCCGGTCATAGTTTTTTCTAACTTATCTGAAGAAAAAGACATAAAGAAGGCCAAGGAATTGGGCGCTGTTGATTTTATGGTCAAATCAAACTTCACGCTCGACGAGCTGGTGGCTCACATAGAAGAGATTTTAAAAAAATAATCCCCGAGTCGGGGTTTTATTTTGCGTGCTATACTATTTTAATGAAAATGAGCGAAAATGCCCGGGCCATACTCCTCCTCATTATCTTGGTCGCTATCGGCGGGATAGTTTTGTATGGGCAAAACACCCCATGGGGCACGCATAAATACAAAGATTTCTGGCCAGAAAAATTCTATGAATCTCGATGACAAGATTGCAAAACATTTTCGCCTGCAACAACCACAAGAGAGAGCCTTGGCCCGACTTGGGCTTCTTGATATCGGCGACCTGCTCTACCACTTCCCCCACAGGTATACCGATATCTCGCAAATTAAATACATAAACACTCTCGAGCATGGCGAGACGGCAACGATCCTCGGAAAAATTTCTAAATTAAAAACAAAAAAAGGTTGGAAGAGTAAAATCCCGATGGGCCAAGCGATACTCGCGGATGCAACTGGCACGATAAATATCATCTGGTTCCACCAGCCATACTTGGCAAAGATGTTAAAAGATGGCGAGGTTGTGCGAATCACCGGCAAAGTCTCACAGAGTAAAACCTATGGCCTAACTTTAACCAACCCAGAATTCCAAAAGGGCGACACCTTGCCCGTTGACCTGCACGATTCGCTTTTTAAAAAGGATAGTGAGACTATTTATGGTGGTGGCTACCCCGTTTACGGCGAGACCAAGGGCATAACTTCAAAGTGGTTCTACCACGCTATTTCAAAAATTTTGAAAGACGATTGCGTAAAAAATATTGTCGAATACATACCAAGAGAAATTCTTGATAAATACAAATTGCCGAGCCTGCACACGGCCCTCGTCTGGGTTCATATGCCAAAGAAAAAAGAGCACGCCGAGATTGCCCGCAAGCGATTTGCATTTGAAGAAATTTTTTTCATCCAACTTTCGCGCCAGCGCGAGCGCAAAGAATATGAAGAAATGTTTTCATACAAGTTAAACATTTCGGCCAAAGATATTAGCGATTTTATTTCTCGCTTCCCTTTTGCTCCGACAAGGGCGCAGAGGAATGTGACCGACACAATACTCGAGGATTTAAAAAAGGGCAAACCGATGTCGCGCTTGGTCGAGGGTGATGTCGGCTCGGGCAAAACTTTTGTGGCAGCGACTGTTTCATATGCGGTCATCAAAAATCGCCCGGTGGGACAGGGCTTTGGCAACCTGCAAGTCGCCTACATGGCCCCAACCGAAGTCTTGGCGACCCAGCTTTATGAAAACTTTATCGAATATTTCGACCACACTGGCATTTCGATCGGCCTGGTCACTGGCAGCGGCTGCCGAAAGTTCCCTTCAAAGAGCGCCCATTGGGAAGGTGGCAAACAAGTTCGCACCTGGACACCGATCTCGCGCGCCCAGCTTTTGAAATGGGTAAAAAATGGCGAGATCCCGATAGTTGTCGGCACGCACGCCCTTATTCAAAAGTCTGTCGACTTCAAAGATTTAGGCCTTGTCGTTATCGACGAACAGCACCGCTTCGGGACCAACCAACGCATGAAACTTGCAAAGAAAGAAGGCCACGCCCCGCACTACCTTTCGATGACAGCCACCCCGATCCCAAGAACACTAGCGCTGACTATATATGGCGACCTTGATCTTTCGATTCTTGATGAAATGCCGGTCGGTCGAAAAGAAATAATAACAAAAATTGTCGCGCCCGATAAAAGAGGCGAAGCCTATGAAGCCGTGCGGAGCGAATTAGAAAAAGGTAGGCAGGCGTATATAATTTGCCCAAGAATTTTTGACGCCGAAGTTAGCACTGCTTTTGAAACTAAATCAGTAACCACTGAAGCCAAAAGACTTCAAAAAGAAGTTTTTCCAAAATATAGGATTGGTGTCATGCATTCAAAGATGTCTAAGCAGGCGAAAGAAGAAGTCATGCAGGATTTTAAAAATCATGATATAGATATTTTGGTTTCAACCTCGGTCGTCGAAGTCGGAGTCAACGTCGAAAATGCGACTTCGATCGTGATCGAGGGGGCCGAGCGGTTCGGCTTGGCCCAGCTGCACCAGCTTCGTGGCCGAGTTTTGCGCAGCAGCCACCAGGCATATTGCTATTTATTTGCCGAAGCCAAAACTGAAAAGACCATGGACAGGTTGAAGGCTCTGACAAAAACGAGCAATGGTTTTGAATTGGCCGAGCTCGACCTTTCGCTCCGCGGGGCTGGGTTACTCTCTGGTGACAAGCAGTGGGGTGTGACCGACCTTGGAATGGAAGCGATCAAAAATATAAAAATGGTCGAAGCGGCGCGAACCGAGGCGACCAGATTGGTAGAGCAAGACATCAATCTCAAAAAATATCCATTGCTTGCCAAAGAACTAGAAAAAAAGCATTTAGATTTACATTTTGAGTAGGATTATTTGAGTAATTCGTATTTAAACAATTTTGGTGTTATATACTTTGCATAGTATATCTTTAATTTTTTCTTTAGATTTTCCAGTTCGCCATTTAATGTTGGATAATCATATTCTATTTTATTATTCTCGTCTTTTTTGTAAGTGTTTAATTCCATCTCAATTTGATATGGACCATAAGCTAATTTTTTGTCATATTTCTTTGTCTTTTTTGCCTCCTTTAAAACGCCCTCCCAAATTTTAATCAATTCTTTCTCTTCCGAATTTAATTTATATTTTTCAAGCTGTATACTTGCTAGTGTTTTTGCATCAAAACAAAGCTCGTTTTTATAAAATCGTTTGTCACTTCCTGTAAAAGAAAGACATTTATTATATCTGGAAAGACAAGTAAAGATAAAACATGATTTCAGGAAATCTTTATCTTTTATATATTTGTCACCGCCATCTCCAGTAGTAAAATACACATCTTTTTCATACCAATTTTCTTGTGGGTAAAGTTTTGCAGCGAAAAGTGGCAGTTTCTCTAGAAAATTATCGGATCGTAAGTAAAAACCACGAGCGTTATAAAGTATTTGTCTTGTTAGGGAAAAATTTGATGGACCAATTAAGAATCCCTTTGCTGTCATGTAGCCCAGAATGTTTTTGTTGTATATAGATACTCCGTCACATTTTCTATGATTAGCTTCAGTACCGTCACTTTCGCACCAAACACTTGTTTTAACATCATCCTTAAATTCTCTTTTTTCGAATAGTGGTAATAAAGTATTTTTAACTTTTTTTACTTCAACATTAATTTTAATATCCACGATTTTGTCGTCCTTTATGTCTGATGTTTTATTGTTATCAATATCAAAAGCTGGAAAAACAAAATTATCTTGTTCTTTATCTTTATTCTGCCACCAAATTACAGAAATAGAGCTTGGTGATGCGTGAAAATGTTGACGGTTGGCCAAAAAACCATTTTTAAAATACTTATTCACTAGACCTATACTTTTAAAATATTTAACAGGTGAAAATAGTATGTAACTATCCGTTGGTTGTCTAAGGTAATATTTAAGACCAGACCAAATAAATAAATTTGTTATTTCGCGTGCTGAGGATATATTGCTATTATTTAGACTTTCAAGTTCCTTTCGCATTTCTTGTGAGACATATTTATTTTTTCTATCAGTCTTTTTCTGCCCTTGCTCATCAGTAAACTCCACAGCAGAGGTATCACTATATGGAGGATTTTCGAACAAAATTACCGTGCATTTTGGATTATCAATATATTGCTTAATAATTTCGTTTTCAACAAAATCTTTGCTTAAGGCATCTGCATTTGTCACGAAACCTGCTGAAAATTCCACATTGTCTTCCGTTGGTGGAATGATGTGGCGGACACGTCCATTAAAACGCTCTAATAGGACTTTATACTCATAATATTCCATTGTGCTCACAATGGTGTGAGATAGTTCTTCTTCTGAAAGTTCAGCCTGTAAGTTTCCAGTTCCAGCGCAACGGTCTAAAATTATATAATCATTGCCTTTAGGTACGAGTTTTATTGCTTCGCGGACAAGTTCCACCGCTTTTCTAGCATATGCAGGTGGAGTAAAGAAAGCACCGAGCTCTTTTTTGATTAGATTATCATTCAATTTGTCCATCAAATACTTAAATTTGATGTTTGTTTTTTCTTTAAACGGTAAAATGTAAGCCTTAAATTTTATGGGTTTGCGAATTTCTCCGTCGTCTTTATCGTCAAGAAAATCACTTTTCTTTGCTGTTGGATTTTCTCGATAAAATTTTTCTGCCCAACCGACAATACAATCTTCATCTATTTTTATTTTTGTAAAATTATTCTCTTTGAGTAGTTTTAAAACTTTGTCCGCATCAGACATATTAGAATAATTGTATTCTTTCGGTTGTTTTTTTATCGCGAACCCCTCATTATTCTTACTAGCTCCGCCATAATAGATCTGATGAATCTCATCGAAATAATCTCCACTGTCAAAGACATAAACCTTGCCTTGATTTAATGATACGAGAAGAATGTTTTTTGGTACTGGGTGACCAGTTATTCTTAATCTTGAAAGATATTTAATAGCTTGAAAAAGTACTTGTTGTGTATTGTTGATACTTAATTTAAATTCAAAAATGTTTCCATTATATACACCATCAGTGTTCGCAATAAGAACATTATTCTCATCAAGTTTAATCCCAAAATTTTTGAAAAAATGGAGTTGACCTTCTCGTTCGGTTGTAAAGTTATTATGCATATTTAAATACTGTCATATTATTATATTTTTTCCAAATTTAGAACTGGTGGACCCACGGGGAATCGCACCCCGGACTCGTCCATGCCATGGACGCGTGTTACTACTATACTATGGGCCCAGAAGGCATATTATTTGTCTCGTATGAATCTCGATTACTGCCATGGGTACATGTCATCACGAATAATTTCTCGCCGTCGCTCGAAAATTTCGCGATCCCGGCTCGTGGTTTTGCGCACTCGCAAAACATCACTCCGCCCCGGGCAAGTGAACAAAAAAGATAAACTTTCATCTTTTTTGTTCCTTGTCCGCTCGGCAGGAATCGAACCTGCGACCATCTCCTTAAAAGGGAGCTGCTCTACCGACTGAGCTACGAGCGGATTACACAAAAGTACCATATTCTAAGGATAAAATCAATTTATCCACACGATGTTTTGAAAAAAAATTTCAGACGATATATAATGTACGTAAGTTTCGTTTTGTTAACTTCTATCTGCACCCAAAGATATTGGGAAATAAAAATTGAGGAAGTATTTTAACAATCATAGTTGTTTCAGTCGCATCTTTTTTATTATAGGGTGCGCGTGTTCTTTATCTAAAGGCTAGAAAGGCCTAGGAGTCAGTTCTCGAATCTCGAGGTTTGACTCCTAGGCCTTTTATTTTTGTCTCAAGAATTTTATTTGTTTAAATTACTTAAAATAAACTGCTCGAGCCCAATCGTAAAATCAAGCTCGCCCAAGTGGGCATCGTGATAGAGCGAGACTATTTTTTTAGATTGGTTTTTAAGCTCGGCCTCGGTAAAGTTCTTGCTGCCTGCTATTAGCATATTTTTTATCTTCCAGAAAAGCATACCAGATATAGCCTCGGGCTCGGCTCCAGATTCTACGGCTTCTAGATAAAGCACCCAAGTGCCAATCTTGTCGCGGTTGCCAAAAGAATTTGCAATGGCAAAGGTGTTTGGTTTTGGCGCGGTGATGATTTTCTTTTCTTCAAATTTTTCAATGGTTGCGAGTTTGGTGTACTTTTTTTCTGTGGCGGCCAAGAGTTTGTCTTCGAGGAAGGTAAAAATAGTTTCAGAGTTTTTAAGAGTTGCGAGCTCGTCTTTAGAGAAATCAATTTCTGCTTCCTTAAAAGCGCCGTCGATGATTGCGATTGATTTTTCACCAAAGAGATTTTCATCTTGGGCAAGCGACATGATCGCAGAACTTGAAACATCGCTTGCAAAAAGTCGCGTAACATTGCGCCCCTCTGCTAGTTTGTCGAGGTAAGCCTTTCTTTTTTTAAAATCGTTGCCAGAGAGAATGTATATCATATCCAAGTGCCAACTTCTTTTTTATATTCTTCATATGGGGCGCCATATTTTTTCATTAAAAGTTTTTCTTCTTGGCGCAAGAAATATAATTTTGTCACGAGCGAGGCAACAACAACTAGTATAACCGAGAAGAGCGAGTTGAGGACAAACGCCAGGCCGAGTGTCATGATAGAGAGCCCAATGTGCGTTGGGTTGCGAGAATATTTGTACGGCCCGGAAGCAAAATTGCGAGTCCCACCAGATTTTTCAAGATCTTTTTTTGTTGCACCCGAAGTAGACTGCGCCCAGTAGATAAGGATCGAGCCCAAGATGACCATGGCGATGCCAACATATTGGTAAATGTAATTCGAAAAAATATCAATTGGGATAAAAATGTCAAGGACGAGACCAAATATAACCGCAAGAAAAAACACCATATAAGAGTGCGACAGTATGAAATGCACCATGCCGTCTTGGCTTATTGGTTTTCCTATTTGCGTTGTTGATTCTGGTTTGTTTTCGTTCATATAATAATCCTATCACTAGAAAGATAGATGTCTAGTCTTTCAAATCGCCCCACGTTTTACCTGAGCTCGAAGAAACTTCGAGTGGTACTTCTTCTAGGTTGGCTAAAAATTCTCTGGGGATCGCATGCTTCATAGCGCTCTCGATTACCCGCGTTGCTTGGTCGACTTTGTCTTCCTTTATTTCATAGATCAATTCGTCGTGGACCTGCAGTACCAGCCGGCAATCCTCTAAAATGCCTTCTTTTTTTAAACGACTTTCGGCATTTTTCATTCCGATTTTAATAATGTCGGCAGTGGCCGTGCCCTGAATCGGGGCGTTGATGGCCATGCGCTCGGCCATAGCGCGGATATATGGTATCGGCGATTTGATTGCGGGGAAGTGTCGGCGTCGGCCAAAGAGGGTCTCGGTGTAACCATGCTTTTTGGCAAAATTTTTTATACTGTCTAGATAAGCAACGATATTTGGAAATTGCGAAAAATAATTATCATAAAAAGCCTGTGCTTCTTTTCTATCGGTGCCAATGTTTTGCCGTAGAGCATTGACCCCCATGCCATAGAGCATACCAAAATTTATAACTTTGGCTTGGCGGCGCATGTTGTGGGTGACTTCATTTTCTTTAACACCAAAAACTTTCATGGCAACGGCGGCGTGAATGTCTCTACCTTCTCTAAAGACTTCGATAAAGTATGGGTCCTGCGACATCAGGGCGGCAATGCGGAGCTCGATCTGCGAGTAATCAAACGATGCGAGTTTGTAGCCGGGCTCGGCTACAAATGCATGGCGAATATTTTTCCCTTTTTCTGATTTGATTGGAATATTTTGCATGTTTGGGTTACTCGAAGAAAATCTGCCGGTGCTCGAACCTGTCTGGGTAAATTTTGCGTGTAGCCTTCCATCGCTTGCCACTTGAGTGGGTATGGTGTCGATATATGTCGAGAGTAATTTTTGCAGTTCGCGGTATTTTAAGATCTGTTCGATGATCGGGTGGTGGTCGCGAAGTTTTTCTAGTTCTGATTCTTTGGTCGAACGAGCGCCGCCAGCAGTTTTTTTCATTTTTCTTTTCGAACTTTCCTCGCCCAAATCTTGTATTTTAAGTTCATCGAAAATTATTTCGCCCAATTGTTTCGGGGAATTAATATTAAACTCGCGGCCAGCTAATTTCCAAATATTTTTTTCTATCGCATCGAGGTCTTTATGGTATTGAGATGATAATTTCTTTAAATAATCGGTGTCGACCTTGATACCAACTTCTTCCATGTTTTTGATGATTGGTATAATAGGTATCTCAATCTCCTTGTAAATATAGGTTAATTTGTCTTTTTCGATGTCAGCCTCGAGTTTTTCTAGGGCTTCATTTAAGTTGTGGCTGCCTTTATAGCCGGCGACTTCGCTCGGGTCTGGGTCGGTCTTGTCTGAATTTATGAGCCAGTAGGCAATCTTTGCTTTCTCGAGCTTCTCTGGATCGAGGGTTTGAAATTTTTGTTTTGTGTCGTCTCCTTTTTTATTTTCAGCTTCATTTTCATTTTTTGTTTCATTTTTTTCTCCGATCAAATTTAAAAACCTAGTTTGTAGACTTTTAAACTCGACTTCTTTGAAAAAACTTATGGCTTTTTCTTTGTCGATACTCTCCTGCCAGGTTTGTGCTGGTAGCTTGAAATCGATCGGCGCATCTTTGCGGATAGTTGCAAGTGTTTTTGAAAAAATAGCCTCTTCTTCTCCTTCTTCTAAAAGCTTTAAAATGCGCTCGCTGATGCCAAGTTTACCAAGAACCTTAGCGTCTTTTTTTATTTCTTTATACATGTTCTCGATCGTCCCAAATTTTTCGATCAGGATCGTCGCTGTTTTCTCGCCGATTCCTTTGATACCGATGATATTGTCTGATGGGTCGCCACGCAGACCTTTGTAGTCGGGTAAAAATTTTGGAACAAAACCAAAACGCTCTTTTACTTTTTCTTCGTCGTATAAAATTGTATCGTTCAATCCTTTTTTAAGTGTATAGACTCTGATTTTCTCATCGTCGACTAGTTGCAGGGTATCCATATCGCCCGAAGCGATGATCGTATCTATATTTTTTTGCTTTAGAGTTTTGTCTGCAATTGTTCCGAGTAAATCATCGGCTTCAAAACCTTCGCATTGGTAAATTGGAATTGAAAAAGATTTAAAGAAATCTCGTGATCGCTCGATCTGGGCTACGAGCGCGTCATCGGTCTTGGCTCGGCCGGCTTTGTAGGCATCGTATGATTCGTGACGAAATGTTGGCTTGGGTAAATCGTAACAGGCTACTATATAGTCGGGTTTGAACTCGGTAATTATTTTAAAAATCATCGTCGAGAGGCCATAGAGCGCGCCAGTCGGCTCGCCTCGGGAATTAGAAAAATCTGGCAGGGCGTGATAGGCCCGGTGTATGATGGCGTGAGTATCAAGTAAAATAAGCCTTTTTTTCGAATTTTGAGCCTTCGGCATGGGTCTATTATAGCAAAAAAGCGGGACGATTTTACGCCCTCGCTTTTTTTCTTATCTTTCTGTTTTTTCTTTTTTCTTTTTTAATCCTCTTTTTTTCAAACATGTGATACCTGTAAACTTTATCCATCAATAATTGGGTTTCGTCTAAGAGTTCACTTGGTGTTTTTCCTTTTGATGATATGGGTTTACAGTATATAACTTTTGCAAATGTTGGGTTAATTCCAGTCATATAATACTGTTTTGCAAAAGACAAGAATTTGTTTAGAAAATTACTTTTTTTGTCTTTGTTGTTGCTTTTATCCTGCTCACCAGGGCGCCTCCATTTATTCGTGTTTAGTAGGACAACTGGAACAATTTTTAAACCGAGGTCGCAAGCTATTTTAAAAGCACCAATTTTCATTCCTCTTATACCTTCTTCGGGTACTCTTTCCCTTGTACTTTGAGAAAACACTCCTATGATTCCTTTTTTATTTGATGATAAGAAAGTTTTTGAGATTGAAATAGCTTCAGCTCTTTTCTTCTCTGCTCCTTCTTCTCTATTTATAGGAACTCCTACTAAGTCAAAAAACCAGCTTAGAAAGGGATTTTTCCACAAATTAGTTCCTATCATAATTCTCCAGTTCCTGAAAAGTGCTAGCACTGCTGCAAGGAAATAGTCTCCTGAGCTTAGGTGGTTAATAACAAATACGGCTTGTCTTATATTCCTAGCTGTTCTTACATTTCCAGCTTCTACAACAAATAAAAAGTTAGCGAACATTACCATTGCTGATAACATGGATGTTATTGTGCAGGCAAACATAGAATTCTTAATCCTCGCTTTTGTTTTTTCGCCAGAAATATTGCCGAACCATTTTTGAATCCCAATTATAGCCAAGCCGATTAGAGCTAGTGGAAGAATTGGAAGAGAAAGTACCGTTGCCTGAATGGCAAAGAAAAATTTTACCCACCAAGTCCTTTCAAAACCAATCGCGGCAACTATGAAACCACCAATAAATGATAGCGTGATGAGCCCAATGAAAACAGCATATGCAATGATTGCATTGTGGATGCTATTGTATGGCTTTATTAACCATGAAAAGAAGCGGAATGACAAAAAATTAATAACTATAGGAATAACATAGAGGATAAACCCTACGAGTATTCCTTTTCTGCTGATACGCATAGAATTTATATTTATGTTATTGCAAAATCGCAAAGATCTTTCCGCCAAATACTACCACAGGGCCTAGAAAAATCAAGCTAGAATTTTATTTTGCGGGTTTCTTCGTCTTTGTGATCAAGTTTAATATTGAGGGCGTGTTCTGGAATGGCCCCGGGTACTTGTTCTGGCCACTCTACGATGACGAGGTTGTTTTGGTCAGTAAGTAATTCCTGCCAGCCGAGAATACGTAGCTCGTTGCTGTTTTTTAGTCGATATAGGTCGATGTGTATCAATCTTAGCCATTTATATTTTTTATTATTTATTTTGTATTTTTTCATAATCACAAATGTCGGCGAAATAATACTCTCTGTCACGCCAAGTATCTTGCCTATCTCTTGGCTAAGTGTGGTCTTCCCTGCTCCGAGTGTGCCAGAGAGTGTAAGTAGAGTGGCGCTATTATTTTTTTTAATTTTTTCTGCTTTAGATAAAATTTCTCTGGCTATATTTTCTAATTCTTGAATTTTAACTTCCATGCATATATCCTAACACAGAACACCCCGCATATGCGGGGTGTTTTGGTTATAATTAATCAATCTAATTAATAGTGTGTCGTAGTCGTTGTTCCAGTTGGAGTCGTGACGTGAACTGTTGATTTCTTATTGTATCTGCGAGCAAGAAGAATTATTAGCAGAATGAGGGTAACTAGTAGCAACCAACCTAGGAGTGTCGATGGGAAGAAACCGAGGAAGAATGCGGCTGCACCAAGATTGTTATCGGTCGTTGCGGGAGCAGTAAATCTTGGGGTGTTAAGTACATAGGCAATTGCGTTTTCTTGTGCGTTGTTTGGGTTTGTGTAAACAAGTATTGCTGTCGTTACTATTTGGGCAGTATTTGAGGTTATCGATACCGCTTGGCCTTCTAGATAGATGACACCTTCATCCCCAGGCCGTAAATCTTCGATTGGTACAGTTAGAGTGTTTGTGTCTGTAGAATATGTGCCAGCAGAAGAATTTGTAATGTTTATACCGCGAGGAACTATAACCTGAACAACTGGGTTTGTAAGCAGAGATTTGCCGATATTTTTGTATGTGACTGTATAGTCAACTGTGTCGCCGATACCGATAGACTGGTAGCGATCTTCTATTCTAAGCATGATTGGAGACGATGTCCCAATAACAGTTGTTCCTTGAATAATGATTGGGTGAATAACTTGGTTTGCAAGTGTATCGAGGAATTCGACTGTGCCCCTGTTTGTCGAACCATTACAATCAGCAACGGCTCGGAAGTAATATATAGTATCTGGGATGAGACCTGTGATGGTTGCGTAGTATGAACCACTGGTTGTCTGTGAAGGGGTTCTGAGGTTTAGATTGTCTGCTGACTGACCGTATTCGAAGTACGCATTATTTGAAGTACCAGAACTGATGATTCCGTTTAGTTGAGCAGATGTTCGTGTAACGCTTGTTGCCACACTAGTAACCGCACATGCGTTGTAAATCGGTCCACCGTTTACATTGATTGTAAGCGATTGGCTTGGGCTACCACCATATGAACTGTAGGCATTGAGTGTGTAGACTGTAGTTGTTGTTGGATAAACAATTTGGTTATATGAAGCCGATAGGTTGTAGCCAACATTTGAAATACTAACCGATGTACAACCAGTAGTATTCCACGTTAGAGTTACCGGCTGGCCAGAAGTAATATTATTTTGACTTGCGTAGAATGAATTGATAACACAATTGTTATATTGATTGTTATTAACATTCACATAGACACTTTGTGTTTGGTTACCACCACCGTTGCCGTAGGCATTGATGGTGTAGGTGCCAGAGTATTGAGGATATAGAGTTTGGTTACCACTGTAACTATTACTGTTGATGCTTGGACCAGAAACTGTGACTGAAGTACAGCCAGTCGTACTCCAAGCGAGGTTGACAGAATTGCCGGCTTGAATAGTGACGGTGTTTTGGCCATTTACTGTGAAATAGTTTATGTAGCAATTATTGTATTGGTAGTTGTTAACATATACAGAAGTATTTTGAGTTATCTGTTGACCGGTTGAACTTGTTGCTGTGAGAGTATAGTTATTAGAACCAATATTTGTCGGGTAAACAGTAGCAGGACCATTTAAGTTGTTACTAACTGTTCCGTTTGGGCCAGTTATTACAGCCGATGCACAACCAGATGTATTCCAATTTAATGTTGATGAGCTACCTTGGTTTATATATGTTGGATTAGCACTGAGACTTGATGTAATTGTACAATTTGAACCACCACCGTTATTGCTAATGTTGAAAGAGAAAACAATTGCCCCCCAATCATTATTTGGTATTGTACCTAAAGATAAACTTCCATTAAATGCTTCTGCGCCTGTCTGGCCACTAGGAAATGATGTTGGGTTATATGAACCATTTTGATACCACCTTGCTTGGCTAAATGTAAGAGTTTCGTTTGTTGAAATATTTGCAGTAACTTGTGAGAGTGGCAAACTACCAGCGCTAGAATTTAGATTGCCAGAGAATGAAAAGTTTGTGCTTGAACCAGTTGAAGGAGATTTGGTTAAACTTATATTTGTATTATTTGCATCTACGCCATTGGTGTTGTCGTAGAAAACTTTGACATTAATAATTTGGCCTGATGTTGCTGAAACATTTGTTAGGTTCCAACAAGAACCAGGGTTGATGCCTGCTCCGGTAGTATAGTTACCAATATTTATAGCAGGACAATCACCAGGGTATTGATTCCAGCCTGATGCATTTGCGCTGTTAACACCACTAAGCAAAAAACCTAGTGATAGAATTCCGACTATTATTTTTTTCATAAAATTTTTCATAATAAATTATTAATTAAACTTACAATTTTAAACCTTCAATATTTTATAAAACATTGAAGACTTAAAAAAGTAAGGGAGTAGAAGTTAAACTTTTTCCTCCCTACTTATGATTATTAGCCCATAATCTTTATCCTCCGAGTCCACGCGGATCCCATCTGCCTTGATGAGGATTTATTGTCCCATTTCCTCCGGGATCGTAACGACGACCAGAAGGAGCAGGATACCAACCTCTTATTGGGGGTTGTGATCCGCCACCGCCACTAAAAATTATTCTGATTAGTGATGGCGATCTCCGAACTGTAGGTTCAACAACAACTTCTCTTTGGATAATTGTTTTTACTACCGTAGGACCTTGAGCGTCTTTAGTTGGCTGATTTTCATCCCCCTCAGTCATTGAAGGTAGTGTCTCGTTGTTAACAACCTTGGTGTTATTTACGACGGAGTCTTTATATGTTATCCGTAAAACTAAACTGTCTTTGGTTTCTATTTTTACAATTTTGACAGCATTTACGGGTTTCATATAAACAACTTGGTTTCCGCAGATAGCAGCATAATAATTTCCTTTTTTTTCATATATTTTCTCTCCTTTTGGGAAGACGATATAATTACGATCCAGATTATTATGCTCATTGTCGGCAAAACGAACGAAGTAGTCACTTGGCAAAGTATAAACAGTAACTCCGAGGGGTTCTGACCCCTCATATACCATTTTTGCTTCGGGCCTTTCAGACCAATAAGCGCCCTTGGTTATGTGTTCAAAACCATCGTAACGGACAGTTCCTGTTTGGATTTCATCTTTTTGGGCTTTGGATTGCTGGCCAAATGAAAGGACGGCAATCACAATTACAATGAACTTTTTCATTTGGATTGTTTTTATTTGTTATATCAAAACCCCAATAAACTCATAAGTTTTGAGGATCTAATATAACAAATAGAAACTAACCCATCTGGCCGAATCCTATCATATTTATGACAAGTTGTCAAGTATAGGATACTAGATTTTGTGCGATATAATAAGGCTATTATGACTATTAAATTTGATGACGAGAAAGAAGAGAAAGAGCTGGGTGACTTGCGCCGACAAGAAGAAGAAGATTTGGTTCAAGCTCTAGCCGAATCTAGGTACGGCATCGCACCGATAAACCTAGCTACTATCCCCATAGACAACGACGCCTTACGTTCGATACCAGAAGAAGATGCTATAAAAGAAGAAGTTGCCCCATTTAAAGTCCTTGGCAAGGATATCCATGTTGCTGTTCGTTCACCGCAAAAAGAAAAGCTGGCTAGTCTCAAGGAATATTTTGAAAATCATGGGTATGTTCCCCATTTTTATATGGCATCACTTGCAAGTTTAAATAAAGCATGGGAACGATATAAAGAAATTTCATACGCTTCGGAATCAAAAGCAGGCAGTATCGCGATTTCAGGTGAGACGCTAAAAAAATTGATGGTTGATTTGAAAAATATTGAAGATGTCAAAAAAGCTATAGTCGCCGCCGAAGAAGAAAAAATTCACTCGACGTCGCACATACTCGAGATTGCGCTCGCTGGCGCGATCGCAATCGACGCTTCAGATTTACACTTTGAACCCGAAGAAGAAACTGTGCGTTTGCGCTTTCGTCTAGATGGTGTGTTGCATACGGTCATGGATATTCCGCCTGCGGTCCACCGGTTTATAAATTCGAGAATAAAATTGCTGGCAGGTCTTAAAATAACCAATTCATCAGTTGCCCAAGATGGTCGCTTTAGTATTTTCCTTGACCAAGATGAGATTAGCCTGCGCGTCTCGCTTATACCCGGGGCATATGGCGAATCGATTGTCATGAGAATATTAAACCCGAAGTCTATCAGAGTAAAACTCGAGGATATGGGTATCGAGCCGAACATGTATGAAATATTTATGCGCGAGATCAAAAAACCAAACGGTATGATACTTTTAACTGGCCCAACTGGCTCTGGTAAAACGACGACGCTCTATTCGTTCCTGCAGAAAATTTATTCAACAGAAATTAAAATAATCACAATCGAAGACCCGATCGAATACCACCTGCCCGGCATAACCCAAACACAAACAGACGACGAGAAGGGGTATACATTTCTCGAGGGGTTGCGTTCAGCCCTGCGCCAAGACCCAGATGTCATAATGGTCGGGGAAATTCGAGACGCTGAAACTGCAAAGATTGCTGTTGAGTCGGCCTTGACTGGCCACTTGGTTTTTTCGACACTCCACACCAATAACGCTGCGGGTGTGATACCGCGTTTGATCGATCTTGAAGTCAACCCAAAAATTCTTGTCTCGGCATTGTCACTCTCAATTGCTCAGCGCTTGGTCCGCAAGCTCTGCCAAAATTGCAAAAAAGAAAAACAAATAACTGATGAAGAGATGAGGGTTATGAAAAAAATTATTGACAATGCCAAATCTAACGGTAAAGATTTTTCTAGCTATGGCGTCTATGTTGGCGCAAAATTTAAAATATACAGCCCTGTTGGTTGCCTAGAATGCAACAACACTGGCTACAGGGGCCGTATTGGAATATTTGAAGCTATTCACAACAATGCCGAGATCGAAGCGATTATTCCCAAAAATCCGAGCGAGCGAGAGATTAAAGAAATTGCCGCTCATCAAGGCATGCTCGATATGGCCGAAGATGGAGTAGTAAAAATATTGAGGGGTATTACTTCATACGAAGAAGTTGCCTCGGTTGTTGATTTCTACGAGGAATAGAGGAATAAAAGAAAAGACATAAATCTCTAAACAATCCTTTGAAAGCGTGCGCGATCAAAGTAACGCGTGGTTGCAGGATAACCCCAGTAAATAATAAATTAAAACCAGAATGTCCTACGTACAAACGTAGAGCACGGGGCCGATTGCTTAGAGATTTATGTCGTCTCTATAGTAAATGATATAATTGCCATGTATCTAAAATTCTTTAGCTAATATATCATATTTACGTAGCAATGTCAAGCACAAAACAAACAACTAAAGACGAGGGATTTTTGGACCAAACGCTGCGCCCGAGCGCTTGGGTCGAGTATATTGGCCAAGAAAATATTAAGGCGAATTTAAAAATACTGCTTCAAGCGGCCGAAGAGCGCTCGCATCCGGCCGAGCATATATTATTTTATGGTCCGCCAGGTTTAGGGAAAACAACTCTGGCTCATTTGATAGCTAAAGAAACTGGTCGGCAGATAAAAATAACATCTGGGCCAGCCATAGAAAAAGTTGGTGACCTAGCATCAATCCTGACAAATCTTTCATCTGGAGATATAGTTTTCATAGACGAAATTCATCGATTAAATAAAATGGTCGAAGAAGTTCTCTACCCTGCCATGGAAAGTGGCGTGCTTGATATCATCATCGGCAAGGGTCCGTCGGCTAGAACAATACAGCTCGAACTGCCACCGTTTACGCTCATCGCTGCAACTACTCGTATCGCGCTTCTCTCGTCGCCATTGCGATCGAGGTTCTCTGGTGGAGTTTTTCGTTTGGAATTTTATACACAAGAGGAAATAAAAAAAATATTAAAGAGGTCGGCAAAGATTTTGGGTGTGGTACTCGATGAAGCGGCGCTCGACGAAATCGCCAAACGAGCACGCTTTACACCAAGGACTGCAAATTATTTCCTAAAACGCTGTCGAGACTATGCCCAAGTTCATAAATTGCCACTGTCAAAAGAAGCGGTGAAAAAAGCTCTTGATTTGCTTGAGATTGACGAGCTCGGTTTGTCTTCGTCTGACCGAAGAATAATAGAAGTTGTAATAGAAAAATTTGGTGGCGGGCCAGTCGGCCTCAAAACTATAGCTGCGGCAGTTAGCGAAGAAGAGGCAACGATCGAAGAAGTTATCGAGCCATATTTAATTCAACTTGGTTTACTCGAACGCACACCTCGCGGCCGAACAGTCACAGAAGCTGGATATAAACATTTGGGTTTTGATTATAAAAAATAAATTATGAGAATACTTGCGATCGATCCAGGTTTTGAGCGAGTCGGCATAGCTGTTTTAGAAAAAATAGATGGTGGCAAGGAAACACTAATTTATTCAGGTTGCTTTAAAACAAAAAAATTATTTCACTTTTCAAAAAGGCTTAACTTAATAGGTCAAGAGGTTGAGATGGTTGTAAAAAAATATAAACCAAAAGTTTTGGCCATAGAGAAACTTTACTTAAATACAAACCAAAAGACGGTCATGGGTGTGGCAGAGGCTCGTGGTGTGATTTTATATGTTGCTTCGATGAGCGGTTTAGATATTTTTGAATATTCTCCACCACAGATAAAGTTGGCAGTGACGGGCTATGGCCGGGCAACAAAAGACATGGTTATAAGGATGATTCCTAGGCTTATAAAAGTAGGTGGTGGGGTAAGTTCAGATGATGAACTCGACGCTATAGCTGTCGGGCTTACTTGTTTTGCCTGTGAAAGGTTTAAATAGGGGGTTTTAGTTTTCATAGTTTTCCACAGGTTAAATATTGTTGCAAAGAAAATAATATTTTGATACAAATAATGCATTATTATATTTTATATTTTTTAAAATATGAGTTATAACGACGAAGATGAATTTAAAATGAGTGACCCCGATGACGATGAGGAAGAAACTGATGATTTCGAGCATGAGAATGCTGAACCATTAGATGACGATCTTGCCGATGATGGTTTTGCCGACGATGAGGAGGGGGTGGCAAGCCTTGATGGAAGTGCTTATTAAAACAAAACCCCGATTTTATATCGGGGTTTTGTTATTTAACATCAATTTTACAAAATCTCATTTTACCTATTTTATAGACTCCGTTTTTTACCCGCTCGTTGTATGAGGTTATTTTTTCATCCAAATCAAGATTTGCTATAGCTCGCTCGTCGACTAGTCTTTTAAAATCGCTTTTTGATGTAACAATGTTTTCTTTAAGTAGAATATCGGAAAGTAGGGATCCGGAGTTGACTGAAATTTTTATAATATTTTCTGGTATTTCATTTTTTTGGAATGTTTGTATAAATTGTGCTTCGGCTTTTTTGGTATCTTCGTTTTTATGAAATACAGAGATTATGTTGCGGGCTAGTTTCATTTTTAAATCTCGTGGATTTATTTCTAGAGAGGCTATGTCTCTGGCGATTTTTTCGATTTCAAGCATTGACACATCTGTACAGAGTTCAAAAGCTGGTATTATAAGTGAGTCATTCCAGCTCATTATTTTGCCGTACATGGTATATGCATCATCTGATAGTGAAATCATATTGCCTTCGGTCTTACCCATTTTTTTACCAGAATTATCTTCCAGTAATTTCATGGTTATGACAAATTTTTCTTTGTTTTTAAAAATTTTCAATAGATTTCTACCGGTCAACATATTAAATGTCTGGTCGTTACCTCCTACTTCACCGTCGACATTCATTGCTACACTATCATATCCCTGCATAAGTGGGTAAAAAAATTCGTGGAGGTAGATACTTTTGCCTTCTTTAAACCTTTTGTCGAACATATCTCGTTCGAGCATTTGGCTGACTGTCATTTTTGAGGCAAGACCAAGAATATCTTCAAATTTCATCTTGCTCAACCATTTTGAGTTGAATTTAATTTCGGCTTTATTTTTTCCAGTAAATTTTAATAGTTTACCTGCTTGCTTTTTATAATTTTTTAAATTTTCAAGAACTTGTTTATGTGTCAGTGCTATTCGAGTTGCGTCTTTGTCTGACGGGTCGCCAATCATTGCGGTAAAATCCCCCATAAGGAGTATTACTTTGTGTCCAGCTTTCTGGAATTCGGCGAGTTTGCGAATAGCAATTGTGTGACCTATGTGGAGAGTCGGGCCTGTTGGATCAATACCTAAATAAATTGTTAGTTTTTGGCCTTTTGCTAGTTTTTGAGAAATGAATTCTTTAGATGGGTATAGATTGGAAACTCCTCTCTCGAGCAATGATTCATTTTTACTTTCTATCATATGAAGAATTGTAACACATAAAAATACCTTTGTCCGCAGGGTGTTTGGGTATGATATGATAGTATTGTGATGGAAAAAATGTCAAAGCACTTGGCTTCTTTAAAAAAATCAATCTTAAAACATTCATTGAGAAATTGGATTTTGGGTTTCCTTGGTCTTTTTATAATAGCATTTGGGTGCCTCGTTATTTGGGTCAGCACCCTTAAATTGCCAGATTTCAAATCTTTTAATGAGCGCAAAATACAAAGCTCGACAAAAATATATGATCGAACTGGCAAAATACTCCTCTATGATGTACACCAAGATATCAAGCGGACGATTATTCCCTATGAAGCGATGGGGGTCAATATAAAAAATGCGACGGTTGCAATAGAAGATTCTGAATTTTATCAACACAACGGTATAAGGATTACCTCTATTATTCGTGGAACAATTTGGGCGTTTTTGACTGGTAAAAAAATCCAGGGTGGTTCGACCATAACCCAACAACTCATCAAAAATACACTCCTCAATCAAGACAGAACTATATCTAGAAAAATTAAAGAGTGGATCTTGGCGCTTAAACTTGAAAAGGTTATGAGCAAAGAAGATATTTTGGCACTTTATTTAAATGAGGCGCCGTATGGTGGAAATATCTATGGTGTTGAGGAAGCTTCTCGAGCATTTTTTGGTAAAGAACCAAAAGATATGACACTCGCCGAGTCGGCCTATATGGCAGCTATTCCAAATGCGCCGACATACTATTCCCCGTACGGTAAAAATAAAAAAGAACTCGATTCTCGAAAAAATTTGGTTTTAAAAAGAATGCTTGATCTAAAATTTATTAATCAAGATGATTACAACAAGGCGATAGCCGAGAGTGTGGTTTTCCTTCCGTCTCAACCGCTTCACATCGCCGCTCCGCATTTTGTTTTCTTTATACAAGATTATCTATTAAAAAAATATGGTCAAGAAGCACTTGATTCTGGTGGTTTGAATGTTATAACAACCCTTGATTATGACCTTGAAACCAAAGCCGAGGCTATTGCGCTTGCACGGGCAAAGGATAATGAGAAGAATTGGAGTGGTAAAAATGCCGCGGTTGTTGTGATCGACCCGCGCAATGGCCAGATACTTGCAATGGTTGGTTCAAGGAATTATTTTGATAAAACAATTGATGGTAATTTCAACGTTGCAACAGCACCTAGGCAACCTGGTTCTTCGTTTAAACCAATAGTCTATGCAGAGGCTTTTAAAGAAGGCTATACCGAGGATACAACGCTTTTTGACCTTAAAACAGAATTCAATTCATCTTGCAGCCCAGCTGGAGCGCCGCTACCTGGACACAAAAATGCAAAGTGTTATATGCCGAGCAATTATGACAATGGTTTCCGTGGGCCGATGACTTTGAAAAATGCATTGGCTCAATCGATAAACGTCGTAGCTGTAAAACTTCTTTATTTGGTTGGCGTACCCGATGCACTTAAAATGGCGCATGATCTTGGTATCACAACACTCAATGACCCAACACGTTATGGTTTGTCGCTTGTGATCGGTGGTGGAGAGACGACCTTGCTTGACATGACCTCAGCTTATAGTGTATTTGCAGGTGATGGGGTCAGACATCCATACCAAGCAATACTTTCTGTTACAGACTCAAGTGGTAATATACTCGAAAGTTATGAAGATAAACCATATCAAGTAATAGATTCAAATATAGCTAGAACAATATCGGATGTTCTTTCAGACAACGTCGCGCGAACTCCAACATTTGGAGCCAATTCAAGTTTAGTAGTTCCTGGTCGCAATGTCGCCGTTAAAACTGGTACGACTAATGACAACAAAGATGCTTGGACCATAGGTTATACACCATCGGTTGTAGTTGGTGTTTGGGTTGGCAATAATAATAATATGCCGATGAAAAAAGGTGGCGCCGCTTTGGCTGGACCAATATGGAATGATGTAATTAGAGAGGCCTTAAAAAATTTGCCAGTTGAATCTTTTGGCCGACCGAATCCAATAGACCAAGGCCTACCCCCAATAATGCGGGGGCTTTGGCAGGGTAATGAAACTTTTACAATAGACACAATTTCTGGTGGTTTAGCTACAGAATTCACTCCTATTGAAACAAGAAAGGAAGAGTCTGTAACTGATGTTCATGATATTTTATATTGGATAGACAAGAGCAACCCACTTGGACCAAAACCACAAAACCCAGATAATGACCCACTGTATAAAAATTGGGAGTATGGGGTAGACAAGTGGTGGAGTATAAATAAGGGAAATTATAAAACAATAACCGAGGCAGATAAACCAACATTTTATGATAATATTCACACAACACTAAATAAAATAAGTCTTTCTATTGTTGGATTAAGTGGTGATTATAAAAAAACAGATGTTGTTACATTTTCTGTTGCGCCCTCAGTTCAAAACGTAATTCAAAAAATTGATGTTTTTGTTAATGATACTTATATAAAATCTATACAAACAACACCATATACTGTAAGCCTATCACCTAGCGATCTAGGAAATATTTCAACCAATAATACAATAAAAATAATTGGCTATGATAGTCTTGGTAATAGTACTCAATCCATAGCTTCTTTTAATATTTCTAATTAGTGAATTTTATATATTTTTTTATTTTGTAAAATGTTATTTAGATCACTTAAAATTCCGTCTTTGTGTATTAGGATTTCGTTTCTAAGCGCTGGCGAACCTTGTATATAAATATCAAATCCTTTGACTTTTATTGACCCTTCGTCTATTTGTATAGTTGTGTGTTTGTTTATAATAATAACTATTGTTTTTACTTCTTCTTCTTTTTGAAGAAAAATCTTTTTAAACTTATCTAAAAAATTATCGATTCGATTAAAATCCATCTATTTATTCATTGGCATAACAAGATACATAAACGATTGGTCACCAACGGGTTTTATAATCATTGCTTTATTACCACCAGAGAACTCTAAACTAATACTGTCTTCAGAAATTGATTGGAAGCAATCTAATATATACTTGTAATTAAAATTAGCTATAACCACTTCGCCAGATAGAGCGCCAGAAACAAATGTGCTATTTTCTCCTATATCAGTATTTTTCGATTCTATTTCAAAAAATTTTTCTTGTGGTCTTACCGAGAGTGAGATTTGGTTGAATTTATCAGAAAAAATATTTGATATTTTTAGGGAGGATAGTAGGTCTTGTTTTAAAACAATAGCTTTTGTTGTTGGGTTTTTGGGAATTATCTGTTTATAGTCTGGGAAGGATCCATCTATAATTCTTGAGGTTAGATATATACTATCTGTGGTTATAGATATTTGGCTTTTTTGAATAGTGAGTTTTATATCTTCATCTAGTGTTTCAAGTATTTTTATAATTTCTATACTGTTTTTAAATGGTAGTAAAATATTTGAAAATGATAGTTTTTGTTTTATTTTTATTTTTTTCTCAGCCAACCTAAAAGAGTCTGTGGCCACAAAAACAAGCATGTCTTCGTCTGGATATATATTTATACTACCGATTTCTGGTTTTATTTCAGAAGTAGACGAGCTGTAGTAGACAGATTTTAACCCTTCAAGTAGTTTTTTACTTGGGATTGATACTGTTTCCCCTTTAATTATTGGAATTGTTGGGAAATCTTCATATGGAACACTTTTAAGAAGTATTGTGTTGTGTTTGGTTTTTACCGATAAATTATTGTTTATAGATTCAAAATAAACATTTCCATCATTTGAAATTTGGGAAAATAGCGACGATAGCACGTCTCCTCGAATAGCCATGACGCCACTTTTTTCTATTTTAGCAGGCACAGTAACTTCTATACCGATACTTAGATTGGTTGATCGTAGTTTTAGGTTTTTATCATTAACCACCCAAAGTATAGATCCTAAAACTGGGAGAGTTAGGTTTCTACCAGTTAACCTCTCAACTAATATCAGTGCATTTTTTATTTTACTAACTTGGCATTCTAATTTCATACTATTCTAATTAATTACTTATATAAATCTATTATTAATATTATATCTGTTGATATGTTGATTGTCTTAATTAATCATATATATAAAGCTATTTTCAGATAATCCCATCTAACAACCCACCCCTAATTGTTAATTATTTTATATAACTTAAAAATCTTGTAATTTTTCCACACTAATTAAAAAATTAAACACTCTTTATTCACAACTATTTAAACATCACCCTAATCTTTTCTATCTCTTGTAATAACGACGGATCTGTTTTTAAATCATCTTTGATTTTTAAATGAGAGTGAATTACTGTTGTATGGTCTCGTCCACCAAGTTTTTGCCCTATAAGTGGGTAAGAAATACTAAAATCCTCTCTCAATATATACATGGCCACCTGTCGCGCACGAACAATTTCCTTCCTTCTTGTTTTTTCATAAATAACATCCTCTGAAATTCCATATTGGTCAGCAATTATTTTTACAATATCTTTTATGGCTACTGTTTTCTTTGGTTTAATATTGTTTTTAATCAAAGTTTTAACCTCGTTTAATGTTAAAACCCTATTCTTTAACTGAGATTGATATATAACAATATTTAAACTACCCTCGAGCTCCCTTATATTTCCTTCTAATGATTCTGCTAAATAAGCGATAACCTCTGGTTCTATTATGCAATTTGTAGATTCAAATTTAGCTTTTATAATAGCAATTCTTGATTCATAATCTGGCTCAACAACCTGCACAATCATACCGGAAGAAAACCTCGATTGCAATCGTTCTTCTAACCCCTGAATAAAGTTTGGGTGTTTATCAGAAGAAAAAACTATTTGTTTATTACTCTCATATAGGGTATTGAAAAGATGAAACAATTCTTCTTGTGTTTTATCTTTTCCAGAAATAAATTGAATGTCGTCCATGATAATTACATCATATTTTCTATATTTTTCTTTAAATGAATTTGGGTTTTTATTTTGAATCGAGTTTATATAGTCGACTGCAAACTTTTCAAGACTAACATAGTAAACTTTTTTACTAGAGTGTTTGGTTTTTATTGTGTTACCAATCGCTTGTATTATGTGTGTTTTACCAAGACCAGTGCCACCATATATAAAAAATGGATTATAATTTTGCCCGGGATTATTAACAACCGCTTGAGCAACAGCATATGCAAGCTCATTAAATGGTCCAACAACAAAAGAGTTAAAAGTGTATCTAGGGTTTAAATTATCATCTTTATTTATATATAAATCAGAAAGCGGCAATTCTTTATTTACAGAAACAACTTGTTTTACCACTTCAACACGACCCTTATCTATATTTTCATGCTTTGAAATTATATATTCTATTCCACGAACACTATCTTCGTGGGAAATAATAGTTTTTAATATTAATTTATGGAATTTATTATACAGCCAATCCTTTACGAATTCATTTGGCACTCCGACATAAAGTGTGCCAGAATCCTCCTTAACTATATAAGTATTTCTAAACCAAGTAGAGAAATTAGCCTTAGAAATACTGAGTTCTATCTCAGCAAGACAGTTATCCCACAACTCCTTAGTATTCATAGTGCGTATTATACTCTCTTTTATAAAACGACCAACAATAAAAAACCTTGATTAACCTGTTAATAATATGTGTATATCTAAACCACCACAAACTCTATTGCCTAAGCTATAAATTTAGTATATATTTTCTTTATGTCTAGAACATATAAACCCAATAAAAGAAAGAGAGCAAAAACTCACGGGTTTCTTGCTCGTTCAAAAAAAGTTGGTGGACGCAATGTTACCCAAGCTCGCCGACGCAAGGGTCGCAAAAAAGTTTCTATAAGAAAATAACATGCTTCCAAAAGGAAAGCGTATAGAAAAAGATCTATTTCAAAAAACAACAAACTCCAACAAGGTTATATCGACCCCGCTTTTTGTTTTTAAATTTATAAAAAACAACAAACCAAAATATTCTTTTGTGGCGCCAAAAGCGATTTTTAAACTTGCGACAAAAAGAAATAAATTTAAAAGAATCGGCTATAACACCCTAAGAAATGAAAGGTTACCAAGCTATACCGGTATTTTTATTTTTAAAAAATCAACCCTAACATCAAACAAAAAAGATATCGAATTAAGTATTGTAGAAATAATAAAGAAATTGAGATGAGTATGAAAAAAGCAGTGTTATGGCTCATAAACATATACCAGAAAATCCCAACTCGATCACACTCATCCTGTGTTTTCATCCCAACCTGCTCTGAATACACTAAAGAGGCGATAAAAAAACACGGCTTAATTAATGGTATAGCAGAAGGATTTTTGCGGATTTGTAGGTGTCACCCATGGCAAAAAAACCACTACGACCCAATATTATAAGGGTATTTTGGATTTAGGGTATTTTAAGTTACAATGGGTGGATGCACGCGCTCTGGAACACACTTCTATATCAGCCGATATACAACTGTCTAATTTTTATCATAAAATACATAACCTTTGGTGATGTTGGTTTTGGAATTATAATCCTTACAATTTTTATAAAATTTATCTTATTTCCACTTACTAAGAGATCGATCAAAAGTCAGATACTCATGAAGCGTCTTGAACCAGAACTCAAGCAAATTAAAAAAGATTTTCCAAACAAAGAAGAACAAGCTAAAAAAACATTTGAACTATATAAAAAATATGGGACCAGCCCGTTTTCTGGCTGTTTGGTGGTTTTATTACAACTTCCAGTTATTTTTGCACTCTACTATGTTTTTTACAGGGGTATAACACTTAGCACTGGCCCACTCTACCCGTTCTTACAAGCCCCAAGTAATTTACATACCATGTTTCTTGGGGCTATAGATGTCCATACCAAAAGCATCACCCTTGCATTTCTAGCGGGGTTGTCACAATTTATACAGGGTTACTTAGCCTCCCCTATTAAAAATAAAAAAGAAAAAAATAGCACCGAGCAAAAAACATTTCAAGAACAGATGGCTGATAGTATGCAAATGAATGTAAAATATTTTTTGCCGATATTTGTGGCCTTGATTGCATATAGAATATCGGCCGCGGTTGCATTATATTGGATTACCAGTAATATATTTACTATCGCTCAAGAGTGGTATATAAGAAAAAAATTAGCTCAAAACCCTATATAAATATATGCAAGACAAGGTAAAAAAAACAATTGAAGAGATGTTTTCACGCACAGCATCTGAAATAACCAAGATTGAATTTTCTAATGAAGGAGGAATGCTCTGGTGTCTAATTGAAACCCCAGATTCAAGATTTATGATTGGCAAAGATGGTGAAACACTGAGATCTATAAACCACCTTGTCCAAAAGATAATTGAAAAAGATCTCCCAACAGAGGATAGCACAGTAAAAATTCTTGTTGATATTAATGGCTATCAAAAGAAAAGATTTGATAATCTAAAAAATATTGCCCATATGATGGCTGAGCGAGCAAGATATTTCAAAAGCAATATCGAAGTCGACCCAATGCCGGCATATGAAAGACGCATCGTTCACATGTTTCTAGAAGGCGCCCCAGATATAAAAACAGAATCGGAAGGCGAAGGGCAAAATCGCCGAGTGGTTATAAAATACATTAACCCAAGCGAAAAAATTATTTGAGATCTAGGCTCCATAGAGTGGAGTCTTTTTTATTTATGAAAAATAAAGAACTCTCGTCTTTATTTAAGAAAAGATTTGTCGCGTCAACCGCTGTTTCATCTAAAGAATCAGCTACCTGGTTTATGACACCATCTTTTGTGTTTATTTTTATAAAATGATCATCGAAAGACACCAAACCTTGATACCAAATATCCGGATAGCCACCATTTGTCATTGAATTTGGAACCGCGCAATAGATATTTATATTATCACTACTCCAAATACACTTTTCTGGCAAGCTGTAAATATTTAAACTCTGGTTTGTATGACTTGAGATATTGAATAATTCCAAGGTCGAACTTATGCCATCTGAAGAATTATATAAAACAAGAGACCCATCGCCATTTGCAAGCGTTGTCAGACCATCTACCCCACCAAAAACCTTTGTCACTACGTCATTTGCACTATTTAAAACAAATAAACTTCCTTGTGTTTGGGCAGATGGTTTGGTTGTAAGAAATATTTTTCCTGTGGAAGCCCACTGTGACAGCCACTCAGAATACGACGAGTTAAATAATTGCGAAACTTTTGCATCACTAAACGATCTTGTGCTACCAACTATTCCATTTACTGTTTTTATTAAATAGAAAAATTTTGTTTTGTCAGGCGATATGCTCAAATCCTCAATATTATTTGGCAAAAATTCACCCTTTTGTTTACCCAAGCTTGCCATATAGCTCGTTATAGTTTTGTTGTCATCTGCCAAATATCTATATATCACAGTCTGAGCTTTTCCATCCCAAGTTGCATCGTGAACGCCTGGAATAGTTGAATTTGATATCTCACCCTCTGTTTTATTGTCTAGATACATTTCATATATATGTCCAGTCGCCCGCTCGACATACCGCAACGCTGGCACGACTTCAACTTTTGGAACTAGAGCTTTTTTAGTCGCGGCCTTTTTACCATTCACTATAGCCGTGTTGTCGACGACAGGCCCAGATTGCGCTATCGGTCGAGTTTCGTCAAAATATACTGCTCCAGCAACTGCAAAATTAGTTATCGGGTGGAATTTTGTTACAGTGGTAGAAGATGTATCTCCTGTTTGTGTTTGACCCCCAGTACTATTATTTGCATTGTTCACACTATTGCCATTAGTTTGATTTGTATTTTGAGAATTATTATTACCAAAAGGGTTGAAAGAATTGTAACCACTAGTAGAAGAATTATTATTGCTCACACCGCCTGATTTATTAGAATAGTAATAATAAAATATTACACCCACAACGATTATAAATACTACTATAAAAATGATTAATCTTTTTTTAAACATAAATAATACTTAATTAAAGCGCTGAACGCAAATAATTTACAGCTTCGACACCCTCCCCAGGTCTATCATCTAATTGCCTATGACAATATATATCAGATTTTGTTATGTTTGGAAAAATCGATTGAAGCCTTTTTATTAATTTAACCAATGAATCTTTCTGGGGTTGTGTTAATGTTTGCCAATTATTATTTTTATCAGCCCGCAATACCATCTCTATGCCAAGTGTATTACTATTAGAAAAACCAGCTGGAGCTTTGACTGGTGTAATATCAACAGGCGTTAGGCTAACTTGATTTAAATGAGTATAGCTAAAATGATTAGCCCTCATATTTATTCTAACGACTTGCCAAACACTCCCATCTCTATCAATAATAAAATGAGCACCATTATCATTACAAGTAGCACTACCATTATCTGTATGATTTTTACCACACAGTGCTTTACTAGGTGTGTCTGTGTTGTGGTCTATCCATGTGTACAAAGAATCTTGGGCTCTATAACCCTCGGTTCCGTGTATAACTATGGCTTTTACATCCTGTAAACCTGGCTTTTCAACGACATTAGTTATTTTATTTACTATCCAATTATCGGTAAGCACCCCTGAACCAGATGTTTTTCCAACCTCAACATTAAATTTATTATCTGAAGCTGTGCTCATAATTTGATTAATTTGATTGCTAGTTAATGGTACTGGACTACTTTCAGCTACATCTTGATCTATATCTACACTCACCTGATCAATCGTCAGCCCATTTTGGCCTGTTAAGTCTGGATTTATTGTATATAGCAATGCATATGCGCCGAGGGCTATGAAAAGCCCAAGTATAGCAGCAAATATTCTTCCCTTAGCTTCCGTTTTTCCAAAAACAGACTCGGTTCCCATGTACTGCACCCCGCCGATGACGATCATTATGACAGCCAGAACCCCACAGAGGCCTATCGCTACCAAAAATATTTTATTAAAATAATCCCCTATGCTATTAGTTTGAACAGTTGTCCCGAGCCCAGGGATTGGCGCAAGTAGTGTATAGCTATTTAAATCTGTACTCGGGCTCGCTCCAGGGCTTAATGGCACAGTTTTATCTCCATCTCCAGCTAAAACAACCAATGGCAATAATAAGATTAGAAGTATCAAGCTCGGAATTAAATTTTCTATGAATTTCTTCATTTTATTTATAAAGACAATTTAATTTGTGCGCTGGCTGTTTGGAAAAAAGCATTTAAATTTTCTAATACTAAACTAATGGTTGCATAACCACCGCGAGAAGTCGGCTGAACAGTCAATTCGGTTTTTTTAGTCGGGGTGTCTATATCCTCGCCATTTATTTGCCATTTGTAACTAAAATCCTTTTCATTTCCAGAGATAGCTAGGAAGTAGGGTTCGGCCACAATTGTAATTTCATTTTCACTCAGAAATGTATTGTCGGTTAAAGCGTTGTTGTATAACACACCCTCGGTCGGCGATTTTTTATAGAAAAGAATTTTTGGGCTGGTTATAGGTATGCTGATTTCTTTTGTTGTGTCATAGCCGCCATTTACTGTTGAGGCATTAACCGAAATATTTTCACTTTTATTAAGCTCACTATTTGCAAATATATAAGAATCTTTATTATATCCTGAAGCATCTTGCACAGAGTTGTCGGAATTTTTCCAATTATAAACTGCGTTTACCCTCCCGCCCTTGGTTGTTGTCGGCATTGCTACAGCTTTTATGACGCCACCACTTGAGATAAACGATTTGCCTTTATAAAAAGGCGGAGTATATGAATCAACTCCTTCCCAAAATATTTCTATTTCCGATGGGTTAATTCTTATCTCCTTGGTTATTTTATCGAGCGATCCCTCTGGTGTGATTGTCGCTGTAATGTCAGAAACGACATTTGGCCCAAGGGTTTTAAACGAATAACTGATTTTACCAATACCCGAGAGCACCACCTTGTTACCACTTTGCCAGACTATCATTGCTTTGTTTAAATCCGTAGCATAGCTTGACAGGGTTGCTGTTACGTCCTGATACGGCTCTGGGCTATCAGGGACAGTTGCTATATCGACGTCGCTATCTTGTAGGACAACGTCAGACAACGCCATAGATATTTTAGGCAGACAAACTATGGCCAAAATAAAAATTAGAGAAAATAAGATTTTTTTGTGAGAAGCTACCACAACCATATTATATGATATAGAGAATATATTGCCAATTAAAATTATTTCTGGGCTTGGGTTACTTGGCTACTTTCTTGTGCCACCAGGTCGTCTTTTGCTTTCTTGATTGCCAATATTTGAGATGGATCAGAGGTTATTATCTGGTCTTCGGTATATGAGGCGATAGTTTTAACTGCTACATGCTTTAACCCAGCAAAGAATATTCCCTCGCCGACATTTGCCTCGAGCAACAAATATTTTTCCTCATCGGTTAAGTTAAAAGTTTTCTGCAGGACATCGACAGTCGAAGGCGACTGCTTTAATAGTAGCTGGATAGAAGAGTTTGTAACAATCGGCACACCATAGGGGCTGCGCATAAAGTCACCCACGTCTTGGGTGATGGTTGCAAGACCGAGGTAGTATTTGCGCCCGCGCTTGGCTATCGAATAGAGAAATGATGCCGTATCTTCTGATTTCATCATCCACCAAGCCTCGTCTACCACGAGCAATCTCTTTTTAATATTTTTTCGAATTGCGTTCCAGATATAATGCGTGACGATATACATAGCAACTGGTTTGAGTTCGTCTTCCATGTCTCGCACTGAGAAAACAACAAATTTTCTATTGATATCGACATTCGAAGGCTGGTCGAGGAACGATGCCCACGAACCATGAGTGAATTTTGCCAAACGTTGAATCAGCGATGCGCTGCCTTCCATGCCAGCCAAGACCATTTCGAAATCAGTCAGAAGCGGTGGCTCTATATTTCTAAAATCAGATTCAGCCGTGATGTCTTTGAGCGCATATGTTTCGGTGATCGCTCGATCGATAATAGAGTCTTCTTCTGGTGTTAGGCCGCCAAGCATAATTCTGAAAAGACCCACGAGGTTTATAGTATTTGCGCGCAAAACATCGGCTGGTGTTTCATCTGAAGCAGGGATTGGCAAGTCGAACGGGTTGATATGGTGATCTGAAGAAAGAGAAATATTAAAATATCTGCCACCGACAGCCTCTGAAAGGTATTCGTATTCTCGCTCTGGGTCTATGACGATGACCTCGGTGTCAAACATGAGCGTGCGAATGATTTCGAGTTTTGTCGCGTAAGATTTACCGGCGCCAGAAGTTGCGAACGTTATCGAGTTGTAATTTGGAAGTGAGAATCTGTCAAATATTATAAGGCTAGAATTGTGGCGGTTGACCCCATAGAGAATCCCTTTATCTGAGGTCAGATCAAATGAAACAAATGGAAAAAGACTCGAAAGAGGCTCGGTATTTAATTTTTGATGTATTCCGAGCAAGTCTGTGTCAAGCGGAATGATGCTCTTAAACGCCTCTACTTGCTGAAAAAGCGCTGGCTTTAAGTAAATTAATTTTGACTCAAGGAGCGATTTAATCTCATTTTCAATTTTAAACAAATCTCCCTCGCTGTCTGCGTAGATAGTGATGTATAGACCAACATCAAACATTTTTTCTTGAGCCTGCATTAGATTGTCGCGCAAATCTTCTAGATCTTTATATGCTGTATCGAGCATTGGGTCACGGACAAGACCTTTTGACTCGCGGATAGATATCTGGCTCTGAACCTCGGCGACTTTTTTCTGAAATGATCGCAATATATCTGCGGTATCGATCGGGTGAATAAAAATAGACACATCGAAAACCTTGTCGAGGTTTATTATTGGCGAAAACCAATTGTCGGTTAGATATCTTGGGTATGATATGACAAAAAAAGTTCTAGCGATTTTGTCGCCGAGATTTAGCCCTTTTGGTGTAATCTGTAGGGCCGATGGTGCGATGATGTCTTGCAGCTCGAGCGTCGCCGCCTTGTATATCTCAGACGGAATAACTGGCATCACAAGTTTACTTTTTGATTTATCTACCGTGCTACCACCACCAAAAATTTTTGAAAATACGCTCATATATTATTCTAATTTTATGCCTTGGCTAATGTCGCCCGGGTTAAATGTCTTGTAGAAAAGTTCGACAATTTCTTCAGTATTTAATTGGGTGCTGCGAATACCTAGACCTCCTAGCCCAGAAGTAATAACCCCGACACGTTGATCTAGCTGACTGCGCTTTTCTTCAAAGTCCGCCATATCCATGGATTTTTTTGTATTTGCGATCATTTGCTTTTCGGCTTTGCCGCCTAAAATCTTGTCGACCACACCCTCAGTTGCCTTGATCGCGGTTGGGCTATACGGGACGACAACAAAAAAAGTTTTTGTCATGATATTCACTTGGTCGGTAAAAGATTTTATGAAATCTATATACTCTCTCGTTTGGATTTTTAGCAATTTTTCATTCTGCTCTTTTTCTCGAGCTTCTAGAGTCAAGAGGTATGGCCTGATATCGAGACGGCGGGATTGCACAACAATCTGAGTTGAAAAATCTAGCCCATTTAGAAAAGATTGAAACTGGCTGATAACAGCCTCTTGTTCCTCGCTTGATTTAAGCGACAAGTTAATAGATGAAGCGATTAAAACAGCCCGAAGCCCGCCATCTTTGAGTACTATGACGCCATTGCGGATCTCTTTTATTGGCACAAATTCTTGCGCAGCCCGAGCGTTTAAAGCCATTTAAATATTATATCACACTAAATATTCTCTTTCTCTTGTATGTCTAAGCTCCAAGCCAGATCTTTGAGCGAACTTTTTGGCGCAGTAACCGGCAAAACAGAAATTTGCCCTGCTTCGGCCTCCTCGCCTGATTTTTTATCAGATGGTTTTACTAGGCGTTGTTTCCAGACATAGAGTTTACTTGAAATCAAGTAATTTATTCCAGCTTGCAAGTAGTAGATGAAAGGTTTGTTGTTTATCTTGTAAAAAACTAAAAGGGCGGTGAGTATGCCGACGGGGATTATGATTAGAATTGCGATCCAAAACGGCAATAAACTATAGATAACATAGATCATACCCGCCCCACCAACCATATAGACAAATTGTCGGAAAGTGAAAGGCCCAAAGAGCTTGTCTTCGACATCGATAAACTGTGGGACTCTAAATTGCATAATATTATTCTAACACAACTATTCTATAGATTCCCTGTATGGGTCGCTTGATTTTGGGGTCTGTGTTGCAGCGGGCGGAGGAGTTGCCGGCGCGGTAGGAGAACTGACTTTTGGAGTTGAATGGTCGCTCGCAACTTGCTTGCTTGCCGTCGGCGCAGTCAACTTGCTCTTTATTATGTCGTGCATTAGATCGCCTGAATCTTCTTTACCATCATCAACCATTTCAATTCCTGTCTGTTTATAAATATTTTGTTCTAGTGTTGTTGGCGCCGGTGCAGATCTTACCCCAACTTCTTCTTTTTGAGGCATAGGGGTAACTACAGTAGCAGGCTTAATTTCGCCACCACTCATGTTCTGCAGATACGGAGGAATCGGGACTTCATCTTCATGTGCACTGCTCTTGGTTCCATCTCTATTACCCCAGTGAGTTTTTAAAATCTCCCTAATATTTTTCAAAATATTCTCATTTACTGAATCAACCAACTCGTTTACAGTTTCATCGGGCAAAGAAATTTTTGCCTTAAGTTCCGTCACGTATTTATCTGGGTGAATTATTCCAAGCAAGACTTTATTTGTCACCTCCTCAAAGACACCCATCTGCTCTATGGAAATTTTTTTACTCTCGGCGATATTGTACAGTTTCGACTGGTAGTTAGATTCTACTATTGCATCTTGGACTTCTTTCGGTAATTTTGAAAATCTTTCATCTAGTTTATTTACATCTCCGTATTTTTCTTCTATCAAGTTCTGAACATTTGAAACAAATGTTTTCTCTAGATCTGGCCTAATATTTTTTAATATATTTTCATTTATCTCAACTACTATTTTATCAACAACATCTTTTGGCATATTCAACTCACTAATCAAATTAGATTCATAATCTTCTGGGTGAACGATACCAAGAAGAACCAAGGTTGTTTCTGTGCCAAGATTTTCTATTTGTGTATCTTTCAAGCCATATCGCACACCTATACTTCGTAAAGTTTCCAGCCAAGACATACTTGAAAATGCCTGTTGAACGCTGCTCGGAAGTTTTGAATAATATAAAGCTATTTGTTGTTGTAATTGTGTTTTATCCATAATAATTATTTTTTAATGATGCCCTCCTCCACTTGCCTTACCGCTCCCACTACTATTATGATCTACTTTGACATCAACATTTATTGATTTTAAGGAGTCACTAAGTATGCCACTCAAATCTTTAAAGAAATCTTTTTGTGCTGTTCCATGGTCGATGCCACTTAAACCACTCTTAAGCCCTTTTTTAATTGCACTTGATGCACTAGCGGCCATCGCAAGACCAAATACTGGTAGGATTCCTCCCATCCCCGCCATCGCAAGACCACCAGCCGTTAACCAGCCACTTGGTTTGGTTTTAGCAAGTTCGCGTATGTCGTAACTACCTTTTCTTAATGATCTCACGAATTCACCAACAGCAGTACCTGCTTCTAAGGCCGCCTTCATATCTCCTGCAGTATGAATATACTCACCTCTCGTAGCTGCGTTACCTCGAGCAATTTCAGCTGCATGAGCAAAATTACCACTTGGATCAGCTGTAAATATTCCAGTTGCTGCATCATAATAACCCTTCATTCCATCAACAATTCCTCTTTGTGCAACATCGAGTTTTTCATAAACTTTGTTAAAGGTGTCCTTTGAATATATATCTCGATCAATTCTATCTTGTGCTAATTGTTTTTGGTCATCAGTAAGATCCTTATAGGTTGAATCATCCTTGCCAGTAATTTTTTGCGCAGACTGGTTTAATTCGTGTTCTGCATGAGCTTTATCATCAACACCCATTTCCCTTCTTTGGAACCAATTTGTTGTTTTACCAGTAATAGGGTCTGTTTTTTGTCCTACTTTATTAAATCCTGCCGCTATTCCTGCCATACTAGCTTTGCCTGTACTGGTAACAGCCTTTCTGGCGAGATTTAAGTATGCAAATGGATTAATGATATTCGCACCCCTTATTTTACTTGCAGCATCTCTGACATCTTGAAATCGTAAAGCATTTTTTCTTGCTCCATCATTTTGCGTATACTTCGCAACTGCCCCAACTGTTTGTCTTCCAGTAAATGCAGTAGTCAATGCAGCCCCACCAATAGCCAAGCCTCCGCCAACAACCGCCGCTTTTGTAACTGCGCTACCAACATAACCAGCAAATTCCACTGCTAACCTTTTAGCCATATTCAGAAGTATGATGATGAATGCAAATGGCACAATAATTGAGATTATTAGGTCTAAACCACTTCGACCGCTTATATCTAGGAATGAAGACGAACATTCGGTTACACTAGGATCGCAAGCATTTGTTCCCAAAAATGCTATTATTAGGTACATAAAGAAGATGAAAATTGGAGCCAAGAATGCAAATTTAAAAAGATTTGGCCACCACTTCTTCCACCCAATCATGTTGACATTTTGTATTACTGGCACTGCGTAAGAAAAGAATGCAAATGGCGCAAATATCATAGTAAGCCAGAGCCCAATAACCCGCGAGACAAATATCAAACCAACAGTAAAAAAGACAAATAGCCCCACAATATTAGTAACACTTGCAAGAATTGTTACTAATATAAATGTCCAAGTATCTATACCCTTAGTATTAGTAGTCGAAGCACCAGCTTGCCCTCCCGTATCTCTGGCAACATTACCAACTTTGGCAGCATCTAGGATTAACCTCTGGGGATTTACCTTTTTGACGATAGCAACTGAAAGCGGAATTACGCCATTGTTGTCATTTGAATTATTATTTGTTTGATTTGTTTGCTGCCCCGTCGCCGATTTATTTGGTAATGTATTTACTATAATAGAACTTGAATTATAAAAAACCCTGGCCAAAATATTTGAAGTATCTATGATAACCTGCGTCGCGAAAAGACTGAAGTTTATTAAAAGACCAATGATAACAACATTGATGATCATTTCTTTGGTTTTAAATCCATGAATCCGCAGGATCGTCGAAAAAGCAATGTATAAAAGGACGAATATGAAAAACATATTCACAAAATCCTTGACTATTTTCCAACCTTGCAAAACAAAAGCGCTACGATATGATGTATCTGTTATAGAATACTTGAAAGTAAAATCAAAAAACTTACCGGCAATCCCAAACAATGCAGATGTTGGAACAAAGAAGAGCGAGTATATCACTTGAGCTATACACCCCGGAACACTGATAAAACCATTTGTGAACCCAAGCCAACACGACGGCATATAGCCGTCTTGGCCTATCGATCTAGAAATTGGTTGTGTATTTTTCGAGTTATCAATAGTTTTTCCAGTATCAGCTGTTGTGACTGGAATATTTGTCTGTAGAACTGTCCCATCGGCTGTAGTACCACTAAATCCAAAATAACTGACATAATAAGTTTTGTTTGCAATTAAATTATTTTGTATAGTAACTGGTTTTTGAACAGGTGTACCATCATCTTTTAATGCCAAGCCACTAGTAAAATAATTTTGATCCAAAAAATGAGTATTTGCTGGTACGGAAAATAATTTTGTATAATCAAGTTTAGGATAACCCCCACTACCCTCAAGAAGTTTTGTAAGACGTTGTGCCCCTATTTCAGTATATAGTTCATTTAAACCTGCATTACTCATAGAAACTTGGTTGTCTGTAACGATGTAAAACAACCCATGATTCTCTGTAGTCGTGTACCTGGTTACATCAAATCTTATATCAATAGAATGGTCTGTAGAACTCAACCAATAAAGACTCAAATCAAAATCCCCAGCCTCTGCTACAGATTTTTGAACGACCGGTGTGCTGTCTTTGATATCTAAGCTAAACGGTACAAACAAGTTTGCAAAGATGAGGGCTATTAGAACTGGTGGTAGAATTTTTTTAATCATTTTTACCAAATATTAATTGCTTGCTCTAGGTCGCTAAAGTTTGGCAGATAAAACGCTCCTGGTGTTGTGTTTGGGTCGCTGTAATATGGATTGTCTTTAACTGTCTGTGGGCCAGTGTATCCTGGGTCGGCTTTTTGGGCTAGGCACTGTGTCGTCAGTTCTGTTGCTTGGTCGATGAGAGATTGGTTTGAAATAATATCATTGTCAACCAAAGTTACATCGTCTTCAGTTTTAAGACTTGGCGCGATTAGATAATATTGTTGCAATAAATCATCCAACTGTTTTTTCTCACTCTCGGTAAAGACGAGAGGGTCATCGATCTGGCAGATTTTTGTTGGTGCAGGTGCGGGTACTGGTGGCCCACTAGGTCCACCACCAACCGTACCACCTGTTCCAGTTGTACCCGTGTTTGTCAGACCCCAACTTCCTGGAGGTGGAATAGGGTTAAACTGTGGAGTTATAGCGTTGAAATTATTATTGTTTGCAAAACTTCCAGTAGAACCAAAAGTACCACTTTGGCCAAAACTTCCACTTGAATTTAAATTCCCAGAATTAAGACTACCGCTAGCACTAGAATTGTTACCCGCGGCTATCGAGTTACTATTTTGCCCACCTATCGTTGATGTCGAACTAGTATTGTTTGTGGTTTGACTATTATTTAACGCGTTCAAGTCTTTTGCTTTAGATGAACCAAGGAGTGGCGAAAAAGTTTTTGTTATGTTTTCGGAATTTTTTGTGCCAAACAACTGGTTACCATTTTTGAAAATAAAATAGGCTGCCACAACAAGCACAACAACAGCCACGATTGTGATGATTAATGCTCTGCTTTTTTTAGGGTTATGATCGTCCATAGATTATTTTATAGTGTCACCATCTTTATATGTGACCCTCTCCATTAGTAAGCAAGACGCTTTATATGCTGGCAGGCCAGCGGCAACTCTTTTTGCATTTCTTCTGTCTTGAGCGGCGATCATGATGGTGTTGACTTTGTCTTTAATGATTTTTAATTTCGCCATATTAGAATTGGTTTGGGCAAGCGCATCTGTGTAATCACTCTTTGCTTGGTTAATATTTTCCTCATCTGTTGTTATATCTTTTGTTAAAGCTAAACCATCAGGCGACATCGCTAGGTACCCACCACCACTTGATGGGTCTTGCATTGACCCGTAGGTAGTGTCGATAGCACTTTGGTAATCATTTAATTTCTGATCTAAAGTTGCAGGGTCGATCGGCCCTGGATTGCCAGTTGAAAGCGAATTTATATATGCGGTTATAGAATCGGCAGAATTGTTTCTCCAATTTGAATTTGGTCCTGGTATGCAGTAATCGAGTTTGCCAAGAGTTGGCAAAATTTTATCTACAACATCCATAGATTTCTTCAGATCATTTATATAATTGACTTGGATTTGTATAACACCATTTTTAATAATCTTGCCATCGTCATAGGTATTGCCGAGATCTTTTGTTAAATCAAAAGATCCACCGCTTGCGCTAAAACCACCAGAACCACCAGCGCCACCGATACCACTAACCCCACCCGTATTTCCTGCCCCACCATTGTTATTATCAGACAACCAAATAGGTACTCCATTTGGGAATAAATTAGAACTACTGCTAGGGTTTAAACCTTCAAGGCCTTGTTTTTGAAATTTTGAAAGCAAAGCCGAAAACAAAGCATTCAAAGCATCGTTGACCGTCTTAACCATTTCAAGTTGTCGCTCAGGAGAGTTTATATAAGTTGCAATTTTATCTTTAATGGTACTACCAGGAGTTATCGTTTGTTGTTTTATACATATATCTGTTGGTGTACCAGTTGTTGAAGTTTTCTCGGTCCCATCTTCATTATATTCAGGCTGATTGTTTGCATCGACAGTTTGCCACTCGACACATTTTTGCTGATCAATATAACCACCATTTCTATTTATCTGATCAGTTGTTTGTTGGACAGCAGTAGCTTGTTCATCTGATATATGTTGCGACCAGCGATATGTAGAACCCAGAGGATTATTTTTATCATCTTGTGTTAAACCAAACCAACCTTCCCAACCACCAGCTGCAAAAT
The DNA here is from genome assembly GCA_964527185.1 of uncultured Candidatus Saccharibacteria bacterium. Classification (GTDB taxonomy): domain Bacteria; phylum Patescibacteriota; class Minisyncoccia; order Phycocordibacterales; family UBA9973; genus UBA8515. The sequence continues at coordinate 145,033 of CAZGOI010000001.1, forward strand.
CCTGAGAAAAATCTTGAATAGTTTGTCCTGGTTGGAGATAATTGGTAGTTAAATCCTGGGTCATCGATTGAGAAAAATTTCTGACAGATTGCTGAGCATTTATTGCACCCTGAGCAAAAGTTCTACCATATGGATAATCAATTGAAGCATTTGTTCCTTTGAACAAACCAGTCTCTTTTTGAAGGATTTTATTTGTAATACTGTCCATGAATGAATTTACATTCTGAACATAAAGCGGGTCGCCGTTGAATCCAGTATTGATCCAATTCATTGTGTACTTTGTCATGGCTGTTAACTGGTTTTTTGCAAGTTGTATCGCTATGCCACTCAAACAATCAGTGCTAAATTTTGCAGAATCTAATTTTGCTTGCGTTGTAGCATCACTAACCTGGACTTTTTCTTTTATATTTAATAAATTGTTTATCCCTTTTATTATTGCAGTTTGTAATTTTGTTGCCGCCTTCTCTATTACACCAGTTAAGCCAGTACAACCAACCACACTTGTCAAAAGCCCTGCACTTAAAACACCCCTGAGTGATATTTTGTATGGGTTATTACCGTTTTGATTTGGGTTGTCATAGTTTAGAGGGCTAGAGGTCGTACCAGCCAAAGCTATCGGTATTGATTGTGTTGAAACCAAAGATAAAACAATCATCACCGAGATTATTGCTTTTGAAGTAGGTTTCTTTTTCATATAATACGCAAACATATTATATCATTTCTACTTTATTTTGTCTGATAATTGGCCCATATCTACCACGAGCGCATCGCTATAATTCTTGTAATTGACGATTGCCTTCATTGCTATAATCGGGTCATCGAAAACTTTTCCTAGATCATCTATGGTTTTTGCCATCTTATCGTAATCATTGGCCAAATGCAGGTTGCTCGACACAAAATCTATTGGTACTTCGACTTTCATCAAATCACTGCCGAGCGATCTGTATACCCCGGCTACTAGACTCATCTGTTTTAAGGCTCCAGTGTCGTTGTCTCTTAAAGCAGTCGCTAAAAAGTTTAACTCATTGCCCATGTTTTTGTTTTGGTATTTATCATAGATAGCCTTTAGGGATTTATAATATTTTACCGAAGAAGCCGAATCGCTACCCCTTGCAATTGTGACCATGTCTTTTGTGTATGAATCAGGAAGTGGTGTGGCGGTAATTTGCTCGCCGATAGAATCGGAAATAGCCCCGAGCGATGCGTCGTCCAAGTTTCCACTTTGTTCAAGCGACATGAGGACGGCGAAAAATTCTCGAGAAAGAGTTTCGTTGTTGTTGACCGGTGCGCCACTTGCCAAGACCTCTGCATCGGTTGCGCTTGGATCAGCGTTTGACAGTGCCCTCCTTCTGGCCAAAATGTATTCTTTGTTCTCGGGGCCATTTTTTGTTGGGTCTAGCCCCCAAAGATTTTCTTCCCAGTCTGGTATACCGTTTGCATTGCTATCTTTTTGAACCAATTCTTTAACTTCAATTTTTTTTGCCGTTTCAATATCTTTACCTGTTTGATAATTTTTTATCAAAATAGAAACCAAAACTACAACTACAACACCTATTATGATAGCCGCGACTTTAAACAAAAATTTTTTACTCGGTAAATAATTTACTGCCATACTATTGTCCTATTTGTAAACTTTGATTTGTGCTAACGCCATAATTATCTGTTGTTTTAAAAACTGGTATTGGTATTTGGGCGGGGCCAGCTGTGATGTAACAAGTTTTTAGATCTGGTATTAATTTTTCATTGCCAAGAATTTGTTTACCTGGAATTGGCACCTTGCGCGGATTTGTTGTGTACGTAGGTATCATTTTATATATACCAGCAGCTATCCTAATAGCCTTTGATTTTGATGGAGCACTAGCTGCGGACTTGGCTATGTCAATTAAACCAGATATGTTGCTAGTCAATAACGTACTTTTACCAATACCTGTGCATTTTATAAAAGGAATGGGAGCTAAAATTATTGTTCCACCAAAAGATTTTAAAAGTGGAGAGCTAGCCCTGACCGTACCAGATAGTGTTACAGCCCAAGTTTCTCTGGTGAAAAGCAAAAAAAAGACTAAAATCAAAAGAGAAAATGATATTTTTGAATAATTACTAGTCACACCATGATTATACAACTTGGTAGGCTAATTTCCTATATATTTAGATAGATATTTATTCATTTCAAGCCATGTATCTAAGCTTAAATCTTCGGCTCGAGTATTCTCTTTAATTTTTAAGTATTCAAACATCGATTTGATTGATTCTTTACTTATTAAACCTTCTAAATTTTTCCTTAACACTTTTCTTTTGTGGGCGAACCCAAGTTTTAAAATATCAAAAAACAATTTTTCTGATTTTTTATCGGTAAAGTTTTCATCAGAAATATTTTTGATTGCAATAATAGCTGAATCGACTTTTGGTATCGGCGAAAAATATTTTTTACTAACCTTCATTATGTATTTTGGTTGCCCATAGGCCTTGACCGAAAGCGACAAAATACTCTCTTTGCCATCCCGCGCGACGATCCGTTCAGCTACTTCTTTTTGTACAAGCATTACCATGAATATGGGTTTAATATCGCTTGATAAAAATTTTTTAAATATTGCGCCGGTTATGTTGTATGGAATATTTGCGACAATCTTCCAATTATCTTTTCTTGAAAAATATTTTTCAACTTCAAATTCGAGTGCATCGCCTTCTATCAATCGCAATTTTTTATTCTTTATTTCAACTTCAAATTTTTTAGAAAGTATTTTTACAAGTTCTCGATCTTTTTCAATGGCAATTACTTCCACGTTATTTTCAAGAAGTTTCTCTGTTAGCGCTCCTTTGCCGGGGCCAATTTCCAAAACAATGTCTTTGCCCGTCAACTCGGCTGCGGTGCACATTGCATTTAATGCAAGTTTCGACTTTAAAAAATTTTGACCCAATGATTTTTTTGCCTTATGCATATTTATATATAGACTATTTTTTCACCGCTTCGCGAATGCCCTTGGTCGAAGCTCGTCAAATGCTCTGGAATGTCATATATGAATTCACTCGGCGTATTGACTTGCCGTGAACCAAAAATTGTTCGCAGTGTTGCGTAGGTTAAAAATAATTTTTCTCGCGCTCGGGTGATCGCCACATAAAAAAGTCGGCGTTCTTCCTCGGCGTCTTCTTTTGTTTTTCTTCCATTTGAATAATCATCTCTCTCGTGCGGGAAAAGGTCTTGTTCCATGCCAGTCACAAAAACATATTTAAATTCAAGACCCTTTGAAGCATGGACGGTCATCAACCTAACACCTTGGCCTTTGTGCATCAGGCTGTCTTGATCGCTTGCTAAACTTGCGTCTTCCAACAATTTCTCTAAGCCCTCGCCTTGGGCTAAAAGGTCGTATTTTTTTGCCAGGGTTACCAATTCTTTCATATTTTCCAATCTTTCTAAGTCGTCGCTCGTTCCCCTACTCAACTCTTCCTCGAGCCCGCTTTCCCTTATGACATATTTTATAAGTTCGGCTGGCGTGTGGTCTTCGCTATATTTTTTTATTTTATCTAAAAGATCGTAAAATCTTGCAATTTTTTGTTGCATTGTTTGTGGCAAGCTGAGTGTATCTCTGGCAAAAAGTTTTGCAATCGTCACCTTGCCGATGCCGCGGGCTGGAGTATTTATAATTCTTTTTATATCGCTCAGGCTCTGTCTGTTTAAGCTCGCCCGAATATACGACAGCATATCCTTGACTTCTTTACGCTCAAAGAATTTTGTCCCGAGCACTTGATATGGAATTCTTCGGCCAAGCAAGGCCTCTTCTAAAACGCGTGATTGAAAATTTGCCCGATACAGCACTGCGATATCTTCTGGCTTTTCTTTTTTTAATAATTCTTCTATGGTGCCCGCAACAAATTCTGCTTCGACGGCTTCATCATAGGCTTCATAGACTAAGATCGTTTCGCCCTGACCCTTGTTTGTAAATAATGTTTTGTCTATCCTGAATTGGTTTTTCTTTATAATATGATTTGCTGCCTCGATTATGTTTTTTGTTGAGCGGTAATTTTCTTCTAGGGTTACAATTTTTGCCCGAGGGTAATCTTTCTCAAAATTGAGCATGTTTTTAATATTTGCCCCGCGCCAACTGTAAATATTTTGGTCGGTATCGCCAACGACGCAAATATTTTCATTTTTATCAACCAAAAGTTTGACTAGCTCATACTGCACTTCGTTTGTATCTTGGTATTCGTCGATATGAATATACTTCCAGCGCTCTTGGTACCCTATCCTAACTTCTGGGTAATTTTTCAAAATAAAAACTGTTTTTATCAACAGGTCATCAAAATCAAGCGCGCCTTCATCGCGCAGATTTTTCTCATAATCTCTCCAAATTAGGCTCGTGATGCTTTGAATATTGCTCGTGACATTTTCTGTAAATGCATCGACGGTTACAAAATCATTTTTTGCTTTTGATATTATGCTTTTAATTTTCCTCGGCTCGTACTGCTTTTGGTCGATGTCTCTTGCTTTCATGATATCTTTAATCACGGCAAGCGAATCATGTTCATCGGCAATTGTAAAATGCCTAGTTAATCCTAGCAGATGAGCATTTTCTTTTATGATATAAACTCCGAGCGAATGAAATGTCAAAACAAAAGGCATGGATTCTTGCTTGCCGTGCAAGGGTTCGCGCAAGATATCAATCACTCTATCCCTCATTTCTTTAGCAGCTTTATTAGTGAAAGTCAGGGCAAGGATAGACTCTGGAGCTATGCCCATATGTATCAGGTGAGCGATGCGATAAGTTATAGTCTTTGTCTTTCCAGCACCAGCACCAGCCACAATTAAAAGAGGTCCTTCGGTCGAAAGGACAGCCTCTTTTTGTTTGTCATTTAAGGACTCCAAGTAATTCATGAGCCCCATTGTAGCATTTTAATTAACCTATATCTGCCATTATTTCAGTTGCTTCATTTCGAATTTTTTCTGCTTCCTCGCCGACTATCTGGTCGATGTTTGGTATTTTTTCTACTAAAAATCCGAACATTGCCTCGGGGTCGGGATTTTCGTCTATGAGTTTCTCGAAAGCATCTTTATCTTCTTCACTCAAAATATCAAGCACTCGCAACATGACTTCTTGGTAGACTATCGCCCCGAGTCGTTCTATAGCCTCCCTCTGTTTTTCGGGTGGCAGAGAATCTATGCCTAGAGTTTTTATTACATTTTCATTTATTTTATTAAACATATTTTATTTTTATATTATAGCACTAATTTTAATTAATGTGTCCACCTATTGTTTCTAAATATTTGATCCATAATATTATTCACTGCTCGACGAGCAATTTCCCCAGATGAGTAATAATCACCAGTGTTCCAGACACCGTACCTTGGGTAGATATTTCCACTCGATGAAATATTTCCAGTGTTATGGATCAATCTAGTATAATTGCCATCAAAAGTTCCCCCATTTTTAAAACCATAGAGCGTTCCATCGTCTGTTTGAAAAACCTTTTTGGTAATTCTAGCCACATAGTCTTCGATCGTTTCATTGCCGATTGGTCTATCGTTAGCCAAGGCCTGTTCAACTTTTGGTACAAGTTTTTTGTAAACTCCAGACAATTTTTCTAGATCGTCATGGTGGGTGTATGTGTAGTGGTGTACTACCGAGCTGCCAGTGTTGCTAGCTTGGTCGTGTAGAACTCCGCCAGAAACCAAAGTGTTTATATTGTCCTGCGATAAATCGTTGCCATCGACAAGATGCACTTGGTCAAAATTATTGTCGATGAAATACTTGGCTGGGATCTTACTGGCGACTTGCCACTCTGGCGCGTCGCGAAAATATGTCGTGCTAATTACATTTTCATTCTGCCCGAGGTCTTTGACGTACTCGATACTTTTTTCGCTATGGCCAAAAAGTTCTTGCAACTCTCTTTCTTTATTGAAATCTTCGTATGAAGCAAATTTAACACCCTTGGCATCAAACATATTGTTTGTGGCAGTATTCCAATCTTTTGTTTTAATACCATCTATATTATCGTGGTCTGGCTTTTCAACCACTACGTCCCTTTTGCCAAAAAATTCGTGGACTTGGCGTGTGTCTACCAAGTGTCTTGGGTCTTTTTCTATATCATCGATGTTGCTTGCGTGGTGGACGTGCTCTAGCGAACCAACCTTCAAAGAGTGTTCGTATAGTTCCTGATCAGTCATCGGCACTTCTCTTGTAAACTGCAGGCTGTACGGGGCAGTTGTAACTCCATGAGTTGGATATATCTTGTCTGCTTCAGTCACACCGCTATAGTTGTTGTTTGTCGGCGAAATTGTTTCTATTTTTGGTCCGTTAGTATTTTCATATATGCCATGGGTTGGTGAAATATTTTGATTGATCGTTGCCACGGTATTAGTATCTAAGTTTTCAACTTTCGGTAGGTCGCCAGTTTTTATTGGCTGGTCAATGCTCGGCTTGCTTAAATCCCGGCTGGCATCCAAGTGGTGCAACCCTTCTGGTTGTGTTTGAGGATTGTCATGCAAGAAATTTGGTTGCCCTGAGATTTTATCTAAATCAACAGAAGTTTTTATTAAACCATTATCCATCTTAACTCCATCTGGTACTGTCTGGGGTGTCTCTTGCGGATTTTCTTTTATGAAGTTTGGTTTCTCGCTCACCTCTGTTTTTGTATGGTGGATTAATTTTTCATGATGCCCAGGTGTTTTATCCACATGGTGCACAACGCCATGATGGTGATCGCTTACCTTAAGCTTTTCTGCAACATTAGTCGCTAAACCATGGGTTGGGGTGATACCTGAGTTGTTATGTTTAACATTTTCTATTGCATGATGAGGGTGAGTTGCTATTCCGATTGCGCCACCTAAAAGCATTGTTACGCCAGCTTTCAGTATTGCCCTGTCTCGTGCCCTCTTTCTCTCTGCCTTATTAATTTCATCCACTCCCTTTTCATATTTTTCCATCCCTTCAAGAGTAAGATTTTCTGTTTCGGCAACTTCTGATTTCAATAACTCCCCCTTCGCTTCTTGTGAAGCTTTAAATTTTTTATCACTACCTTTTTTTAACCAATCTATACCATAGGAAGAAACACTTGCCGTAGCTGCTCCAATAGTTATACTCTTACCAAATCTAACAGCAGCCAGACCAGCGAGCGAAGCCACTGTCGCAGCATTGCCTATAGCACCGATCGTTGTAAACAAAACTATACTCACAGCTCTTTTTTTCCATGGCGGTTTCATGTTTACATAACCCTTCCATATCTTTCTTATCCAGTCAGGATTTTCTGCTGTCGCTTGTTGTACCTCATAATACTCATTGTCGAAGATTTTTACTCTGAGGTCTGAATCTGCATACTCTTTTAGTTTTTTATTGATTTCCTCGGTTGGTAATTTTTCCCCCTCGAGCCTGGATTTCTCATCGGCATACATTTTATTGCGCAGGTTCAATCGTGCCTGGTTATATTTTTTCTCTGTCTCCTTGTATTTTTCTGAGTAGTATTTTTCTTCTTTGACTACCTTCCTAGGCTCACCATCTTTTCTAATTAAAAAGTTTTTTATCTTTTCTATTTTAATTCTCCTGCTATTTTCTTTTCTAAATTTTATTTTTTCAATAATAAATGCGTTGCGAGTGTTTTCTAGATCCTTTTCTAAGTTTCCTTCTAAACTGTCTGTTTTAATTTCGACAGCTTTTGTTTCTAGGCCTTCATTTTTTTCATTACCCACACTGTTTTCTTTAGATTTTTCATCTACACACCTATCTTGTGCCTTCTTTACTTCTATTTCATTGACATTATTATTTTTCAACTTGTCAGTAGTTTTTTTGCTCTCTTTTTCTTGATTTTGCGCGTCTAATTCAGCCTCCTTTCTAAGAGCATCGAGTTGCGATTGAATTTCAGTACTATTTGTTTGTGTAGATTCTATAGTATCCATAACTATCTTTTCATTTTTTTAAAATCTTCTTCAGCCAACTTTTTATATTTTTCTGTTGACTCTTCATAAACTTTTAATGAGTTACCATTATCAGCATTTTCTACTAATATTTTTCCGTCATGATCAAACACAGTATACCTAGCTCTTTCATTTTTTGGGTCATAATCCCCTTTATAATCTGCGACCTCATTTGGGTTTAAAAGTTTAATACTAAAACCATAAAGATTAAATTTAACAATCCAACCTTTTTTCTCAGACGGTCTGAAATAAGGGTTTTCTGATTTTGTCACTGGGTCAACTATATCTATATTCTTATCAATTGGATTAATTTCATACATAGATATATATGGCCTATTAATCTTACCCATAGCATCCAGGCCTTTATTTGTGTAATGACTCCTAATATAAGGGTTTTTTATGTTCCTAGCTAAATAATATGCAAAAGGAAATTGCCTCTTACCAGATTCTTCAAACCTCTCGGTCAATACATGATTGCTAGTCTCCAATCCACGAATAGCACTCTCTAATTTTTTTATTTTATTATTTTGTTTAAATCTGCCGAAACTCCACCTATTCGTATTTGTCTTCAATTCATTTTCCTTGGCTATCTCTTCCCTAATCTCGCTAATTTTATTTACATTTTCTAGATAGGCGGATTTTATTTTTTTCATCTCATTCATAAATACGTTTTCCTTACCATCAGCTGCATCATTTTTATTTTCAACTGTTGGTGAGGTTTTATCCTTTGCATCTTTCTCAGCTTTCTCTTTAGCTAAAGCTTTATTTAAAGATTCCTCTAAATCTTTTATCTTTCTGTCCCTATCTTTTTTTCTTTTATCATATTCTTCTGATTGTTCGATAAATGGTTTCATAATAGAATACACCAACTCTTCTCTTTCGAGTTTTGATTTCTCGTCATCTTTTTCTTTAGTGACTTCTTTAAGAGTATTTTTCACCACCTTTTCATTTTCTCGGTTATTTGTTTTTTTGTTTTCCTTACCATCATTTACTTCAAGAATTCTATAGTCAACATTTGGGTTTGATAAAAACTCTTTGACCTTGTTCCATTTCAACACTAGCGGTCTCGCACCTTTATCTTTGTTGTATATATCTTTGAAATAAACATTTCCAGCCTGCATTTTTTCTATTTTGTAATGTTTTTCCCCGCCACCACTCGTTATCGTAATGATGCTCTGCTCATGAATTTTATCTAGATCACTAATATCTTTTATATAGAAACTTTGATCAAGATTAAGCGGCAATTTTTTTTCTTTTGCTAGTTCTATTTGACTCAAATTATCCCTATGAGATTTTATAACTCCGTTCAATTCATCCAACGCTTTTTTATTTGGGTCATCGCCAAGCCGCGCTTTATCAGCCAATCTTTTATTTAGAGCATTGCTAGTATGAGCAATAACCCCAGCATACGGGTCTTTTTTAAATTCTAGCCACTCTTTATCTCTCTTCTCATCGATAACTCTGTCTCCAGTCTTTTTCTTCAAATTATCTTTCCAATGATAAATAAGTTTTGTTATATTTTGTTGCAACCTTAAATCTTCAGCGCTGAGCTTTTTATTTTCAATCTTGCTACCAGATTGTTTTGAGCCTTCCTTCATCTCTTGCTCCCTAATTATAGCATTTTTATATGCCCCTTCTTTTTTTCTTGCACCCCTCATTCGTTTCACTCCTTTTGAATATGAGTCCTGGAATATTCTATCTATAAGATCTGAACTTTTCTTAGCTTGGTCTTTTTTATAAGCCGCATAATCTTTATACTCACTAGGCTTCTCGGCAACGCCTTCCGGGATAATTTTCTTTATATCTTCCATTGAATCTAGTTTTGCCACGCTAAAATTATACCAAAATTCTGCTTTTTGTCAAAATAACTTTAAAAATCGATATTTTTAAAGCTATTTATTAAGATAAACAGAGAGTTGTGTATTACTTTTATTGACCAAAATAGTTCAATTAAGTACCATAAAGCTATATAGGGGTATTCCTCCTATTTATATACTGAAACACAAAAAAGCCTTTATTTTTTCAAATATTCTGTACCGATTGTAACAATCACCTTTGCATTATATAGCTAAATTACAGCTCAATCTTTGTTGGTCGCCCTGTAATTAATGCATCCGTGGTTAATTATTTAGTCTTTATTTCACTAAAATTAAAAGATTCTCATGGTCGTTTTGCTTGGCAAAATAGCTATAAGATGAAAATATCTTTATTTTTCAAGCCTCTAATGCCAAAGGTTTCTATTTTTTTGATCGCATTATTTATTATCTGTCAGCCGGCTTATGCCCAAGCCGGATTTTTTTCTGATCTAATATCAAAGGTTTTAGGGAACTCAACCCAAGCTTCCGAGGGAGACACAAGTAGCAATCAAGGAATAACTCACAACTCCCAAAATATCCCCCTTCCTGAGTCATCGATAAACCCAGACCTTAAAAATATAAAAGATGAAGACATACCAACAACCCCTGGAGATCAACCTCTCCTTTCGAGCAATGGTGCCCTGGGTATAGACAAGGACCTAGATAAATATGATCCTTCAGCTAAAATTATCACTTATACCGTAAAGAAAGGAGATACTTTAGAGAGTATTAGTAATAAACTCCAAGTTCCAAAAAGTACTATTCTTTCTTCAAACAGTGATCTAAAAAAAGGCGATTTACTAAAGATAGGACAACAGTTAGTTATCATTGCCGTTAAGGGTGATATAAAAAAGACCCAAGACAAAACAAAAACAGATACCCTGGGTAAAAACAATACCAAATCAGACAAGTTAGCCGATAATGTTCCCCCAGTAACAACCCCAGAAATAAATAACGAAACAACTACAGTCTCCCAAGTAAATAGTCAAGTGCCAACAAACATAAACACTGAAAATAATCCCGCAAACAATCCACAAATACCAGCACCAACGACTGAACAATCTACCAATGGGCAAAATAGCAATGAATCAACAACACCAACTGGTCAGCCGCAAGGCACAATCGAAGGCAATTATGTTTGGCCATTCCCAGAAGGCGTTGGAAGAGTGTCGCAAGGTTTACACGCAGACAATGCCTATGACTTTGCTGCACCGGCTGGCACACCAATATTTGCAATCCAAAATGGTACGGTTCTCATTGTCCACTCAACTGGTTATAATGGTGGTTACGGTAAATATATTGTTATCAACTTCAACGATGGCCGCCAAGCAATTTTTGGCCATATGAGTAAAACAGTGGCCATCGAAGGTGATGAAGTCAAACAAGGAGATATAATTGGTTACGTTGGAACAACTGGCAAATCTACTGGTCCTCATGTCCACATCGGCTTCCATGGTGACCTAAGTAATCCATATCTCGGTCTTAAAGTTAACAGCACCGATGTATCAAACAATGATTAAAAAATTGCTACCGATTTTTATAGTTTTGTCACTCCTTGCTTCTTACCCAGCTGACACTTTTGCCGCTACTAATTCATCTTCAACAACTAAAACAACCACTAAGAAAGTTTCAATTGTAAAGAAAAAAAGAAGAATTGCTAAAAGGAAGGAAAGACTCATCTTAAACCCACCCCTATTTACCCTAGACAACGCTCCACATTCACCCAAACCCAAAATCAGCAGATCAAAGAAAAAATCAAAACCTAAAATAACAAAGAAAAGTGTATAAAAAATTCCTCACGTGAGGAATTTTTTATGCTTAGTTTCTTGGTCTATACTGCAGGGCCTCGAGTATATGCGAAGAATTTATACCCTCGCTTCCTTCGATGTCAGCAATTGTCCGAGCAAGTTTTATAACTCTATGATAAGCCCGAGCCGATAGGTCTAATTTTTCTGCGCTTTCATTTAACAATTTTTTAACTTCAGGTGTAAGCGGTGCATATATTGCCAAATCTTTAACATTCATTTCACTATTAGTATTTATTTTTCTGGTTGAATTTTTAAAACGCTTGGCCTGAATATCTCGAGCATTTTTAACGCGATCTTTGATGTTTTGTGTCTTGTCACCAAATGTTTCTGTGCTAGAAAGTTTTTCATAATCAACTGCGCCGACATTTACCCATATGTCTATGCGATCCATAATTGGGCCCGACAACTTTCTGGCATATCGATCAAGGTCGCTCGGTTTGCAGATACACTGCTTCTGCTTGCTGCCTTTGTTGCCGCACGGGCACGGATTCATAGCGGCGACTAAAATAAAATTTGATGGGAATACAACAGAACCGCGGGCTCGAGATATAGATACGACATTGTCTTCAAGCGGTTGTCTCAATGATTCAATCACCCGCTTTTCAAATTCAGGAAACTCGTCGAGGAAAAGAACGCCCCGATGGGCAAGCGTAACCTCGCCTGGTTTTGGATTTGCTCCACCACCGATCATCGAGACATAGCTTGCAGTATGGTGCGGCGCCCGAAATGGAGTGCGGGTTACAAGATCATCGTCGAGGAGTCCGACGATAGAGTGGATGCCGGTGATTTCAAGTATCTCTTCATTTTTTAAATCAGGTAGTACGTGTGAAAAAACCCTAGCGAGCATTGTCTTGCCGGTACCTGGCGGCCCAGACATGGCGATATTGTGGCCACCAGCCGCTGCGATTTCGAGCCCGCGCTTGGCGCCCTCTTGACCGCGGATATCAGAAAAATCAATATTATGGATTTCAACTTTTGCATTATCGATTTCAGTTTTTGGTGTCGGTTTTAATTTTTGCCTTTCTTTTTCAAGCGGCTTGCCGTCTTTATCTTTTTTGATTTTATAAATATGGTCAACTACTTCTTTAAGGGTCTTAGCGCCGTAAATTGTAATACCGTCAACCAGCGCAGCTTCGCGTGCATTTTGCTCTGGTAGAAAAATTTCTTTAAACCCTCTTGCTTTTGCTTCCTGAGTAAGTGGCAATGCGCCTTTAATCGGTTGCAATTCTCCATTGAGTGACAATTCACCCAAAAATATTCTTCCGTTTATATCAAAATCCATTTCGCCAGAAGATAAAAGGTATGTCAGCGCGATCGCCAAATCAAAATATGGCCCTTCTTTTTTCAAATCGGCCGGCGAAAGTGAAATGACAATTTTTTGATTTTGATTTTTGGGAGATGTAAAACCAGAATTCTTTAGAGCCGAACTCATCCGGTCTTTTGATTCATCGACTGCTTTATCAGGCAGACCGACGAGAGTGAAAGCATGCAAAGTATTTTTGGTTATATCAACTTCAACAGTCACGATCTTGCCTTTGAGCAGATGTGTTTGTGCAGAGAATGTTCTAGCAAAAGACATTTTACTTATCCATGCAGGTCTTGCACGTACGAGCAGCTGGGTTTGCATCTAAGCGGTCACCTTCAATTGGTTTACCGCAAACTTCACATATACCGTAAACTCCAGACTCAATCTTGCCGAGTGCTCTATTTATATCTTCTAATCTGTCATCGAGTGTTTCGGTCATAGCTGAACGCTCTGTATAGTCCTCAGCCCGGTCGGCCATATCGCTCTCGTCAGCTTCTGGTGTCGACATTTCCTCTGGTGTTGCTTCCCAATCGCCGGTCTCTTTGTCTAATTTTCCTATCGAACCAAGTTCTTCTTCTAACAGTTTTTTCTCGGCCAGCAGTTTATTTTTGTATTCGTCAGTTTTCATAGTCCTTATATTAGCATTCTTAGAATAAATGGCAAACTAAACTGGTTTTGTATTTTTGACAAGTAATCTAGCAGTCAATTCCTTTATCGTCTCTTGGTTGTCGGTGATTATGAGCGTATTTTTATCTGGGAAAATATAATACAAAATGTCATTACCTAGATTATCATATAAAATTCTGGCATCTTTATTGTCAACCAAAATATCTGCCCATGATTTTTCAAACAAAGCGCTTCTATCGCCAGAAACATCGACTCTAAACAACGCGAATAAATCATTCAACATTGTTTTTTCCCAAGAAAGCATCGATGCATAGGCTTGGTTATAGTCTTTTACTGCAAAGACCAAGAATAAATGCGCTCTGCTATCGCTTGTATCTGTGTATGAACCGATCATGTAAGCATCACCAAGATTTCTCTCAAGAGAATCTGGCATACTCGTTTTCATTATCCCTAGAAAATCAGAAAGCGATACATATTGTGTCACCCCAGCTATGTTTTGTTCAGGAAGAATCACTTTAATGGTGCCGGCTTTTGTAGTATTTGCGACCTCCTTTTTTATGATGTCAGAAAAATCAAACTGGCTCGAAATATTTGTAACATCGACATCAACCTTTTCATCGTATGGAACGATAGTTGACACTTCGGTAACTATATTTGTCGGTGCGCTAGATATATTATTGTTTTTCTTAAACAAAAAATAAGATATTCCAATTGCTACAAATATTAAAACAATCCCACCGATGGTAAGCACTGTTCTTGAAAGTGGTGTGCCTTTTGCATTTTTGTATATTTCATCCCTTTCCCTCTTGTCTTTTTCCGCAAGCGCAATTTTTATGACCGAGGCTTCATTATCGCGTATCGCCTCGGTCATGTCTGAGGCGTAGGTATGAATAGTTTTTATATTAGTATTAGGAGAATTTTGTTTTTGATTCTCATCCATTTTATTTTTTTGGTTTGAAGAAGTTTGGGTCTGCGTCTTTGATCGAAAGATTCATGCGCCCTTTCTCATCGATCTTTATGACTTTGACTGGCACTCTCTCGCCTTCCTTAAGAATATCAGAAACCTTTTCTACGCGGAATGGCGCGATCTCAGAAATATGCACAAGCCCTTCGGTCGAACTTGATATTTTTACAAAGGCTCCAAAGTCCATTATTTTCACGACTTCACCCTCGGCCATATCACCCGAGACATATTCTTTGGTCATATCCTCGATAATCTTTTTGGCTTTCTCAGCTCCACCACCCTTGCCAGTGATATACACCGCCCCGTCTTCCTCAATTGTTATTTCTACTTTACAGTCTTCACGAATTGCATTAACCATTTTCCCACCAGGGCCGATGACCATGCCAATCTGGTCTTTCTTTACCTTTGTTACGACGATCATCGGTGCATTTTGCGAGATTGATAATCTCGGCGCACTGATTTCTTTTGTAATTGTTTCAAGTATTTGCAATCTGGCTTCTTTTGCTCTATTTAGCGCTTCTTTTAATATTTCCGCACTAACTCCGCTGACTTTGATATCAAGCTGAATAGCGGTGATTCCGTTTTTAGTACCACCGACTTTAAAATCCATGTCACCATAGTGGTCCTCTGGTCCTTGAATATCTGTTAGAAGTGCATATTTATTTTTATTTTTTTGATCAATCATTACTCCGATTGAAATCCCAGCGACCGGTGTTTTGATCGGCACACCGCCATCCATCAAAGCTATAGTCGCGGCACAGATCGAAGCTTGCGAAGTCGAACCATTTGAAGCAACAGATTCAGACACAACGCGTATGGTGTATGGAAAAGAAATTTTATCTGGGATAACTGGAGTAAGAGCTTTCTCAACCAAAAATCCATGGCCCATTTCTCGACGATTAATACCACCAATACGACCTGTCTCACCAGCTGAATATGGAGGAAAATTGTAATGATGCATAAATCTTTTTTTGGCTTGAAACTCCATTCCATCAATAGTATTAGCAGCTTCTGGCCCAGCTAGTGCCAGTACCGATAGTACATGTGTTTCTCCTCGATAGAAAATTCCAGAACCGTGCAATACGTCTGATATCCCGCCCGCTTTTGCATATAGTGGCCTAATCTCTTTAAAACCTCTTCCATCTGCGCGCACACCCTCGCCAAGTGCCTTATTGTGGAATTCGATATCTAGGTATTCGTGCATGTAATCTTCTGCGGCAAATTTCAACTCTTCGTCTTCTTCAGTATATTTCTCTTTTAAAATATTTTTCCAAAGTCCTTCTGCCTCTATCGCAACACCCTTGCCATTTTTGCCAAAAAGCCCTGCGTCCAAACTTGGTTTTATTTTTTCATCAAATAGTTTTATTGCCTCATCTGTAACCTCGATCTTCTGAAAGGTCAATTTTTCTTTGCCAAATTCTTTGCGCAATTTATTTTGAAATTCTTCCCATTTTGCTATTTCAACGAGAGCCAAATCAAAACAGCCACCCACCTCTTCTTCAGAAATTTCATAAGCCATCGACTCAATCATGTTTATGGTGTTATCCCTTCCGCACACTAAGAGATCAAGGGAATAGACCGGTTCATCTCCACCAGGAATATAGTTGTTTATTTTCACATTCTCATTCCTATCGGCGCCGATTTCTCTACTTATATGTACGGCCCCAACTGGGCCAGCCCATGGGATATCTGAAATATACAAAGCAATTGATGCAGCATTTATAGCTAAAACTTTTGGGTCAGCCTTGCCAACCGCAAGAATGGTTATGATAACTTGAACTGCATTTTTGATGTGGTGGTCAAAAAGCGGACGAATGGTTCTATCGGTCATACGAGCAGCAAGGATTGCTTGATCCGAAGGCCTACCCTCCCTTTTCACAAACTGACTACCGAGGATCTTGCCAGCGGCATAGAACTTTTCCAAATATTCAACTGTCAAATTGAAAAACCCGGGGTTGCCTTCACCGCTTTTTGAAATAACCGCAGTCGCGAGCACTACCGTTCCATCGCATTTGAGTATGACCGAGCCATTGGCTTGCTCGGCTAGATCGCTAAAGAGCGCAGTAATTTTCTTGCCGCCGATTTCAATATCGTATTCTTTACTATTCATATTTTTTAAAGCTAGTCTCGAGACCCTAGTTTTGAAATCAAATTATCTATCGATTTCAACTCTAACCGTCTCAAGATTAACTCACTACTTATAATAGATGCATCATAGCAAATAAACCAAGTTTTTCAAGCCTAGTAGATTAAATATTTCCTCGGATTATTAGACAAGTCTATAAAATCATCGGTCGCCTCTTTTAATTTCATTGAAGTTGATTTACCAAAAGATATAACCTCGACTTGTGTTTCGGTCTTTAGATATTCAACAAGCGGGACAAAATCTCCATCGCCAGTTACAAGAATGATAGCGTCAACTCTGCCGGCCATGCGGATCGCGTCAACCGCGATACCGACGTCCCAATCGCCCTTCTTGGCGCCACCCGAGAATATTTGCAGATCTTTTGTCTTGGTTTCGATGCCGACTTTTGTTAAGGCGTCGAAAAAATTCTTCTCTTCGCCTGTTTCAGAAGTAATGACATAGGCTGTTGCCCGCACGAGTTTACGACCGGCGACGGCATCTTTTAAAACAGCTCCAAAATTTACTTTTCTTTTATATAAATTTTTAGCGCTGTGATAGAGGTTTGCCGTGTCGATGAAGACCGCAACCCGCTGTTCTTTATGTTTAATGATACTCATATATTTTTTATTCTAGCAAAACAAAACGTCCCGAGAAAGCTCGGAACATTTTATTAAACCTTTAGTTTTTTAGTCTCCGCTAGGTAGCGTGTTTTATTAGTTTTTTCCAAATATTTCAGATGCTTGCGACGATCGGCAACCATCTTGATCAATCCCCTTCGTGAATGATTGTCTTTCTTGTGTTCTTTCAAGTGGCTGGCAAGTTCGTCGATCCTTTTCGTCAAAATTGCAATCTGGACCTCGGGAGAACCGGTATCTTTATCGTGCATCTGGTTTTTCTTTATGATATTTTGCTTTTTCTTCGTTGTTAACATTACCCGCAAATATTAGCACATATTGCAAAAAATTGCAAGACCAGCAATCTAAAGCCTTATAAATATTTACATGCTACAATTATTGTGCGACACTTCACCAAACTCAGTGTAGGCACATATGGCCCATAAAATAGAACAATTTAAAAGAGAATTTTTAGAGTCGGTTGAGATTGAAAAAGGCAATAGTCTGAAAACGGTAAACAATTATGACCACTATCTAAGTCGCTTTTTTGAATTTGCAAAGATAAGCGACCCGAGGCAAATTTCTGATGATAAAATTCGCGAGTTCAGGCTCTATCTAAATCGCCAACCTGGTTTGAAAATCCGAGGGCAGAATGCCAGCACTCTTAAAAAAAATACTCAAAACTATCACCTCATTGCCCTGCGCTCTTTCCTAAAGTACCTGATGAAGCGTGGCATCGATTCTCTTTCGCCAGATAGAATCGAGCTTGCGAAGATTAAAGAGCGATCTCTCGACCTCATCTCTGCCGATGAACTCTCGCGTCTGATGAATACGCCAGATGAAAGCACCGACAAGGGTTTACGCGACAAAGCCCTGCTTGAACTTTTTTTCTCAACTGGGTTGCGACTGTCGGAACTTTGCTCGCTTGACCGGGATCTCGATATATCGAAAGATGAATTTTCAATCCGTGGCAAAGGCGAAAAGGTACGGGTCGTTTTTCTTTCAGACTCTGCAAGGAACGCGATTAAAAATTATTTAAAAAGTCGCAAGGACATGGACGAACCGCTCTTTGTGCAATATTCACACAATAATAGTTCAAAAAATAATTCAAGCAATCGCTTGACTCCCCGCTCGGTCGAGCGCATTGTGAAACAATATGCAATCGCATCTGGAATTTCAAAAAAAGTTACACCGCACGTCATCCGCCACTCTTTTGCAACTGATTTACTTTCAAACGGGGCCGACATCAGATCGGTGCAGATGATGCTCGGTCATGCAAACATTGCCACCACTCAAATATATACCCACATCACCGACCGCCAGCTTCGCGACGTGCACAAAAAGTTTCACAGTAAGAATAAATAGATATGAAAATAATCTCATGGAACATAAATGGAATAAGGGCAGTACACAAGAAAAATCTTTTTGTGCCTTTTATTGAAAAATATAAACCAGATATTTTATGTCTACAAGAAACAAAAGCCGAAAAACATCAAAGCGAAGTCGATCTAAAAGATTATCAAGAATATTGGAATTCTGCCTCGCGCAAAGGCTACAGCGGGACAGCAATTTTTACAAAAGAGAAACCACTTTCAATACACCTGGATATTCCAAAAGATATTGCTAAAAAATTTAAGCTAGAAAAAGATCAATACGGAGATCCAAATGACGAAGGCCGAGTCACGACGCTCGAATTTAAAAACTTTTTTATTTCCAGTGTTTACACACCAAATGCCAAAGACGATCTATCGAGGGTTGGTCTGCGTTACAAACATTGGGATCCAGCTTTTCTCTACTATATGAAAGAACTTGAAAAAAAGAAGCTAGTGATATTTTGCGGGGACTTAAATGTGGCTCATACCGAGCTTGATCTAGCCAGGCCCAAAGAAAATGACGGGAAAAAAGGATTTACAAAAGAAGAGCGTCAGGGTATCGATAATATCACCTCGCAAGGCTTTGTCGACACATTCAGAATTTTTGAAAATAAAAATGGACACTATAGTTGGTGGAGCCATTTTGCAAATGCTCGCGCTAGAAATATTGGCTGGAGGATAGATTATATTTTTGTCAGCAAAAAACTAGCGAGTAAAATAAAAATTGCAAAAATTCTACCAGAGGTTATGGGCAGCGACCACTGTCCTGTTATGTTGGAATTGTAATATAGTGTAGAATATAGAAAAACCATAGTTTATGAATCTATCAAATTTGGCAATCTCCCCAGATCAAGGGCCTTGCGAGATGCATGTGGCCCTCCTGTCTGATGTAGAAGAAAAAATGATTGTTAACTTCAAAAAAAAGCACAATTACTTGTGCAAAAAATATTTTCGGATAATAAAAACCCCAAGGCTAAAGAATATCCATTTGCCTTATATAAACCGGGAATACCATCTTATGTTAAGAGATGTAAACAATGCAATATATTCTTCAACCAATGTTGACTTTAAAAAAGAACTCCAAGAGGTTTCACGAGTCATCGAAGATACAGCCCTTGAGATATTAAAAGCCTCATTGAAAAAATAATGAAACCAGAAATTGGTTCTATCATGCTCTTCATGGCGTTGATGATGATTATAAAAATTTGTTTCATACCAACACATGATGATAAGAAGTAGGTTAATTTTTAACTTACTTCTTTTTCATTACCCCATGTTTTGAGTGCAATTTCTCTACTTCTTTGACCTCGAGCTCTTCTTTAGCTTCTTTAGCCTTCTCTCCAATTTTTTCGAGCTCTCCATTGCCTAGTCTGTCAAATTCTAAAGCTTTTGCTTTTAAATATTCTAAATCATTCTTCTTTGGGTCATCGAGAACTTCTTCAAGCAGGGCATGCAAAATCCAACCCATTCTTTTTGATGGTTTTATTCCCAGGCTCTCGATCATCACTCTACCATCTATGGCAAGCTGGGCTACAGAGATAGGATCCCTCAGCACTTCTTCTATCATTGCGTGGTATTTACGCAGTCTGTATGGCGCTTCCTTTTTTTTCATCCCAACTCGATCACATTCTCGCAAATTCATAAGATCCCAAATATGCTCCCTGTCCACTTTAGCCACCATGCGTCTAACGGCTGATAGAGTTATCTGCTCAGTATCAGAGAAAAACATATGGTTTCGAACCATAGAAACGACAAAATCTACTTCCTTTCTAGGAAATTTCAATCGCTCCATAATAATCTTGACCATTTTTGCTCCAACCACCTCATGGCCATAAAATGTATATGCTTTCTTTGTTCCCGACCGGCGAGTTCTTGGTTTCCCAATGTCGTGAAACAAAGCAGCCAACCTTATTTCTCTAGAATATCCTTTATTTATGGCGTGATTTAGGGCTTGAAGTAAATGCTCAAATACATCATAAATATGTGCCCCACCTTGATCTATTCCAATTCCCTCTTCTAGTTCTGGAACTATATATTTCAATAAACCAAGTTTTGAAAGCATCAATATTCCGCTTGCGGCATTTTTTGAATCTATTATTTTTACAAATTCGTCGCATATTCTTTCCATCGATATGTTTTTCAACAACCCTGCATTTTCAATAATGGCCTGCATTGTTTCATATTCGATAGCAAAATCAAATTGACTAGCAAATCTAACAGCTCTAAGCATTCTCAAAGCATCCTCGTTAAATCGATCAATAGGGTTCCCGACAGCTCTAACTATTTTGTCCTTTATATCTTTTTGTCCTTTATAAATATCAATAACCTGTCCTTTATCTTGATTATAAGCCAATGAATTCATTGTAAAATCTCGTCTCTTAAGATCATCTTCTATATTTTCACTGAATATTACTTCATCTGGATGTCTAAAATCGCTATATTTTGTTTCTATTCTATATGGCGTAACCTCTACTTTACATACTCTACCTTCCTCTATCAATTCTGTAGCCAAGATAACAGCAACCGTACCAAATTTATTCTCATAAATGGTTTTTTCAAACAAAGGCACTATCTGTTCAGGTTTAGCATTTGTTGCTATGTCCCAATCTTTTGGCTCCGCGTCCATTATTAAATCTCTAACGCACCCACCAACAAGAAAAGCCTCAAAACCAGCTTTTTCTAGAGTTTCGGTTACATGTGTAACATATTTTTGTATTTTAGAGTTATCTATTTTTGGCTCAAGTACCATAAAATCTGTGCGGCGTAGGAGAATCGAACTCCTGTCTCATCCTTGGCAAGGACGTGTTCTACCACTAAACCAACACCGCGAATTATTTATAATAACTGGGTCAAATTATATTATTTTTATCACTAAATTGCAATCCATTTTTAATATTGAAAAATAAGGTTTATTTGTAAATAAATTTAAAATTATATATAATATAAGAGGTTTTAATGCACCCATGGTGAAATGGATATCACGACAGTCTTCGGAACTGTTATTGGGGGTTCGAATCCCTCTGGGTGCACAAAATTTATCTAAGACTTGACTTTTATGTAGTCCTTTAAAAATAGCCTTTAAATTTAATATTTTGTGGATAAGTATGTGTGTATTGTTTATAAAGGACATATAATAATATTTAGATTTATAGGCTAATTTAATTAAAAAACCTTATAGAGTAAGAATTTTTTGAAAAGACATTAAAAAAGACATAGATATTTGTTTCACGTGAAACTATTATGAAAAAATTTACATCAAACTCACAAAAAATAGGAAAACTAGGAGAAGATATAGCCTCAAAGTTTCTCATGAAACATGGATTTACTGTATTAGAAAGAAACTATACAAAAAAATGGGGTGAAATTGATATTGTTGCAAAAAAAGATAATAAATATTACTTTGTGGAGGTTAAGTCAGTTTCATGTGTAACTCTACCAAATTTTAAAGATGAAAACCCTTTTATAAAAAAACCCGAAGAAAATATGCATCCATGGAAATTAAAAAGATTATCTAGGACTATTCAAACATATCTTATCCATCAAAGACTTGGGAACATCGAATGGCAATTCGACCTTTTGCTTGTTTATATTGACACTGAAAACAGACTGGCTAGAGTTAGAACAATAGACAATATTATTTTATAAATGGTGCGGGATAGGGGAATCGAACCCCTGCTTACAGTTTGGAAAACTGTCATTCTACCACTAAACTAATCCCGCGTATTTTGTCGGGGTGCCGGGATTCGAACCCGGAGTCGCCTGTTCCCAAAACAGGAATGTTAGCCGTTACACCACACCCCGAAAATCATAAAAACATTTGTCTATCTTATCATATTTTATATTAAAAACAATTGTAATTTAACACTCCTATGCTATCATTATGGAATATAATATGAGGTTTTTGTTTATAATCTTTACTTTTATATCCACTTTTATTGGCGGGCTATTTGGTTTGAAATTTAAAAATAAAATGCACCTACTGCTTGGGTTTACTGCCGGCGTCATCCTCGGAGTAATCGCATTTGATATATTACCAGAAATCATGAAAATGATTGGAGTCACTGGTGTAGATCCTATATTTCCAATGATATTTCTAGTTTTAGGGTTCATACTTTTTCACATTGCTGAAAAAATTCTTCTTGTTCATCACAATCATGAAGATCAATATGGCCCACACACCCATAAAACGGTAGGGAAGTTCCAAGCACTAGCACTATCGGGGCACTCATTTCTTGATGGTGTTGGTATCGGACTTGGTTTCCAAGTTTCAACAACAACTGGTATATTTGTTGCTCTGGCAGTAATCGCCCATGATTTTGCCGATGGTCTCAATACCGTTTCTCTTATGCTTCGCCACCACAACACTGATAAACGGGCGATACAATTTTTGTTTATCGATGCTTTTGCACCAGTGCTCGGAGGCTTGTCTACGCTTTTATTTAGTCTTTCTGAAAAAACACTCCTAGCCTATCTTGGGTTTTTTGCTGGATTCCTACTTTATATTGGCGTCTCAGATATACTTCCCGAGGCACACAGCAAAAACTCATCACTCAAAACTGTATTAATGACAATCACTGGAGTACTTTTTATATTCTTAGTAACGCGAGCAATATAAAAGTCCTGATTTTTTAGATCAGGACTTCAGTTCTTCTTAGTCTCCTTACCCAACTCTCTCATTTTTAAAATGTGTGACCAAATTGCTCCGCCAAGCTTTTCATAATTATGATAGGGGAGGTTTAGTTTCACACATTCCTCTTCTACCATCTTGCTAATAGCAGGATAGTGTACGTGTGACACGTAGTAGTACAAGTGATGCTCAACTTGAAAATTGAGTCCACCTATGTACCATGTCAATAGCCCACTTCTCTTTGCAAAGTTAGCCGTTGTGCGTAACTGGTGTACAATATCTCGCCTCACTGTTCCATTTTCTGACGCATCCAGCATTTCAGTCTTCTCGACAACGTGTGCAAGCTGAAATACAAAGCTGATGATAACACCCGTCACCATAGTTGTAATAATGTAGCCGATAATTACTGTAGTAAAATCATGGTGTGTAAGTGGTAGGCCGATAAAAATAGCAACATGGATCAGTTTACTGAAGATCATCTTTAGATAATCAGTAAATTTATAGCCAAGATTTTTTGCTTTGATAAAATCAAGCAAATAAACCCAACCAAGATGAGAAAGCGGGTATAAAAGTAGTGGCATATAGATATGTTGGTATCTATGCCACCAGTACCGTTTCTGACTTGGGTGCAGCCTAGCAAATTTTCCAAAATCCAAATCCCCATCGAGGCCATTGATATTGGTATTCATATGGTGGTCGGCATTGTGCTGAGCTTCCCATATGGGCCAATATCCACCTAGAAGGTTAAGTGAATAACTGAAAAAAGTGTTCCACATTTTTTTGCTACTAAAACTACGATGCACTGCATCGTGCATAACATTAAACCCAATTCCTGCTACCACAATTCCTAGTATTACCGAGGAAAAGTAGTAAAGTGGTTTAGATAAAATGTCTGTCGAAAGTAAAAATAGAATTAAAATAAGAGATAAAAAGAGCAACAAGGCTTTAAAATAGAGCCTGATATCACCAGTGCGTTTGCGATTATGAAGGTACCCAGCAAGTCGCTGGCGCATATTCAAATCAAACGCCTGTGATCGCTGGTCGATCATAAAAGTTTTTTGCATGGTAAAATTTTTAATGTTTTTTTTATCATACCATGCAATCAGTTAATAAAAAACCACTCTAGATAGAATTGAGTGGTTTTTTATTTTTTGTGTTTTGCAAAACGCAAACTATTTGACTGCGTCTTTTAAAGCTTTAGCAGCTCTAAATTTTGGCACTCGTGTTGCAGGGACCTTGACCTGTTCACCAGTCTTTGGGTTGCGGGCCATACGTGCGGCGCGCTGCTTGACTGAGAAGATTCCAATACCTGCGATCGATACTTCTTCGCCCTTTTTCAAGGTAGCGACTATAGCATCAAACATTCCATTCACGACTTCCTCGGCTTGTACTTTAGTACCTCCAATTTTACCGTGAACCCATTCTACTAATGCTTGTTTATTCATTATTTTTTTCTCATATTCTGATAAACATAAGAATTCTATCTGAATAATATTCGACCGTTTGCAAACGTATTCCTTAAAATAGGAGTAATACTATTATATACCAAGGTATTTTTTATACAAGTAAATATAAAATTTGACAAAATGCTAATTCTATTTCAATAAATCAATTTTAAAACCACAATTACACAATGAATTTTCAACAAACATGTTATAATCACGTTTACGTATGAGTGGAATCACTAGAACTTTCGTTAGAAGCAAGGAAACAATGGATCGATATATAAGGGAAGCAAGCGAAAAGGTCACAAATGACCCATTTATGACTTGGGATGGAGGAGTAATAAAAGAATTTGAGAATTGGGTGATTATAGACAACAAATACCCATATGACGCTATTGCAAGTACCAGCCATATACTTTGTACAAAGAGGCAGGTGTTGTTTAAATGGGAACTTTTGACCGAAGGAGAGGTAGACGAGCTAAGCCATATAAAGAAAAACTACCTGAACAATAATTATGATATTATCTGGGAAAATTTACCAAAAGGCCAAACAGTCCCAGTGCATTTTCATCTCAACCTTTTGATACTCAAACGTGAACCAGCATAATAAAAATCCCGACTGAGTCGGGATTTTTATTATCTTGCATATTCTATAACTCTATTTTCGCGTATGACTGTGACCTTGATCTCGCCAGGATAGGTTAGTTCTTGTTCTATTTTCTTGGCAATATCGTGAGCCAAATCTTTTGATTGAATATCACTTAACTTTTCTGGTGTGACAAATATTCTGATTTCACGTCCGGCAGATAAGGCATATGACTTTTCAACCCCCTCAAAACTTTTAGCTAACGCCTCGAGGTCCTGCAGTCTCTTGATGTAATTTTCCACAGAATCACGGCGTGCCCCAGGACGACCACCAGAGATCATATCTGCTGTTTGAACTATAACTGCCTCGATAGATTCGTGCGGGCAATCATCGTGGTGACTTTTCATAGCTGTAATGATGCGTGGATCGGCTCCAAATTTTTGAAGGATTCTAATACCTATGTCTATATGCGTGCCTTGGACTTCGTGGTCGAGAGCTTTACCGATATCGTGTACTAGGGCGCCAGCTTTGGCAATCTGGATGTCTGCGCCTAATTCTTCGGCAAGCATTCCAGCAATGTGGGCCATCTCGATTGAATGCTGAAGAACGTTTTGGCCGTATGATGTGCGGAAGTACAAACGACCAATTATAGCGACGATGCGCGGATCGAGATTAAAAATTCCACATTCATATACCGCTTGGTCACCCTTATCTTTAATAATTTTGTTTATATCTTCTTGGGCTTTGACTACAACCTCTTCAATCTTGGCTGGTTGAATTCGACCATCAAGTATCAAATTCTCGAGGGCGAGCCTGGCAACTTGGCGACGAACAGGGTCAAAAGATGATATGACAATTGCACCTGGAGTCTCATCGATAATAAGTTCAACCCCAGCTGCCCGTTCAAATGCTCGGATATTACGACCCTCTTTGCCAATAATCTTGCCCTTGACTTCATCATTTGGAATATTGACCGAAGTCGTCATCATCTCGCTCGCTGTTGACGAGGCAAGACGATTGATCGAGGCCGCTATAATATCTTTTGCCCGACGATCAAGCTTTTCAGTATTTGCAACTTCCATCTTTTGCATACGTACCAGCAAATCTTCTTCGTAACGACTCTCAATGTTTTTAAACAAAACTCCTTTGGCGTCTTCGACAGAAAGATGTGCGATTTTTTCAAGCTCACTTTCTTTTTCAGCTTCGATGTTGTCGATACGTTCTTTTATTTTTTTTACTTCCTCTACTTTTATTTTTACATTTTCGACTTCTTTATCTATCTCGACTTGTCGAGCATCGAGCAATTCTTCTTTTTTAATCAAACGATGCTCTGTTTGCTTGAACTCTTCTTCTTTTTTTGCGGCTGATTGCTGAGACTCTTCTGTTTTTTCCTCGGCCTTTTTCTTGGCTTCATCGAGCACTCTCTGGGCCTCTTCTTTGGCACCGAGCATAATTTGCTTGATCTCAAGCTCCATCGAACCCTTCTGACCGAGGGAGATAATGACTCGCAAATAGTAACCAAGACCAACCCCAGCGACAAGCGCCAGAGCTGAAATTACAATTGCTGTTAAACTCATAAAAGTGACAGTGTCACTTAAAAAACACGCATTATCTTAGAAGCGTCATATATTTGAAATTCTTATACGAACGATCGATGGAAAGGAAACTTTTGTTCATAAAATAAATTAAACTCATCAGCAGTATCAGATAAAACCGTATTTTAAAAGCGAGCACCAAAAATAACTGTTAAAATTCGATATATCTATAGTACCGCACAATGGTATTTTTGTCTATATATGATAGATTTGCTAGAATTAAGAGTATGAAATTTGATACGCCTCCTCAACTTGCCAAGAAAAAAGACAATAAGAAAGAAATCAGAGAATTGGAAGAGAAATTTGTCAAAGATTTACAGGAAGTTAAAGACGATGACTATATCAAAATAGCTTTGAAATATTTTTACTCGGATACTATACCAAAAGAAATCAAAACCCACATCTATGATTTGCTCTATACTGATCCAGACGGCGGTGGAGCATTCGTCGCTACAAAAAAAGATTCCACGTTTCTTGCGCCATTCTCAACAAGTGTCGAATCCTTTGAGGATCAATTAAGTTTTATAAATGGTAGACCAGAGAAGATAGTAGAAGACACTAGTATTGTCGAATCTTTTCATTATTATTGCGTTCTCTTGAAAGACGATCTTCCGTCTTTGGGCCAGAAATTTGAAAACAGGTATAAAGATTTAAAAAAACTAGCTCAAAAAAGAGGCAGAGAAATAGCCAAGAGAAATTATTTCTTAGGAAGATACTTGGAAAATATAAATCTATCACCACCCTGGGATCAAGGATTCAATCCAAAAGAAATCTCACCTAGTATGTACGTAGCCATCAATGGTCATGAAGTTTCAATATCTGACGGTAGTCCAGTGAGCGCAAAAAAGATTTTCGCTCTCAAGAAAAAATTTGATACCCTTGCTGAAAAAACACATGCTGACTACTATAGTGCAACGACACGTGATAAACCTGATCCCACGGCGGAGCAAATTTTTAATAAACGTCAGCGGGAGCTTGGCGAACTGCGGCAAAAGTTAAAATCCTACTTCTCTACTCCGCAAGGACAAGATTTTTTTACAGTCTCGACCCCACATATTCCCCCAGAGGGGATTCCAACAGTTTTTCGTTTCATGTCCCAAGGCGGAGTACGAGATGTCTTTGAGAAGACATTTAATGTTGGATTAAATTCTTTTTCTTTTCCGGAGCAATTCCGCATCTTTGAATTTATGTATACAGCGGGGGAAGATACAGTTATGAAAATTAAATCCTTGTCTGATTCTAAGAAATTTGGAGTAACGTTCTTTAGGACCTTTCTCTCCATTGAGCAAGGTGGCAAGGAGATGGGCGATAAGATAATAAAAATTGCCGAGAAATTACCGTACTTAAATGCTAGGATGATTTTTAAAAAGTATTCAGAAATAATAGATAGCGCTAATAAAATCACTGAAGTTCTAAAGAATCGGTTTGGCAAAGAAGAGACTCCAGAACTAGCAAACGCTATCAGGGAAAATGTGCTAAAAAAAGCAAAGATTTACTAGCCAGTTCAGAGGGTCGACTTGACTTATGTCAAGATAAGGAATGTGTCAACATAGGCGCAGATATAGAACGAGAACTGAAGCATATTCATGAGGAAAATATTTTACTCGCAGGTGCATATAAAAATTTAATAAAATCAGAAAACATTAAACTAGATGAAATCAAAGGCATTTCCCTTTCCATGGAAAATACAGTAGAAGGGGTAGCTAATTATCAGGACGAAATGATGCGCATTTATAAAGAGAACCGTAAAAATTATCCCCAGAACCTTTTAAAAGAAACTACAGAAGAATTCAGATCTATTCTAAATGAGCCTAGGGGTAATGAATTCTATATTCTAAAGAACAAGGAAGATATTTTGGCTTTTATGAGATTTGATCTACTTCCAAATGGCAACTACTATGCAGGTTCACTTAATGGTCGTAACGAAATTCACGGACTTGCCTTGGGTGGCTCGCTTTTAAAAGAACTTCTTAAAAGAAAATCCCAAGAGCACAATATTGAAGCTGTGGTATATGAGCAAAATCCAATGCTAGATAGATATTTGAACGAATTCGGTTTCAAAGTCGCAGGCGAGATAGCAAACTATAAAAATACTGGTCAGAAATTCTACAAACTAGAGGTTAAGAAAGGTTCTCTTTCTTAGTTGTAACTCTCTCTCCATTTTCCCAAGCTTGTCTGAAGAAGATCTTGTGCATATTGGCTATGTCTTGATCTTCGATAATTATGCCGATCTTTTTATTTTCGGATAAAGTCAAGTAACTTATTTTGTTATCGTAGATTTGCATGACTGTGCCGAAGTTCCGAATTTCTTTGGCTATGCGTACTTCAGTCAATTCATTGTTTATTTGTCTTGCATGTTCTTTAGCATAATCACTGTCTGGCGAGAGCATTTCTTTTTTTATCCCAAGCTTTATTCTTTTTTTGACATAGTCTTCGTTTTCTTTAGGTACAAATTTATTTACTGCCTCATTGTCTATATATTGCAAAATCGTTTCCTTGCTATTTAAAGAATCATTTATCACTTCCATTATTCCTTCCTACCCTTCAAAAAACCTTACGTTTGGTTTACCGGAGAGCAGATTGTATTTAGAAGACAGTTGTCCTAGTCCAGCCGAGACTACGTCTTTAGCTAGCTCCAAGGATTTTTTGTCTCGCTCCATTTTGTCAAGAATAAGTGATGGATGGGCGGGGTAAAATACTGCGACAGTGCCTATGCCGCCCTTTTTTTCTACCAATCCCATGTTCTCAAGTTGCTCCAAGACTTTATATGTCAAACCTCTTTTTATACCTGTCCAAACGGAAAGAGGGGTTGCTTTTTGTGGACCCTTGTCTAGGAGTGTTTGGTAGGTCATAGCCTGCTCTTCAGAGAGTCCAGCTTGTTTTAAGATATTTTCCTCACTCTCATTATTCATACAATAATCATACACTATTTGTTTTTGTTATGTAAATATGACAATGTGGATAACTTTTTTATCTTTATTTATAAGACTATAATACCTACTATAGTTATTATATACATGTTATATTGACAAGATAATTTAATTATGCTATACTATCTGCAGAAAAGTTGAGGAAGGCAAATCGAAAAAAATGATTCCAAGACAAGCACATTGAGGAGAGAGTATAGAGATTGATGTTCACTTCTGAACCCGAAAGAGGATGGCACCTAGGCCTGTAAGTTAGGAAAGAAGAGAAGGGAACTAAACACAATTTTTATAGAATCTGTTTGCACTGTGAATTGCGAGTAAATCAAAGCCGCAAACCGAGATTAACGAGCAAAAATTCACAACCGTGTAATCTCAAGTTAAGACTCGAGAAGACATAGGCAGACCATAAAGGCCTAACCCACCTTTGTGATCTGAAATGTCTTTATGAAGGAATTCCGACTAGAGGAGAGATAAAAAAGTCGGAGAGCACAAATGAGGAGAGAGGCCTGCTTTGTGATAAAGGCAAATTCTTTGACAAGAAAATAGGAAGTAAATTTCTTGATGACTCACTTCGTGAAGTTTTTCATGGAGTGCGATCATCAAAAAATAAAAAAATGAAAAATGTAGATCTTAGCCAGATATATACACTCTGGCATTGTGCAAACTCTTTTGGCCTTGGCGAATGGCTAACGGCCAAAAGACTCTCAGAAAAGATATGGTTTTTTCAAACAAATGACAATATCGGAGGGCACTTTTCTTTGGTCAAGGTCGGAAGCCTTGGGGAGATAAAAGAGTTTGTTCGGGAGAAATACTCGGACAAAAAAATGGCAGAAGAAATTCTGTCCCTTTAGACATTTGGGTTAAATCAGCAAAGGTGAGATGACCTCAAACCTTTGCTTTCTTATTCGGTTTCTGATTCGCTTGCCGTGAGCTTGCCGAATGGGAGATCGATTGGAACAAAATTGGTAAGAGTAAAAAGTTTTTCTATAGAGGAGAATTTTTTACTCTTACCAAGGAAAATGCGAGAGCATTAGTACCCTCCGTAAACTGATTCTCGTACCAGGCATGCCAGCCAGGAGGACGAGTGAGGTAAGAGTTGCTGCCGAGGGAAGCCCGGATGTAAATCCCAGACTAATTCAAATCCTCGACTGGGCGGGGTGAAATAAATGGAAGGTAAAAAAATAAAAATGGCAGACTACATAAAAATTTGCCATCCTACAGATGGTCGTGAAGGCTATCTGAGGAAACCACTACCAGCTGATTTTCAAGAAGCTGGTGAGTATTTTGAGAAAAGTCAGCCTTTAGTGGATATCTACGGCAAATCATTGCCGTACAGATTTCTCCCGTATTATGAAGGAAAGCTGGCGACCCGTGACGAGGTGATATACCTCGGATCTGGTGAAGATGGATGGCCGGCTTTAATTCAGGCTTACGGCGAATTTAAAAAAAACGCCAAGCCGTTTACTTACCACACATTTTTTCCATGTGTCGGTGAGACTGTAAAGGTAACAGGCAGAGAAGGAGGAGTTTTTCTGAATGGTAAGAAAACTTCTCACTCCATACTCGCCTTAGGGCGAGCATTTGAGAACTTTGCCATTCTTCCTAAGGAGATTATAGGTGAACTGGAAGAGCAATACTTCCTTGAGGCCTATAAAGATCATCCTGTGGAAGATTACTTTGACCTCCTGTCAAAAGGAGGTATATTTAATGTAATAAAAATTGCCCAAAACAATGGGCATATTTATATTGCAGAGAAATTAAAAACCTGGCTAGATGTAGGCATGACCGATGCCGAATCTAGGAATGTATGGATAAATCATCAAAAAGATGATTACCATAATAGAACATATTTTTGGAAGGGTGTGGTAGTCTGTTATGAGTCCTATGGGCTCGATTATCCCCGCGTAAAAAAAATATGTGAAATTACTCCTCAAGAAATTGAGGAAGTAAAGGCGCAAAAGGTCGCCGAAGAGCAGGCACGCATAGAGACCCGCAAAAAAAAGTTTCAAGAACTTTCAAAAGCCGTCACTGAAAAGTACGGTGAGGTAGTTCTGAAACTTACCCTTCGCAAGAAGGGTTCAGTTCTCGCGATTTTGAAAATGCTGAGCGAAAGCACAGCGCAAGTAGAACTTGCAGAGCTGAAAAAAATCTTCGCTTTATCAAGCGAAGCACCAGTAATCGCAAACCTTATGACTTGCGTAGCTGGTGAGGTGGACCCCTTTAAGGCTGCAAAGGTTGCAAAGAAAGCGTATGCTTGGGCATATCTGAGCGACGCCTTGCCAGGGGTTTATTTCAAGGGGTACTTTGATGCCGCGAAAACGGCATTGGAGATTTACTCCAAGAATTGGTAAAAAAATTTAGCCTAACAGTATCAAACCTAGGCGCTCTGAATGTCGCAAGATAGACAGAGAGAATGGTTTGTCAAAAAACAGGCAAGAGGGTTCTTGCTTGATAAAAGGGTTCTAAAGATTTAGCAAAGGTTTGAAATATAACCTTTGCTTTCTTATTCAGGTTTTTACTTTGGCGTTGCTAGGTAGAAGCTTGATAGGAAAATTCGGGAGTCGGCAGGATGGAAATCTCTCTCCTCTGGCGCAAGGGCACTTGCGCTTTATCCTGTCGGCCCTTGAGTTTTTCTTAAATTAATTTAAAGATTCCTGGCTTGGTTCAGCATAGATATGCTTCTCAAGGCGTTCTAAGAGAGTATTAATTTCTCCCCACTCTTTGAGTAACGCATCAAACTCTCTTTGATAGGCAACACTCTCTGCTTTTTCAGTCTTGCCAATCATTATTTTATAGAACGATCTACTATCGTCATTTAATTTTTTTAATTTTTCATTATAAAGTGGCAACATCTTCTCTAATTCTCGCATTATCTCTCGGTCTTCTTCTTTAAAACCCCTAAATTCTTTTAAGGTTTCCTTGCCATCAAATTCTCCTTTTGTTTCTTTACTATCATATCCAACTATGGGAATTTCTGGTATTTCTTTCATGGGTTTATTATATCCTTTTTATTTTCTGAGACAACTATTTTTTAATTGGTAAAATTATGTAAAAAGTTGAACCTCGATTAATTCCACCTGACTTAAATTTTATATTTCCCCCATGACGCTTAACAATTTCACGGGCGAGATAAAGCGAAAGACCAATACCATCAGTATTTATTTTCTTGGCGCGCTCTCCACGATAGAACCTACGGAAAATATTGTTTTTATCTTTACGCGAAAGGCCGATACCATCATCACTTACTTTTAAAATCAATTTATTATCCTTTAGTTCTGAATCTACAATTAACTTTCCATTAATTTTTCCATAAAAAATTGCATTTTCTATTATCGAATCGATAACAAAAGAAATTTTTTTTGTATCGACAGTAATGAGTGGTATGTCAGTAAAAGAAGGCAGAGAAATATTTATATGTTTTTCATTTAACGAAGTACGAAATCTACTGATTGAATTCTCTAATATCTCGCGGATAGATACAGCACGAAGATCATAGGAAGAAATATTGTTTACATCTTTAATACCGGCGATGACTTCGACGATGCCAAGCAGCTTGTCTGTCGCATTCTCGAGGCTCGAGATAAGCTCGAGCTCGTCTTTGCGTGGCATCTCTTCTTTTAGTTTATCGCTCATCCACTTTATGCGAGTCAGTGGAGTACGGAAAACATGATTAACGATCGACAGAAAATATTCCTCGGTCAAAACTCTTTTTTGACTTCTAATCACAAGGTATATGATTACCAAAACTGCAAATATTAAAAGTATAGTTTGCATTTTTATTTACTATTTTTATTTTTTACGACAATGTCGTCGATTATGCCGTATTTTTTTGCTTCATCAGAGGTCATGTAGTAGTCGCGGTCAGAATCTTTGTCTACTTGTGCAACCGTCTGCCCTGTATTTTTGGCAAGAATTTTGTTTAACGTTTCTTTTGTGCGAAGTATATGTTTGGCATTTATGGCAATGTCTGATGCTTGGCCTTCGGCCCCGCCCATGACCTGGTGGATCATAACTTCGGAATTTACAAGGCCAAAACGTTTACCTTTCGTTCCGGCCGAAAGAAGTATCGCCCCCATCGAAGCTGCTATTCCGACACATATAGTAGAGACATCGGCTTTCACAAAACCCATGGTATCGAGTATGGCAAGGCCTGCCGTAACCGAGCCGCCAGGGGAGTTGATGTATAGATATATATCCTTCTTCGAGTCAGTATGGTCAAGGTATAAAAGCTGGGCAATAACAAGGTTTGCCACATGGTCATCTATCGGTCCGCCTAGGAAAATAATACGTTCATTTAAAAGGCGAGAATATATATCGTAAACCCGCTCGCCAAACTGAGATTTTTCTATAACTGTTGGAATTAACATGGCAACAGTATAGCAAAATAAGGCTTTTTTGCCAATAGGTCACCTTGACAGATAGCTATTTTTTATGGTATAATCGCAGCAGAATTGGTCTTTGAGAATATGACTTTTCATTAGTGGTTTGGTTCGCCTCGGATGTCTTAATTTAGATCTCTAAAGCGAATCAAATCACAAATTTTTTAACAAATAAATTTTTTAAAAAAAATGAAAAAGCTATTATCAGCAATCATTATGGTTGCATCAATATTTTTACCATTCACTTCTTGTACAAAAACCGGCGTTGGAGCAACCATAGGTGTTGGACTTGGTCCTATTTGGGTACAGTTCAACATAGGTAATGGCGGTGGAAACTACTACCCCTATGGGAATATTCCAGGAAATGTTTCATCATCGATTGCATACATCAATGCATACCCACTTGATGAAACGCGGATTCCTGTATTCGACCAATCAGGTCAAATGCTCGGTTTTGTGAATTGCCCGTCGGGAACAGGTTCACAGACCAACATGGCAATCACGGCGATCCGCAATTGGTTTGCTAGTGGTCATATCACTTTGCCAGTGTTGGTGAATTGGAACCAAAGATGGACCAACGCTCCATGGGATGGAAGTATAATTGGTTTCTAAAATATTGGGACAGTAAGTAAGGGCCTCGGCAGCGATACCAGGCTCTTTTTTATTGTTCTTCAAGGAATTTAAAAACTTTTTCGTTCTCGAGTACATTCTCGATGTAGGCGCGAGCGCGAGCAGGGTCGGCATCTTTGTAAATGTTTAAAATACTTTCTACTTCTTTTTCTATTTCTTCTTCGCTAGGTGTTAGATTTTCTTTTTCTGAAATTGCGTGAATGACCATCTGCAATTTTGCGCGTTTATCGGCATCAGGGCGCCACTCTTTTCGCAGGTCTTCTTCAGTTTTTTTTATCTGTGTTAAATAATCTTCGTATTTAAGTCCAGTATTCGTAATATCTGCTTGTAGACGGTATAAAATTTTTTCAATCTCGCCTTCGATGAGCACTTCGGGTATATCGCCCTCTGTTTTTTCTAGTAATTCTTCGACGATAGCTAGCCGCAGTTTGTCTTTTGCTTCGGTTTCTTTCTCGATTTTCATATTTGAGCGAATTTTATCTTTAAGCGCTTGTGCGTCTTTAAAATCACCAAAAGATTTTGCAAAAGCATCGTCAAATGGCGGATAATCTTTTTCTTTTATTTCATGAGCTTTTACATGTTCTTCTTCCGTCATATTTTCATGATCCTCGTGTACACCTTTTGCTTGCTCGGCTCGCATCTTTCGAAGTTCGAGAATTGTCTTCTCAACTTCAGATTCGTCGATTTTTATTTGATCAATTGGATTTTTAATTTTTATTTCATTCGCGATTTTTTTATAATTTGGAAGTTTCATTTCTGGCAAAACTGCAGTTACTATTTTAAATTCAAGATCTGAACCGCGGGCGATTTTTGTAATTGAGATCTGTGGCCGACCGATGGCGTCAATCTTTTCTTCGCGAATTATTCTTGGATAAGAATCCATAAGCGCCAGCTCAGCCATTTCTTCGAGGACCATCATGTCGGTTACATTTTCTTTTACAATTTTTGTCGGCGCTTTGCCTTTGCGAAAACCAGGCAACTCAAGACGCTCACTGATTTTAGTGAGCGCCCCGTCTTCATATTTTTCGAAATCTTCTTTCGCTATTGAGCCAGAAATCTCAATCTCACTTTTTTCAAGTTTTTTGATATTAATTTTCATATCCAATTTATCTTAAAACTTTTTACTTAAACCAAAACATCACAAGAATTGGAACAATAAGAAGAGCAATGATGTTTAGAATTTTAATCATTGGGTTTATGGCTGGTCCAGCAGTGTCTTTGTATGGGTCACCAACAGTGTCGCCGGTAACAGAGGCCTTGTGTGCATCGCTACCCTTGCCACCGTGATTTCCTAGCTCTATGTATTTCTTGGCGTTGTCCCAAGCGCCACCACCTGAGGTCATCGAGACAGCTAGGAATATACCGGTAATAATAGAACCAACAAGTAGACCACCCAGGGCTTGTGGGCCAAGAACAAAACCAACAACAATCGGAGCAAGTACTGGAATAAGCGCTGGCACGACCATCTGTTTTATAGCACCGGTTGTTACGATGTCCACACATTTTGCATAATCTGGTTTACCAGTGCCGTCCATGATTCCAGGAATTTCTCTAAATTGTCGCCGAACTTCACCAACAACTTTTCCAGCTGCTTTACCAACAGCCTCCATACAAAGAGCACTGAAGTAATATGGAAGTAAGCCACCAATCAAAAGACCAGCGATCACAAGTGGGTTGCCAAGATCAAAGTTTAATTTATGTCCCAAGTCGGCAAAATCTTGAGTGTATGAAGAAAATAAAACAAGAGCCGCGAGTCCAGCTGAACCAATAGCATAACCCTTCGTTACTGCTTTGGTTGTATTACCAACTGCGTCGAGGGGGTCAGTTACATTTCTAACACTCTCTGGTAATTTGGCCATCTCTGCTATGCCACCAGCATTGTCTGTAATCGGGCCAAATGAATCGATAGCAACTATTATACCAGTGAGTGACAGCATCGACATCGCAGCAATTGCTACACCATAGAGTTCACCGAAATGGTATGAAATTAAAATTCCCAAGACAATTGCAATGAGTGGCAAACCAGTAGACTTCATCGAGATCGCAAGACCCTGGATGACATTTGTACCATGACCCGATTCCGAAGCCTTTGCGATTGACCTAACGGGAGAAAATTTTGTCGCGGTATAGTATTCAGTCGCAATAATTATCGTCGCAGTTACCAAGATACCAACAATTGCACACATATATAATGAGCCAACCGAGTAAATGTTTTGTCCCTCCATGAGCATTTTTGTAATAGGATAGAAACCAATTGCTGAAAGCACGCCAGCAGCAATTAGACCCTTGTAAAGCGCACCCATAATATTATTATTTTTTCCAAGTCGCACAAACCATGTACCAATTATCGAACAAATAATTGCCATACCGCCAATCGCAAGTGGATAAATAACTGCGTTGCCAAAATTTACAAAGACAAGTGAGCCGAGCAACATTGTCGCTACAGAAGTAACAGCATAAGTTTCAAATAAGTCAGCCGCCATACCAGCACAGTCGCCAACATTATCACCAACGTTATCGGCAATGACCGCAGGGTTTCTAGGATCATCTTCTGGAATTCCAGCTTCAACTTTACCAACTAAATCAGCCCCGACATCAGCTGCTTTTGTAAAAATTCCTCCACCGAGTCTAGCAAAAACAGAAATCAAACTTGCACCAAAAGATAAACCAACCAATGGTCGGACGGCACCAACTCCCGCGTAGTGGACAGCGATAGTATAGAAAACTGTCACACCGAGAAGCGCAAGACCAACAACCAAAAGACCAGTAACAGTTCCACCACGGAAAGCAAGCGAAAGAGCTTCTTTCAAACCCTTCTTGCCAGCTTCGGCCGTACGGACGTTTGCGCGAACAGAAACATTCATACCGATATAACCGGCAACAGCCGATAAGACTGCGCCAGTTATAAAACTTGAGGCCATCATCCAACCGAGCATTGGTATGAAACCAATTATCAAAAATAAAATAACAGCAATGATACCGATAGTTTTGTACTGACGATTTAAGTATGCTGAAGCACCTTGTTGAATAGCCTTGGCGATACTCTTCATCTTTTCGTCACCAGAATCTTGACTAAGAACAAGTTTGATAAGAAACAATCCATATAAAATTGCGATAACCGAGGAAACGATAGCGAGAACAATAAATGAATTCATATTTTATTTTCTAATTAATAATAAATAATAATTTAATTAATTTCCTGTACCATCATCGACTAGACCTTCATCGAGTGATACTTCATCAGAATCTACTTTAATTGCTGAAGTGCTCGTTTCGTCTTCGCTTGAAACGATTTCGCCTTCGATACCCTTGATATCGATTCTCCAACCAGTCAGTTTAGCCGCCAGGCGAACATTTTGCCCGCCCTTGCCGATGGCAAGAGAGAGTTGGTCGTTAGCAACTTCGACTACTGCTTTGTGTTCTTCTTCACTAATTTCAATATCTAGCACTCGGGCAGGAGAAAGGGCGCTTGAAATATATTCAGCGGGGTCGGCTGACCATGGGATAATATCTATTTTCTCGCCACCGAGCTCGCTCATGACAGTCGTCACACGCACGCCCTTCTGGCCGACGCATGAGCCGACCGGATCGACGTGTTCGTCATTTGAATAGACTGCAATCTTTGAACGCGAGCCAGCTTCG
Organism: uncultured Candidatus Saccharibacteria bacterium; assembly: GCA_964527185.1. GTDB lineage: Bacteria > Patescibacteriota > Minisyncoccia > Phycocordibacterales > UBA9973 > UBA8515. Next base: position 183,437 of record CAZGOI010000001.1, read on the forward strand.
CGAGCGATAGCTTTGATCTCGACAACACCTCCGGCGATTTCTGGAGCTTCCATCGCAAACAACCCTTCGATCAATTGAGGATGGGTGCGAGAGAGTTTTAGATTTACTCCGCGTGGAGTTTCTTCGACACTGTAGAGATATGCGCGGATGCGCTCGCCGCGTTTATAAAATTCACCAGGAATTTGTTCTTCTGGCAAAATTATTCCAGTCGCGCGATTGAAATCAACATATACAATACCGCGTTCAACTTTTTGGACAAAGCCATTGACGATCTCCCCCTCTTTACTGCCGTATTCGTCGATGATTGCACCACGTTCAGCTTCGCGGATTTTTTGAATTATAACTTGCTTGGCAGTTTGGGCCGCAATGCGACCATAGTCTTCTTTTGTTTCGAGCGGGAAAATTATTTCTTCTTCGAGTTTTGCATCGCTCTTTATTTTTTTTGCATCAGAGAGAAGTATATGATGCTCTTCGTTGAATCTAACGCGCTCATCACCCTCTTCTATTTCTTCTTCATCGTCAGCTTCTACGTCGGTCGGCATCCGGACGAGTGTATCGTCGACGACAATCTTTACTTGGTAAAATTCCATCTTGCCCGAATCGACATCGATATGAGCGCGAATTATTTGACCCTTTTTTCCATAATCTTTTTTATAGGCAGCAGCAATAGCCTGCTCGATGGCATCGATGATTTTCTCGCGAGGTATTTTGCGCTCCTGTTCTAGTTGCTCGAGCGCTGATTTCATTGTTTTTAGGTCTAGCATATTAAGTTGTCCCGCCCGACGGACGGGTAGTATTTAGTTTTTAAAAATAAAAGCCCGGTTCGAGGAACGGACTAATGGGCCCATCCTACTATAATAAGGCTTTTTCGTCAAATATGTGGATAAAAAGTGGATAAAATAGCCATCAAAACTTGACTATACCCCCAAATAGAGCTATACTTGACACGAAAGAGTTTAGTATGTGTACTAAGCAAAAAGATCATTGAAATTGCTGTGAATAGAAAATATCGCCTTGGTTTTCTTAATATTTCAAGGAAATTGAAGTGATATTTTCTATTTCAAAACAAAAAATAACAGTCAATGAAAACAATCAACAGCCGGAAGGCTTTAAGTTTCACGATTTTCGTGCTGTTGATCAGCACGACAGTACTATCATCATGCCAAAAAGATGGGGTTATCAGCCACGGTAGTGGTTCTGGTAATAGCGTATCCTTTACATCCAATCCGAGTGCATCGCCTGGAAAGGTGTATGACCAGGATTCAACTATGATTACCTGGGGAGCAGCAAACTGGACCAGTTTTTCTCTGACCTCAACCAGCGGCGAAAGCGTTACTGGTTTGAATAAACAATCATATACAACAGGGGCCCTTACTGGCGCACCAGGTGGTTCAATTGTGACGTTTACAATTTTTGCTAATGGTACTGGTGGGCCAATTAGCCGGAGTGCTTCGGTGGTTGTTTATTCGCCCAGGATGAAGGCCCTTTGCAAGGATGGAGCAAGATGGATGACAATTTTTGATCAATCTATCAGCTCCAATGGGCTTATTACAAACGCTCCACCAGATACCAACCTGTACACCTACTACCCAGATGGATCTGGAAAGGTTTTAGGTGCAGATGGATCTATTCACACGGGCACTTGGTCATTTCTGAATAACGACAATGTCTTCCATGCATCGCTTAACAACGATTACATGATTGACTCATTGTCAAGTGCATTTTTTAAAATGCATCAAACAGGACATGACTTAGTAGACCCAAGCATCACATGGGTGAGAACGATTATTTCAACCGCTCCTCACTAAATTTTTTGTGGCAATGAAAGAACTTACAATTCCCTTGGATGATCAAGGGAATTTTTTTGTGGATAACTCTCGATACTATTTTTTACGCAATAGATGATATAATTACCCTATTATGAAGTTTTATTTAAACTCATGAAAATGAAAAAATATTTTATCATAGGAATCTTAATTTTCGCACTCTCTATTTCCTATGGCCAGGTCTATGCACAAACACCTCCTAATACATCTTCTATAGCCAATGTAAAACCTACCAATGGCGTGTTGGTAGCTAGTGTAAATCTTACAAATGCAAAAATTATTTTACAAGACAAAAATACCTTCAAAATATATTTTGAAATAAGTAATGGCGCTGGCCTCCAGACCGGTGTTAAGTATGGTCTGCAACTTATTTCAAATGGTCCTGGCAGTCAGTATATTGCAGACGAAAAAGTTTACGATGAATCCTTAAACCTTGGAGAAAATAGTATTACTGTAAAAAACATTACATATACTGCCCCAGAAAATTTAAATGGTAGCTATACCCTAATGCTTTCAGTTAAAAACGCTAGTAATTTTCCATTTGCGATAGCTTCTCTTGGCGAAGTTAAACTTTCTGCCACAGAAAAAGGTGTCTATATAGATCCTGCATCATGCTACCTATCTATTCAAAATGCCAAAGATAGTAAGCACTACACCCTAACCCAAGGTATTGATATTTCTAGCGATCAAAATCTGGCTTTAAACTGTAACGTCAAGAATGAAACTAACAATCAAGTTTCTCTAACGCCATTTTTTGAAAACAGACCTGGCGGGGCCTATGGCGATGTGGCAAGCCAAACTGGCGGGGACTATAGCACCATAAATTTTTCTCAAAATGAAAGCAAAAATATCTCAGTAATCCTATCAAAAGGTTCGGCGCCAAAGTTCTATGATACGAAATTTATGCTCACAGGTAATGTGCATAATTCAAATTCAATTTTTCTAAATTATAATTTGAAGGGGGCAAGCGCGACCATCTATAAACTCTCGCTCGATAAAGATTATTACAATTCTGGCGACCAAGCCAAAGTATCGCTGCTTTGGTTCACAACTCCGAGCGGAACCCTAGAAGTTGATGGCAAGACTATGAATACTACAACATTTGCGACTGTCGCTCTGTCTGTCAAAAGTGGCGATGAAAAATGCTCTGACGAAGTTATTAATCCTCTGACGAGAAATCTAAATAGCCCAGTGACAGAAATCGCTGTGCCGATAAAATCTTCTTGCCAAGACCCAACAGTCATAGCTATCGCCCGAGATAGCAAAGGGAATATCCTAGACCAGAAAGAATTTACTTTCAAAACAAAAAACCCTGGAAGCAAGCAAGTATTTAGCACCAACGCAATCATTGTGTTATTTATAATTCTGATCATCATTGCTTTGTTGTTTCATCCTAAAAGTCGCAAAATAAATTTACCAAAGAATAATTAAATCTTATGAATAAAAAACTTACAAAAATAATAAAAAACCTATCGGTAATTTCCCTCTTAGTATTTTTTGGTTTTATTTTGAAAATAAAAAATGTTTCAGCTGATAACTATTCCTATGTTTGCGCAGATGGCGGTACAATAACTTCCACCGTATCGATATCTCCAAGTGGTCCGTTTCCACTAAATCCAAATACTTTTACCGCCTATGGCATGCTCACAGACAATTCGTGCACTGTTAACAATGTTAATCTAACCGTCCAAAATAATAGTGGTACTATCTACACCATAATTCCAACCCAACCGATAAGTCTAAATGGACAAATTCCATTAGGTGCCCCCGCTTATCAGCAGTTAACCCCCCCAGCTTCTGCTGGCAACTATGCCGTTCACTTTGTAACTGGCGTTAATGAGAATGGAGGTGGCACGTATGGAGGTGGTTTTGCTCGTTGTTTTGTGGCCGATACTAAAGTGACAATGGCTGATGGTTCAAAGAAAAATATTCAGGATGTTAAAATTGGCGACATGTTAATGAGTAAGGGCGGAAACAATAAAGTTCTAGGCTTCCACCAGCCAAAACTTGGAAATCAAAAGCTATACTCATTCAATAGTGGGAGATATTTCGTGACAGCCGAACACCCATTCCTGACAACTGATGGATGGAAATCTTTAGATCCAGAAAAAACAGCAAATGAGCACCTCAACATAAATATTACGGCGCTACACGTCGGCGACATGCTTATCACAGACCATGGAAATGTGAAACTAAATTCTATAAATGGAAAATATGAGAGTAGTGATACACAACTATATAACTTTATTCTAGATGGCGATCATACATATTATGCAGATGGTTATTTGGTTCACAACAAGGTTGGTTGCACAGCAGATGGCTCGGGTGCGCCAAACTACCCACTGTGTCCAAGTAATATTTACTGTCTAGACAGTACACCACCCCCAACGGGTGCCCTGGCTTACCCTCCAAATTCAAGTAACGTCGGGACATGTTCTATCCCGTGCTCAGTACCAGAATCAAATCCACAAGCATATTGTACTGCTAACCCAGGTAGAACGTTCTGTTCGACAGACCTTTATATGCACAACTGCCCCTAAATTATTAGTGATCTAAGCTAGAGATAAAGTATGAAAAAAACAATCACGAAATATTTAATACTCTCAACTGCGACTTTGTTTGCTCTATTTGGTTTTTGGAATAAATCTTTGGCGTGGAATTATGTTCAATACGACGTAAGTTACGTTGTTAGTGCTACTCCTGTTCCAGTCGTCACGATCACTGCAAACCCGACATCTGGTACTGTCAATTCAGTCCATGGGATTCTGTCTTGGAGCGCGACCAACAATCCGACCTCATGCAGCGCTTCTGGCGATTGGTCTGGGGCGCAGGCGGTATCTGGCAACAATGTTGACCAAGGAGTCTTGACTCAAGTTCGCACATATACCTACACCCTAACTTGTTCAAATGCTAGTGGCACGAGTTCACCTGCTTCAGCCACTGTGGTTGTAAACTCTGCAACTAACAACCCCCCAACGTGTAATGCTGGTGCAAACCAAAGCATAACCCTACCTACTAATTCAGTCTCACTCTCTGGCTCTGGATCAGACCCAGATGGTGACCCAATAACCTATCAATGGTCTAAAACAGCCGGTCCAAGTTCATATAACATATCTTCACCGACATCAGCATCGACTTCAGTAACTGGGTTAGTTCAAGGCACGTACACATTCCAATTTGTTACCACAGATAATCATGGAGCAAGTTGTTCACCAGTAAGCACAACTCAAGTAACTGTAAATCCTGCCGCTAGTCCAAGTGGTTCTCTGACAGTTTCGCCAAACACTTGTACAATTTCCTCTGGGGCAAGTACTTGCAGTGTCACTGGCGCGACGTGGACGACAAGTAACACAACATCGCCACAACTTCAGGACGGGAACACTGGTAATATACTCTCAACGCTTGCCAATAATGCGACACCACTGCAAGTTTGGGTTGCCTATCCTTCGACCACGTTTAATCTAAAAGACGGTGGCACACTACTTGATTCGAAAGTAGCAACGGCTTCGTGTACTGGCGGCACGTCTTGGAATGGAACTATTTGCGCAACAGTTGTTGTTAACGGAGTTTGTGCAGCTACCCACTGGAATTGTACCGCTGGAACAAGTATAAATAATGCAACTGGTGCAAACTCGTGGACATGGCAATGCAAAGGCTCTGGTGGTGGTTCAACTGCATCGTGTTCAGAAAATTTCCCAGTAGGCAGCCCTCAATGTAGCGATGGTATAGACAATAATGGCGATGGGTTAATAGATTCAAACCAGCCATCTTGTCATACAGATTGCAATGCCAATAATGCTTCCTCTTACAATCCTAATCTAAACAACGAAGCCAAGAGGTGCATAAACCCGATATATAAGGAACTTTAAAATAAATAAAAAACACCCTGAAACAAGAGGGTATTTTTTATTTGACATTATTTTTTAATTTGCTAGTATTGGAAAATCGTATGTAAATACCCATCTCGGGTATCTCTCGATAAGAGAGTAATTATTAGTAATTTATGTCCCTCGCTAATTAACACTTAGCTCGGGACCAATAAAAAAATATGGCAGAAGAATTTAATCGAGATAAGCCTCACGTAAATGTGGGCACCATTGGTCACGTTGACCACGGTAAAACAACATTAACAGCCGCTATCCTTGCAATACTTGCCCGTGCAGGTGATGGCTATGGCGCGAAGATAAAAGGTGTCGATCAGATCGACTCAGCACCTGAAGAAAAAGCTCGTGGTATCACGATCGCTCTTTCTCACAACGAGTACTGGACGCCAACACGTCACTACGCTCACATAGATGCCCCTGGACACGCTGACTATATTAAAAACATGATCACTGGTGCTGCTCAAATGGACGGCGCTGTGCTTGTCGTTGCTGCGACTGATGGTGCTATGCCTCAGACACGCGAGCACGTCCTCCTTGCAAAGCAAGTTGGTGTTCCAAAAATCATAGTGTTCTTAAATAAATGCGACATGGTTGACGACAAAGACATGATCGATCTCGTCGAAGAAGAAATTCGAGAGCTCCTAACAAAACAAGGTTTCGATGGTGCCAATGCTCCAGTCATCCGCGGTTCAGGCCTAAAAGCTCTTGAATCTAAAGACAACAACGATGAGTGGGCCAAAAAAGTTATGGATCTTGTCAACGCGCTTGATACCTACATTCCAATTCCAGAACGCGATACAGCAAAGCCATTCCTAATGCCAATCGAAGACATATTCTCAATCGAAGGCCGTGGCACTGTTGTCACTGGCAAGATTGAACGCGGAATCGTTAAAGTCGGTGAAGACGTAGAAATCGTCGGCATCAAAGACACTGCTAAGACCACAGTCACTGGTATCGAAATGTTCAACAAAAATTTGAAAGAAGGTATGGCCGGTGATAACGCTGGAATCCTTATTCGTGGTATCAAAAAAGAAGATATTACTCGCGGTCAAGTTCTTGCCAAGCCAGGTACAGTTACTCCGCACTCAGAATTTGAATGTGAGGTCTATGTCCTAAAAAAAGAAGAAGGTGGTCGTCACACTCCGTTCTTTACTGGTTACAAACCACAGTTTTATATCCGTACGACTGACGTAACCGGAGAGGCTACGCTTCCATCTGGCACCGAAATGGTTATGCCAGGCGATACGGTTAAACTTGCGGTCAAACTCGTAACTCCAGTTGCACTCGAAGAGCAAATGCACTTTGCTGTCCGTGAAGGTGGCAAGACAGTTGGTGCCGGTGTCGTTACAAAGATTGTTAAGTAAATACTTAGCAAGTCCCGCTCTTTATTAATTACAAACGTATGGCAACAAATAAAACTACAAATAAAGTCGCAACCAAAACAAAAAAGAAAGAAGATCAGGTTGTGAAATTGCGCATCAGAGTGCGAGCATACGAGAATAAAATTCTCGATGCTTCGGTCAAGCAGATAATAGATACTGCCACTCGCTATGATGCCAAGATCATCGGCCCGATTCCGCTACCGACTGAAATAAAAAAATATACAGTCAATCGAGCATCGTTTGTATTTAAAAATGCTCGCGAACAATTTGAAATTAGAATTCATAAGCGCGTAATCGATATCCTAAACCCTAACCCAAAGACGATCGAAGCGCTGACCAACCTCTCTCTTCCATCGGGAGTTGATATCGATGTGAAGATGATGTAATAGAAAATCAATATGAAATTTATCCTAGGTAAAAAACAGCATATGATGCAGTGCTTTGATGAAAGTGGCAAGGTCGTCCCTACTACTGTTATTGAGGCTGGTCCACTGATTGTAACCCAGGTTAAAAATGGTGAAAGTGACGGCTATACTGCTATCCAAGTAGCGTATCTTGAGCAAAAGAAAAATAGGGCAAGCAAAGCTCACTTGGGTCATGTCAAAAAAGCTGGACTCCCAGAAGATTCTGCATTCAAACACTTGCGTGAATTCCGCGATATCGAAGAGGTCGCCGTCGGCGACAAGATCACCGTCGAAGCTTTTGCCAAGGGCGACGTCGTGACCATCTCTGGTGTTTCAAAATCAAAAGGCTTTCAAGGTGTTGTTAAAAGACATGGTTTCTCTGGTGGGCCAAGGTCTCACGGCCAGAAGCACTCTGAACGCGAACCGGGTTCGATCGGTGGTGGTCTTCGTAATAAAGTTCCGAAAGATATGCGCATGGCCGGCCGAATGGGAGGCGATAGAATTACTGTCAAAAATCTTGAAATTGTCGGAATCGACAAAGAGCACAATCAAATTCTTGTTAAAGGTGCAATTCCAGGACGACGTGGAACACTCATCGAAATCATAGGCTAATTTATGGAAACACAAGTATACAATCAAAAAGGTACAGCTATTGGTAAACTTGAATTACCAAAAGAAATTTTTGGTTTGCCTTGGAACGCAGATTTAGTGCACCAGGTTGCGACTGCCATGACTGCCAATGCACGCACGCCAGTAGCCCATACAAAATTCCGCGGAGAGGTTCGCGGTGGTGGCAAGAAACCATGGCGTCAAAAAGGCACCGGTCGCGCCAGACACGGTTCGACCCGCTCGCCGATCTGGGTCGGGGGTGGTATTACCCATGGTCCGCGCAATGAAAAAATATATGCAAAGAAAATAAACAAAAAGATGAGCACAAAAGCGCTGTTTGTGGTCCTATCAGAAAAAGCTCGTCGCGGCCAAATTCTTTTCCTCGAAGAAATAAACCTAAAAAATATTAAAACAAAAGATGCTGCTCAAATTATAAATAATCTTAGCAAGGTTAAAGGGTTTGAAAAAATTGTCGGTGGTAAAAAGAAAAATACATACATCACTCTTCCGGCTAAAAGCAATATTATAAAGAAAAGTTTTGGCAACTTGCCAACTGTCACCATCGATGAAGTCAGAAACATTAGCCCGCTTGGCTTGCTATCGTATAAATACATCGTTATGTCTCAACCAAAAGAAAGTTTTGCATTCTTGGGCGGCAAGATTGAAAAGAAAGTAGCAAAGAAATAATATGGCAAAAGAAAAAACTAAAACCAAAGAAGCAAAAGACAAAGAAGAGGGTAAGAAAATCTCACACCCGCTTATTTTGGGCACGCGTATCACCGAGCGCTCATCGATCGCCGCCGATAGGGGGGTCTATACATTCAACGTCGTCAAAGATGCAAACAAATCTGAAATAAAAAAAGCGATAAAAAAGCTTTACAATGTAACCCCGGTCAAAATTGCCATCGCAAAAATTCAAAGTAAAACAGTCGTGCGCCAAGGCGTCGTCGGTACTAGAGCCGGCGGTAAAAAAGCCATCGTCTATTTAAAAAAGGGCGACAAAATAGCATTTGTATAATATGAAAACATATAGACCAACAACTCCATCAAGAAGAAGCCAAACAACCGTATCGTATCGCGGCGTTTTGTCTGGTCACAAGAAAAATAAATCTCTAACGTACGGCTTCAAGCGCGCCGTCGGCCGCAACAACCAGGGTCGCATCACTACTCGGCACAAAGGTGGCGGCCACAAGCGCCTCTATCGCGAGGTAGATTTTATGTATAACAAGAAAGACATTCCGGCCAAGATTGCTTCGATCGAGTACGACCCAAACCGCAACGCATTCATCTCACTTGCTATCTATGCCGATGGTGAGAAGCGATATGTTATCGTTCCAAAGTCTATGAAAATTGGCGACAAATTTATCGTCAGCGACAAGGCCCCGCTTTCAATCGGTAATAGATTGCCACTTCGTCTTATACCAGTTGGAACTTTTATTTACAATATTGAGATAAAGCCTGGTAATGGCGCAAAACTTGTTCGTAGTGCTGGAGTTTTCGGCCAAGTTGTAGCAAATGACGGCGGTTATTCAAATATTAAAATGCCATCGACAGAGGTTCGAAAAATTTCTGAGAATTGTTATGCATCGATCGGCGAAGTCTCAAACTCTGAATATAAATTGCAAAATTTTGGCAAAGCAGGTCGCTCACGCTGGAAGGGTATCCGCCCGACAGTTCGTGGTTCTGTCATGAACCCAGTCGATCACCCACACGGTGGTGGTGAGGGCCGGCAGGGCAGAGGCACCCGCCGAGCCAAAAGCATGTGGGGCAAGCCGACCGGCAAGGGCCAGAAAACAAGAACGCCAAAGAAATATTCTAATATGTGGGTCGTGTCTCGTCGAAAAGTTGGCAAATCAAAAAATTCAAAAATCTAAATTACAAAAGCGCCCAATAAAGCGCTTTTGTTGTATAATAATCACATGGAAGAAAAACTTTCTGAAAAAGCAAGATTCTCAATAGTCGCCCGCATAAAAAGCACCAACCACGCGCTTCGTGGGCTTATAATTTTTTTCAAAGGTACTCACAACGCCTGGCTCCATTTATTTTTTGGAATAGCGGCAGTCTACCTCGGGTTTATACTCCATATATCAAGCGGTGAATGGGCGACGCTCGTTCTAACCATCGGCCTCGTTATGGTAACTGAAGCTATAAATACTGCAATCGAAATCGATATCAATCTAACAAGCCCAACCTATCACCCGTATGCCCGCGATACTAAAGACATCGCTGCCGCCACTGTTGTAATTGCCATCATAGCTGCGGGCACAAACGGCCTCATAATTTTTCTCCCAAAAATTTTAACCCTAATGAAATAAAAACCATTTAATTAGTTTGACTTTATTTTTAGTTTTGCTAGTATAGGCAGACAAGCTCATGGCGAGCTTATTTATATTGTTATGACACGATCGCTTAGCAAGGGCCCGTTTGTCGACCCTCGACTTCTAAAGAAGATTGCCGGCAAAAAACCAATAGAAACCGGTGTAATAAAGACCTGGTCTCGTTCTTGCGTTATTTCGCCAGAAATGGTTGGTTTTGTCTTCGGGGTTCACAATGGCAAAAACCATATCGAAGTGCTCGTCGGTGAAGACATGGTTGGCCACCGGCTCGGCGAATTCTCGCCGACCCGCAAGTTTGTTAAACACGGAGGCAAGATGCAGAAAGAATTAGAAGAGAAAAAGAAAGAAGCCGAGATCGCCGCCGCCAAATCTGCCAAGGCTACGATAGAAGATAAAAAATAATTTGTTATTATGAAAGCGTTTTTAAAAAATTACAGACAGTCTCCTCGCAAGGTTCGCCTTGTGACAGAGCTCATCAAAGGCAAAAGGGTTGCCGAAGCTTTTACCCATTTAGATTTTTTGCCAAAGCGAGCTAGCGAGCCAATCCGCAAACTCCTCGCTTCGGCTGTTGCTAACGCTAAAGCTTCTGGTATATCTGAGGAGGATTTGGTGGTTGCAAGTGTCGTCGTGAACAAAGGCATCGTGCTTAAGCGTGTTATGCCGCGGGCTCGCGGTAGCGCTTCTCGCATCAACAAGCGCACTAGCCACGTTACCCTCGTACTATCAAATAATCCGGTAAATAAAAAAGAAGAAAAGAAAATTGAAAAAACAGAGAAGAAAACAGTAAAAACTAAAAAAGCAAAAGCTGCAAAATAATTATGTCAAAAGTTGTCCACCCATATTCACATAGACTAGTAATCCTCCGCGACTGGAAGTCGCGCTGGTTTGCCGATAAAAAATACAAACACTTGCTTGCAAGTGACGTAGTCATTCGCGAGTTTCTGGCTAAAAAATTGCGTGGCTTTTATGTTTCTCGTATTGATATCGAGCGCAATGTTAAATCGACCCGCGTTATTGTCCACACTTCTCGTCCTGGTATGATCATCGGTCGCTCTGGCGAAGGCGCTGCAAAAATAAAAACAGAACTTGCAACCTATATGAAGAAGCGCGGCGTGGCCGTGCCGGAAGATTTTAAATTTGATATCGTTGAAGTTACAAACCCAGACGCCGATGCGGCCATCATCGCCTGCTCGATTGCCGAGGGTATAGAGAAGCGTCTACCGTATCGAAGAGTCATCAAACAAGCGATCGATAAAGTCATGGCGGCTCGGGGAGTGAAGGGCGCTCGCATATACGTTGGCGGCCGTTTGGCTGGAGCCGAGATCGCCCGCACAGAACAGATAAAACGAGGTTCTATACCACTGCAGACATTTCGAGCCGATGTTGATTTTGCTCGCGAGAAGGCCCACATGAGTTACGGCGATATCGGTATCAAAGTTTGGATTTACCGCGGTGAAGTTTTTGAAAAAGGAAACGAAGCGACGAGTAAAAGCATTAAGAAATAATTTTTATGTTACTACCAAAAAAAGTAAAATTTAGAAAGTGGCACACCAACCGAAAAGACATGTCTCTGGTTACCCCCGAGACTCGCGGTATTACTGTTTCGTTTGGTTCGTTCGGCCTCAAGGCTACAACCGGCGGTCGCATTCGCTCAAACCAGATCGAGTCGGCCCGCAAGGCGGCTACTCGCTCGATGGGCAAAACCGGCCGGATGTGGATCCGCATTTTTCCTGATAGGCCGTTCACTGCCAAGCCAGCTGAAGTCGGCATGGGAAAGGGCAAGGGCGACCCGCAGGGTTACTGCCTCGATATCCGCCCGGGCCGAGTACTTTTTGAAATCGATGGCGTCAGCGAGCCGGTTGCCCGCGAAGCTCTGCGTAAAGCCGGCACAAAATTACCAGTAAATACTCGCGTTGTTGCTAGATAATATGAATAAAACAAACAAACAAACAAAAAAAGCGTTGAAAGGTATCGTCGTTTCAGATAAAATGGCCAAGACCGTAGTGGTTAAGGTCACGCGTTTTGTCGAGCACCCAAAATATGGCAAGAGAATTAAAAAGACAAAAAACTACAAAGCCCACGATGAGAAAAATGAAAAGAAAATTGATGACACAGTCATGATCGAAGAAGTTCGACCAATTTCAAAAGACAAAAGGTTTAAAGTAATAGAATAATAAATTTTTATGATTCAAGACGGAACAGTAGTAAATATCACAGACAACGCCGGCGGTAAAGTCGGCAAAGTATTCAAAGTACTCGGCGCTTCAAAGCGACGCTACGCTGGGATTGGCGACAAAGTTATCATCTCTGTTAAGGTCGCCGACCCGAGAAAGGCAGTCAAGAAAAAAGGAGTCCACCAAGCCGTTGTTGTTCGCACGGTCAAAGCCTATCGCAGAGACGATGGTTCATATATCAGATTCGACGACAACGCAGTCGTCATACTTGAAAAAGATAAGCTTGACCCAATCGGCGGCCGTGTCTTTGGCCCGATCCCGAGAGAGTTGGCTGAGCGCGGTTATCAGAAAATTATTTCCCTAGCCCAAGAGGTTATTTAAATTTTATGAAGATCAAAAAAGGAGACAATGTAATAGTGCTTGCAGGCAACGACAAAGGCAAAAAAGGCAAAGTCATAAAGTCTATGCCGAAAGAGGGTAAAGTAATCGTCGAAGGCGTAAATATGATGAAAAAATCTCGCAAGGCCGAGAAGCGCGGCGAGCAAGGCCAAATACTTGAAAAGGCTATGCCGATTCATATTTCAAATATTGCTAAACACAGTTAAAAAATATTATGGAAACAGTCAAACAAAAAGAAAAAAAATCATTTGCTACCCTAAAGTCTAAATACGGCTACAAGGGTTCTATGGCTGCGCCTCGATTGGTCAAAGTTGTGGTTGCAACTGGCACGGGTACGGGAATAAAAAAAGACAAAGATCGCAACAAATTTGTTATGGACCGTTTAGCAAAAATTACTGGCCAAAAACCGGCAACTCGCGGTGCCAAAAAGTCTATCGCAAGCTTCAAAGTTCGCCTCGGTGACCCGATCGGCGTTATGGTCACCCTCCGCGGAGCTCGGATGTATGGCTTTCTAGACAAACTCATCAATGTTGCCATTCCTCGCACAAAAGATTTTCGAGGTATCGAAAGAAAAGTCGTCGACAACATCGGCAACATGACCCTCGGCATCAAAGAACACACCATTTTCCCAGAAACAGCCGATGAAGACATCAAAGATATTTTTGGTCTGTCTGTTACTATTGTTTCGACAGCAAAAAACAAAGCCGAAGCCACAGACTTCTTTGAACTCCTAGGCGTACCATTTAAGAAATAAAATTTCCCAAAAATCCCCACGAGGGGATTTTTGATTGACATAAGTTTAGCTGTCTGCTAGTATAAGGGAAGTTCAATATTGGGTAGATCTGTGTTTCTCCTTAAGGTCTAGAACAAGATTTTAAGAACAAACACACGATATCGCTCGATTAGGAACTATTATTTTTATTTATGGCAAAAACATCAGTTTTAGCGAGACATCGCAAAAAGTCTAAATTCTCAACTCGGGAAACAAACCGATGCTTTCGCTGCGGCCGTGGCCGCGCCTATATGAGAGATTTCGGCATTTGCCGTATCTGCTTCCGCGAACTTGCAAATGAGGGCGTGTTGCCGGGTGTTCGTAAATCTTCTTGGTAGTTCAACCATTCTTACTATAAATATAAAAATTATGGATCAAATCGCAAACATGATGAATATGATAAAGACCGGCAATGTCGCAGGACATGAGTTTGTCACTGTGCCTTATTCAAAGATCAAAGAATCGATTGCCAACTGTCTAGTCAAAGAAGGTTATCTTTCTTCTGTTACTAAAAAAGCCCAAAAAGGTTTCCCAGTCCTCGAGCTCGGCCTTTCATACAATAGTGGTTTGCCAAAAGTAAATGGTGTCGAGCGCGTTTCAAAATCTTCCCGTCGCGTTTATGCTGGAGTCAAAGACATCAGATCTACGCGAAATGGTTATGGTATTTCAATTTTAACTACACCAAAAGGAATTTTGACAGACAAACAAGCCCGCAAAGAATTAGTCGGTGGCGAAGTCCTATTTAAGCTTTGGTAATATTATGTCTAGAATCGGCAAACAAAAAGTAATAGTTCCAAATGGTACCGAAGTCAAACTCGAAGGCACACTTTTTTCTGTCAAAGGCCCAAAGGGCACACTATCCCGCAACTTTCCTGGCGCAGTTTCAATAAAAATCGAAGGCAATCAAGTAACTTTTGTTCCGGCAATTTTAGGAGATAGAAAAGTCAATGCTCTTTGGGGGGCCTATGCCTCGCATGTAAAAAATATGGTAGAAGGTGTAAACAATGGCTACGACAGGACTCTGGTACTTGAGGGTGTCGGCTACAAATCAGATGTTTCTGGCAACACACTCAATCTGGCTCTCGGTTTTTCGCATGGAGTCAAGGTAACAATCCCAGAAGGAATTAAAGTTACTGCCGATAAAAATGTCATCAATATATCTGGTATAGACAAAGAACTCGTTGGCCAATTTTCGGCTGCAATCAGAGCTATGAAAAAACCAGAACCATACAAAGGAAAAGGTTTTCACTACACTACCGAGGTCGTTCGTCGCAAACAAGGCAAGAAAGCTGCATAATAATATATGAACAAGAAACAAGAAAAGAGAATACGATTAAAGAAAAAAATTAGAACAAAAGTTTTTGGCACTGCCAAGCGACCGCGTCTATCTATTTTTCGCTCGAACCGATTTATCTATGCCCAGCTCGTAGATGACGAATTGCATAAAACATTGATTTCAGCCTCAGATGTTAAAATATCAAAAGGTAAAAAAAGCGATCGAGCAAAAGATGTAGGTCAGGAACTCGCCAAAGAAGCAAAGGCAAAAAAGATAAAAAAAGTGGTTTTTGATCGCAATGGGTTCAAATACAGTGGTCGCATCAAAGCCCTCGCTGACGCTGTCAGAGAAGCAGGTTTAGAATTTTAATTTCAAAAATATGGACGTACCAAAGAAAAACAACAGAAATAGTGATGCAAAAAAAGAAGGAGACCGCAAACCGCGTGCTCACTTTGAACGACCAAAACCCGAGTTTGACCAAAAGATGGTCTCGATTAGGCGGGTAACTCGTGTCGTAGCTGGGGGTCGCCGTATGACCTTTGCCGTAGCACTTGCTATCGGTGACAAGAAAGGTTCTGTTGGCCTTGGTACTGGCAAGGGTGGCGATACATCTATCGCCATTGGTAAAGCACTTCGCCAAGCCAAAAAAAGTATGTTTAAAATTAAAACCACTAAATCAATGTCTATTCCGCACGAGGTCAGCGCAAAGTTTTCAAGTTCCAAGCTCATGATTATGCCAAACAAAGGCAAAGGTCTAGTTGCTGGCAGTACTGTTCGCGATATGCTAGCGCTCGCAGGACTTAAAAACGTTACAGCCAAGCTTCACTCTGGTAGTAAAAATAAATTGAACAACGCTCGAGCTGCCTACAAGACTCTTTATATACTTCGTTCAAATACGACTCCGGTTCCAGCAAAAATTATTACCGAAGTCATGACAGAAGACAAGGAAGTTGGAAAAGAAGTTGCCGAAGATAATAGTTCTAAAGAATAATATATGCAAATACACGAAGTAAAAAGAAAAAATAAAAATAAAAAATCAAGGCTCGTCGGTCGTGGTGGCAAGCGTGGCAAAACTTCTGGTCGTGGTGGCAAGGGGCAGACAGCTCGTGCCGGAAACAAACGTCGACCACAAATGCGAGACATCATAAAAAAGCTGCCAAAACTTCGAGGCTATAGATTTAAATCGATTGAAAAAGTTTCTGCGCCGGTCAACCTTGGCTCACTAAGCGTTTTCAAAAAAGATGAAACCGTCAACCCAAAAACTCTTTTTGAAAAAGGCCTAGTTCGCAAAACCTCTGGCCTCCTTCCTCGTGTTAAAATACTAGGCGGGGGAGAAATCGATAAACCGCTCCTGTTTGAGGGCTGCAGTATCTCTCAAGCAGCCAAAACCAAGATCGAAAAATCTGGCGGGACGATAAAATAACATGGATAAATTTTTCAGTAAAATAAAAACAATTTTTACCGACAAGACTTTACGCTCGCGGATACTTTTTGTGCTTTGCGCACTCGTCGTCTTTCGCATTCTTGCTATCATTCCGGTTCCAGGTATCGACAAGACCAAGCTCGATGCATTTTTAAATAACAACCAATTTCTAGGGGTCTTAAATATTTTCTCTGGTGGCGGCCTGTCACACCTGTCGATACTCATGCTCGGGGTTGGCCCATACATCACCGGTTCTATCATCATGCAACTCTTGACCATCATGTCACCAAGACTCAAAGCAATGTATCAAGAAGACGGCGAAATTGGCCGCAAAAAATTTACTCAATACGGTCGCGTGCTGACGGTTCCACTTGCAATCATTCAAGGGCTCAGCCTCCTCATACTTTTGAGCAGGCAAGGAATACTCGGCAGTGTTACTCATTTTGAAATGGTGGCAAACGTTGCGGTCATCGTCGGTGGTTCGATGCTTCTAATGTGGATCGGCGAACTCATATCAGAATTTGGCATTGGCAATGGCGTCTCGCTCATAATCTTTGCCGGTATCGTAGCAAATATTCCAAATGAACTCTCGCAATTCCTTTTCACTTTTGATAAAACAAATCTACCTACATATATTATGTTTCTAGCTATTGGCCTGCTCATCGTTGCAAGCGTTGTCGTCGTGACCGAAGCCGAGCGGCCGATACCTGTCACTTATGCCAAGCAGATTCACGGTGACAAAGTTTCTGGCGGTACACAGACGTATTTACCGCTCCGTGTAAATCAAGCCGGCGTCATCCCCATCATCTTTGCGCTTTCGATACTTCTTTTCCCGCAATTGATCGGCAACTTTTTAGCTGGTTCAAGCCACGCGGCGCTGGCTGCGATATCTCGAGGTTTGCTCTGGTTTGTAAATAATGTCTGGCTATACTCTCTGACATATTTCATTTTTGTTTTTCTATTTACATATTTCTACACGGCCGTTACATTTGACCCCGATCAACTCTCAACAAATTTACAGAAAAATGGTGCCTTCATCCCCGGCATTCGCCCAGGCCAAGCGACGCGCGAATATATTTCAAAGATTTTAAATCGTATAACCCTTATGGGCGCGGTCTTCCTCGGCATCATCGCTGTCGTGCCGCTCATCATTCGGGCAGTCACCGGCATTACATCGTTTGCTATTGGTGGAACGGCGCTCCTCATCGTTGTCTCCGTTGTGCTTGATCTTATAAAGAAAATGGAAGCCCAGCTCTCGATGCGCGAATATTAAAAAACTCGACGGAAGTCGAGTTTTTTAATATAATGGCCTTATGAAGAAACCATATACATTTGTATTTTTTGGAGTTGTTGGCTCTGGCAAAGGAACCCAGATAGAACTCTTGGAAAAATATATCAAAGACAAAGATATGGGCGCCAAAGTATTGACTATCTACCCAGGGGCCCTCTTTCGAGACCTAATCGGTGGTGGAACATATACCGGCAAATTGGTTAAGGAAACATTAGATCAAGGTTGGCTACAGCCAAATTTTATAGCCATGGGTCTTTTTACTGAAAAACTCATATCATCGCTTGATGAGCACACCAATCTAATCGTCGATGGCTTCCCGAGGACGGTCACCCAGTCAGAAGTTCTTGAAGCCGCTATGGATTTTTATAAAAGAGGCGACATTAAAATTATTTATATAAAAGTTGAAAAAGATGAAGCAGTCCACCGCATGAAGATGCGTGGCCGCAGCGATGACACCGACGAAGGCATAGAAAAACGCATGGACGAATACATAAACAACGTTGTCCCAGCCATGATGTATTTTAAAGACAAAAGCAACTACACTATATATACGATCAACGGTGAGCAATCTATCGAAGACGTCCACAGGGATCTAATCAAAGCGCTCGATCTCTAATATGCAAAGGGACAAAAACATTGTCATATCTCTCGGCGGTTCGCTCATCGTGCCGGGCGATATCGATACTGTTTTTGTCAAAGATTTTGTCGAACTCGTATCTGTCTATGCGAAAGAAAATTTTCATTTTGTGATTATTACCGGCGGTGGGAAAATCTGCCGCAAATACAACGAAGCGCTTGAAAAAATAATCACCCCGAGCCACGAAGACCTCGACTGGCTCGGCATCGCCATCACGCGAGCCAATGCCGAATTTGTGCGCATTGCTTTTGGCGACCTAGCCGATGAGAAAATTTCTCTCGACCCAGACCACTTAGAGAAAAAAGAAAAACCGATCAAGGTCGGCGGCGGCTGGCAACCCGGAAACTCGAGCGATTTGGCCGCTGTTCGATCGGCAAAAAGCGTTGGAGCAAAAAAAGTAATAAACCTTTCAAACATCGACTACGCCTATGATAAAGACCCGAAAGTTTTTCCTGATGCCAAAAAGATAGAGCAAACTTCTTGGGCCGATTTCCGAGCCATACTGCCGACAGAGTGGGACCCGGGCCTAAATGCACCCTTTGACCCTATCGCTGCCCGCGAAGCAAGCGAGCTCGACCTCGAAGTAGCTATCATGAATGGCAAAAATATCGACAATCTAAAAAACTATCTCGATGGTAAACCTTTCATCGGAACTGTTATAACATAAACTGCTATTGTTTTTAATTTTTCTTTCATCTAATATAGGCCCTACATGGCGGTAATCATTAAAACTAAAGAGGAGATTGAAATACTGAGGGAAGGGGGGCATCGGCTCGCTTCTGTTTTGAAGAAAGTTGCCGCAAAAGTTGCTCCTGGTATTTCCACTTACGAGCTCGACCAATATGCACATAAACTCATTAAAGAATTGGGCGACGAGCCAGCATTTTTGGGCTACAAACCAGAAGGGCAGAAATTCCCATACCCGGCGACGCTCTGCACTTCGGTCAACGACGAAGTAGTGCACGGTATTCCAAACAAAAATAAAATTTTAAAAGAGGGCGACATCGTGTCGCTCGACCTTGGCCTCAAACACAAAGGCATGTTTACCGACCACGCTGTGACGGTGGCCGTTGGGAAAATAAATAGCAATTCGCAAAAACTTCTGATCGATACCAAAGAAGCGCTCGAAGTCGGCATCGCAAATGCCCGCGCCGGCAAAACCGTCGGCGACATCGGTTACGCCATAGAGAAATTTGTCAATAAAAAATACGGCATAGTTCGCGACCTGGCTGGCCATGGAGTAGGCAAAAAAATTCACGAAGACCCATTTGTGCCAAACTTTGGCAAACCGGGCAAGGGCGAGAGGCTAGTTCCCGGCATGGTCATCGCTATCGAACCGATGCTTAATTTGGGCGGTGCAAACGTCGTCACAATGCCGGACGGCTACACAATAAAAACCGCCGATGGTTCCCGCAGCGCGCATTTCGAGCATACAATTTTAATTACAGAAGATAATGCAGAAATTTTGACTACTATATAAAAATCACGATATCGCTACCGTGATTTTTGCATAAATTTTTTTTGGGCCTCAGTTTTTAATTATGAGCAGATCTTCCTTTGTATTTTTTCAAAAGCTTTTTGAGAGTTTCTGAAACATATTTTAATTCAGGGGTAGAAAGCTCTAATTCTTCCCCTGAATATTGGCCACTCTCTAATTTTTTCCTCTGGGTTACTAAGAGAATGAGTTTTCCTGTTTGTATGCAGATTATACGACTAAGAGTTTTTTCACTTGGCATAAACTATGTTTTTAAGTATTTTAAATTAATTTATACATTTGTCAAGTAAGCTTTAAATTTCAATATATTTTTCTATTTCTACATGTTACAATAGTCTACAATGGAAGGTTTGAATTTAGATAATGCTCCGAAGTTTAAAACTCCGCAGGAAGAGTTAGAATTTTTACGCGCGCATATCAAGGAGCGCGAGAAATTGTTGCAAGAATCTGGGCAAGAAGTTTACCACGAAAATCTGGCAGACGACGTTCTTTCTGAATATCGCAAGTTTGAGCCAGAAGAGGTCATGCACAAGAGCGCCACCATCAAAGAAAAAGACGCGCAAGACCTGGTCTTGCGTCTCCACCCAGAACCCCACGATAAGAAGATGGAAGAAATGCTCGGCATACTTCTCGACAAAGGTATTTCAAACGCCCTGTCGATCATCGGCAAGATGAACAACCCGCACCTAGACGACGACTTTCACCGATTCCTCGTCCAATACCTCTACAGCACCCACAAAATCCCCGGCCTAAAAGAAGGCAGCCCGCTTTTCAAGTCGCTCGACATGAAACTTTTTGAAATAACACTGCCAGACCCGACAGAAGACGAAAAAGAAAAGAAAAATTTAAAAGAATTACTCTCGGCTATGGATCAATTCTATGCCGGCATGCACTCGGTTGGCCTTGGCCGTGAAAATGCCAACCGCAATCACTTCACACTCGAGATCGCCCTGGCCGAAGGCAGCGACAGCTTTGTTTTCTATACCGCCGTCCCGACCCACAAAGCTGAACTTTTTGAAAAACAATTAATCGGCGTTCACCCAAACGCAAAAGTCAACGAAATTTCCGACGACTACAATATTTTCACCGAGGGTGGTTCGGTCGCGGCCTCGTATGCCACCCTTGCCAACCCCGAAGTCTACCCGATCAAGCTCTATGATTCCTTCGACCACGACCCGCTCAATATCATCCTCAACGTTTTTACTAAATTAAAAAAGACCGGCGAAGGCGCAGCCATCCAATTCACCATCTGCCCAGAAGACGACGATATCATAAAAAAATTCCACATAATTTTGGGCGATGTCAAAGAGGGAATGTCGGTCAAAACGGCTTCGAGCATGACTCGCCAATTCGGCAAAGAAGTCGGTGCCCTCCTAACCCATGCATTTACGGGGCAAAATAAAAAAGAAGAAAAAAAAGTAGATGAAAAAGTAGTCGAAGACATCGGTGAGAAAATAAAAAGCACGATCATGGCCGCCAATATCCGCATCGTCACCTCGGCCGAGACCAGCCTGCGCGCCAAGCAGATACTCTCTGACATCGAATCTTCATTCAACCAATTCACCGAATCGCACAGGAACGGCTTTAATTGGAATCACCCCGACGGTCGCAGTTTGCACGACCTGGTGCACGATTTTTCATACAGAAATTTTAGCGACAAATATTCTATGCCGCTCAATCTAAAAGAACTCTCGACGGTTTTTCATTTCCCATACGGCATTTCTTCTTCACCACAATTAAAACAAGCCCGAGCTGGCATCGCCCCAGCGCCGATTGAAATAGGAACCGAGGGCGTCGCCCTTGGAACCAATAGCTATCGAGGCAAAGATACAATAATCCATTTTGCCGAGGAAGATCGCATGCGGCATCTATATGTCATCGGCCAGACAGGTACCGGCAAAACAACGATTATGAAAAATATGATCGCCCAAGATATCGCCGCCGGCCACGGTGTCTGCTATATCGACCCGCACGGGACAGACATTCAAGATATTTTAAGCTACATTCCAAAAGAGCGCATCGACGATGTCATATATTTCGACCCGGCCTATACTGCTCGGCCGATGGGCCTCAACATGCTCGAGTATGACCCAAAATATCCCGAGCAGAAAACTTTTGTCGTCAATGAGCTGATGAATATTTTCAATAAGCTTTTTGATATGAAGACGGCTGGTGGCCCGATGTTTGAACAGTATTTCAAAAATTCTGCCTTCCTAGTCATGGAGCACCCAGAGAGCGGCGCCACACTGCTTGAGATCGGGCGTGTGCTCTCCGACAAGGAATTCCGCGATATGAAACTCTCGCATTGCAAAAACCCGATCATCACCCAATTTTGGAAAAGCGCCGAGCAAACAACCGGCGACCAGTCGATCGCCAATTTTGTACCGTACATCACATCAAAATTCGACAACTTCATTTCAAACGACATCATGCGCCCGGTAGTCCTTCAAGAAAAGTCGGTTTTCAACTTCCGCGATATCATGGACAATAAAAAAATCCTCCTGGTCAATCTTTCAAAAGGCCGACTCGGTGATATCAACGCCGACCTAATCGGGCTCGTAATCGTAAATAAAATTCAGATGGCGGCGCTGTCGCGCGTCGATATGTATGGCAAGGCGATGGAAGACTTTTTCCTGTACATCGATGAATTTCAAAATGTCACAACCGATTCGATCGAATCTATTCTGTCAGAAGCCCGCAAATACCGCCTGTCGCTTACCGTCGCCCACCAATACATCGCCCAGCTCGAAGAAAATATCAAAAACGCTGTCTTTGGCAACGTCGGCTCGATGGCCGTTTTTCGCGTTGGAGCCGAAGACGCCGAAGCCCTCGAGAGCAAATTCAAGCCGACATTTACCACAGCCGACATCATGAAAATTGAAAATTACAATGCCTACATTTCGATGCTAGTGAATGGCCAGCCGACAAAACCTTTCAACATCGCAACATTTCCACCGCCACAGGGCAACATGGAGATCGTCGAGAGCATAAAAGAACTCTCATACCTTAAATATGGCCGCGACCGCAATGAAGTCGAAGAAGAAATTATGAATAAATATCGACAGGGTGCATAGTTATGGAAGAAATAGAAGTAAAATTTTTAGAGATAGATATAGATATTTTAAAAAATAAACTCAAAAGTCTTGGGGCAACTTTCATGGGAAGTTTCGATTATAAAAGAAAAGCATATGACTTTGCTGATAGATCTCTTGCAGAAAAAAATGCTTGGGTAAGGTTGCGTGATGAAGGCGATAGAGTAGTTCTTACATATAAGCAACGTTTTGGTATTGAAAAAGATATTCTTCAGGGTGGAGGCATGAAAGAAGTTGAAACAATTGTCAGTGATTTTGTTATTACTGATGAGTTCCTATCCTCTATCGGTATGATTCAAAAGTTTTATGAGGAAAATAAACGTGAAAGGTATATTCTTGATAACGTAGAAATAGATATTGATACATGGCCGATGATTCCTCCGTATGTTGAACTTGAGGGTAGCACATGGAATGCAGTAGAAGCAGTATCTAAAAAACTTGGGTTTGATTGGAGTAAACATTTTAAATGTTCGACGATGCAAATATATGAAAAATACGGGATTAATGAAAACGACTACTCAGTTATTACTTTTACGGAACAGATTAAAAAGTAATTGCAAAATATCAGTTTTTTTGCTATATTACAAGTATTAATACAACCGCGAAAGCGATTTTTTATTTATGAAACACCCAAAAGAAGAACTTACATATGTTATGCTTAAACCAGATGGCGTCCGCAAAGGACTCACTGGTGAGGTTATTAGGCGCTTTGAACAGCGTGATCTCAAGATCGTTGCCCTCGAAATGTTTATGCCCCAATTCGACAAGGTCAACGACCACTACCCAAAGAGCGAAGATTGGATCACTCGCCTTGGCAACAAAACACTCACCACATATGAAAAATATGGCTATGACGCGATGAAAGATTTTGGTACAACCGATCCATCAAAAATTGGCCCTGAAATACGCAAATGGCTTATCGACTATATGACCTCAGCCCCCCTTGTAAAAATGGTGATAAAAGGTGTACACGCAGTTGACGTCGTAAGAAAAATTGCCGGCGATACCATGCCATACAAAGCCGATATAGGTACAATCCGTGGCGATTTTTCTATCGATAGTCCTGCCCTTGCCAACATGGAAAAGCGCGCAGTGATGAACATCGTCCACTGTTCAGAGACTCCAGAAGAAGCAGAACATGAGATTAAACATTGGTTTGGTGATTTAAAGATTTTAGATTACAAACGCTTTGGAGTAGATGAGTAAAACATAAAATCCCCGAAAGGGGATTTTATGCTAATATAGCCATATGCATGAAATAGAAACTAAAATACTAGAAGTTAATACTAGTGATATAGCCAAGAAATTAAGCGCGCTTGGATCGGAAAAAATACAAGATGTCTTACTTAGCGTCGATTGGTTTAGTTTAAGTGGAGTTACCAAGGAAAACAACCCTTGGTTTCTTAGAGTCCGTTCATACAATACTGGTAAAGTTGAAGTCACTTGGAAAGCAAAATCAGAAATATTGGGTGTGGCTCGCAAGCATAAAGAAATAAATCTGATTGTCGATAGTCACGAAGAAGCCAAAAATCTTTTTGAAGAAATTGGTCTTGTGCTATATGCTCATCAGGAAAAGAAAAGAACGTCATGGAAACTTAATAGTATCCAGTTTGATTTAGATACTTACCCAAACATGCCTCCTTATCTTGAGATTGAAGCTGGGAGTGAAAAAGAAATAACTGAAATGATAAAACAACTCGAACTTGAGGAAAATGATACATGGAATGATGGAGAACGAACTTTAATTGAAGAAAAATATAAACTTAACTGGAGTGATATGAAATTTTAGAGTTTTATGCGGAAAATTACTGATATATACGAAGAATACAAAATCATGCCGAATTTGCAGTTGCATCAGCTGCGAGTCACTGCTGTAGCCAAGCAAATTTGCGAATCATTGGATATAGAACTAGACAAGAAATTAATAATAACAGCGGCTCTTGTTCACGATATGGGTAACATTATAAAATCTGACCTTGGTTACTTTTCAGAATTTATAGAATCGGGGCAACTGGGATACTGGGAGGAGGTTAAAGAGCAATATATAAAAAAATACGGAAAAGATGAGCATGAAGCCACAGTAAAAATTCTTAAAGAACTTGGTTTACCTGAAAGTATAGTAGAGCTTGCAAGCGAGAATCGTTTTTCTTTACTTTGTGCCCATGCTTTGGGCAAAGATCTCAATCTTAAAATAATTCATTATTCAGATATGCGAGTGGGCCCCTACGGCGTCCTTTCGTATGAAGAGCGAATGAATGAGGCAAAGAAGCGTTATAAGAATCGCTCAGGGGGCATAGAGGGAAATGAGCGTCAGAAGCTCGTTGATTGTGGTAAAGAAATAGAAAAACAGATTTTTGCTCACTCAAACATCAAACCAGAAGATATAAATGATGAATCTGTGGCGAATGATATTGAGGAATTGAAAAATTTTGAAATCTAAACTCTAAATTTAACTTGAAATACTGTCAAAAGTGTGTTTTTTTGAAAAAAAACTTGCGCGGGTATAGGCTAGGAGTATACTGAAAGTAGGGTTATTTGAAATGTATTACCTAGATCATAATTTATAGGGGGCAAAGTGTTTTGATACGAGCGCTGTAACATTATTAATGTAGACAAACCTCTATCATCCATAGTCCCACTTAGCATAACGCTATGGTAATATCATTCAAATAGTCCTAATAAGAGATTCTTCCTAGATTTGGAAGGATTTTTTATTTTTAACTGAAATTAGAGTATAATCTACCCATAATGGCTTCTGCTACAGAATTAAAAATCACTTTTTGCTCCGGCGCTGGAACGGTCACCGGGGCTAATTTTCTACTCGAAGGCAATGGTAAAAGGTTTTTGATCGATTGCGGCCTCGTCCAGGGCGAGAAAGTTGGCGAAGAGCTCAACCTCAAACCATTTCCATACGACCCCGCCTCGATCGACGCGCTTTTTATCACCCACGGCCACATCGACCACATCGGTCGCATACCGAAGCTCGTCGAATTTGGTTTCAAGGGTCGAATAATATCGACAATCCCGACCAAAGATATCGCAAGGGTTATGCTCATTGATATGGATGAAATTCTTTCACACGACAAGGCCGACAAGCTAGATGAAATTTACACAAAAGAAAACGAAGAGAAAGCGATGAGGATGTGGGAGACGATAGACTACCACCAACCCCTTGGTTTTGATGGCGGTTTTAGTTTTTTATACAAAGACGCTGGGCACATACTCGGCTCGGGCATGCTCGAAGTCTCTTACAACAATAAAAAAATTGTTTTTACCGGCGACTTGGGCAACTCGCCATCGCCGATACTTTGCGACACCGAAGTTATTAACGACGCTGATTATCTGATAATGGAATCTGTTTATGGCGATCGCAATCACGAAGGTCGCGATGAACGCAAGAAAAAACTCGCCCAAGTTATCAACGACAACTACAAACGCAAGGGCACGCTCGTCGTTCCGACTTTTTCACTCGAACGCACCCAGGATTTGCTGTTTGAAATAGACTCGCTGTTGAATTCTAATTCAATTCCAAAAATGAAAATATTCCTCGACTCGCCGCTCGCAATTAAACTCACCGATGTCTATTTGAAGTACGAAAAATATTTTAACGATATAGCTCGCAAAGTTGTTTCAACCGGCGACAAGATTTTTAACTTCCCAGAACTGGTCGAGACCCCAGAAACTGACGAGTCAAAAGCCATCCTTCGGGCCACTAGCCCAAAAATAATAATTGCCGGCAGTGGCATGTCAAACGGTGGGCGCATTATTCACCACGAGAAAAATTACTTGCCCGATGGCAATAACACCATACTCCTAACAGGCTTCCAATCTGTCGGGACGCTAGGCCGATTGATACAAGAAGGCACCCGAAATCTTCGCATCCAAGGTGAAAATATAAAACTGCGCGCCCATGTCGAGATGATCCGCGGCTACTCTGGTCATAAAGATTCAAACCACCTGGTCGAATTTGTCGAAGACACGGCCAAAACAGTCAAAAAAGTTTTTGTCGTCATGGGTGAACCCCAATCTTCGATGTTTCTAGCCCAGAAGCTTCGCGACAATTTAAATATCGATGCCTACGTCCCAGAAGCCGGCGAGCAAGTCGTGATAGAATGTTAAAGTATTATGAAAACAGAAAAAAATAAAACCGAGTATCTCTGCTACAATGGTCCAATCGGCAACGGCGACAGGCACAACCATTTAAAATTAAAAATTGCCGTCTGCGGAGCAGCTGAAACAACAACCTGTGGGGCAAATGCCTTCAACCAAGCCAAAGCCCTTGGTCGGGAGATAGTCTGCCAAGGAGGGATTTTAGTTACCGGCGCAACAGCCGGGTTTCCGATGTGGGCAGCAATTGGGGCCAAAGATGAAAAGGGAATCAGCATTGGTATTTCACCGGCTGCCAACGAACACGAACACATAGACACATATCGTTTGCCGCTTGATTATATGGATCTCATCATCTACACCGGTTTTGGTTTTCCTGGCCGGGATTTGTTGCTCACACGTTCCTGCGATGCTATCATCCTCGGTTGTGGGCGAATAGGCACTATACACGAATTCACGATTGCATTTGAAGACGACAAGCCGATCGGGGTGCTCGAGGGCGATTGGGATACTTCAAAGACCATACGCGAGATCATCGAACGCGGCAATCGGCAAAATGACAAAATAATTTTCGACAAAGACCCAAAAGTTCTAGTCGAAAAAATTCTGATGATGGCCTCTAAAAATAAAACGCCAAAAGAAAACTCTCTAGATTAGCTAGAGAGTTTTCTTTTACATATTCTTTATAATTCTTGAAAATGTCTCTGGGTTTCGCATTGCGATATCAGAGAGGATTTTGCGATCGAGTTTTACATTTTTCTTTTTCAAAGTATCGATAAATTTGCTATATGAAAGTCCATGCTCGCGAACGCTGGCGTTGATGCGTGTCGTCCACAGGCTTCGCTGGTCTGCTTTTTTGTCTTTTCTATGGGCAAAAGAATATGCCCCAGCGTGCATGATAGCTTCTTTGGCTTGAGCTTCTTTTTTACTGCGGCCAAATCTAAAGCCTTTTGTTTGAGCCAAAATGTTCCTACGACGCTTATTTTTTATTACACCTCTTTTTACTCTTGTCATGTCTTTTTATTTATTAGTAATTATGCATTTGGTAAATAAGTCCTTGTGATTTTATTTGTCAAAACCATTTTGTTCATCCTTTTGCCGCCGAGCTGCTTGCTGCGCGATTGCTTGGCATTGAAATGGTTAAAACCTGGCGCTCGCGAAAGAACCTTGCCATTTTTTGTGACTTTCAAACGCTTTGTTAATGATTTATTTGTTTTGATGCTCATACTTGTGCGCCTTTGGCGTATTATTTCTTTAAATCTCTTTCAATTGTAATCGTCGGACCCTTGGGACCCCTTTTTAACTCTTCGGCCACTTTATAATTTTCGGTTATAAGGTCTAGTACCCGATTTAATCTTTCCTTTAAAAATTCATCTGGCATAAATTTTGACCGGCCAGATAAGAAGAGCTCGACTTTTATTCTATGTCCGTCTTTGAGCCATTCCGAAGCCTTGCGAGCCTTGAGTGCTAAGTCATTGTCGCCAGTACCGATCTTGACTTGAATTGACTTAGTCTCGGTTGGCTTGGATCCTGCCTTGGCCTTTTTCTGCTTCTTATTTTGTTCGTACTGGTATTTGCCGTAATCTGCTATCTTTGCTATCGGTGGGGTCGAGGTTGCAGAGATTTCAATCAAATCGAGACCTTCTTTTTCAGCCATTGACAGGGCTTCTTTAAAACTCAAAACGCCTAGGTTTTCGCCTTTGCTTGAGATTACACGAATCTCGCTAGCGCGTATTTGATTATTTACCCTTTCCTTCAATTGCGATTTAGTTTAGCCGATAGAAATAAATAGATTACTACCTAGGGCCTATACTAGCACATATATGCTAGTATAGCAACATGAAAGAAAATGTAATCATCGCCTACAAAAATCTTGGCGAGACCCCACTTGAATGCCTAGAGCTCGTTAGACTATCGCGAAAAATTTCCCAAAATACCAAAATGACATACGCCGGCCGGCTCGACCCGATGGCCGAAGGGGTTTTGCTACTTCTTTTAGGCGAGGAATGCAAAAATAAAGAAAAATATTTAGGGCTGGACAAAACATATGAGTTTGAAATCCTTGTTGGTTTTTCGACGGATACTCATGATTTACTCGGATTGGTAACTTCGTCACTAGACAAAATTTCTGGTCCTCGGGTAAAATCGCCAGACGCAAAAATTTTGTCTAGTGATTCCCTTTTAAAACATTTCATTGGTCTTGTTGTCCAAAAGTATCCAAAATTTTCTTCAAAAACTATAGATGGCAAGCCACTATTTAGGCTCTCACGGCAAGGCAAATTCGAATCTGGCCAACCAGAACACCAAGTCACAATCTATGAACTGAAATTCGAAGAAAATAGAAAGATCTCAAAAGAAAATTTAGAAAAAGAAATCACAAGGCGCATAGGTCTAGTATCTGGAGACTTCAGACAGGAAGAAATAAAAAAATCTTGGCAAACCGCACTCGAAAAATCGATTGAGGAGAATTATAAAATTATAAAACTAACATGCAAATGCAGTAGCGGCACGTACATACGGCAATTAACCGAAGACATCGGTCGCGAGGTTGGCTTACCGCTCGTTACGTTCTCGATCAAGAGAACCCAAATAGGTTTATACACACTCGATGGTATTTTTTAATATATAGAAAAGGTATAATTAAGGTAAGATTTTTCTTGTTAAAACTCCTCAAAATATTTGTTCTAGAATTCCAAGCAGTCGGCAGTTGTAGAAATCCGAAATGAAGGCATGGTTTCAATCCAATACTATGCCTTCAAATCCTTTTTATCACAGCTTCTACCAATTCCTCGGCGCGATCTTTTGTTTTTGCCTCGGACCAAATGCGTACTATCGGCTCGGTGTTCGATTCGCGGATTTGCACCCAAGACCTATCTTTGAAATCTATCCTCAAACCATCTCGGTAATCAGCCCTGCCGTCAGGCAAGGCACCAACTACTTTTTCAAAAATCTCATTTAAACTGCCAATAAATGGCTTTTTCTTTTTGACAGAATAATATTTAGGCAGATCCATTATTATTTTAGATAATGGTTCATCTACTTTTGCCATATATTCGAGCGTAAGCGCCATGGCGACCAAGCTGTCTCGACAAAGATTTATTTTTGGGTAGATCACGCCCCCGCTACCTTCACCGCCGATAACTGCGTGGTGCTCTATGATGCCTTCTACGACGTTACCTTCACCAACTTTTGTTCTAAAATTTTTTCCGCCAACTTTCTGTACCAAATCTTCATTTGTGTTTGAGGTCGACAGGTTTGTAACAATATCTCCAGGCCCTTTAGAAAGAACCGCCTCGATGGAAAGGGATAAAGTATATTCTTCAAAAACTATTTCACCGTGCTCGTCGCACAGGACGAGCCGATCGGCATCTGGATCCTCGGCAAAACCAACATCAGCAGTGACCCCTCTTACTTTTTCGCCAAGCCCGACCAAGTTCTCGGCCAATGGCTCGGGCACGTGGGCAAAATCGCCATTCGGCTCGCCGTTTATGACGATGACATCGCACCAAAGTTCCCGAAGGAGCATTGGGGCAAGTTCGTAGCCTGCGCCATTTATGACATCGAGCACAACTTTAAATTTTTTACCCCTTATCAAATCTCTATCGACATTTTTTATGATATGTTCGACGTGTTTTTTGCCCAGATTTTTATTTTCTTTGACTATCCCACCATCTTTTTGCTCCACAGTTTTGCCGAGATAACTTTTTATCTCTTCGAGCTCGGCTTCGTTTATATACATGGCGCTACTTGTGAAAAATTTTAGGCCGTTATATTCTTTTGGGTTGTGTGAAGCGCTTATCATCACCCCGCCATCAAATGGCATATTGCGAACAAGAAATATCAAGGTCGGGGTAGGGGCGATATCTATATCTGTGATTTCAAAGCCAGCGCCGGTCAAGACCTCGATTGCGATATTTTTTATGATACTACCCGAGACCCTCGTGTCTCGAGCAAGCAATATTTTCTTAGCGCCTCTTTTTTGCAAGAAAATAGCAAAGGCTTCGAGGTTCTCTCTGCAAACATCCTCTGTCAGACCTTCGCCCCAAACGCCACGCAAGCCAGAAATGCTAAATTTTACCCCCGTACTCATAGCCCTATAATACCAATTCTAAAGCCAAATAGCCAAAAGAGGCTTGAAATTAAAGGCCATTTTCCTTGACTTTTTATGTAAAATCTGATATAATGCGACTAAATTGATCTAAACCTATTTAAAAATCAAAATTCCCAATCATGGAAAAAACCAATTCTCGTACTTACAATATAAGCCTTGTAAGTATTCTAAGTTTTTTTGGCATAATTTTTGCTCTTATGCCATTTAAAATGCGATTCTTTGGAATCCTGCCCGGGATTTTCTTTTTTATTTTCTTTGCTCTGTCGATGCTTTGCTGGTTTCTCCGCAAAGCTGAACCCAAACACAGAATCATTTTTGCGATTTTTTTCGTAGCAGCGATTTTTAAAATTGTTGGGTTGGTAGTTGGAAACGACTACCACATAAGATAATAAAAAAGAAAAAAATTGGCCGATCGCAAAAATCGGCCATTTAATTTGCAATCTTTTAAATTATATGATATAAGAAAAGAAAAATTTTTATTTATGCAACAACCAAATAATTTTATACAAGGATGGGGTTTATTGATTTTTGTTTTTATCCTTTTTGGCGCAGTGGCTATTACTTCATGGAAAATTCGGCATATAAGATCTTATAAAAAAATAATCTGCCGTGTCTTGACTAAAAGCGATACTATTTATAATTCTGAAATTAAGTGGCATAAAGACAAAAAGATGGGCACATACTACAGTATAAGAAAACACAGGCATCATCCACTAACGAAAAGAAATAGAGAAATTGTTATGGAGGCATTAGAAAAAAATGAAATACCTGAAATAAAATCTTCATACTGAAATTATTTAACATCTCTCCTTGTGGGGGATGTTTTTGTATCAAATTATGTATAATGTTTATGTATGAGTATTCTCGTAGACAACAGAAAAGCGCATTTTAATTATGAAATCATCGAACGCTATGAGGCCGGTATCGAGCTTGCCGGTTTTGAGGTTAAATCGCTAAAATCTGGTAAAGCGACACTAGTCGGCGCCTATGCTAGATTGCGCGATGGGCAGGTCTACATCGTCGGGATGCAGATATCGCCATACCAAGTTGGCAACACCCCGAAAGATTATGACAGCACGCGCTCACGAAAGCTTTTGTTAAACAAAAAAGAAATTAAAGAACTCGAAGAAATCGATAATAAAAAGGGTTTGACTATAGTGCCGCTTTCGCTATATAGTAAGGGTCGCCGGATCAAAGTAGAGCTCGGCGTTGCTCGGGGCAAGAAAATGCACGACAAGCGAGAGGCTATCAAGCGCCGCGACCTCAACCGCGAAATGAAGCGGGCTGAGGCTTGATTCTTTGAAAAATAAATTAAACATGGGACTGACGGGCTTCGACGAAAGACTGTCATCATCTGTGTGCATGTAAAGTGCGGAGGTATCTTTTTAAACTACTTCCAAAAGACTAAGTGCAAACAAAGTCGCTTCAGTGAAGTCACCATATTTTGGTAATTTCGCTTTCGCTGTCGCCTAACGGCCACGCGAATGTTCACTCTCTAGACATCCGATATAGGGAGTGGGCATAATTTATCGGGTTAAGATTTGGGGATTGCTCGACCCCGAGTCTGACAATCTAGAGCTCGGTGTAGCGATATTTTTCTTATTCTCTAGTCGCTATATTTAAACCAAAAAAATAAGATACACATGTAGATTCACTTATGAGCGCCTTTTGCATCTGGGTTCAACTCCCAGCAGTTCCACATTTTTTATTTAAGCACTTTTGTGTATAATAGCTAGACTTATGGCAGAAAAGGGTAAACCAAAACAGCCTAAAAAGGTTCCCAATATAGGCAACCAGATATTGGTCGCAGTTTTGATATTTGCAGCTATCACGGTCATATATTCGTATGTTGCAAAAAACCCCGAAGATATAAAAGCGTTGACAATATCTGACGTCGCCAAAGATGTAAGCGCTGGCACAGTAGAGAAGATAGAAGTCTCGGGCCAAGATGTGACAGTTTATTTTAAAGACAAAACTAAAGGCTCGGCCCAAAAAGAATCCGAGAGCTCTCTTTCAACGACACTCGCAAACTATGGCGTTAGCACCAAAGATCTAAACGCCACACCGATTGAAATAAAAGGTGACAGCGGTTGGGGATATTGGCTCGCAAATATTTTGCCATTCCTTTTACCGGTTATCCTCGTAGTGTTTTTTATCTGGATGTTGTCGCGGCAAGTCAAAGGCGCCGGCATGCAAGCGTTTACCTTTGGCCAATCAAAAGCTCGCATCACAAACCCAGACGATAAAAATAATCGCGTGACCTTCAAAGATGTTGCAGGTTCAAAAGAAGCCAAAGAAGAATTGAAAGAAATTGTTGATTTCCTAAAAAACCCAAAGAAATTTTTAGACATCGGCGCCCGCATTCCAAAAGGCGTGCTCTTGACCGGTGCCCCAGGCACCGGCAAAACTCTCCTTGCTCGGGCAGTTGCCGGTGAAGCTTCGGTCCCATTTTTCCACCTATCTGGTTCTGAATTTGTCGAGATGTTCGTCGGGGTTGGCGCATCGCGGGTGCGAGATTTGTTCAAGATGGCCAAGAAATCTGCCCCAGCCATAATATTTATAGACGAAATAGATGCTGTCGGCCGGGTGCGTGGAACTGGTGTCGGTGGAGGAAACGATGAACGCGAACAAACCTTAAACCAAATACTTGTCGAGATGGATGGCTTTGAACCAAATGAAAAAGTTATCGTCATGGCGGCTACAAACCGCTCTGACGTGCTCGACCCGGCGCTTTTGCGCCCAGGTCGTTTCGACCGCCGAGTCGTGCTCGACCTTCCAGACCGCGCTGACCGCGAAGAAATTCTGACAATCCATTCAAACAAGAAACCATTTGCCGAGGATGTAAATCTGAAAGTCATCGCCGAGCGGACACCAGGGTTCTCTGGCGCAGATTTGTACTCGCTCATGAATGAAGGGGCAATACTTGCCGCCCGCGAAGACCGTAAGAAAGTCGCCCAGTTCGACCTCATTCGTTCGATCGAAAAAGTCATGATGGGGCCAGAGCGAAAGAGTCACCTTCTTTCAAACAATGAAAAGAAAATCACCGCCTACCACGAAGCCGGGCATGCGCTCGTGGCCTCGGTTCTGCCGCACGCCGACCCGGTCCACAAAGTTTCGATCGTTTCGCGCGGTAACGCCGGCGGTTACACCCTCAAACTCCCACTCGAAGAACGCAGGCTGCAAAGTAAAAAAGAATTTCTCGACGATATCGCCATGGCTCTCGGCGGTTACGCCGCTGAGCAAATAATTTTTGGCGATATCACAACTGGGCCATCGAACGACCTGCAGGTGGCGACAAACATGGCCCGGGCCATGGTTACCCGCTGGGGCATGTCTGAAACTGTCGGCCCGATTGCTCTTGAAAACGACGGTGGGCACCCGATGTTTGGCAAAGGTATGGGTGGCGAAGAATATTCTGAAAAAGTCGGCGCCATGATTGATGAAGAAGTTTCAAAAATTATGAACAATGCGCTCGTAACCGCCAAAGAAGTCCTGACAGAACACCGAAAAGTTCTCGACGCTATTGCCAATAAATTGATCGAAGTAGAAACGCTCGAGCAAAACGAGTACAACCAGCTCATCATCGCCCACGGCATAATGCCAAAGAAAAAAGAAGAGACTGTAAAAGAGAAATAAAATTCCAATTGCAGGAATTGTGCAACTAGGATATATTGAATGAACGTCCAACCACCCTTAGCTCAGTTGGTTAGAGCACAGAGCTTATACCTCTGGGGTCCTTGGTTCGAATCCAAGAGGGTGGACAATGCAAAAAACAAAAAATTATATACTAATACTTCCCGACATCCGTTCAGCTATCAATGTCGGGGCCATCTTTCGCACGGCCGATGCAGTTGGAGTTTCGAAAATTTATTTAACTGGTCAGACCCCAACACCGGCAGATAGGTTTGGTCGGGTTCAGAAAGATATCGCCAAAGCGGCTCTCGGGGCTGAAAATTTTATTTCGTGGGAATATAAAAAAATGGTCTGCCCAGTGATCATAAAATTGCAGCGCGATGGATATAAAGTCATCGCTATCGAGCAAGATGAAGATGCGATCGATTACAGAAAAATAAAAAAGCAAGATAGGCTTGTATTTATTCTAGGGTCCGAAACAA
This sequence comes from uncultured Candidatus Saccharibacteria bacterium, assembly GCA_964527185.1. Classification (GTDB taxonomy): domain Bacteria; phylum Patescibacteriota; class Minisyncoccia; order Phycocordibacterales; family UBA9973; genus UBA8515. The sequence goes on from CAZGOI010000001.1 coordinate 218,770, forward strand.
AAGGCCTAGATAAAAAAATATTAAAAATGTGCGACAAGATAGTAGAGATACCTATGCTAGGCAAAAAAGAGTCGCTCAATGTTTCAGTTGCGGCCGGGGTGGCACTCTTTAGAATATTACAAGGCTAGCTATGGCCCGTATGGTTGTAGTGGGGCACTCTGGTCTGTCCCTGGGGTGATGTATGGTTTGCCCTCGCTTTTTTTCGGCCCACCGGTTAAAACCCAGATTATGAATATGGCAACCAAGACCATCAGTATGACCATGATCATGCTCGCGTCGCCTCTATTTTTTTGAATTCTTTTTTCCATTGAATAATTTTTGGTGTTTGTTGCAAAAATGCGCACTGCGACCATTTAAAACTTTTCTTATTATAACACCATGACAACCCGCCTTGCCACAGGGCTCGTTTTTCTTGCCATAGACGTTGTGTTTGTTTTGAAATCTGCCACGGCCGCCGGTTATGTCGCGATAGTCAGACATCGAATCACCTCCGAAATCTATACCTTGTTTTAGAACTTGCTTCATAGCTAGAAAAAGAGTCGAGAGTTTTTCTTTTGATATAAATTTTGATTGCGACTCTGGGTGGATGCCAGAGAGCCACAGCATTTCGTCTGAATAAATATTGCCGATACCAGCGACGACACCTTGATCCATCAAAACAGTTTTTATATAGCGAGTTGGTTTTTTAAAAAGTCTTTCTATAAAATCTTTCAATTTAAAATTTTTATCGAGTGGTTCGGGACCTATATTTTTTAAATGAATCGTTTCGTGGGCTTCGCCTGTATCGAGGGTTGTGACCTTGCCGAATTTTCGCGAGTCACAAAAAACAAAATGCTTGCCGTTTGAAAGTGAGAAAACAACATGGATAAATCGGTTGTATGGGTCAAAAAGAGATTTCCGCTCACCCTGGCTTGGCCGCCACATATTTTCTTTTTTATCGTAGGTGTATTTACCATAGAGGATATGGCCAGTCATCCTTAGATGGATTAAAATAGTTTTTTTATTTGAAAGGTTGATCAGGATATTTTTGGCCCGACGCTCGACATTTAAAACTCTAGCCCCGACTACTTGGCGCTTAAATTTTTTAAAAAACTTTTCGCTCTTTAGGGTCTCCTTGAATTGTTTTATAGGCTGATTCTTTTTTGCCAAGTCTGTCCAAACAGATAAAATGGCAAGTCTTGGCAAAACGCCCTGCAGGCCATTAACTGTTGTTGTGACTTCTGGTAGTTCGGGCATGATTATTTACTGCTTAGAATTTTTAGCGCTTCTTTGATGCGAGCGTTGGTTCCGGAAATATTAGCTCCCACTTGCTTGAGCGCGTCGCGAGCCTCATTGTGTGAATAGCCAAGAGTTTTTAATGCTTCAAAAACATCGCCCTCGCCCCGCAGAGAATCATCGGCGCCCGCGTTTTTGTCGAAAGCTACTTTGTCGCGAAGCTCGAGCACTATTTTATCGGCTGTTTTTTTGCCGATACCGGAAACTTTATTGAGATAGCTTGTATCGCCACTTGCAATAGCTTTGCGCAGGGTATCTGCTGAGGCAACTGACAGAATTGAAATTGCTGACTTCGGTCCAATACCAGAGACATCGAGCAAAAGCTCGAAAAAATTCATTTCATCTTCTGTTTTGAAACCATATAGGTCGATAGCATTTTCGCGTACGGCTGTATACACCCAAAGGCTGGCAGAATCTTTTTCTTTAAACCCGGAAAGGGTATCGAGCGTGGCAAAAACTTTGTAACCGACACCAGAAACATCAATTATGATAAATTTATCTTCTTTTGAAATTATAGTTCCACTTAGATGGGCGATCATGCTCTGATCATAGCAAATATTGCCTTTGCCGGCTATTTCTGATACTATGCCCTTATTCGATTAAGAATTTTATTAGATTAAGAATTTAAATTATGCCAATTACAAAATCAGCCAAGAAGGCTCTTCGCGGCTCGAAAACAAAAAAAGCCGCCAATGATCGCAATAAAAAAGCCGTCAAGGATATAACAAAAAATATCGAAAATCTTGTCAAAGATGGCAAAAAAGCTGAAGCAAAGAAAATGCTCCCAAAAGCTTATGCCGCTATCGACAAAGCCCTAAAGAAAGGAATATTCAAGAAAAACAATGCTGCTCGCCAAAAAGCCAGACTCTCTAGGATAACAAAATAAAATGGAATTACTTTTTTTCTATGGGCTCGAATGCCCCCACTGCATACACATGGAGAAGCTCGTAGATAAATTGAACAAGGAAGGTTTCAAAATTAAAAAAATTGAAATCTGGCACAATGAAGCAAATAATAAAATGATGGAGCGCCTCGATTGCGAACCAGAGCCTTGTGGCGGTGTTCCATTTTTTCTAAATCAAAAAACTGGCAAGACCGTCTGTGGCGAAGCAACCATAAAAGAACTCAAAGACTGGGCAAGCCAAAATTAAAATCTCTCCAACAGGAGAGATTTTAATTTATAGAGTCTATTGCTTTGCCGCTGGTGTCGTCGTTGCAGGCTTGGCTGCCGAAGTATCTGGCCTTACCCAACCCATCATGCCGTAACCATAGTTATCGTTATTATCAAAACCACGATTCCAACCCATCATGCCACCATGACCAAAACCAGAATATCTGAGTTCGGCCTTTATCTCGCCAAGTTGAACGCCAAAACAAAATACGATAATAACAAGCACAAGCATGAAAAACTTTTTTAGCAAATAATGCTTGTTGTTGTGCATCATCTCGCCATGACCGCAGCACTGACAAGATAAAGAATCTTTATTTTCCATATTCATAATTTTTTAAAAATATTATCTAATAAACCGACCAATGTTTTTACATAGTATATTATAACAAAAAACGCTTGCTAATGTATAATTGTTAGTGTAGATTAGTACGGTATTTGGTCCCGTCGTTCAATGGATAGGACGTAACTTTGCGGAAGTTATGATGCAGGTTCGATTCCTGCCGGGATCACACAAATATGAAAAACATCTTTTTATCATAGTTTCTTCGTCTGTGATATGATAGATACATTAACATCTTAATGATTTTTTAAATTTTTAAACCATGTTTTTCTTTTTTCTATCATTTCTAGCTGGAGTTCTAACGGTCCTCGCACCCTGCACCATATCACTTTTGCCGGTTATAGTCGGTGGCTCGATGGCCGAGGGGCGAAACTTTAAAAAAGTCATAACCGTCACCGCTTCGCTCGCGCTCTCGGTCATATTTTTTACTTTGATCTTAAAAGTAAGCAGCCTATTTGTAACCATTCCCCAGGCCTTTTGGGAAATTTTTTCTGGCACGGTTATAGGCTTGATCGGGTTATCGATGCTTTTCCCAAATATCTATGAAGGCATTCCAATTTTAAATAACCTAAACCAAGAATCAAATAAACTTCTTGCCACCGGCTATAACAAAAAAAATTTTATCGGCGATATCACGATCGGCGCCGCACTCGGGCCAGTTTTTTCGAGTTGTTCGCCGACATATTTCATAATTCTGGCTGTAATTCTGCCGAAAAATTTTGTTTCTGGGCTTGTCGATCTGGTTGCCTATGCTCTCGGGTTGTCGCTTGCGCTACTCGTCGTCGCTTTTGCCGGACAGAAGCTCATGCACCTGCTAGGCGTCGGTTCTGACCCTAAAGGCAAATTCAAGCGCATCATCGGCATACTATTTTTAATCGTCGGCATTGCTATTGCCACCGGCTATGATCGAAAACTCGAAACAAGTCTAACAACAAATGGATTGTTCAATGTCGCCAATATCGAGCAAACCCTACTTTCAAAACACGACGATACTAACAAGACTAAAGAAATAAATTCTCAAATTTCATCAACCGAAATGTTGACGCTCGCAGAGAAAATGAAAAAATACACCAAGGCCCCAGAGCTAGTCAGCCCCGACGGCTACATAAACACAGGCGGCCAGCCGATAACCCTCGGCCAATACGTCGGTAAAAACGTAGTCCTCGTTGATTTCTGGGATTATAGTTGCATCAACTGCCAGCGCACATTTCCGTATTTAAAAGCTTGGTATCAAAAATATAAAGACCAAGGCCTCGTCATTGTTGCCGTGCATACGCCCGAATTTGCTTCTGAACAATTGCAATCAAATGTCGAAGCAGCGGCCAAGCAATTTGGACTCGAATATCCGATTGTCCTTGATAATGGTTACAAAACTTGGAATGCATTTAACAATGAATACTGGCCGAGAGAATATCTCATCGATATCGACGGCTATATAGTTCACGACCACGCCGGCGAGGGGCAGTACGATGAAACAGAAAAAGCGATACAAACTGCGCTCGCCGAACGGGCAAGTAGGCTCGGCCAAAAAGCCACCGAACAATCAACCGTCAACATACCAGAAGCCGACCTGTCTTCGATCGGTAGCCCAGAAACATATTTTGGTTCGCGTAGGAATGAATACTTGGGAAATGGTACAAAATATCTAAACGGCCCGCAGACATTTACACTGCCAGATATTATTTCGCCGAATACCCTTTATCTTGGTGGTGATTGGAATATGAGCCCCGAATACGCCGAGGCTGGGCCAAAGAGCGATATAGTGTTTAGGTATATCTCTAAAGATGTTTATGTAGTTGCTAGAAATTCAAAAGACCCAGTCAAGATAAAAGTCTACCGCGATGGCAAACCAGTTGGCGCATTTGCCGGCGCAGATGTCGACCCAGCCACAAGCGAAGCGACGATAGACGGCGATAGGCTCTATCGACTCATCCACGACGACCTGCCAGGAATCCACACTATAAAAATAGAAATCGAGTCCGGAGTACTCGATATGTATACATTTACTTTTGGTTAAAAACCAAGTTTATCGGCTAAGATCATTGAATTTGATTCTCGCAATTGTATTTGCGGGACAAATTTTGCAATCGATTCTCTAACCTGATTGGTCAGCGAAGCCGGAAGGGTAATGGTATAGATAGGCAAGAAATATCTAGTCGTTTCGATCATGAGTTTACTCTCGACATCCCCAGGCAGGATATTGAAACCCTTGATATTTTTCCAGGGGTATTTATTTTTACCCATCATCAGACCGTCATTTGCGATCATGAACCGCACTGTTCCTGGCTCGCGAATGCTAAACATCAAAAGGCAGCCGCCAGAGATAAAAATAAATATTCCAAAGACAAAATTGCCAAGCCAAACTGCAACTACGCAAGCGACAATTGTCACAAGTATTATAGTCCAGATAAAATCAGGGCTTTTTTTCTTGTGATTGTACTCAAGGGTTTCCCAGCTGATAGTTTCAATTGTGGCGCCTTCCATGAGACTAGTATAGCAAGAGATGAATTAAAAGACTATAAATATTTTATTTGAAGGCAAAGAGGAGATCAGCTTGGGCCTTTTCGATTGCTTTTTTGAATATATTTTCTGCCAGGGCAATAGCATCATCGCGAGTTTTATTTAGGTTATTTAATGTATCGGTCATAAGAAAATTTTTACTGCTGTCTTCTAGGTCTTTGCGGGCTTTTAAGATTATTTTATTTGTATCCATTTTCAAATTTTTGGCGACACTTCTGCTTGCACCCTGGCAATCGGCCGATGCTTTAGATAACGCCGCATCGACACTAGCCTTGAATGTAGTAATAGAGTCGTCGACGCTTTTTGCATGCATTGTGATAGCAGAATTTAGACCATCTCTGTAAATTTTTATAGCTTGGTCGATGCTCGCACGTCGAATATTAACTGCATTTGTAACAGCATTTTTATAAACTTCGACTGCTTTTTTCTCAGCATCGGTCGTGGCTCTCTTTGTGATTTTGTTCCAGTTTTCTGCATGCCTGCTATCTATGCCTACACGGCTGGCGGCCCGCTTAGCATCGGCATCGCTTTCGGCCTTGGCAAGCTTTGCTAGCCTATCGGCTTCATTTTGAGAATGTTTTACTTCGGCACCCGTGATTTGATCAGAGTATTTTGATTCCAGATTACCGATATTGCTACAGACGTTACTCGGATCTGTTATCTGGCTAGGATTATTTTTTAAACCCTTGTTTGAATTATCCGCAAAGGCAAAAACTGGCACAAGGCTCGAACCGAGAAAAATTGCTATTAATATTTTTTTAAAATTAGAGCGCATTTGTTGATGATGTTAAATCTATAACTGCTGGTTCATTTAAATCGGTCGGAGCGGCTAGGTCATCGTAATCGACACCAGACTCTTCGACTGATTCATCTTGAACGACCAAGTCTTTTATACTCGCGTCATTTTTTGCCCTACTCGGCGACAATGAATAGATGCCGACAACAATAAGGACTATCAGGCTTGGAACAAGTATCGCCCGTTTTGTTTTCCAAATTTTTGCAAATTCTGAAACCTTTACAAATGGGCTCTCGATCGGCAAAAATTCTTTTTCTGTATTAACTTCGATATGCTCGAGCGCGAACTTCAAAGAAGCTCGATCTGGTAGATCGGTTTGTTTTAGATTTTTTCTTATTAAATTTTCGAATTCTTGATCGTTCATATTAATTTTTATAAAGCTCTCGCAATTTTTTTATGGCCCGCGAGTGGACTTGACGTATAGCATCTTCGCGCTTACCGGTAATTTCGGAAATTTCTTTGTATGACATGTCACTGACGTAGAAAAGATTTATGACCTCTTGTTGTTCTTCGGAAAGCCTGGCGACTACCTCAAACAAAACTTCGTGCAAGTCAGAATCATCAAAGTTTTCCTTCTCGGCAACTGCTTCGGCTCTAGCACCGACAATTTCATCAGAAACAATTTCACGATGAGAATTTTTCCTGAAATAGTCGATCATGCTGTTGCGCGCAACAGTAAAGAAAAAAGAAAGCGGTGAAGTATGGTTCTCATTCCAGTTTGGTATGGCGCCCCAGATTTTTATAAAAACATTCTGGGTCATGTCTGTGGCTTCGTCTTTGTGCTTGATACGAGAGAGGATATATCGGTAAAGCGGGGTATAGTAAGAAGAATAAATTTGCTCAAAGGCTTTGTCGTTGCCAGATTTGGCTTCTAGAATAAGCCTTTTAAGCTCTTCTTGCTTTTGTAATAGTTCACTCATATGTAACGTATAATATACTCTTTTGTGATCTAGAGCAAAAGAATTGTAGTTATGTTAGAGGACTGCAAGTAGAGCATCCAGTGCAACCTTCTCATTTGCTATATTTGGACTGACGGCTCGGAGTTCTCGCAAGACTTTATCGATCTTGCCATCGATCAATGTCCAGGCAGTAGGATTTTTTGGTTTTAGTCGTGCTTCGGCACTGTCCCATTCATATTCCAAATCTCCGATACGGGTAGTCGCGCCAGATTGGTTTCCTGCATTCAGTAAATCGAGAGTATCTTGGGTAATAGTTTTAAATGAAGACATGTCACCAAGCGGTGATGTTTGTGTGTTCGCGCCACCAGAACGAGAAGTCGTATCTGCATTCTTTAGGGCAGATTGGCGCATGTTATAGCCAACCAACCCGGCGGTCGCAAGCAAGGCGACGACAATTATCGTTTGAATCAAGCCACTTCTTTTTTTATTTGAACCAATTTCTTTTTCAACCCCCTCTTTGTTTTCTTTTTTTATAACATCTCTCTTGGTTATTGAAAGGTAAGCGACAATTGCAAGAATACCACCGACAAATATGAAACTAGTGACAGTCGCCCCAAGCCCCAGCCCGCCGTATTTTGGAGGTTGAGATAGATAATCACCGATCGATGCGCCGAGTGGCCGAGTCAAAATATAAATAAGCCAAAAAGACAAGACTGGGTTTAATTTAAATCGCCAAGCAATCGTAAATATTGCGATCAGACCTGCGATGATGAAACCAGTTGTCGCATAGCCGAGGCCAAGCCCTTCGGCCATCAGGTCGCCCGAAGCTGTGCCAAGCGCAAAAGTAAATAAAATAGTGAGCCAATAAAAAGCTTCTCTTCGAGGTGTAAATATCGAGTGGATTGACAGTGTTTTTTCGAAGTAATACCAAACAATGAAAGTGGCAGCCAAAAGAATACTGAATATGATGGTGCTTGTTTCAAGCGGTACGCCGATTTTGTCGGTTAGATTATCCGTCACGAGTGTTCCAAACACGCTGATGAACATGACAGAAAGCCAATAGGTTACCGGGACATATTTTTTTGCTCTAAATTGAAAGACGAGGGCGATAGCAAGCAATATTCCAGTTACGATCGATGTTCCGGTTAAACCCAGATTGAGGTTTACGTTTAAATAGTCTGCAGCTGTTTCCCCGACAGTCGTACACATTACCTTTATGAACCAAAACCAGAGCGTGATCTCTGGAACTTTGTTGAGCATTTGCCGCCATTTTGCATCAATATTTTGTATGGTAGATGACATAAAGTAGATTGTAAAATAAAATTACAACTCACACAACCCAAAAATTGCGGAACCAGAGGGATTTAGGTAGGTCTAATTCTATTATCAAAATTGTATTATTCCCCCGATTTCTATATAATTATTATACTGGTTCTTTAAAAATATTACGAATATTTGAAATTTTTTTAACACTTTAAAACTAAACATATGCCGAAAAGAATAAGAAGTTTTGCTACAAGCGACGGCAAAGCTTACTACGAACACACTGGTCACTACTATGAATTCAAAAAAATTTCGAAAAAGAAATTTTTAATGCCCCCTTCATCTGCCACAAAGCAGAACCTTGTTCAAACAGGCGATAATAGTGCAGCTATAACAACAACAAAAGCTGTAATGAAAGAATTTGGCTATTAATTTTCTTTTTTAACCCAACCGTACCTTAATCATATTAAGGTACTTTTAAATTTTGGCGGAACCGGAGGGATTCGAACCCTCGAGGGGGTATAAAGCCCCTACCTCTTTAGCAAAGAGGTACGTTAGACCACTCTGACACGGTTCCAAAATGCCCCTACACATTATCATATTTGATATTTTTACTCAAAACTATTGTTATGCTAGTATGTGAAAATTGGAGGCGTGGATGAGATGGGGTAAATATAAACTGCTTTATATTTACCCGCGAGCAGAGCGAGAGAACCACTCAGACACGAGATTCCGACAATGCGGAGCATATTGGAGGCGTGGATGAGTGGTTTAAATCAACGGTTTACTAAACCGTCGACCCTTAATCGGGTCCGTGAGTTCGAATCTCACCGCCTCCGCAACGATCTTTTCAAACAACCCCCTGCTATTTTTGTATAAAAAGAATTTGTAGTACACTTAACTTAAGTATAAATAATAAATGATATGGAAATTATGAAAATCAATTTTGATTTCCTGACAATTTTAAGCATGATTGTTCTTGTTGCTGTATTAATCTGGCTCCCTTTTCTAATCAGAAATCTCCGACGGGATTCTAAGTTAAACAACTCCGAAAACAAGAGTATTTAGCCAAATTATAAGCTCAGGAAAAAATTTTCACCCAATGCTCCTAATTCAGGGGCATTTTTTATGCAAGCAAGTAAGAGAATTTATTAACTATTGTCTTTGTACAATAAAAATTATGAACAAATAAAATTTACAATACTATTAAATAGGGTGTATAATGTGGACATTAAAAGCTAATTAATTTATCGATATGACTTTTATTCAAACACTTCTTCAAACAATCTGGTCGTCGCTCGTGATGCTCGGTCCTATCAAGGTTGTTATCGTGGTTGTAATCATCGCGCTTCTCTCGAGGGCCCAATCGCTCCTCGGTCTGCTCGCCGCCATACTCTTCATAGCCTATCTGGCCCACTGGATCTAAAAATTTTGCTGTTTGGTTAATCAATTCAATTTAAGTATAATAAACTTGTGGAGGGCATAGAGTTTGAAAAAGAAAATATAGCATACAGGCCTCTGGCAAAACCCGAAGCCAAAGTCCCTTGGATGCACCGCATGGTCATGAAACTAAGCGGCGGCAAGGTCAAAGACATAGAGCAGTCAAGAAAAATACTGGTTATTGTTGCTATTATTTTATTTCTTCTATCGATTTATAATTTCTTCTTTTAATTTTATTTATGAAAAATAAAAAAAGAGGTTTCACTCTAGTTGAACTCATGGTCGTCATAGCGATCATCACTTTCTTGGCGAGTATCGTCGTCTCGGCGCTCAATGCTTCCCGTTCGAAAGCAAGAGATGCCGAAAGAAAGCAAGACATGATACAAGTTAGAAACGCTCTCGAGCTCTACTACTCTGTAAACAAATCATACCCAAGCACCGGTGGAAATTTTTATAGCACTTCGGTCAACGTGCCTGGCCCGGGGACTTGCAGTGACTTTAACGGCAGTGGCACATATACGAGAACCGGGGCAAATGGCTACATACCAAATCTTGCCCCAACATACATATCGATTCTGCCCATAGACCCAAGGCCACTGTCGACTGGCAATTGCTATCTATATAGATCAGATGGGGTTAATTATAAATTCTTGGTTTTTGGAACGGTTGAAAATTTTTCCTCAAATGATCCCATCAACGACCCCGGTAACCGCGCAAATAGTTGGGCGTATTGCACCGACACAGTTTCTTGCACAACTTGGTGATATAAATAAAGAATGAAGACAAAAGTTAAAAATTATTGGGTCATTATAGTTTTGATTATTTTGGTAAATATTTTTGTATTTAAATTTTTCTCAAGCCATTTGGAAAATTATGTAACCAACTACGAAACCGACCTAAACGCCAAAGCAGGATTGTGATAGAGGCAATATGGTATAATAAACCCAGGTCGCGCTTATAAGCCCTGTTAAATTATTTTGGTTTATGAAAAAAGGCAACGACCACTAAGAGAGATTAAAGTCTCGCAAAGGAGGGAGCCCAGCTCCCTTTCTTTGTACCAGGCAAACAAAGTGAAAAAAAAGAAAAATAAATGCCCATATTGTGGTGATAGCGAGATCAACCACACACTCGTTTTTATAGAAAACAGCATCTCGCCGCTATTTGACTCGCACATCTCGTGGGCCACTAAGCACGCGCCACAATTTCTGAAAAACTTTGCAAGCAGTGTACCAAATTTTTTATTCACAGGTCTTTCGAAAATCGGCTTGGCCAGTTTTTCTTCTGACATAGAAAAATCAAAATCTTTTCGTTCTCGCGTTATCTGGGAAGAGGCCGAAAGGCGCGGTATAAAAATGGAACAAGTTTTTCTCGGCAAACGTGGGATAGACTGGTATCGGGCAGAACTCGGCGACAAAACAATTTTTTTTGAAAGTATACCAGTGCAACCAGAATACCTAGATTTTAAAAAAGATTGGGACAATAAAATTATTCTTAAAAAAGAATTAGCCAGGCACAGTGTCCCAGTTCCGAAATTTATAAAGATATTTCCTATAAGATTATCGAGCCTAGAGAAAAAATTTTCCAAATTAGAAAAACCGATAATAGTAAAACCAATGCTAGGCTCTCGAGCCCGGCACACGGTCACAAATATAAATACATTTGAAGAATTTAAAAATGCACTTCGATTAACAAGACAGATTTCCCCATATACAATTGCCGAAGAGCATGTCGATGGCTACATATGCAGGGCAACGCTCGTCGGTGGCAAGCTCGCTGGTTTCTATAGTGGTGAACCCCCTTTTATAATTGGCGACGGTAAAAATAGTATAAAGTATTTGATAGATTTGAAAAACTCAAAAAAAGAAAATACTCGCTACAATATCCGCATCAACGATGAATTAAAAAGTCATGTATCGAGGCTAGGCTATGGATTAGAAAACATTTTAGAAAACAACAAGCGCATATATCTTTCCCATAGAAACGGCCAACTTTTCGGAGGTTATACCAAAGAAATGATCGATAGCTTGCACCCGAGCTTCATTCCAATTCTTGAAAAAGCTGCAAAAGTAATCGGTCTGCCAGTCATAGGCCTCGATTGTCTGATTCCCGACCCGACAAAAAATGAAAGTACGCAAAAGTGGGCGATAATCGAGTGCAACACTCTGCCGTTTATCGACATGCACTACTTTGCGCTCGAAGGCAAACCCCGAAATATTGCCGGTATGATTTGGGACATGTGGCAGAAATAAAATTAATGCGCCAATGCAAAGCCGACAACTTTTTTTGCGCCGGCTGACTCTAACAACTTTTTTATTTCGCCGATCGTTGCGCCGGTTGTCGTGACGTCGTCGATGACGATGACCACCCGACCCGAAACAGCATTTTTATTTTTTAACCTAAACGCTCCCTTGATATTTTTTATGCGCGCAGTGCGATTGACGATCCGAGCCTGCGGGGGAGTGTCGATCGCTCTTTCTACGATATCGGTTCGCAACGCCAAATTATTTTTACCAACCGGAGCGCAAAAATACCTAGCAATAATTTTTGCTTGGTTATAGTTTCGGGCCCTGCTCTTTTGTTTTGATATCGGCACTGGTATTACCAAAATCGGCTGGCTACCTGCGATGAATTTCAAATCAAAAATATCCTCGACCATATTTTCATATAAAAGTCTGCCAAATATTTTACCTAAACCCCGCGTGTTGTAGTACTTGAGCCTCCATATCGCTTCTCGTACAACTTGATTGCGATAGTCATATAAAGCAACGACATCGACAGCCGTCTCGCGCATATTTTTATCGAGCTTGGCGAGGCAATCCTGGCACAACCCCGAACCTGGTTTTTTACAAGCTAGGCACTCTTCTCTAAAGACGAGCCCAAGCAGCATATCGACGAGAGATTTTATCTTTGATTCCACAGTCTTATTCTACCAGAGCTATGGTATAATTTGTGCAACCACTATGGATAATTCGCTAAAGAAAATAATATCTTCTGGACTTGCCGGCTTGTCTAAGATATTCACGACCGATAAAAAAACTGCCAACGCGCTCGGTATCGATATTGGGACTTCTTCGATAAAAGTTGTCCAGTTAAAAAAGAAAGGAGGCAAGGCCATACTTGAAACTTATGGCGCGCTTGCTCTTGGCCCATATGCCAAGACCGAAGTCGGGACGGTTACCAACCTGCCAGCCGAAGACATCGCCAGAGCGCTCGTTGATGTTATGAAAGAATCTAATATCACTACAAAAAGCGGTGTCGTTGCTATACCATCTTCTTCTAGTTTGATATTCACTATTTCTCTGCCGAGCAAAGTAACAGAAAGTGAATTACCAAATGTTGTACCAATCGAAGCTCGCAAATATATACCACTGCCGATTACCGAGGTCAGCCTCGATTGGTTCGTCGTTCCGCCAGAGATATCAGTTTTTGACAATAATTCTATTCCGCAAGTCACGGAAACAGAATCAAACGATGTCAAACTCGAAGTTCTAGTCGTCGCCATTCACAACGATATCCTGTCGCGGTATCAAGACATACTTTCTAAAACCGACATCAAGTCAGATTCATTTGAAATGGAGATATTCAGCAACATCAGGTCTTCATTTGGGCACGACTTGGCCCCAGTCATGTTTATGGATTTTGGAGCTTCAAAAACCAAGCTCTCTATAGTCGAAGGTGGAATCGTCAGAGTATTCCACGTTGTAAATAGGGGTTCGCAAGACATCACTCGCAATATTTCATCTTCACTGAGCATTTCTTTTGATGAAGCAGAAAAATTAAAGCGATCGGTCGGCCTAGACAGCGCAAGCAATACCGAAGTCGCCGACATAGTGCGCCTATCTGTCGATTATATCTTTTCTGACACAAATAGTGTTGTACTTGCTTACGAGAAGAAGTATAATAAGAATATCAGCAAGGTTATTTTGGTCGGCGGCGGTTCACTAACCAAAGGACTTCTCGATTGGGCTAAAGATAAACTCCACACCGAAGTCATCTACGGCGACCCATTTGCCAAAACTGAAGCCCCTGCGTTTTTGCGACCTGTCCTTATATCGAGTGGCCCAGAGTTTTCTGTCGCAGTCGGGCTAGCCCTTCGCCAATTGTCTTAATAAAAATCCATGGAAAATTCATTCCAAACATCTTTTATACCAAAGCGACCCATAACAGTGACAAGTTCCAAGCCTGTTCGCGCGCCAAGAAGTATCTTTACCGCGCTATCTTTTGTCATACTGGCGATCGTTGGCTTATCGGCTGGTGGTTTGTTTTTGTATAAAAATTATTTAATAAAACAAGAAGATGTTTTGTCGACCTCGCTTGGCCACGTTCGCGATTCTTTTGATAAAGATACCATCGACGAACTAGAACTCTATGACAAAAGATCCTCAGCTGCCGAGGCAATACTTTCAAAGCACTTAGTATTGTCGCCAATGTTTGAACTCCTTGGCAATCTAACTATACCCTCGGTTCAATACGTAACATTTGATCACCAAACAACAGCCGAAGGTTTCATCGTCCACCTATCTGGTACGGCCCCAGATTATAAATCTATCGCTCTACAGGCCGACGCGTTTAATTCAACTAAAGGACGACTTTTCAAAAATGTAATTTTCTCAAATATAAACAGAGACAAGGTGAACAATGTTACATTTGATGTTACTTTTATGGCTGACCCAAGTTTACTGTCTTATCAGAAAAATTTTCTTCTAAACCAAATACAGTCAAAAATTAATAATACGCAAGCTGCACCGGCACAAACCACAAATACTCCGACCGACCAAGGCACGACCCCAGTGAACAATAATCAACCACAATAATCTATGAAATTTATTTTTTCAATCATACTTCTTATACTCTCTGGCATACTATTTTTCACCATCGTAAACCCACTATACGGTGACATTTCAAATTTAAAGAAAGACGTGGCTGCCTACAATGTCGCGCTCGATAATTCTAAAGAATTACAAAAGGACCAAGACAACCTAGTCAAAACATATCAAAATATCAACCCCGACGACAGAACTCGCCTAGAACATTTTCTTCCAAATACAGTCAACAACATCAAATTCATACTCGAGATCGAGCGGATAGCCAACTCCCACAACATGCCGCTCAAAAATATCAGATTTGAAGCGCAAGATAACACACAAAGCACCAAGACAACGGCAAACGGCAATACAACAATTGTGACATCAAGCGATCCTTCGGCGGCTCTACCGTATGGCTCTTTCCCAATTGAGTTCACGACAGAGGGGGATTACCCTACATTTATACAATTTTTGAAAGATATAGAATCTAATCTACGTTTAGTGGATGTTCAGTCGGTCGACTTCAGTGTTCCGCAGCCAGACAAAGGCAATCTGACAGTAGATCCAAACATATATACATTTAATTTAAGGATCGTAACCTACTGGCTAAAATAATATGAATAAATTTTTACATAAAACATTAATATTCCTATCGCTTGTCATGGTCGTCTCTGCTATGTATCTTTACTTTGCACAAGATCTAAACACCCAAGCCGCGACTGTAACTAGCTCTCTTTCATCTTCTTCCCTCAGCACTTCAGCAATCGATTCTATAAATAGCGCCTCGCCTGGGGTCAGCGATAAAATATCGCAAGACATTGCTTTCCTCTCGACACTAACATCTTTAACGAGGATCAAGATCGACACTTCTATTTTTAGCGACCAATCATTTGGTAACCTCAAAGACAATACAGTTCTATTAGAAGAAGCAGTTCCTGGGAGACCAAACCCATTCGCCCCAATAGATAATTCAAATATTGCAAGCACTGCACCGACCTCACCAGTAGTCACCGATCAGCCAACACAAGTAACAGAAAAAAGCGCCTTGCTTGCCGGAATAGTGAGCGACACAAATGGCGTGACGACTGTTTACTTTGATTATGGCCCGACACCAAACCTCGGTAGTTCGACCAAACCCGCAAAACTTTCTCTGATTGGAACATTTGTCACACCAATCTCTCTACTCAAATCAAAAACAGCTTACTTCTTCAGAGCGGTCGCAAAGATAAACGGGGTACTGCACTACGGCGAAGTAATTTCGTTCACCACAAATTAGTATGATACTTCTCGAGGCTCTAGTTAAGAATAATATTCTTCGTGAAGACCAGATTGATCAAGTTACAAAAATCGCAAACGAAAAACACGACGGCAGTATAGACGAGGCACTACTTGATCTTGATATAGACGAAGACAAAATTCTTGAAACAAAAGAAGCACTTTTCAATATTCCAGCTAAAAACATAGACTACAAATCTGTCGACTCAAACGTGCTCAAACTCATCCCAGTCGATGCAGTCAAAATCTACCACTTTTTACCAATTGGGGAGGCCGATGGTGTCCTTGAGATTGGTATACTTGACCCAGAAAATGTTCAAGCCATGGATGCCATCACCTTTATCACCTCAAAAATCGGCAAGCCATTTAAACTTTTCTTAATCAAAACTTCGGCTTACAATAAATTGCTCGGAACCTATGAAGGCATCGACAGTCAAGTCGACCAAGCTCTTTCCGAGCTCGACGCTGAAATCGCTGGTAGTAAAGACGATGGTGTCACCATCGAGGCCAGCCAAAAAGCTTCTGATAAACTTAAAAAAGGTGAAGAAGAAAAAATAGTTGAAGATGCGCCAATCATAAAAATAGTCGCAGTCATTCTTCGCCACGCAACCGAAGGGCGGGCATCAGACATCCACATCGAAAATGTCGGCGACAAAGTCAGAGTTAGGTTCAGAATAGACGGCACCCTACATACATCACTCGTCTTACCAATAAATGTCTACAACGGTGTTGTTGCTCGTATAAAAATTCTCGCCAAACTTAGACTTGATGAAAAAAGAAAACCCCAGGACGGAGGTTTCTCGGCCAAGATCGATGGCCATAAAGTAGACTTTCGTGTTTCTACCATGCCGGGCTACTATGGCGAAAAAGTTGAAATCAGAATACTTGATTCTGAAAGGGGAATACAAAAGATAGAACAACTCGACATGTCCCCTGAAGATTTGGCGATGATTCGCGAAGCTATAACCAAACCATACGGCCTGATTCTCATAACTGGCCCGACTGGTTCTGGTAAAAGTACAACCCTCTACTCGATGATAAATGAACTAGATCGAGAAGCAAAAAATATTGTCTCCCTCGAAGACCCAGTCGAGTACCACATCGACGGAGTCAATCAATCCCAAGTCATGCCAGAGATTGGCTACACTTTTGCTGCTGGTTTGCGTTCGATATTGCGACAAGATCCAGACATCATCATGGTTGGTGAGATTCGTGATAAAGAAACTGCCGAGTTGGCTATCCAAGCGGCTCTGACAGGCCACCTAGTTCTCTCAACACTTCACACCAATACCGCAGCTGGAGCTATCCCTCGACTCATCGATATGGGTATCGACCCATATCTCATCGCCCCGACGCTCGTACTTTGCATTGCCCAGCGTCTAGCTCACCGAATATATAAAGATTCAAAGAAACCTATACAAATCGATGATGCTACAAGACAGATGATAAATAAACAATTTGAAGATTTACCAAAACAATTTAGAGAAAAGCTAGATATAAAAGATAATATATACGAGGCCGTGCCATCACCAGAATGTCCGTCTGGGTTGCGTGGGCGCATTTCTATATTTGAAATGTTTAAAGTCGACAAAGAAATGCAAAATCTGATACTCAAGCGACCCGATGAACAAGATATATACAAACTCGCTCGCTCACGAGGTATGCTGACCCTGCGAGAAGATGCGATGGTCAAATCAGCCAACGGATACGTGCCGTTTAAAGAGGTCTACAACTATTAAACGGCAGGCTATAGTAAAAGAGATAATACTATAATATAATGGACTGGTATGGAAACTAAGAAAAAAATTTTCATTATTGACGATGACAGTTTCTTGCTCGATATGTATGCACTGAAGTTCAACCAATCAAATTTTAGTGTCACGACTGCTCTCGGCCCAGAGCCGGCGCTCGAAAAATTTCACCAAGGTTTTGTCCCAGATGTCGTATTGCTTGATGTTGTTATGCCGGTCATGGATGGTTTTGAACTGATGGAAAAATTGAAAGAAGAAAACCTGGCCCAAACTGCAATTTTCATAATACTCTCAAATCGTGGCCAAGCCTCAGACATCGCCCGGGGCGAATCTCTCGGTGCAGCTGGTTACATCGTCAAAGCTTCGAGTACACCGTCTGAAGTTATAGAAAAAGTTACAAGTATTATAAATAGTAAAAAATAAAATGGTTCATCAAAAATTTTTAGAAGAATTATTAACAAGTTTGATACACGAAGATGGTTCCGATCTGCACCTCGGCGCTGGTCGCAAGCCGGCCATGCGTGTCAACGGCCAACTTCTTTTTATGGTTAACCAAGAAGCAAATACCAAAGAAGACATGGTTGGTATTTTGGGAGTACTGATCGGCCAGAAGAGAACAGATAAATTTTTAGAAGACAGAGAAGTAGATTTTTCTTATTCATTCAAAGGCGATACGCATCTGCGAGGTAATGCTTTCTTCCAACGTGGCTCTATTTGCATTGCTCTGCGTCTAATTCCAAAAGCAAAAACTCTAGCAGAATTAAATCTGCCACAAATACTTTCAAGTTTCACTTCAAAAAATCAAGGATTCTTCCTAGTCGTTGGCCCGGTAGGTCAAGGCAAGTCGACAACCCTCTCGACTATGATAAATATGATAAACAAAGATCGAGCCTGTCATATCGTGACCATCGAAGATCCGATCGAGTTTGTCTATGAAGCAGACAAATCTATTATCGACCAACGTGAAGTTGGTGACGATACGCTAGATTTTGCTACTGCTCTCAAATCCGTCTTTCGCGAAGATGTCAACGTCATATTTATCGGCGAAATGCGCAGCCCCGAGACGATTGCCGCCGCTGTTACAGCTGCTGAGACTGGCCACTTGGTCTTCTCGACGCTCCATACAAATAACGCCGCCCAGACTATCGATCGCATCATCGATTCGTTCCCTTCGGCCCAACAGGATCAGATAAGACTCCAGCTATCTTCGAGTTTGCTCGGGGTTTTCTCGCAGCGTCTCATCCCACGTATTTCTGGTGGTCGTATACCAGCCTATGAACTCCTCATCAACAACAACGCTGTCGCCAACCTAATTCGAGAGAAACGCACTCACGAGATCAGTAACGTCGTAGAAACATCTTCAGACCAAGGTATGGTCGACATGAATCGATCGCTCGTTGAATTGGTTCAAAAAGGAGAGATCACCATGGAATCAGCCTACCAATACTCGGTCAACCCAAAGGCTCTCGAGCGTATGCTCTAATCTAGTCTATGTTATTTACCTATGAAGCAATCACAAACGCGGGTGAAAAAAAGAAAGGCACTGTAGATGCTAGCTCTCGCGATATGGCTATCTCGGCAATTCAACGTCGAGGTTTTATCGTAGTTTCTATCAACGAAGGCGAAGCCAAGAAAAGTATCATGCAGATGACGTTTTTTGAAAAAGGAATCGCCATGAAAGACATAGTCATAATGTCTCGCCAGATTTCAACACTTTTCGAAGCCCAAGTTTCAGCGCTCAAGGCTTTCAATCTTCTTGCCACCAATACCGAGAACAAAGCTCTAGTAAAAATTCTAACCAACGTTTCAGATGACATATCTTCCGGCCTTTCTATTTCGCAATCTCTAGCAAAACACCCCGAAGCTTTTTCAAATTTTTATGTAAACATGGTCAAAGCTGGTGAAGAATCTGGCAAACTGACGCAGACTTTTGCCTACTTGGCCGAATACCTTGATCGGCAATATCAATTAACTGCCAAAACAAAAAATGCCCTGATCTACCCAGGTTTTGTTATTAGTGTTTTCATCCTAGTTATGATTTTGATGTTCGTCTTTATTGTTCCGAGGCTGGCCGTCATCATCGAAGAGTCAGGTCAAGACATACCTTTTGCTACAAAAGTTGTCATGGGTATCAGCGACCTCTTGATCCACTATGGTTTGATCTTACTTGTCATACTAGCATTTGGAATATTTTATCTATTTAGATTCAGCCGCTCAAAGTCTGGTCGCGAATACCTAGACAGGCTCAAGATTTCCTTGCCAGTTTTCAAAAATATTTATACCAAACTCTACCTCTCGCGCATTTCAGATAATATGGACACCATGCTTTCATCTGGCATCCCTATCATTCGTGCTATCGAGCTGACCGGTGATGTCGTCGGCAACAAAGTTTATGAAAATATTTTAAAGGATGTAACCGACCATGTTAAGGGTGGAGGTTCTTTCTCTGATGCATTGTCTCGCCACTCCGAGATTCCTTCTATCATGTCTGGAATGGTTCGCGTCGGCGAGGAAACCGGTTCGATCGGAAATATTTTGCGCACGCTTGGCAGATTCTACGCCAGAGAAGTCAATGACGCTGTCGATACGCTCGTCAGCCTGATCGAACCTCTCATGATCGTGGCGCTCGGTCTTGGCGTCGGCTTACTTCTTGCTTCAGTTCTCATGCCTATCTACAATGTAGCCTCGGGGATTCGCTAAAAGATATCCACAATAAGCCATATTTACACTATTTACCCTAGTTCGTGGTATAATGGGCCTATATCAAATAAGGTCGCGTCTTAACTTTTAAGACAAATTATTAGTATTATATTTATTATGAATCAAAATAAAGGTTTCACTCTCATCGAACTTTTGGTGGTCATCGCCATCATCGGTATCCTAGCCTCTATCGTTCTTGCAGCTCTCACGAGTGCTCGAACAAAAGGCCAAGCTGCTGCAGTTCAGGCCCAAATCGCCAATATGCGCGCTCAAGCCGAGCTTTACTATAGTTCAAATAGCAACAACTATGGTACAGGTTATACCACTATAACAGTTGCTACTAACGCTAACGGAGTCGATATTACGCCTTCAGCGTCTTGTGCTACATCGTATGCAACAAACGGTGGTATGTTTACTGCAACAACTACAGGAGGACTCGATACTCTAGTCAAGGGTGTATGTAACTCTGGTGGTACAGTTATCACAGCTTCTGTTGATGCTGCTACGGCTACAAAGTGGGCACTCAAGGCTACAGCACCGGGTTCGGTTTACTACTGCGCTGATAGTACAGGAGTTTCAAAATCATACGTTGCTGCTCCTACTATAGCTGCTGCTGCTTGCCCATAAGCAACCAAAGCACCATGCTACAAAACACCACCTCTCTGGTGGTGTTTTGCTTTTATAATTGGTACAATATAGGCAGTTAATTTTACAATGGTAAGAATAATATTTCTCTATGTTTTATAAAAAAGGTTTTACCCTAGTCGAGCTAATGGTCTCTATAGCTATCATTGCAATCTTGGCGAGTATTATTCTTGCATTCCTAAGTTCAAGTAAAAATAAAGGTAGTGATTCTAAAGCGCAATCACAATTAAAATCAATGGCTCCACAGGCCCAGCTGTTTACTGGTACAACTGGGACTGCCTATGTTGTCGCTACTCCATACTCTGGCGTTGGGGCTATCACTGGCGCGGCTGCTGGCGGGACTGCGGCATCGGGTACTCTTTTTAACGATACAACAATTTCAAACAACAGTGTTTATAAACTTGCAAATACTCTACCCTCTGGCACACTCATGTATTACGGTTGGGATGGCAACTCGCCAATCGCCGGAGGCAAATGGTTTTTTGCCGCGACGACTACCACCGGCGCCGACTGCATAGATTATTCTGGATTCTTCAAAGTCTTCACTGGCACTGTGCCGACGACGACACTCTCTACTTGGACAGCCGCCGGGGTTTTCCCAAATGCTACAGCCGGGAACGGTTACTCTTGCAACTAAAGATGATAGAATAGACTTATGTATATTCTAGTCTTTATTTTATTTTTTCTATTTGGAAATATCATCGGTAGTTTTCTAAATGTTGTCATCTATCGTTTTGGGACTGGCCGGTCGATGGTCCACGGCCACTCCATCTGCATGTCTTGCGGGCACAAGCTCCTGTGGTATGAACTCATACCTATTTTTTCTTTTCTGATTCAATCTGGTCGCTGTCGGTCGTGCGCGAGCGCCATCTCGCACCAGTACCCGATAGTCGAGGCTGTCACAGGGTTTGTTTTTGCCATCTTGGCGTTTCATTTTCTACCACTTGCATCTTATTCGGTATTTCACTACGCAGTCATGCTGTCTATCTATATGTTTTTATTCTCACTCCTTATTGTCATCTCTGTTTATGATATTCGCCATAAGATTATTCCAGATAATTTGGTTTATGTTTTTGATATCATCGCTTTTATTTCTATATTTATAAATAAAACTAGCCCAACTCCATTTTTCGTAAAGCCAGATATCTGGATCATATTTTCTGGGTTTATACTGGCGGCACCTTTTGCGCTCATATGGTTACTTTCTCATGGTAAGTGGATGGGTCTCGGTGATGCCAAGCTCGAACTCGGCCTCGGGTCGATGCTCGGGCTGTCGCTCGGCCTATCGGCTATATTCATATCTTTTTGGATTGGCTCGATCGTCAGTTTGCTCACATTATTTTTTATCCATAAAAAATTTAATTTAAAAACCGAGATACCATTTGCACCATTTTTAATACTAAGTGCGCTAATAGTTTTCTTGTATAATATAGACATAATAAGTTTGGCAAATGTTTTTAGGCTCTAAATCAAAATGTATAAGTTGGCTAACAAAAATATAAAAAGCGGTATGACTCTAGTCGAGCTCCTAGTCGTCCTCGGTATATTTGTTATGGTTTCGCTGCTTGTCATTTTCAATTACGGTAGTTTTCGCTCGAGCGTTTCGCTCCAGAATCTAAGCGACGACATCGCTTTATCTGTCAGACGGGCGCAAAACTATGCCATCGGTGTTCGTGGCTCGCAATCTTCATTTACATCAGGCTATGGAATTCATTTTTCAACAGCTGCACCAAATGCTTCGGATGCTAGGGCTGGAAGCAACAAAACATTTATCTTGTTTAATGATCTAAACCCAAACAAAGTCTATAATTATCTAACCTCTTCATCGACCACTTGCAATAGCTCGACTCTCTCTTCAAGCGATGAATGCATAGACATGCTGACAATTACAACTTCTGATGTCATCTCATCGCTGTGCCCATATTCTGGTGGGACTTGCACAAACATGACCAATGCCTATGCCGATATAACTTTTCTTCGTCCAAATCCAGACGCTTACATTTGCGTCGGTACACTTGGTTCTGGTTGTTCGCAATATTCGAGTATAGATATCATTATTACAAACCCTGAAAGCAAACTATCAAAAACGATAACCATTTCAAACGTCGGGCAAATTAGCATCAAATAAAATGAGTCTTAAAATTTTTAAAAATAAAAATACCGATTTATATAAACAAGGTTTCACTCTGGTCGAGATCATGGTTGCGACTTCAATATTTATGCTAATCATGCTCGCCGCTCTCGGTTCCCTGATTGTTTCATCAGACGCAGCCAAGAAGGCCCAGGCACTGCGAACAGCCATGGATAATGTTAGTTTTGCCATGGAGAGTATGACCCGATCGCTTAGAATGGGAACAGATTATACTTGCATGACTTCTTCGACATTTTCTTTACCAGGCAGTGCTCAAGCCGACTGCCCAGTTTCTTCTTCTGGTGGATCGGCCATAATATATACTCCAGCTTATGACGGTACCAAGCGTGATGCCGCCTATGTCGTAAATGCTCGTGGCGATGGCACTAGCGTCTTGCAGCGCTGTTATGCCGGAGGTTCGTGCCTAGATATGGTTTCCTCAAATGTCGACATCCAGAAACTAACTTTTTTTGTCAGTGGTTCACATAGTGCATCGAACGGACCAGATGACCAAACACAACCAAGCATCTATATACTGGTCAAAGGTGTTGTAACCATCAAAGGCCAAGCCAATACATTTGCTGTCCAAACAACAGTTACACAACGTACGACAGAACAATAATATGGAAAAAAAATATTCACAAAAAAATAAAGGCTTCACCCTGATCGAAACAATGATCGCAGTTTTTATTCTGGCTGCGGCCATCAGTGCTATACTCGGTCTCATTTCAAGTAGTTTCTATTCTGCTAGGTACGCCAAGAACGAATTGACAGCCAATTATTTAATCCAAGAAGTTGCGGACTACATTCGCGCCGATCGAGATAGCATCGCCTTCCAGCAGATTGCAAACCCAAGCGGTGGTTGGAATAATTTTCTTTCTAAGTATGGCAACAGCAGTAGCGGGACGGTTTGTTTCTCGGCCAAGGGTTGCGAAATAGAACCGGCCAACACTATATCGTCAAACATAAATGCTTGTAGTACGGTTCCAACCTGGGGGACGATAAATTGCAAAGTCCTAAATTACGATGAAAGCGCCACCTACAAAGATTTCTATACATACCAAAACATTGGCACGACCAGTAATTTCAAAAGAAGCGTCAACCTCTCGATCAACCCGACTATCAACAACCCAGATGAACTCGACATAACCATTACAGTCGAATGGCTAAACGGCAACCTGGTCAGATCTCGCACGCTACACACGAGCCTATTAAACTGGAAAAAATAAATTATGAATAATTTTTCTGAAAAAATAAAAAAGAACGACGGCTACGCAATACTTTTTGCGGTCATTATTGTCAGTATCATAACCCTGCTTTCTTTTGGCCTATCGAGTACCACTTACAAAGAGCTCGTCCTGTCATCGCTTGCCAGTGATTCACAGATGTCCTACTTTCAATCAGACACGGCCACCGAATGCGCCATATATTCAGATCTGGTTTTAGGTATGGGACCTTCGACACCCTCACCTTGGAATTGTGGGGTAAATTCTACCGGTACTGATAATTATTCTTTCAATATCGGTACCATGCCTGGGGGCAGTAGCGATTTGAGCTACAGAGTCACAAACTCACAAGCCTCGACCCTACCGTGTTTTGAATTTGACGTCGATAAGCCGACATCGACCTCTAGCATAGTTTACGCCAGAGGTTATAATAACTGCGACAAGACTAACGGAAGGACAGTCGAACGCGAGATCAGGGTTACCTACTAAATTCGTATGAATGAAATCGATGCAAAAAACCGAATAGAAAAACTTCGGCAAGAAATTTCTAGGCTCCGCCACGAGTACCATATAAAAGACAACCCGACAGTTACCGATGACGTCTATGACTCGCTCACGCGGGAACTCTTGGTCCTTGAAGAAAAATATCCAAAATTTCGCGACCCAAATTCACCCCTTAACCGTGTGGCCGGGGCGCCGCTAGATAAATTTAAAAAAGTTCGTCACACTGTCAGGATGCTGTCGCTCGGCAATGTATTTTCTCGCGATGAACTTTTTGCTTGGGAAAAAAGAAATCTAAAAATTCTCGAGACGTCCAAGATTCCAGAATATTTTTGCGAATTAAAGTTTGACGGCCTGGCGATTTCACTCGTGTACGAGGCCGGCGAGTTTGTCCGCGGCGCCACTCGCGGCGACGGGGAAGTTGGCGAAGATATCACCGAGAATTTAAAAATGATAAACACAATCCCACTTCGCCTCCAGGCTCCATACCCAGACAAGGTAGAAATTCGCGGCGAGGCCATAATGCGAAAAGAAATCTTAGAAGAACTAAATGCTAAAAATAAAAAAGAAAGCAAACCGCTCTTTGCAAATTCTCGTAACGTCGCCGCTGGCAGTCTGCGACAACTCGACCCGAGTTTAACGCGCGAGCGCAAGCTAGACTTTTTTGCATACGAGATAGCCCAAATAGAAGGG
The DNA here is from genome assembly GCA_964527185.1 of uncultured Candidatus Saccharibacteria bacterium. GTDB lineage: Bacteria > Patescibacteriota > Minisyncoccia > Phycocordibacterales > UBA9973 > UBA8515. The sequence goes on from CAZGOI010000001.1 coordinate 244,201, forward strand.
GAACAATGGCAGAAAAATATTTTAAAGCATTCAGACAAACACGAAGCACTGGCTAAACTCGGGTTTGTTATCGACGAGCATTCTAAGATTTGTAAGACCCTAGAAGAAGCTTCGAATTTCATCGACCAGATTCAAAAAATCAGAGAAAAATTTAATTTCGGGACCGACGGTGTCGTCGTGACCATAAACGAAACAAAAATTTTCGAGTCTTTGGGGGTCGCCGGCAAAGACCCTCGCGGTTCAACGGCCTACAAATACCCAGCCGAGAAGGCGACGACTGTCGTCCTTGATATAACTGTCAACGTTGGCCGCACGGGGGTGCTGACCCCGCTTGCCCACTTCAAGCCGACTGTCGTTGCCGGTTCGACCGTTTCAAAAGCTACCCTCCACAATATGGACCAAATAGACAGGCTCGGCCTTATGGTCGGCGACACAGTTGTTATTCAAAAAGCTGGTGATGTCATCCCAGAAGTCGTTGAAGTTTTGCCAAAAATGCGCAGCGGTAAAGAAAAGAAATTTAAAATGCCGACCAAATGCCCAGTTTGCGGCGGAAATGTAGAAAAGAGACTTACTGAAAAGCAATCATCAGTAGCCTATTATTGTGTAAATAAAAATTGCCCGGCAAAAAATAGGCGTGGCATACAACACTTTGTAAATATTTTCGAGATCTATACCGTCGGCCCAAAAATCCTCGATCGATTAAAAGACGAGGGGCTGATTAGCGACGCCGCCGACCTCTTCACCCTCGAGCCTTCCGACCTGTCCGACCTCGAACGGTTTGGCGAAAAATCTGCTGAAAATATCATCTCGTCGATAGCTTCCCACAAAAAAATTGCCCTCTGGCGGTTCATCTATGCCCTCGGCATCCTCCACGTCGGCGAACAGACAGCCCAAGATGTCGCAAACCATTTTGGTACGCTTTCAAATATTGTGAATGCAAAAATCGAAGACATAAATAGTATAGAAAATATTGGCCCAGTCGTTTCAGACAGTATTTATGATTTTTTCCATCACAAAGAGAATTTGAAGTTCATAGAAAAATTGCAAAAAAATGGAGTGGTCATTGAAAAAGAAAATAAAAACAAAGGGACAAAATTAAAAGGCAAAACTTTTGTTTTAACCGGCACGCTAGAGAATTTGTCGCGCGACCAGGCCAAAGCACGCATAACAAAAGAAGGCGGCAAGGTTTCTGGCTCGATCTCGAAAAATACAAACTATGTTTTGGCTGGCTCCGACCCCGGCTCAAAATACGCCGACGCTCAAAAACTCGGCGTCAAAATCATAACAGAGCAAGAATTTTTAAAGATGTTTTAAATATGCTATTGTAATCTTATGCAATTAGAAGATATTAAAAAGCTCGCCGATCTCGCGCGGGTAGAGATGAGCGATGATGAGCTTGCCGGCATCGCCCACGATTTCGACGCCATTCTCTCGTATGTCGGGCAGATAAAAGAAGTCGGGGACTTGCCGAATGATGCGCCAGAACACTTGCTCTCAAACATCATGCGTGACGATGTCGCGACCAACGCCCGAGCTTCGTGCAGAGAAAAAATTATACAACAGATGCCAGATAGTAAAGACGGCTTCCTGAAGGTTAAGCAAATCCTATGATTGATATAAAAAATCTAACAATCGAAAAAGCCCACGAGTCACTAAAAAATGGGGAATATACAGTCTCGCAACTTCTGGGCGAATACTTAAAAAATATCAAAGAAAAAAATAAAGAGCTAAATGCATACCTTGAAGTTTATTCTGATACCGAAGACCAAGCTCTCCGAGCGCAAGAAATGTTTGCAAACGGCACGGCCACGCTTTTGACCGGCATCCCAATCGCGCTCAAGGACAATATTTTGCGCGAGGGGTTCATCGCTTCGGCGTCGTCTAAAATTTTAGAGAACCACAAAGCCATCTATGACGCTTTTGTAATTAAAAAATTAAAATCCGAAGGCGCGGTTTTTATCGGTCGCACAAATATGGATGAATTTGCCATGGGCTCGTCGACCGAGACCAGCGGTTTCGGCGTGACAAAAAATCCATACGATACATCGCTTGTGCCCGGTGGTTCATCTGGCGGTTCGGCTGTTTCTGTGGCCTCTGGTATGGCCCTGGCCGCACTCGGTACCGAGACTTGTGGTTCGGTCCGCCAGCCAGCTTCATTTTGTGGGTTGGTTGGCCTCAAGCCTTCATACGGGGCGGTTTCTCGATCTGGAATTATCGCCATGGGCAGCTCACTTGACCAAGTCGGGCCGATGGGCAGAACCGTTCGCGATGTCGAGATTATTTTTAATTCTATAACTGGCCACGACCCAAACGACAGCACGTCTGTGAAAGATGAAATGCGCAAATCACCATCGCCGTTAAAAAAAATAATTGGCGTGCCGAGGTCTTTGGTTAAAGAAGGAGTAGAAAAAGAAGTTCTTGAAAATTTCAATGCCAGTTTAGAGAAATTGAAAAGCGCAGGCTATGAAATCGTCGATATCAATTTGCCGATACTTAAATATTCTCTGGCAGTTTACTATGTCATCATGCCGGCCGAAGTTTCGAGCAACCTGGCTCGCTATGATGGCATGCGCTATGGTTTATCTGTCGACGCGCCGACTTTATATGACGTCTACGCTAAAACCAGAGGCGTCGGTTTTGGTCGCGAAGCCCGCCGCCGAATACTTCTTGGCACATACATACTCTCGCACGGCTACTATGACGCCTATTACAACAAAGCTGTAACGGTGCGCAATGCAATTTCTCGCGAACTGTCAAAAGCATTTCTCGATATCGATGTTTTTGTGACGCCGACTGTGCCATTCCCTCCATTTAAACTCGGCGAGAAAATCAACGACCCGCTCGCCATGTATCTGTGTGATGTTTTTTCGGCTCCGGCCAATCTTGCGGGCATATCTTCTATCTCTATTCCTTCTGGTAAAAATAGTGCTGGCCTGCCAATGGCTATACAGTTCACCGCGCCGTATCTTTGCGAAGAATATTTATTTAATATTGGGAAAGATTTCGAAAAGTTAGTATAATATTTGCATGGCAGAAGATAAAGCAGAAAGTCACGGCCTGGGGGCAGATTGGTTGCTCTGGCTCATCATAGTTATCGTCGCGATTGCAGTCACAACTTATGGTTTTCAGGCGCCGTTTAACCCGACTTATATAAATCTCGAATACGTTTTTGAAAAAATTTTGGCTACGATTGGGCCAATCTATGCTTTTTTTACGAGTGGCCAAACTTGGGTAACCGTCGGCATTATTTCTTCGTGTATGTCGATATTTTTTATTGCAATTATTATATTTTCTATCGTGCGCATGCGAGAAATCCAAAACCATGAAAAGATAGAGCTCGATCACGAGATCAAAGAGGCCCTGTTGCGCGACCAAGACGCCCTGCGTAGCCAAAACCCTCGCTGGCACTATATTCAAACTCTGATTGAGAGCCCGAACGAATCCGACTGGCGGGTGGCAATCATCGAGGCCGATACTATGCTCGACGAAGTTCTCACAAAAAAGGGGATACTCGGCGACACACTGTCTGACAAGCTCGAACAAGCGCGGGCCGAAGGCTATGCCAGCCTGCAAAATGCTTGGGATGCCCACCTGGTGCGCAACCAAATAGCCCACGCCGGTTCAAACTACCCACTGTCGCAGATCGAAGGCCGACGAGTCATCCGACTCTACCAAACTTTTTTTGAAGAGATAGGGGTGATATAAGTTCAAACCTTAGATTCATTTTGTTTTTCTTCAATCTCAAAAATTTTTGAAATAATCTTTTGTGGTTCTAGTGGCGGTGTTAGATGATATATACCCGGTAGATCTACAGAAACCATCTGCGCATTCTCTTTCTCAAACCTGTCGTGGATACGTGAACTTTTCGTCATGTCATCCTTACCTCCAGTTATAACTATAATGTTACCACCATTTTTTACTTTTGCTGATTTCCAATCACAAATTGGCTTACAAACCTTCTTAATCAAAGAACCTATTATTTGCTTTCTTAATTTAGCCTGTTCTTTCTCCCTCGGTTCTTTTGTGTTGGTAGGAAAATTAAGTTGAGCAGTTGAAACTTTCCCAAAAACCTTTAATTCTTTTAGTGTACCGGCAATAATACTACTAACGCTCTGTTCCACAACTGCAACCGGCATTATCAATGTGGCATTTTTTGTTCTATCTTGATATTTTTTGTCATTGAGTATCTCGGCTATGATCGTAGCACCAGTAGAGTAACCCCAAAGTTCAAGTTCTTGGTTGTCACCAAAAGTTTTTTCAATAATTGATTTGTACAATTTAACGTGTGGGTTAAATCCTGAATCTTTTTCAACAGCATCAGCGAATCCCGGGGTTGCATGACCCATGAATGACTCTGGAAAACTAGCAATCACTAGTCTTCGACCAGAGAGAGCAGTTTGTGTAATTAAAGCGCTGACACACTCTATATCGTTGCCGAGACCGGGGATAAAAAATATTGGAGGCTTGGTCTTATTTTCTGAAGTCTGCAATGATTCCGGTGGGAGCAGGTCTGCCATTCTAACTTTTTGTTCACCGTATTCTGGCATATCAACAGACATTTCTATTTGATCAAAATATTTTTCGTTTACTTCATCTAGTAGATGTGCCTCCTTAATTATTTTTTCACGTTCTTCACGATTCTCTTTTGGGGTTAGCTTTAGTTTCTTAAATAAATTTGCCCGGTCATATCTATTGAAAAGAGGTCTGTCACGACCAGCTCTATTTTCTGGAGTTCTTGCAAATTTACTCTTGTGAGTAACCTTACTCTGCAAATAATAAACTTTGTCGAAAAGTTCAGTTAGATTTTTTAAAGGCTCGCTCTCCTGTTTTATTATAGGATTATTCTCATTTAGTCTAATTTTTTCAAACATGCCCATATTATACTATTATAGTAGATGAGAATCAAAAACCTGAATAAAAAGATTTACTTGTTAGGGGTTTTGGTTAATAATTAGATATAGATACATGAAAAAACGCAAGAGAAAAATCTACTGGTTGGTCGTCTTAGTACCCCTGGTCGTATTGAGTGTTTTTTTTATTTTAACCAAAAATAAAAGCGAACCCCAAAAACCATTACCTGAAACAAAAGAAATCACAAGTATAGACCCCTACACTAAAAATATCAACGAACTTTTAAAAATCGTAGATGAGCAGGATCCTCGCGTGGCCTTGGCCGAACTACAACATCGTATGGACACAGACCCATATGTCTTTCAAAACTGTCACGCTATGGCTCACGAAATCGGTCATGAAGCATATAAAAAATACAAAGACTTCGTCGTCGCCTTATCCCACGAGGAAGTGACTTGTAGTGATGGCTATTTGCATGGCATCATCGAAGAACGATTTACTAACATCACCGATATTTATGGGGAAATGAAAAAAGTTTGTGCTGGCTATACCAAAGGACTAAATCGTTGTTACCATGGGGTCGGACATGGAGTAATGTATTACACGGGGAACAACTTGCCCAAAGCCCTAGCGATCTGTAAAACATACAGAGGTATAGCCCAAAAACGCTGCAACGAGGGGGTATTTATGGAAAATTTTATTTCTGGGAGTAAAGAACACCCATCAAAATATCTCGACCCCAAAAACATAGTTTATCCTTGCCCCTCGCAAACAGCGGGTTATAAAAATTATTGCTATTTCTATGTACCCTACTACTTCCTCCACCTCCATAACTATGATTTTAAAGCGGCCATCGCTTGGTGTAGCGATCCATCTTCGGGGATAGAAAGTTCCTATGTGGCCACTTGCATCAGAGGCGCGGGAAGCATTGCTATGAAGTATAATATTAAAGACCCGAAATACGTCGAGAGTATCTGCAATACTTCCATACCTGCTGCTCGAGGGTCATGCATAAGTGGCATGGTGAGCTACTATTTAACCTTCACCAATAAACTTTCAGAAGTAGCCAAAATGTGCACCCTGCTCGACAAACAAAATAAAATTTACTGCAATAAAGCTGTCAAGCAAAAAGGAGGATTTATTATAAATTAGTTAAAAAATCTTATTAACAAAAATAATTAATATGAACAAAAAATACATGCTGTTTGGGTTTACAATAATCGTCTTAGTGGTCGGGATAGTCTGGTACACCTCGAACTCTTCAAAAAAACCGAGTCCTCCCGCCGATGAAAACACCACAGAGATTATTATGTCGGCTTCGGGGTTTAGCCCAAGTTTAGTGAATATCCGCTCTGGGGAAGTGGTCCGTTTCCAAAATAGCGACACGAGTCCCCACTGGCCAGCTTCTAATCCCCATCCTGCCCATACCGATTACCCTGGGTTTGATGCCCTCCACCCAGTGGCTCCAGGACAAAGCTATAGTTTTAAATTTATAAAAGTAGGGAGTTTTGGTTTTCACGATCACCTCAACCCAGGGCTTACGGGTCAAGTAGTAGTAGAGCCAGCACCCGGGTCAACCCAAGACGAGAACAAAAAATTAATCGAAGCAACTCCGCTACGAATTGGCAATATCACTTGGCATCCGAAAAACTTTATCGATAAAGAAGTATTTCTAGTGGGATATGTTTTAAAAAAAGAAAAAGACTATGACATATTTTCTGACGAAGCCGGAGGCGCAATTACTTCCCACGACTTGCCAGTCTCGGGAACAGGTGTAGACCAACTCGTCTTAAAACAAAAATATACCATAACGGGAATCTTTCGATACAAAGGACTATCAGCCAGCAACGGTAGCGCCTACCACTTGGAGCTCTCGGCAACTCCTACACTAGTTAAATAACAAACAGCGCGACCGAGCGGACTTGAACCGCCAACCTCTCGCGTGACAGGCGAGTGCTCTAACCAGTTGAGCTACGATCGCAAAACTATTTAAATCATAACTTCTCAATTTGCCACTATTCTCGCCTAGGCGAGTGCTCGCTATATTCCAATTGAGTTGAGCTACGATCGCAAAACCTCAAAAAATTGAGGGTGTCGGCGGGAAGAATCGAACTTCCGACCTTGGGCTTATGAGTCCCACGCTCTAACCGACTGAGCTACGCCGACATGTTCGGCTTTGGGGACATGAGATAAATTGGCATGTCACTTGCCGACTTGTTGCGGGGGTTTGAATCGAACAAACATCTTAAGGTTATGAGCCTTACGAGATACCATTTCTCTACCCCGCTATATTCTATTATATAAAAAAGGGCAAATAAGCCCAACCCCCATATTCTACCTAAAATCAGGAATTTTGCAATCATTGTTTACAAAATAGGGGAATAATGGTAATTTAGTAAATAATTAAAACAACCTAAATGCAGCTCTCAATAGACAAGGTATCATTCGCGAACGCCAAAATACGAAGCAGATCAGATCCTGTAAAGATGAAAGTTGTGGTGCGTAAAGAAATAAATGGTGTAATTTACTCCCAATTAGAAGAAGTAGAATTTACCCCCGAAAATTACTGCACCATAGGTAACATAGATTATTTGTTAGTCGAAGACGAAAATGAAAGCCAAGGCTACATGCACAATTTTTCTTTGGTTAAATCCTCTTGTGGCTATCGCGAAAAAAATTTCTAAGACTGCTAAGTTTGCCGGCAGTCTTTTTCGTTTGAAAACGAGATTAAATTATAGTAACATCATCCTATTGCCGTTATAGCTCAGGTAGTAGAGCATTTCCATGGTAAGGAAAAGGTCGACAGTGCAAGTCTGTCTAACGGCTCACTTCCCGCCACCCTAGCTCAGTTGGTAGAGCACGGCTTTCGTAAAGCCGGGGTCCCGAGTTCGATCCTCGGGGGTGGCTCAAGTGTTGATTTTTATTGCCAAAGTGATACCATGAAATCATGATGAAAAAAATAATATCTCTTTTTGCTATAGCATTACTCGTTTCTTTTTCTCCTGCCTTGGTTGCCCAGGCGAAAGATTTTGGCCAAAAAGACGACTCTAACCAAGTCTCTACATCTTTTGACAGTGTTACATCAAAAGATCAAGATTTTTATAAAAAATTTAATATCGAGGAGAAATTCGGAATAAATTTTCGCCCACATATCAGGGTTTGCGGCGATAGTTTGTCGAGCGACGCACACTGCAACGCTCGTGTTTTGACAGACCCAAATGGCAAACCATCTACCTCATCTAGTTTTCCTTCTGGTTATGGGCCGGCCCAATTGCGTGGCGGGTATTCTATCGGCGGGCTAGCTAGTTCTAAAAAAATAATTGCCATCGTCGATGCGTATGATGACCCAAATATCGCAAGCGATCTAAATTTCTACAGCGCAACTTTTGGTTTGCCGGCATTGCCAAATTGCGTCGGGCCGATGGCTAGCTCGTCTGTGGCTTGTTTCCAAAAAGTAAATCAGCGTGGTAGCACCACTTCACATCCATCTTCAAATTCTGGCTGGGCACTCGAGATTTCTCTTGACGTCGAGGCTTCCCACGCTATGTGTCAAAACTGCAGCTTGCTACTTGTCGAAGCAGATTCAGCGAGCTATTCAAACCTCATGACCGCAGTAGATACGGCCGTTTTGCTCGGTGCAAATGTAGTTTCAAATTCTTATGGCAGCAACGAATTCACCGGAGAAAATTCTTATGACAGTCACTTCAATCACCCTGGGATAGCTTTCACATTTTCAGCTGGCGATTCGGGCTATGGGGCCGAGTATCCTGCTTCATCACCATATGTTACATCGGTCGGTGGCACCAGTCTTTTCTTGAATCAAAATAATTCTTACAAACAAGAGTTGGTCTGGAGTGGTACCGGCAGCGGTTGTAGTGCTATCGAACCAAAACCATCTTTTCAAACAGATACTTTGTGCGCAAAGCGGACGGTTGCCGATGTCTCTGCCGATGCTGACCCAAATACTGGTGCGGCTGTTTATGATACCGTGCGATATGGTGGCACCCGAGGTTGGTTCCAAGTCGGTGGTACCAGTCTAGCTTCGCCGATCATTGCCGCCATATATGCCATCGGTGGCACGCCGGCTGCAACTGCCGAGAATTCTCTTCCTTATGCAAATATTTCAAACCTCCACGATGTCACAAGTGGCAGCAATGGATCTTGCGGCAACTATCTTTGCAATGCCGCTCCCGGTTACGACGGGCCGACTGGTCTTGGTAGTCCAAATGGTCCCTCAAGCTTCTAAATAAATAAAAATTTTTGGCAAAGGGCACGGGCTCTTTAACTTTGCTATAATGTTGCAATGAGCAAAGACACCGAAACGATAAAAAAAGAAATAGAAAGTCTTGAAAATGAAATGAATGGGATAGATTTCTGGAACGACAAAGAAAAAGCTAAAAATACAATCAAAAAATTAAACGACCTCAAGAGGGAACTCCTTGGCAACGAGAAGTATGACAAGGGCAATGCCATACTATCGATCCTCTCGGGGGCTGGAGGCGATGACGCCGAAGATTTTTCGGCTATGCTTTTGCGGATGTATTTAAAATATATCGAGAGGAATGGCTGGCAGGTAAATTTGGTGCACGAAAACAAAAACGACTTCGGCGGCTACCGCAACGTCTCGATAGAGGTTGTCGGCCAAGACGCCTATGGCAAACTTAAAAATGAATCTGGCGTGCATCGATTGGTCCGGACGTCACCGTTTAATGCAAAATCACTGCGGCACACTTCTTTTTCGCTTGTCGAAGTCGTTCCAAAGTTTGAAAAAAATACAAACGATATAGAAATTGCCCCAGATGAAATTAAAATTGAATTCTCAAAATCAGGCGGCCCAGGTGGACAAAACGTAAACAAGAGAGAAACGGCTGTGCGCGTGGTTCACTTGCCGACAAATATCGCCGTCCATGTTTCGACCGAGCGATCGCAAGAACAAAATCGCGAAAAAGCTATCGAAATACTAAGGGGTAAGCTTTTTAAAAAAAGAGAAGACGACCAAGCGCGCATCGCCCAAGGACTCTCGGTTTCAAAAACGACCGATATCGAGTGGGGAAGCCAAATCAGAAATTATGTTCTCCACCCATATAAATTGGTAAAAGATCTACGCACCGGCGTCGAGACTGCAAATGTAGACAAGGTTTTAGAAGGAGATTTAAATATTTTTATTGATGCAGAGAGGAATTTATGATATTTGTACATATCCTAATATTGTGTAATAATATTTAGCATGCAAGAAAACCCCAATTTAGATCCCATAGAAAGAGCTAAAGCTCTAATTAAAGAGAAAAAAGATCAAAATTTAATTAAAGAAGAACTAGACAAGCAAGAAGAGAAGCAGAAACTTTCTTTCTTGTTTAATAAAATTTCGAATTTAAAAAAAGAACTAAGTGATTTAAAAAATACTAAAGAGGGTAAAGAAAAAGAAAAAGACGAAGCAAGTATTAGACACCAAAATCAAACCTCCAGCATGAAACAGGCTTTGGAGATGCTTCGACAAAATCCCGAAACTTCCCATTTATTAACTGAAGACAAAACCAAGGAAGATCTGGGACACAACGAAAGAAGAGAATTAGCTAAAGAAGTATTTGGAGAAATCCAAGAAGAAAGGCGAAATACTAAAAAAAATAAAAGAGATGCTACGAGCTCCATAGGAGATATTTCTTCAAAAGAAAAAGAAATTAAACTTGAACTAGAAAAAATACTAAATTCTCCGGAATGCGAAAAACTTATTGAGTCTAAAGAAGAAGAGTTTAGAAAAGCAGACATGGAAAACGAAAAGTTTTTGAACGATAAAGATAAAAGTAAAAATTATAATGAATATCGCGAAATTGAAAAAGTCAATAAATTTGTAAAAGCAAATTACAATGAAATTATGCTTCTAGAAAACAAACTAAAGCAAAACTTGAGTAAATTGCTCGAAGTTATTGGAAATGTAATAATAAATGCAGAAGCCAGTAATGAGTACCAAGAAATATCAAAAGGAAAGAGTGATGATTATAGAGTAAATATGCGAAAACTGAAAGAATTTTTCCCCACGATAGATTATCTACAAATAAGTGCCAGTGGCTATGATTCTGACAGAATTAATTTACCTAATTTTTATTACCAAAAGGGAATATTTGCTGAAATAGTCAAAGACATAAATAAGACTCATAAACTAATTTCTAATTTAAATGAAAAAATATATAAGTCCAAGGGACTTTTTTCAGGAGTTGGAACTCTTAAAAAAGAAAGAGAGGCTCTTGAAAAAAAGGAAAAATTTTTAGATAAGCTCTACAAAATCATAGATCAATGTCTTTCAGATTTTGAGCGGTTTTCTCGAAATGAAAAAATAGATAAATTAAATTTATCTTCAAGGAAAAATAAGAATCAAACTTTAGCCCAGGCCTTTTTGTCTTATATAGGAAACATTGGAGACAATATCTATGGTTTGAGAGAAAAAAATTATTTTCCAGATTATAAAAAGGAAATGACTATCGATCAATTTTTTGAGTGGGCTAAGGAAGAAAATAAAATTCCAGAAGAAAGTAGGAGAGCATTTGAAGAAAAAAACGATCTGGATATAAAAATGCAAAAGGCAAAAGAGGAGTATGAACTAGTTTCAGGTAAATCAGCCGACCGTCTAAGGTATTAGAGTTTATTGTATTTATTGAGGCAGATAAACATTTGTGATAAGATGTGTAGGTGATTTATTTTAACAACGTTACAAAAAAATACAAAGACAATATTTCTCTGCAGGATGTAACGCTCTCGATCAGCCCAGGGGAATTTGTTTCTATCGTTGGCCACTCGGGCGCCGGCAAGACGACGTTGACCAAACTCATCTTGGCTGAAGAAGCGCCAACCGAAGGTACCATATTTTTCGAATCGACAGACATCCACAAGCTCTCAAACAAAGAATTGACAAACTTCCGCCGCAAAGTCGGGGTCGTTTTTCAAGATTTCCGCCTACTTTCAAACAAAACAGCTTATGAAAATATCGCTTTTGCCATGGAAGCGACTGGTAAAAACGACACAGATATAACCCAAGATGTGCCGCACGTGCTCGAGCTCGTCGATCTTACCAGCCGCTCCTCGCATTTCCCGCACCAGCTCTCTGGTGGTGAAAAACAGCGCCTAGCTATCGCCCGGGCTATCATCACCCAGCCAGAGCTCATCATTGCTGACGAGCCGACTGGCAATCTCGACCCAATAAATACCAACGAAGTCATAAATATATTGAAAAAAATCAACGATTTGGGCACGACGGTCATTTTAACTACCCACAATAGGAATGTCGTCGACCAAGTCAAAAAGCGGGTCATAACACTCGAGGCTGGCAAGGTAGTACGCGATGATAAGGACGGTAAGTATATGATATAATACCCCTATGTTTTTAACCCACGCCAAAAGGATCATACGTTCCGGTTACAGCAACTTTGTGCGTAGCGGTTTCACATCTCTGGCTTCGATACTCATGATGGTGATAACACTTTTTGTTATCACTAGTTTAATTTTTGTCCAGACATCTCTAAATTCATCACTCGAAGATATAAAAAACAAAGTCGACGTGACCGTTTATTTTATTCCTGGGGCTGACCCGGCGGCCATACAGAGCATCAAATCATCTCTCGAACAATTACCAGAAGTTAAAAATGTAACATTTACTTCCCAAGAAGACGCGCTGGCGGCCTTTAAAGAAAAACACGCCAACGATTACCTCACCCTCCAGGCGCTCGACGAATTAAATTCCAACCCACTCGGCGCGACGCTCGATATCAAAGCCAAAGATCCTTCGCAATATGAAAGCATCGCAAAATATTTCGAGTCAGACAACGCTCTCGCCAAAGGCACTCTAAATATCGTCGACAAAGTCGACTACCACCAGAACAAAGTCGTCATCGATAGACTCTCATCGATAATTTCTGGAGCCCAAAGACTCGGCTTTGCAGTTTCGCTTGTGCTCATCTTGATTTCGATCATCATAACGTTCAGCACAATCAGGCTCATCATCTATATGTCCCGCGAAGAAATCGGCGTTATGAAATTGGTTGGGGCTGGTTCAAAATATATCCAAGGGCCATTTATAGTTTCAGGGATGTTTGTCGGCGTGACTGCAAGCATCGTGACGATAATTTTATTTATCCCAATTTCTATCTGGCTCGGTAACCAAGTTACCGATTTTATCGGTGTAAATTTATTTACATATTTCAAAGAAAACTTTTTCCAATTATTCGCAATAATGCTAGGTACTGGAATATTGCTCGGCAGTATTTCGAGTTTCTTTGCTATCGCTAGATATCTAAAAAAATAAAATATGAAGAAGGGTATTCGCGCCGACAAGAATAAGAAAGAAAACTGTAAATATGTTTTCATCATCGGTGGGGTCATGTCTGGTGTCGGCAAGGGTATAGCCACAGCTTCGATTGGTAAAATCCTGTCGGCTAGAGGGCTTCGGGTAAACTTGATGAAGATTGATCCATATCTCAATGTTGATGCTGGTACGATGAACCCGACCGAGCACGGCGAGGTCTTTGTTCTTGATTCAGGACTTGAAACTGATCAAGATATGGGTAACTACGAGAGATTTTTAAATCGCGATTTGGGCGAAGGGGATTATATGACGAGCGGTATGGTCTATCGTTCGGTTATCGAGCGTGAGCGTAATTTGGGTTACGGTGGTAAATTTGTCGAAGCTGTTCCACACGTCCGTGATGAAATTGTCGAACGTATTATCAAAGCCTCAGATGATTCAGGCTCTGATATTTCTGTCATAGAGATTGGTGGGACGATTGGTGATTTTCAAAACGCACTTTATATCGAAGCCGCTCGTGTCCTAAAATTAAGAAATCCCGGTGGGGTTGTCTTTGTTCTAGTTTCCTATCTTCCAGTGCCATCAACGATTGGTGAAATGAAAACTCGCCCAACCCAACACGCCATCCGTGAACTCAATTCGTACGGTGTCCAGGCTGATATTGTCATTGCCCGTTCGACTCATCCACTCGATAAAAAGCGCAAAGAAAAACTGGCTATCTGGTGCAATATAGAACCAGACAATATAGTCTCAGCTCCTGATGTTGGTTCAATCTATGATGTACCGCTAAATTTCGAACGCGATCGACTTTCAGAAGTAATCCTGAAACATTTTGATATTACAAACAAAAGTAAATCTGATCTATCAGAGTGGAAACAGTTTGCCGAACATGCCCACAATGGTAAAACCTCAGTCAAAATTGGAATCGTTGGAAAATATTTTGATACTGGAGATTTTGTTCTATCAGATGCATATCTTTCTGTGATCGAGGCGATAAAATTCTCTGCCTATCACGAAGGAGTCAAGCCTGAAATTTCTTGGCTCAATTCCAAAGATTATGAAAGTAATTCCAAAAACCTAAGCGGACTCTCTAAGTATGATGGTATTATCGTACCCGGAGGTTTTGGCCAAACTGGTATTGAAGGTAAAATAAAAGTTATAAATTATTGTCGTACTCACAAGATTCCATATTTTGGTCTGTGTTATGGTATGCAACTCATGGTCGTCGAATATGCTCGTAATGTCCTCGGCTGGAAAGACGCCCACACACTCGAAATCAATCCAAATTCAAAACACCTAGTGATTGATGTCATGGAAGATCAAAAAGAAAAAATTGCTCAGAAGAAACTTGGTGGTACAATGCGCCTAGGTGCTTATCCGGCAAAATTAAAGAAAGGAAGTACCGCCGCGCAAGCGTACAAGACGCTTTTGATATCTGAGCGTCATCGTCATCGTTATGAAGTTTCAAATACTTATCGCAATCAAATAGAAAAAGCTGGGCTAGAGTTTTCTGGTGTTTCACCCGATGGTCATTTGGCTGAGATTGCTGAATTACCTAAAGTCAAACACCCGTTTTTTCTTGGTACCCAATTTCATCCCGAACTCAAAGCCCGCCCACTTGACCCCCATCCACTTTTCTCGGCATTCATCAAAGCTTGTATTGATAAGAAAAATAAAAAATAAAACCCCCTAGGTTTAGGGGTTTTATTTTAAGGCATCGCGACCGTCGCGCAGGCGACTCTCTGATATGATTCGCAAGATTTCATCTTGGTCGTCGGTGATAGTGTAAATATTTGTATCTTCTTCGTTGATCGTTCCGTATTTTTCTGCCAAAACTTCTTTGATCAAACTCTGTAGCGGGTTCCAAAATTCAGAACCGTATAGGATGATTGGAATTTTCCCAATTTTGCCGGTCTGCTCGAGTGTCAATATTTCAAAAAGTTCATTGAATGTTCCAAACCCGCCGGCGCAAAATATGCAAACCTCGGTCGTGTATGACAGAATTACTTGTCGGGCAAAGAAAAAATAAAATGGAATCTCATCTGTCACATACGGGTTCGTTTTCTGCTCGTGCGGTAGCCTGATGGTCAGCCCGACGGCCCGCCCGCCGGCATCGTGCGCGCCGCGGCTGGCCGCCTCCATTATTCCACCGCCACCACCCGAGATGACAATATAGCCCAGCTCTTTAGAAATTCGATAGGCCAAGTCTCGAGCTTTTTGGTACACTGGATTTGTCTCTTCAATTCTTGCCGAACCGTAAAATGTGACTGAGGGAGTGAACTCGCTGATCATATCTATACCATTGCGAAACTCTTCTTGGATCATGCAGAGCTTTGTCTCTTCATTGTTGTCGCCGTAGAGGGTGACACAGCCGGTCTTGATATCGTCTAACGATAATTTTTTAGGTCGATAGACGACTTTCTTTTCTTCTTTATCCATCTAGTGATTTTACTCTAATTAGTACGTCATTTCAATTGTTTTTCTTGAAATTCGTGGTAATATATCGAGGTCAAAAACATTGCCGACTCGTCTAATGGTAGGACACATCCCTCTGGAGGATGGTATTGGGGTTCGAATCCCTGGTCGGCAGCTCTTCGTCGCTCTGCTCCTCAGAGCCTTCGGCCCATATTGTTTTTATTTGCGACGAAGATACCAAGCGAGTCCTGACAAAGTAAGGACGACGAGGTAGAATTAATTTATGCATTTTGTTTATATCCTCGAATGCGCCGATAAATCTTTTTATGTGGGTTGTACAAATGATCTAGAACGTAGATTAAAACAACACAATAATTCAAAATGGGGAGCCCACTATACTAAAACTCGTAGACCTGTAATTTTAAAATATTCCGAGAGTTTTTCGACATTAAAAGAAGCTAGACATCGAGAAAGCGAGATCAAGGGATGGAGAAGAGAAAAGAAGTTAGGATTGATTGAAAAATACTTGTGACCGAATCCCTGGTCGGTAGCTCTCTCATGATAAATTATCCCGCCCGAGACGCGTCGTTTACAGGGTGGGTGGAGGTGATACAATGAGAATATGACCGATCTAGATACCCGACACATGACACTCGATCAACTCGTCGAATTGGCGGGCGAGACTGTCATCGGAACGCCAAGCGGTCTGAGATCCCAGAAAGCGCAAGCAGAAATCAATCGTCAGCTCATTGAAGCCCTGAATGCGTCAAAAGACTCGACTGAAAGATACAGCAAGAAACTTGAATGTCTAACCTGGGTATTGGTCGGGCTTACAGTAATACTTATTGTCATTGGAGTATTGCCTTTCATTATTAAGGGCGTATAATTTTAATAACCATGCTCTACACGCTACTTTTGGTAATAACATTTCTTCTGCTCGGAACAATCAGTCTTATTACTCAAGAATCGTTGGATAGACGACATCCGGGAACCAATAATTCTGCAATAAAACTTTTCTTTATCTATTTGGTAGTTGCATTGATAGCGGGAGGAATTTTCTACTTCACGCTCGGTTACTTCGGGATTGCTTAAAATTCAAGCGCCCGAGATGTGTCGTTTTGTAAGTTTAAAATGTAACTAATCCGCTTTGCAGGATTTAACGACCACAGTTACCCAGTACGAAACGGCCAGCCCTCTCTTAATTTTATTAAGGATGAAGAAATGATAAAATGAACTTATGAATACAGAGGAATACCTAGACTTGGTAGATGAAAATGATAATGTAATCGGAAAAGAAAAAAGATCCGAAATACATAAAAACAAACTCCCTAATTTCAGAGTAATAAACGCTTTTATTATAAATGATGAGGGAGAATTATGGATACCAAGAAGAACAGCTGATAAAGTAAATGATCCACTGGCCTTAGACATGAGCGTTGGCGGGCATGTAGAATCTGGTTCAACATATGAAGAGACTTTCATTAAAGAAACTCAAGAAGAATTAAATATTGATGTTACAAAGATTCCATATAAGGAGATAGGATATTTCAAGGCTGGAGAATATGGCTTAAAATGTTTTCAAAAAGTTTACGAAATTAGACAAAATACTGTACCCAATTTTAATCAAGACGATTTCGTTGAATATTTTTGGATAAAACCCAAAGATCTTATCAGTTGGATAGAGAAAGGAGAACCTGCAAAATATGATTTGCCTAGATTAGTTAAAAAACTTTATCTTGATTAAAGTTTAATTTGTATAATTGTAATATGAACGAAAAACTTAGAATTATAGATTTGACTCACAAGCTTTCATCGGAAATCCCGTCTTGGGACGGAAGCCCAAATTTTGAATTGGCTATAGATACTGATTACAAAGATTGCACTCCGCCAGATTTGTTTCGTACTCATAAAATAAAATGCGGTGCTGGTACCGGTACACATATAGATGCCCCAGCGCATGTTGTGTCGGGCGGTCGAACGATAGATCAATTAACAATTTCAGAATTGGTAACAGATTGCGCCGTCATAGATGTTAGCTCTAAGGCGGGTGCCGACTATGTCATTTTTCCAGAAGTTATTGAAGAATTTGAAAAACAGCATGGGCAAATAAAACAAAATAGTTTTGTGATTTTCTATACTGGTTGGGATAGGTATTGGAATGATAAAGAAAAATACAGCAACAACCATAAATTTCCAAGCGTAGATATGTCTACAGCAAAGCTTCTTATCAAAAGGGGTATTAGTGGTTTAGGCATAGATACACTGTCTGCAGATACAGGCGCCAAAGGGTTTCCGGTGCATCGTGCTATTTTAGGGGGAGATAAATATTTAGTAGAAAATATCGCAAATGCAAAAGACCTCCCGCCAACCGGAGCAAAGATTTTTGTTTTGCCGATTAAAGTAAAAGATGCGACCGAAGCGCCTATTAGATTAATAGCGACGATTTAAATTAAAATTTATATTAAAAAAGCTGTCTCTATGGACAGCTTTTTTGTTTTTAAAAACCTACTTAAAATATGGAAAAAATTTTGGCCTCCATTCTTCATAAGTATTCATGTACACTTCTTGAGGAACTACTCCTTCTTTATTTTTCTGAGTTAATTGATAAATAATACTATTGGCTCTTATTGTATTTTTTATCATCCGAGGGAAAGAAGGTTTTATCCGCTTCATTTCTTTTGCAAGAGTGCTACGAAAGTCTGTATGCGACATCCATAGAATTGGATTATTGATGGCCAAACTACTGTGCATCAACATAACTCCTTTCGGAGCTATAGCAAAATCAGGGGCTACTCTTGCCATCATATAATGCTCCATCGCCTCATCATAATAGCTATCAGGATCATCTTTTGTTTTTTTCATTTGTATGACTCTGTTGCTTATCTCCAGCTTTTGAGTACCAGTTTTCCCGATATATTCGTTGTAGTAAAGACTATCATTGTAAAATGGTGCCCTTCTTTTCCACTTGAGCAACGATGTATATTCGTGCATTATTTTTTTCAGATGTATTTTATCTGCATTAAACAAAGCAGGAGAAAACATCTTAAACAACGCAGGGTCTACCAGATTCGATCTGATCGTGACCTGAATAGACTTGTAAGGCTTTATAAAGTACCAACTACTTATCTCCTTAATAATATCGTTTATTATTTCAGTGTCTTTGACTGATATAACTGGCAGTAAAGGAACAATCGAGAATCCGACAATTTTTGGATCAATTTTTTTATTTTCCAGAACGTTCCTCACACCATCTGAAAAATTTTTCTGATTTCCAATTTGTCTTATCTCCTTACCGGTTTCAAAGCGACTCATATGAATGAGCTCTGGGTGATCCAATGCTGGTAACAGGTGTAATGCAGAAGTAGTATGTAAATTATATCTGACATTACGGACAAAGAAGGCATTTTCTATAGCAGAGAAGGATTCTTGTACTTCTTTATCTATCTCTGTCGCAGAAGTTAAATTTCTATTTTTTCGTGCAAGTGGGCAGTGAATACAGCCTTGTTCGCATGTTTTTTCAACAGGAAATAACTCAATATGCATGATTTTTATTTTTTAAATGAACGCAAAATTGCTTTTTTCATAATACTAAAAAATATATTTTTGTCAAGTCTTCTGGAATAAGACAATATTAGAACCTAAAACAATACCCCCGCATTTTTGTCGGGGGTATTTTAATAATTAATATTTACTCGACGTGCACTTTTATATCGGTGCGTTCGTTTTTTACTTTAAGCCAGAGCGTTGCAAAGGCGCCGATGATTATCATAAGCGCTGCTATTAGAAAAATATAATCATAGGCGTCTACTTGCGCTTTCAATTCTATCAACCCCGAATACGCGTGCATGGTGCTCGGGTCGGCGCTGTGGAGTTTGCTCAAGTTCGCGATAGATAAAATATTGTGCCCTGTTCGATTTTGTAAAATTGTCCCAAATAGCGCGATGCCAAAGGCGCCAGCCATATTTCTAGCAAGGGCAAGGACCGATGAGGCAATTCCGATCTCATGCGGGTCGACAACCGAGGCTATAACGTTTGTTCGCTGCGACATCCCAAAACCGATACCAAAAGACATAATTGCAAGCGGTACGACTATGTTGATCGCCCCAGATGTCGGGCTTATCCACGATAGGAAAAACATTCCGATACCGCCGACAAGTGTGCTTATAAATATGACATAGCGGGATTCAACTCTTCCGGTCAGCGAGCCACCGAGTGGCGCCGCCAAGACGATCATGAGCGCCATCGGTATGAAAAGATAGCCCGATTTGGTCGCGTCGTAACCCAAAAATGTTTGAGCAAATATCGGTATCAAAAATAATCCGCCCATCAGTCCCATAAATATTATGAAATTATTAAATAGGGTGTTGACAAACGCCGGGATTTTGAAAAACCGCAAATCAACGATCGGCTCTGGCGAGCGTTTTTCAATTTCAATAAATACCCAAAGAAATATTATCGTCAAAAGATAGCAAACGATGCTCTCAAGTGACATCCAGCCCCACGAGTGGCCTTGGTCAAGCACAAGCACGAGCGCAGACAGCGCTCCACCTAAAGTAATCGAACCCCACCAATCAAAATGCACAATCTTTTGCTCGGATTTTGATTCATGTATGAAAGTAAGCGCCATGGCAAGACCCAAGAGCCCGACAGGCAAGTTAACTAGAAATACTGACCGCCAGCCAAAGTTATCGATGAGCGGCCCGCCGATGAGCGGCCCAAAGACCGAAGCCGCCGCAAATGAAGAAGACCAAATACCGAGCGCTTGGGCGCGTTCGCGGCCTTGTTTGAAAGTAATCGCGAGTATGGCCATAGCAGTAGGGTAGTCGGCCGAACTGGCAACTGCTTGGATAACTCGAAAGACTATCATCGATTGCAAGTTCCAGGCAATTCCAGCTAGCACCGAACCAGCGATAAAAATAGTAAAGCCCAAAACATAAACCCTTTTTCGGCCGATAGTGTCGCCGAGCTTGCCCCAAATCGGTACAAAAATTGCATTGGCGATGATATAGGCCGTCGCGATCCAACCAGCGGCCGAGACGGTAATACTAAAGTCATTTATGATTTTCGGCAAAGCCAAATTCACTATCGTCTGGTCGAGACGACCGAGAAATGTACCTATAATAACGGTGAAGAGTATCCACCATCGCAAGTTGTTACTCTTGTTTTCCATTTATTTATTTTGTGTGCACGGTTATCTTTGCCGACATGCCATTTCTAAGTTCAGGATAATCGGCGATAGAGAAATTTACTTTGACGTCAAATTTTTTAACTGGTCGAGAATCTGAAATGCTGAATACGACGCCGGTGTCTTCAGAAGAAGGAGTAATATTTGCGACAACACCTTGGTAGCTTTTACCCGGAAAAGCGTCGACGGTAAATGTCGCCCTGTCGCCAGAGTTAATATTTCCCAGTCCGCCTGTCTCATCGATCGAGCCGACTACTTGCATATCGTTTGTGTCGACGACCGAGACAACCTTTTGTCCTGGTGAAAAGTATTGGCCGATTAAATTCTGCGCATATGACACGACGCCGCCTTGTTTGGAAACTATAATCTCGCTACCGACTTGAGCGACTTGCGTATTTTGAGCAATAGTATCACCTTCTTTCACATAAAGAGCATTCAATGTGCCCGGCGCGCTCGGTGATAGGTTGACGACCGGCGCTTCGAGATACGAATTTTCTATGAAAACTGTTCCCGAGGTGCTTTGCCAAAATAGAAAACCACCCAAAACCCCAAAAACACAAACAATGATCGCGATGCTATGCACCCACGGCTTTTTAGAAAAATGCACTTTTTTATTTTCGATTTTTTGTTCTTCGTTCATAAATATTTTTTAATTAATAACTACTTTGTCGCTAGCGGCAAGGCCACTCAATATCTCGACGTTGGTACCGTCGTTTGTGCCGACTGTAACTTTTTGTTCGACGACATCAATACCCGATTGTTTCCTCACATAGTAACCATCGTCGCGTTTAATCAAAGCGGTATCTGGTATCATTACGTTTACCTCTTTCATGTTTGAGGCTACTAAAAGTTCAATAGCCGATGTATTTGGTGTAGCAATTTGGCCAGGGGCAATCGAGACACTCGTTATCGTGCCGTCTTCGGGAGCTTTGATGATGGTGTTGTTATATGCGGCCTGGGCTATCTCGAGACCCCCTTTTGTATTATCGATTGCAGCTTGAGCAACAGCTACGTCTTCCGGCCTTGCGGCAGTCACGACTTGAGTTAGACGAGCTTGCGCTTGGTCAAGAGTTGCTTGGGCTGTTGCTTCCACTTGGCTTTCGGTGGCCACAGCCGCTTGGTAAGCATTGTAATTTGCCAAATAATTAGCTGCTTTTTTATTTGGCAGATTGATAGCCCAATTGTTTACATTTGAGTTGTATGACGCAGGGAAGATTATATATAGTCCAGATACGCCAATTGGTTGTGGAGTTGTTGTTGAAACCAAACCAGAAGTATTGACGAGTCCACTAGCTGTAAAACTCGAATTACCACCAGTATTGAAGACTGTTATCGTAATAGCCCCACCACTATCACCACCATATATGCCACTTATTGAAGGCGCGGTGTAATTTACAGTATCAGAATCTGCTGGGACCGCTTCTGGGGTTGAGTTGAGAAGATTTGCATAAGCGTTCTTAACTAATGTTGCTTGGGAGAGTTTGGTTTGGTCGAGGTTGACTTCTGCTGTGTGGACTGCAGTTTTGGCGATATCGATGTCGGTACCAGTTGCACCATTGACTAGCTTGTCATAGTTTGCCTTTGCAGTTTCATAAGCAGCTTCGGCTTGTGAAAGAGTGCCATAGACGTTGCCAGCATCGAGCGTGGCTAATACTTGGTCTTTTTTAACAGCATCTCCATTTTTTACAAGGACTGTTTTAATCCGGCCGTTTGATAGAAAACCCAAAGACAGATGATTAACAATACTCGATGTTCCTTCGATTGTTCCGCTAACGGCCGTAGCAAAATGGTATGTTGGCTTTTTGTGTATGGCGATGTATCCAAAAACACCGATAACAAGTGCAATCATCATCGATACAAGCGCGACTTTCTTTGGCTGGTGTATAAATTTTATGAAACTTTTTTTCATGGATTATTCTATGATTATTTTAATAATACGCTCGAGTGCAATCTTGTCGTTTGCCGAGAGCCCTGAAAGCATCTTGGTGACAATTGTCTCTTTTCTTTTTGAAAATTTTTTGAACAACGCTTTAGCTTTGTTGGTAAATACTATATAGATGATTCTGCGGTCTTTGGGGTCATCTTTGCGTTTGATTAATTTTTTCTTTTCCATTTCTCCGACTAATACTGTGGCTGATGGGGGAGTGATGTCAAAATACTGGGCGATTTCTTTCATCGTAACTTTTTCATTTTTACCTATAAGGCGCAGGAGTTCGGTCTGTGAAAAAGTTAATTCAAAATTCAGCCCCTCCTTTTTGTATTCTTGGGACATTTTTCGACGAAATGTTAGAAGCAGGTTTTCAAGTTGTGGTCTGTGGTTTTGTTTTATATATTTCATACTACTAATAGTTAGACTATCTAAGTATATAGATAAGTCAGAATAAAGTCAAATTAAAAGAGTCGGACAAAGGTCCGACTCTTTATTTTAATACTTAAAATTTACTACATTGTACAAATTTTTGGGTCAAGGCTGGGGCCAGTGTTACCCCCATGCCATTGCATCCGACGATGGTGTGAACCCTCCCACCATTTGAGTGGTGAAACACAGGCAATTTTTTCTCTGTGAATGCCATCGTTCCGGCCGATTTAAATTCAACCTTGCAGTCGACTTCTTCGCCTAAAATATGCTCTATGGCAAAATCCAAAATCGAATCTATGACAGCTGGTTCAGGATTTTGGCTTAGAGTTTCTTCTTTTTTTAGGAATTCATTTCTTTGACCGCCAATCATAAGCCGGCCATCAATTTCTCTGAAGTATGTAAACCCTTCATTGAAATGAAACGACCCTTTTAATTTGAAATTTTCAATCGGCGAAGTTACCAGAATCTGCCCTCTGGCAGGTGTGATTTTCACGTCGTTGTTTAGCTCGATTATCGAGCCATTCACACAAAGAAATAAATTTCCACAAGGAATTTCGAGGAATTCATTTTCTACCTCGACTACAACCTTACTCCTGTCTTCGTCGTACCCAGTAACATTCATCCCATCAAAAATTTTTACCCGCAGGTCATGAATTTTTTGCTCAAGAGCAGCCAGAAGCATATTACTGCGGAGCACACCCTCGCTTTCATTTACTGCCATACCGTCGAAACCTCTTAAACCGAATTTTTCCAACCCACCCTGAGACCATTTAAATGTGTTCTTTGTTTCAATAACCCGACTCTCCTTTAGATTTTTGAAAAGGAATTGGTTGGTTGTTTCGATCTGGTGTTTTATAAATTCTAAACTATGAATCTTTCTTGAAAAACATTCATAGCCACCAACTCTTTCGTAACCGATAGCATCACCCCCTAAAATATCAAGCATCAGGTGTGTGCCACGACACCTTTCGCTGATCATATTGAGCATCTCGGCGTGACCGAAGATTTTAATGCTTGACATCATCTCGGTCAAACTTCCTGTCAGGCAGACAAAGCCGGCATTGGCACTCGAGGCCCCAAGGCACCTAGTACCTCTTTCAAGGATGGCAACTGAGGCGCGGGGATATTTTTTGCTTAGGAAATAAGCAAGCCACATGCCGTAGAGGCCGGCGCCTATTATCAAAAAATCTATATAACCAAAGGTTGCATTTTCCCAGTATGATAGGGAAGAACGAGTGAGATTTTTTCTTGTTTCCATGGTATTTAGTTTTAATTTTGCCCGCATTTTATAACAATATTTTTACATAGTCAAACCAGAATTCTGGTATAATGGGTCTATGTTTTTCAAAATTCTTTTCATGGGCAAAGCGATACACGATATAAAAAAAGACCCCGGGCATTTTGTAGCTGGTGAGACTCGCAATGCTATGCTTTCGATTTTGTTTATGCCGGCGCTCATTATTTTCCTCGGCCTCGTCTTTCTTTTCTCGCTCGGCTTCACCCATTTTCTCGGTGGGCCATACCTATTTTTCAAAATAATTTTCTGGATTGGATTTTTTATTTCATTGATTTCAGGTTTTGTTATCTACAAACTAACATCATTTCTTCATCGCAAGACAAAGACCATCGTAAACAAAACGATAGACAATATTAGCAACATAGATAACAATAGTGATAAAATAGAGCAGTAAAATTATTTTAAATAATTACATGAATAAAAAATCAACACCAATCATCATAGGCCTAGTTTGCATTGCCATTGTTGTAGTTATCGTTTTAGTTGGACAAGGTAAAAAAAATGGTAATTACCCTCCATCGCAAAATAATGATATAAGTTCACAAACACAAGGAACGCAATCTGATTCAACATTAGTAAGTAAGGAGACAACAAACGGGACGGGGGCAACCAAAACACCAGTTACTAAAAAACCCGGTGAATATACTATGGCTGATGTGGCTAAACACAACAACGCCTCGGACTGCTGGACGACAATCAATGGTGGTGTCTATAATGTAACTTCTTGGATTTACCAACACCCAGGGGGTTCAGAAGCTATTATTAGTCTCTGCGGCATCGATGGATCAGATGCATTCAACCAACAGCATGGCGGGCAACGTCGACCAGCAAACGAACTTGCGTCATTTAAAATAGGAACTCTAGTACAATAATATGAAAAACACTCTCAAAAATTTAGCTCCGACTGTCGTGCGATTGGGTATTGCCATGGTCTTCATTTGGTTTGGGCTCAACCAGCTCTTTAACCAAGCGATGTGGGTGAGTTTGATACCGTCTTGGGCGATCTCACTATCGGGGTTAAGCGCCAAATCTTTTGTCATTGTTAATGGTTTGGTTGAAATAATCCTTGCCTCGCTCCTTGCCTTTGGGATGAAAATTAGGATTGTCGCAACTCTTCTCGCCCTCCATCTTTTGACGATTGTTATGGATCTCGGTCTTGACGCGATCGGGGTGAGAGATATTGGCCTCATGTTTGCGACAATTTCTATCGCGCTCTATGGGCCAGATATATTCTCTTGGGATATGGTTTCAAAAAAAGATATACAGGCCCAACCAAATATTGAAATAAATAAAAGCCGCTACGTTTAGTAGCGGTCTTTACTTTTTAAAATTTTATTCTTTTTAATGCTCGAATTTAAAAATAACTCCGATATTAAACCCGATCGGCAGGCTCTGTGAATTAAATACCGGCAACTGGCCAGCCTGTGATGACGACTGCCGGCTGCGCCTCAAAGCCAAGCCAAATTTGAAAATTGTATTTTTGGCTTTAGCCCCGATAAAAGGACTGAATTCACTCTCGGTCTGGCTCATAGTCCCACCGTTAAACTGCTGTCCCTGGACCTGTCTTTCGGTCCAGTTGATCATCTTCATATTGAATTCAAGGCCTAGTGCAAAGACATCGCCCATAAATTTCATCAGACGCACACGGGGCATAAACAAACCCTTGCTCCATGTGTTTCCGGAGCTCGATGTCGGCAGAAGGACGTATGTCAATTCTACTTCTCCATCGATGCCTTCATCTTTACCGGTTAGATGGCCGTAGGCCGTACCACCCCAGTATGTGTCACTTTTTTTAGGCGATGAGCCAATTTGGGGGCTCAACAATCCAGTGACGCCGATTCCGGCTGTCAGGTTCATGTCGGTACCGAGGGCCATGATGTGACCGCCACCGAGCGTGAATCTGGTAATTTTCTCCAGATCGGTCGTGCTTTTCTTTGTCAGCTGTTCATGGCCGATGCCGTAAAACAGCCACTGGTAAACACCAGTGCAACGCAGGTTGACCCTGGTTTCATTAGTGCCCTGGTCATTCTTGCCGAATCCAGTGTTTACTTCCATAAGACCGGAATAATCCTGTGCAAAAGCTTTTATGGCAAAAAAGGCCATGAAAAGCAAAGATAAAATCTTTTTCATATGAAAGGGCCTCCTAGCCCTGTTTTGTTTGAAAAGAAGAATTAGTTAAACTTGTCCACTTATTAACATTTTTTCAAGAAAAAGTCAATAGCAAGGGCTATTTATTTTTTACTAGTCCATCGGCAAAATTAGCCACAGTTTTTTCTTTGTACGCAAGAGTTGCGTAATCGCTTGTACTGCCAAGTTCGGTCATAGCTTTTATTTCTGTGCTTTGAACTTTAATAGGGTTTCTTATGTCTATAACATCATTAACATTAACTGAAATATGTTTTTTACCTTGGCCGAGGTTCTCCGCTTCTTGATAAATTTTGTCTATAATTTTAATACTCTGCCCGACTTTTTTAAAAGCTGGCATATTTACTTTCTCTAAATATTCGCTGCTAGCAGGTTTTAACCCCATAGCTTCAAGCGCTCTTATTTCTTTGTCGATCATATTTTTATCCTTGCCTGAAAATTCAACCAAATAGACATCTTTGGTTGTATCGTCCGTAGGAATGAGCAATATACTCTCTACTTTTATTCCAGCAATTTCTTTGTCTACAATTATTTCTCGATAATTCTCTCCGGGTGCAAGCGGTAACTCTGCTTTTGTTTTTATTGTTGAATCAGAAAAAACATTCTCGTTTGCTTTTTTTGTAACACTCGAGTCTTTATCTGGTGTTTTTAATCCTTCGGCCCGAGTTGCGACCGACGATACGGTCATTGCCCCGACAGTAAGAATTTTTTTGAAAAAGTTTTTATCCATAGTAATATTCTAGCATTAAAATTTAATATGCAAAACTCGCATATTCATCTTGTCGTGCTATACTTGCCGATATGACAAATCGAAAATCTAACCATTTTAAAAATAAACAAGAGTAACTATGAACCCAAGTGGCCCACTACTCATAATTTGCGCCAGCCTGCTCTGGGCTTTTGACGGAGTTATCCGCAGGAATCTTTTCACCCTCGTGCCACTCGTTATCATATTTTTCGAGCACCTTGTCGGGCTTGTCATATTGGCGCCGTTTGTTTTGAAAAAAGTTTTTAATACTAAAATTAGCAAACGCGAATTCTGGCTTTTTGTCCTAGTTGCGCTCTTGAGTGGCCTCCTCGGAACGCTCTGGTTCACGACCGCGCTCCTCCATGTCCACTTCATATCTTTCTCAGTCGTATTTTTGCTTCAAAAACTACAACCGATATTTGCCATAACCGTGGCCTCTATTTTCTTGAAAGAAAAATTTGAAAAGAAATATTTAAAGTGGGCGATATTGGCAATAGCCTCTGCGTATTTTGTAACATTCAAAAATGGGTTTGTAGATTTTAATACAGGCGAGGGGACGATCATCGCCGCGCTCTATGCCATCGGGGCAGCGTTTGCCTGGGGTTCATCGACGACATTCTCGAAAATGATTTTGAACAAAATCTCTTTTGGTGTAAGCACCTTCTATAGATTTCTCCTCACTGCCGCTATGGCGCTCTTTTTAATTATTTCTCTGGGGTATGCAGATAGGCTTTCATCTCCAACCCTTGCTCAATTTGGATTGTTTGCTCTGATCGCTGTCTCGACCGGTATGGTGGCTCTCGTCATATACTACAAAGGTCTGGCCAAAACTTCTGTCCACGTTTCGGCAATACTCGAACTTACTTTCCCATTTGTGGCGATACTCATAGACATGCTACTCTATCATAATTTCTTGTCTTTATCGCAATGGGTAGCGGCGATCCTACTCACTTTCTCAATTTATAAGATTGCTAGGCTCAAAGAAAATGCTTTATCTAACTAGACAAATTAAAGGCGCTGGCCGCGGTCGAAAAATCGGGTTTCCGACTATCAACCTTTCGATAGACGAGTCTCTCGATATCGATGATGGTATATATGCTGCTTGGGTGACGATTGCTGACCGGACATACATGGGGGCCCTGCACTTTGGCCCGGTCCCGACGTTTCATGAAAATAAAAAAACACTCGAAGTTTATCTACTCGATACAAAAGACAGCATTCTCGAACTTATAGACGGAGAAATTGAAATTGATTTTGTTAAAAAAATTCGCGAAATTGAAAATTTTCAAAATATTTCTGACCTATCGAATAAAATTGCCGAAGACGTAAAAGCTGTTATAGAGATTTTAGGCTAAAAATATTATTTAGTAGTATAGTGTAGTTATGACCGATGAAGATATAGTCGACCTCTACTTAAAAGGCGAAACGGAAAATTTCAAAATTCTCATCGACCGCTACGGCGATATGATTTATAATTTTTCCCTGCGATTTGTCGGCGCCGATACAGCAGAAGATGTCAGCCAAGATGTTTTTATAAAAGCTTGGCGCGGAATTAAAAAATTCGATAAAAACAAGGCTCAATTTAAAACATGGCTTTTTACTATCGCCCGCAACACCATTACAGATTATTTGCGGAAGAAAAAAACTATTTCCTTCAACAGCCTTGATGAATCTTTTATAGAATCTATTGAAGACGAAAACCCAAACCAGGAAGAAATTGCCGAAAAAATCGAAAACAGCGCGCGGCTGGCCAAAGCCCTAGAAAATATTCCGATCAATTCTCGGCTGGTCCTAACGCTCTATTATCAGGAAGATATGACATTTGAGGAGATAGGGAGAGTTCTCGGAAAACCACTAAATACGGTCAAAAGTCAGCACCGCCGAGCATTACTAGAGCTCAAAAAGATGGTTTTGTAGTATAATTTGATCATGAAGTTCGACCAACCAGTAAACTTTCAAGAAAATTATAGAAAAGAATTAATAAAGGAGAACCCCATAAAAGAAAGTTTATATATGCCACACGTAGAATAAAGATAGAAGGACTTTTGGAGTTTCAATGAGCCACAATGTTGCTTTTCTTAGAGATAGTGAATTTAATAGGTGGCAAAAACTTCTAAAAATACTAGATGAAATCAAACAGAAAAAATAATATAATATTCTAATCAGATGGACATAATACACAATCTTGAAACTCTCTTTCACCTTTCAAAATATCTAATCGTTTTTATTGGGTGCATCATCGAAGGGCCGATAATTATGATTACAAGTGGTTTTTTATTGCGTCTCGGCCAGTTTGAATTCTTACCACTCTATTTTTCATTAGTCAGTGGGGATTTTGTAGCTGATATATTTTGGTATTTTGTAGGTAGGTATGGAGCAAGAACTCTGATAGACTATTTTGGTAAATTTTTCAAGATTAGCAAAGAAGCGGTTGAAAAAATACAAGAAAATTTTCATAAACATCAAAATAGAATTCTTATAGTTTCTAAATTAACGATGGGTTTTGGTTTTGCTGTTTGGGTGCTTGTAACAGCGGGAATTATGCGCGTGCCGTTTAAGAGATATTTATTAATAAATTTATTTGGTGGTTTTGTCTGGACTATATTTTTGGTTGCTGTCGGTTACTTTTTTGGAAATGTTTATACGATACTACCTTCGCAATTTAAGTTTACATTCGTAATAATCATCTTTGTCGCCGTGGTATACTTAATAAAGTCAGTTAATACATATTTAAAAAAGAAAAGATCATGAAGCTCTCAATAATAATTCCAACCCTTGAAGAAGAAAAAGTAATAGGTAAAATTCTTAAATCACTTCAAGAATTACGTGGCCCACAATGTGAGATCATAATATCGGACGGCCACAGTTCTGATCGCACCGTAGATATTGCCAAAGAATATGCTGACAAAGTTATAGTACACGACGGCAAAACTAGACAAACAATAGCAGGGGGTCGCAATGCTGGTGCTAAAGTTGCAGTCGGTGACTATATCGTTTTTATCGATGCTGATGTTGAGATATATGATGTTTCTAAATTTTTTGCTCGAGCAGAATCGTTTTTTGATACTAATCAAAAAATTGTGGGGTTAACTGCAAATGTTAGAATAATGAAAGAATTCGAAACCATAGCTGACCGTCTAAATTTTGACTTCATAAATTTTATACACCGCTTGGCAAACAATGTCTTGGGTATCGGTATGGCTATAGGTGAATTTCAAATGGTTCGTAGGTCTGTATTTAATTCTATTGGTGGCTATAATGAAAAAATTGTTGTCGGTGAAGACCAAGAATTTTTTAGAAGACTATCAAAAATGGGTAAAACTATATTGCCAAAAGACTTGACTATCTATCATACTGGCCGGCGTATCCACAAGCTTGGTTGGTTCCATATCTGGGTTGCTTGGATGAAAGATGGTCTCGTTGTAACATTTTTTAATAAATCAGTAAGTAAAGAATGGAAAATAATACGATAAAATGATCTCGATCATCATACCAACTCTCAATGAAGAGAAATATATAAAAAGAACCATAAAAGCTTTTTCGAATATGAAGATGTCACACGAGATTATAATTTCTGATGGTGGTAGTAATGATAAAACGGTCGATATCGCTAGATCACTCGGGGCTCAAGTATTTGTACACGATAATTCATATCGCTCAACAATAGCTGATGGTAGAAATATAGGAGCTAGGGCTGCCAAGGGCAACATACTGATGTTTCTAGATGCCGATTGTATAATTTTTGATCCAGATTTTTTTGCTGCCAAAGTTGAAAATTATTTCAAAGATCACAACGAGACTGTCGCGATATGCCCAGTACTACGAGTTCTACCTGAATACTTACGAGGGGCCGATCGCCTCGTAACTTCGTTCATGAATTTTTCCTTCATACTTTTTACAAACGTTTTACACATCCCATCTGCGCCAGGTGAATGCCAAATCATGCTTAAAAAAACCTTCGATGAAGTCAATGGTTATAATAAAAATCTGATAGTATGTGAAGACATAGATATGTTCAATCGTCTTTCAAAAAAAGGCAAGGTCACTTTTATAACCAGTTTAAAAGTTTGGCATACTTGCCGACGAGCCCACAAAGTCGGTTGGCCAAAACTTCTATTCACTTGGTTCATAAACTCGATATACTTTACTTTTAAGGGAAGGGTTTATTCAAAAGAATGGAAACCAATAAGATGAAAAAAGCAACAAATAGAGCCATAATAATAACATCGATCTTTGTCATCGAGGGTCTCATGTCGCTTTTATATTTACACGGAGCTTATAC
Organism: uncultured Candidatus Saccharibacteria bacterium; assembly: GCA_964527185.1. Classification (GTDB taxonomy): domain Bacteria; phylum Patescibacteriota; class Minisyncoccia; order Phycocordibacterales; family UBA9973; genus UBA8515. The sequence continues at coordinate 275,776 of CAZGOI010000001.1, forward strand.
TGCACTCGTTATTTTTTATGCAGTCCTATGCTTCAACACATTTTTTTCAATCAAATTATTCGATTCACTTGGTTTCACCAATAATACAAATCAAAGGATAGTCGATGCGGCTTTATTTTTCATCTACACCGACTTAGCCTTCTCATTAAACCAACCAGAAAAAGCCATGGTGCTCGTTGTCGCGCTCTTTCTAATAGCAACATACAAATATACTCATCTTTTAAACTTAAGTACCCACAATAAACTACTCCGTAGAAAAATTTCTGTCGACAATGGTGGATCATTGATATCATTTATGATATGCATCGGTGTTATCCTTAAACACGACTATAGCCTCCTTTGGTATTGGGCAGTAATTTTTATCGTTGCCAATATCTATTTATTCACAATTAGCCCTCTCTATAAAATAGACTAAATCGTGTATGATTAGACCTATATGAAAAGATGGTTCAATCGATCAAAAGCTCACTTCAATGATAAAAAATACCTAAATACTTTTTTATTCAGTCTCTTCTTGCTTGTAATAAGTCTCGTTATCAATTTCTATGCTGGGGTCTATGCAACTGAACGCGCCAGTAACCCAGTGACCGATATCATCCTTGATCATATTAGAGTTTACGATATCGGTTTTATATTTGTATATGGTGCTATGATTTTTTGGTTGTTCACTATATCGATACTAGTCTATGATCCAAAGAAAATACCTTTTACCGTCAAAAGCATTTCTTTATTTACAATCACAAGAGCAATATTCATAAGCCTTACCCATATTGGGCCATTTCCAACTCAAGCTGTTATAGATGCAGGTAGAATAATGCAAAAATTTATCTTTGGAGGAGATCTATTTTTCTCTGGTCATACTGGCCTACCGTTCTTGCTCGCATTGATTTTCTGGAAAGATAAAAGATCTAGAATATTTTTCTTGTCTGCATCTATTCTCTTTGCTTTTGTTGTTTTGATGGGACACCTCCACTACTCGATAGATGTTTTGTCAGCTTTCTTTATAACATATAGCATATTCAAAATAGCTCGATATTTATTTAAAAAAGACTGGAAACTATTTGAAAGCTAATTGCACCAAAATCATTTTTCGATCGTATACATAGATATATGACGAAAAATCTTAAGGAATTATTTAAAGATAAGCAGGCAGAGCTGAAGAGCGCCACAGTAGAGAATATATGGCTTACTATCTCTCGCTACGAAACTCGCCGTCGCTTAATTACCCGGTTGATCTATTCATTCGTAGGGTTTGCTTCGATTATAGGCCTCTTTATTACCACCAAAGACTTAATCAACCAATTTTCACAATCTGGTTTTTATTATTATACTTCCCTAATATTTTCAAATAGTTCATCTATCGCTAGCCACTTTAGCGATTTTGCTCTTACGCTGGCTGATTCACTACCGACGACAAGTCTCATCATTTCACTTTCGCTCCTGTTCTTTTTCGTTGTTTCGTTACGCAAGCTATCTGTCGAGATAAGTAAAAGTAGATTACTAGCAATGTAAAAATATTTATGGAAAAACAAGAAACCAAAGAAAACATAAAAAAAATATTTTCATCAAATGGAACCAAAAAAGCTATCAAAATTTTTGGAATTATTATTATCGCTCTATTTATCTTTCAAGCCGGGGTTTTTGTCGGTTTTCACAAAGCATCTTTTGATCGCGATTGGGGAGAGAATTATTCCCGTAACTTTGGTTTTACCCATAGAGGTGGAATGATGGGCGGTTTTTCTCCAGAGAATTTTCCAAATGCTCACGGGGCAGTCGGCAAAATCATAAAGATAACTCTGCCAAATATTATTGTTCTTGACAAAGACAATACCGAAAAAGTTGTCGTTATCAATGACGACACAGAGATAAATAAAATGCACGATGTTATTTCAAAAGACCAACTCGCCCTAGATGATTTTGTTGTCGTCATAGGTTCACCCAACTCTTCTGGTCAGATAGAAGCGAAATTCATAAGAGTCTTGCCAATGCAGTTGCCAACTCAAAATATAAACGAACCAAACGGGGCTTCTCCAAACGGGTCTCAAAATTAATCATGAAAAAATTTAAACTTTCAAAGTTCATTGAAAAACTCAAGTTATTTATCATCGCCCATAAAATTTGGAGCGCGGTTATTTTGATCGTTTTGATATTTATTGGCTATAAAATTTTTGCCGGCAAGGCTTCAGCCGAAACGCGCTATGTAACAACCCAAGTTGCAAAATCGACAGTTGTTGCCTCGATCTCAGGTTCTGGCCAAGTTTCTGTTTCAAACCAGATCGACCTTAAACCAAGAGTCTCTGGTGCCACGACATTTATCGGCGTAAAGCCTGGTGATTTTGTAAAGCGAGGGAAACTACTATTTTCAATTGACGCAAGGGATGCCGAAAAAGCTGTTCGAGACGCCCAAACGAATCTTGATTCTGCTAAACTTGCGCTAGCTAAGTTACAAGAGCCACCAGACCAACTCTCTCTCATACAAGACCAAAATGCTATTGACCAAGCCAATGCCGATAAAAAAAATCAAGATCTAATTATAAAAAATTCATATCGAAATCTTTTAAACTCGACACCCGAGGCAGTTCCAAAAGACCAAGTGACCGATTACACTGCGCCAACGATAAGTGGTAACTATGTTCTCGACCAAGAAGGCGTGATCGAAGTTGATACATACGCGACAGGCGGCGGTTCGACATTTAGTATATCTGGTCTAACAACTGGAACTGGTTCTATGTCGACTACGACTCCTCAACCGATTGGCAATTCAGGTCTTTACATAAAATTTCCGACAACTACTGGCGGAGTTAACAATTGGCTGGTAAATCTACCAAACAAAAAAGCCTCAAATTATGTTTCAAATTACGATTCATATCAAAACACTCTGCAATCTTCACAAAATGCTATAGATAGTGACGACCGCACGATTGCCGAAAATACTGAAAAATTAAAACAACTCCAAGCCGGTACCGACCCGATAGATCTGGAAACAAAAAAGCTGGCAGTAACTTCTGCCGAAAACGCTCTGACAGATGCAAAGCAAACTCTGAGCGATTACTACATCATTGCTCCTTTTGATGGTGTCATTGCAAGTGTTGGGGCAGAGCTCGGCCAAGAAGCGAGTTCGGGCACAGCTCTCGGTACAATCATCACCAAAGAACAATTGGCAACAGTTTCTCTAAATGAAGTCGATGTGGCAAAGATTAACCTCGGTGACAAAGTCACACTTACTTTCGATGCCATTCCTGATCTCTCGATTGCTGGTGAAATTGTTTCAATTGATTCTATCGGCACTGTTTCTTCAGGGGTTGTAAATTACAATATAAAAATTAGTTTTGCGACCCAAGATGATCGTGTCAAGCCGGGAATGAGTGTCAATGCCGCTATCGTTACCGGTGTTTCACAAGATGTTTTGACCGTTCCAAACTCGGCTGTAAAAACCCGCAATGGTTCTTCGTACGTTCAGGTTTTTGATACAGCACTCTCGCCAGCACCGCAGGGTACAACCGGTTCGACATCAAAAGTATTACCACGAGATGTTATGGTGGAAGTTGGTCTCTCTAGCGACACCCTTACAGAAATTAAAAGCGGATTAAACGATGGCGACATTGTCGTCTCGCGCCTCATATCATCGACATCGACAACCTCTCAAACATCTAGCACAGCCCCCGGGTTATTTGGTAACGGCGGTCGAGGTGGTATTGGCGGTGGGGCTATTCGAAACGCGACAGGTAGATAAAAATTATGATCGAAGTAAAAAATATTACCAAAACATATCATAGTGGGGATATAGATTTTAAAGCCCTCTCTGGCGTTAGTTTTAAGATTGATGATGGGGAATTTGTGGCGATCATGGGACCATCGGGTTCTGGCAAATCAACACTCATGCATATACTCGGGGCGCTCGATACGCCATCGACCGGCACATATCTGCTCGATAAAAAAGATGTCTCAAAACTCTCAGACGACGAACTGGCAGATATTAGAAAAGACAAGATAGGTTTTGTCTTTCAATCATTCAATCTGCTTCCACGAACATCGGTCATCCGCAATACCATGCTACCACTTGTTTATTCAGGAGTTGAAAAAGAAAAAAGAAAAGAACTTGCAAAAAAAGCATTATTCTCGGCTGGACTCGAAGAGGACCACTTCAGTCATTTGTCAAATCAACTCTCGGGTGGGCAGATTCAGCGCGTCGCTATTGCTCGGGCCCTCGTCAATAACCCAACGCTTATTCTGGCAGACGAACCAACCGGTAACCTCGACACTAAGACAGGTGAAATCGTTCTTGGGACATTCCAAAAATTAAATAAAGAACAAGGTCGAACTGTAATTCTCATTACCCATGAACAAGATGTAGCTGAACACGCTGAACGCATCATCACCATCCGCGATGGTCTAATTCAAAGTGACAACAAATCTCACGTTCGCAGGCTCGCCCATCACCACAACTAAAAATATGAAAACAAGCGACATTTTAGAAGAAACATATACAGCCCTATCGACGAATAAAGTTCGTTCGGGTTTAACTATGCTTGGTATCGTCATCGGTATCGGTTCGGTCATCGCTATGACAGCCATCGGTACGGGTGCTCAAAATTCTATTTCATCAAGCATTCAATCGATCGGGGCAAATCTCGTCATGGTCATGCCTGGAGCCCAGAGATCTTTTGGTGGGCCAAGCGCTGGTCGTGGCGGGGCACAATCGCTGACAGTTGCTGATGCCGACGCTATATCATCGCAAATTTCAAACATCGTCGGCCTTGCACGTGATGTCAATTCCCGCAAACAAGTTGTAGCTACGGGGACAAACACAAATACAACTATCATCGGAACTGAACCATCATATACAACGGTCAGGAATTTATCGATCGACGAAGGTTCATTTATATCTCAGACAGATGTACTAAGTGGCAACAAAGTTGCTGTCCTTGGGCCATCAGCTCGTGATGATCTGTTTGGAACTGGTGCGACAGGAATAGTTGGACAGAAAATTAGAATATCAGGAGCCGAATACAATATCATCGGCATTACTGTCACCAAGGGTGGCTCGGGCTTTAGCAATAGTGACGACGCAATATATATTCCATACACGACCGCCCAAAGATATTTAACTGGCAACCAATATCTAACCGAGATCGATATTAGTGCAGCGAGTTCAGATGTATCACCACAAGTACAGAGTGATGTAACTGCTCTTTTAACAGACAGGCACCATATCACCGACCCAACCAAAATAGATTTTAATACTCTAAACCAAGCCGATATCATTGCTACCGCTTCATCTGTTACAAGCACATTCACTACACTCCTTGCGGCTGTCGCTGGTATCTCGCTTGTCGTTGGTGGTATTGGAATAATGAATATGATGCTGACGACTGTGACTGAACGAACTCGCGAGATTGGCTTACGCAAAGCCATAGGCGCTAAGAAAAAAGATATAAATACACAATTTTTGATCGAGGCCATCATGCTAACTTTTATCGGTGGTATTATTGGTGTCGTCCTTGGGTGGATGGTTGCTTTTGCCATAACGTATTTTGGTATTTTGCAAACCCAAGTATCTATTGGTTCAATTTTACTTGCATTTGGAGTCTCAGCGCTCATCGGTATTGTTTTTGGCTACTATCCTGCACGCAGGGCAGCCAACCTAAACCCGATCGAAGCCCTGAGGTATGAATAATTATTAGTTTATTAGTTAACAAGCCATTGGCTTAAAATTATATATGAATAAAAAAACAATAAGTACAATAGTATTGGTCGCGGTAGTAGTCGGAGTTCTATCCTTTTTTGGCGGTATGAAGTATGGGCAAAGCACGGCACTTGCAAGTGCAAACCCAAATGGTCAGGGTGCTTCACAAGGTCGCAATTTTGGTGCCGGTGGGCGCGGCGGCGGTCCTGGTCGTGGTGGTTTTACTGGGGGACAAATTGTTTCGATCGATAAAAATAGTATGACGATTTCCGCTCGTGATGGGAGTTCAAAGATAATATTTTTCACGACAGCCACACCTGTTATGAAAATGGTTGCGGGGACACTTGCTGATCTTTTAGTCGGTAAGGATGTTGCTATTAACGGTCAAGCAAATTCAGATGGGAGTATAACTGCAGATTCAATTCAGTTACGAACTGCGCCGATGGGCGATAGTGCGACACAAACTCCAAAGAATTAATTGTTGCACTCTGGGTCTGGAGTTATACCGACCAAATTAAAAAGTTGATTGCATAAGTCGCTCAATGTTTCTTTCTTTTTGTAGACGTGGTCTTCGCCAGGATAAGAGACGAGAGACACATTTTTGCCAGCGTTTTTGAGGGTGTTGTACATGTCTTCTGCTTGTGAAAATGGTATGGTCTTATCTGCTTCACCGGCTATGATTTCTATCTTTTGGTTTCCGATATTGCCGATCTTGTTTGCGATCGATGCTTGGTCATAGAGAGATTGATTGCTATCGCTCGGCAAACCACCAAACTCGGTATTGAATATTGATTTCTGTATATTACTGAGAAGACTCTGCCAATCTGTCACACCGTTTATAGAAGTTACAGCAGTAAATGAATCTGGATGTTCGGCAAGCGATTCAAGCGACATGTAGCCACCATAACTGTTACCCGCAAGGTATACGCCCCCGACCTTGTACAAATTCTTCAGATACGAAACTGCATTCATGACATCTATCACATCCCCCTTACCAACATTGTCTTTGATGCTCTCAGAATAATCCCGACCAAAACCGATGCTACCACGATAATCAAGCTTGAGCACCAAAACACTATTTTTTTGAAGGAGTTTTAAAATTGAATCATAAATTCCATAACTGTGATATGGGTGAAAACCATAGCTTGCTTGTCTAACCGGTCCACCATGAAGCCAGATTAAAACAGGGTATGATGTATTTATGTCAAAGTTGGACGGTTTCATGAGCACCCCGTACATACCGGAAATGTTTACGACTTCTTCATTTGGTACTCCTTTGGTCAGGTTAACATTAGCGATTTTTAGAGCAAAAATTTTACTCTTCGAAACATTATAGATTTGTGGGCCAAAACCATCACCTTGCATACGGCTATAAACTATCGATTGATTAATAATTCGCAGACGATCTACGTATGAGACATTTGTATCAATAATTTTTTCCTTACCAGTCTTGATGTTTAATCGATAGAGCGACCACAGATATGGATTGTTCTTTTGGTTACCAACATAATAAATAGTTTGCGAATCGTAGAAAATAAAATCGGCAATAGTCAACGCCGAGGTCGATAGTTTACTACTTGATATAGTGTCACCCGAGAGTTTTTTTGTATCCGCGAGATATATCGACATATAGCCATCTTTGTCATCTAGATATCCAAGATACCTTTCATTCGGTGAAAAATTGAAAACACCGTTTGAATCTGTAACCAAGTCCCAATAGTTTCTAGGTTCTTCAAGTTTATAGTTTTTTTTAGTTTTTAAATTCTTTATGACATATGTGCTCGTATTTGTGGTATCGTTTCTTGGTATGTAATAGGCGACCAAATTTCTTGATGGGGAAAATGTGATGTGGTGGGCGCCGACAGTAGTAAATTCTTTTTGCAGAGATTTTTTTATCGCAATCTTTTTTGTTTTACCAAGACTTTCTTTTTTTGTAGGAGTGCAGGATAAATTTGAAATACTACAAATATAATTTGCTTCACTACCGATTCCCTCTTCTTTGACTAAAACATTCTGTCCACGGATATCGATGATAGTTCCGTAATCTACACTCAAAGCCAGCGCGCTTTTAGCAAAGAGTAGTAAAAAAACTGTGAAGAGTATATATTTGAACTTAGGCATACCAATATAGTATATTATAGTCACAGTGTTATCAATTTTTCGTTAGTAATTTATAGCTTAAAACCATATGGCAAAAAATCAAGAATTTCCTAAATTCAAAGATATGATGAAAGACCCAGTCGTACGGACTGTGGTTACGAGTTTTGCTACCATAGTAGTGACACTTGCTATTATTACTTTTCTAGCTTGGCATTACAGAGCCAAGATTTTCAACCTCCTCGCTACTAATTACATGTCGCAAGTTAAATCTGGTGAAAGTAGCTTAAATTTCAGCTCTAGTACTCCGCAAGACAATTCTAGTCAGGCGCCAGATGAGGTTCAACAAGATAGCGTTGTCAACGCCGTTAAAAAGGCCAAACCAGCTGTCGTATCTATCATCATCAGCAAAGAAGTGCCGACATACGATGTCTCATACGACCAACAACAATCAGACCTCAACAATCCATTTGCAAATATGTTTCCAGGGTTCTTTCAAACCCCAACCTATAAACAAAACGGAACCAAGAAAGAAGAAATCGGCTCCGGCTCCGGCTTTCTCATTTCATCAGAGGGCTTGATCGTTACTAACAAGCACGTCGTCGAAGACACGAGCGCTACATATGATGTCCAGTTAAACGACGGTCGGAAATTCAGCGCCAAGGTTCTAGCCCGCGATGGAGTGCTCGATATTGCACTCGTAAAAATTTCTGCGACCAACTTGCCGTATCTATCGCTCGGCGACTCGAGCAACCTCGATGTCGGCCAAAGTGTTATCGCTATCGGCAATGCGCTTGGTGAATTTAAAAATACAGTTTCTGTTGGTGTAGTTTCTGGTCTGTCGCGTTCGATCACTGCCGGTGATAGCTATGGCCAATCTGAACAACTCGACAAAGTAATTCAAACCGATGCGGCTATCAACCCCGGCAACTCTGGCGGGCCGTTGCTTAATCTGCACGGCGATGTTATCGGGGTCAATGTGGCTGTCGTCCAAGGTGCATCGAACGTCGGCTTTGCCTTGCCGATAAATTCTGTAAAAAGCGCTATCGATTCTGTTCAAAAAACCGGAAAAATCATTCGACCGTATGTCGGCATTAGATATATCCCGATAACGGCTGACCTGAAAACAAAAAATAACCTCTCGGTTGACTATGGAATCCTTGTCCAAAGAGGGCAGACAGACAGCGAGCTGGCTGTCATACCCGCTTCGCCAGCCGACAAAGCCGGAATCGTTGAAAACGATATTATTCTTGAAGTTGATGGAACGCAGATCAACCAAGACCAAAATTTTTCATATCTTATTCGCAATAAAAAAGTCGGCGACAGCGTGAATCTAAAAATTCTCTCAAAAGGAGTCGAGAAAACAGTAACCCTAAAACTCGAAGCCGCACCTGATAATTTATAATTTGTTATTTATATTAAACAGCATATAATAGCCTCATGGAAGATAAACAGCATAAAAGACCTTCTTGGGATGAGTATTTTTTACAGATGGCAGAAACGATTGGTACTCGTGGTACTTGTGATAGAGGTCGCGCTGGGGCTGTAATAACCAAAGACAAGAGAATACTCTCAACTGGATATGTTGGCTCACCAGTTGGCCTCCCTCATTGTGATGAAGTTGGACATGAGATGCATACGGTAAAACATGAAGATGGTACAGAATCTCGCCATTGTATAAGAACAGCTCATGCCGAAACAAATGCTATCAATAACGCAGCCCGGGTTGGTACCGCTATAGAAGGTGGAACTTTGTATTGTAAGATGTTCCCTTGCTATAAGTGCGGTCAGAGCATTATAAACTCTGGGCTTATACGTGTTGTAGCACTAAAAGACTATCATGGAGCACAAAGAACAAAAGAAATATTTGACCAGGCTAATATAGAGTATAAAGTACTAGGAGAAATGGAAACTTATAAAGATATGTAATATTTATGGTTGATCTAAAAAGATTACAAAAAGAGGTGATGCGTAATAAAATAGAGAAAGGGTTTAATACTACTGATGTAGCCCTCGAATTTTGCCGTGCCCATGAAGAGCTTTCTGAAGCATTTTCAAAGTTCAGTAAGAATCAAGAAGGTGTCGCTGAAGAATTTGCCGATGTCGCAGTATTTCTACTCGGTATGTGCGAAATCCTTGGTTATGATTTGGAAGAAGAATTAGTTAAAAAAATAGAAATAAATAAGAAAAGAAAATACAGAAAAGAAAAATCTCCTGATGGAAAAGATATATATATCAGAGTGAAGACAAATGAAGATCCATAGAAAACCCTGTAAGTATTAAGCGGATTTTTTGTATTCTACAAATGAATAGGGAATAGGAGCGTCGAGATGATCATCACGTGAAATTTCCTGCCAAAGATTTTTATCGATCTCTGGGAATTTTACATCCCCATCAAAATCTTTGTGGACTTCTGTTATATAAAGTTTATTTGCCCTGCCCATTGATTGTTTATAAATTTCTCCACCACCTATTATAAATACTTCAACTTTATCTTGATTTTCTTCAAATTCTTTACCTTGTTCGAGCGCTGCAAGCCTCAATGCTTCATCTAGCGAGTTTACGATTTCTATCCCGTCTTTTTGATATCCCAAATCTCGAGTGATAATAATATTTTTTCTGTTAGGGAGTGGGCGCCCAATACTCTCAAAAGTTTTTCGACCCATTATGACAGTGTGGCCAGAAGTTTTATCGCGAAAATTTTTCATATCTTCAAGAATATTCCAAAGGAGTTTATTGCTTCCGCCAATAACATTATTTTTTGCAACCGCAGCGATGAGGGAGATGATCATTTTAGACTGCAATCGGGGCTTTGATCGCCTCGTGTGGGTTATAGTCGACCAATTCAAAATCTTCAAACTTAAATTTAAATATATCTTTTACTTCTGAGTTTATTTTCATTTTTGGTGGTTCTCTAATATCATTTTCTCGTGACATTTGAAGTTTTGCTTGTTCTAAGTGGTTAAGATAGAGGTGTATATCTGCTCCTGTCCAGACAAATTCTCCAACTTCTAGCCCAGATACTTGAGCTATCATCATGGTTAAGAGAGCATACGAAGCAATATTGAATGGAACACCAAGAAAGAAATCAGCACTTCTTTGATACAATTGACAGGAAAGTTTTCCATTAAGTACATGAAACTGAAATAATGAATGACAAGGAGGTGGTGCATGATTATGATCATGTATTAGATCATATATTTCTCCAACATTCCATCCACTAACTATTATTCTTCGAGAAGATCGATCATTTTTAAGCATATCAATAACGTTTTGGATTTGATCTATTTCTTGACCACTAGGTGTTTCCCATCTCCTCCATTGCTTTCCATAAATGGGGCCAAGTTCTCCCCATTCTTTTGCAAATTCATCATTTTCTTTTATTTGATTTACAAACCACTCTAGCTTCTCTGTCCACTCTTTTGAATATCTAGATAGTGTTTTAGTTAAATTATTTTTTTCAAGATATACTTGAAATGCCCATTCGTTCCAAATCTTCACATCGTTACGAACTAAATATTTTATATTAGTATCTCCAGTTAAAAACCAAAGAAGTTCGTGAATGATACCTCGGATGAACACTTTTTTTGTAGTGAGAAGGGGAAATCCTTTTGCAAGGTCAAATCTCATTTGATGCCCAAAGACACTTCTAGTGCCTATGCCAGTACGTTCCTCTCTATCTACTCCATGTTCGTAAATATATTTCATTAAGGATAGATATTCTTTATCTGGGTTGTCATTATACTCATAAGTTTTCATGAGACAATTATACCTTTTTTCTTTTTCATATCAACGCACGTACTATTAATAAAAAATAGCTCTATTTGACATATATATTTATATATTGTATATTAGAGGAAATAAAAATATAAGCCATGTATATAGAAAGTGCATACACCATAAGTGCTGCACAGGATGCAGGGCTTATGAAAAAATTTACAGAAACTATGAATTTTTTGGTAAAACAAGGAATTATCGAGAATTTCAAAATTGACAGTGACAGTTTGGGCCAAGATCGCCAAGTGTGGTTTGATTTTCCATATGACGACAAAACACTACAAATGTCTTTCTTTGTAGCTAATAACTTGGAAGAAATTTCGAAAAAAGACGCGATTAATGGTAGTATGCTAATTCTTACCACCGATTTGTCTTGCGATGACATAAAGTCATTCGTTGATAATTCAAAGCAAAAAAGAATTAAAGGCTATGAGGTTGAAAAAAGAGCCCTTCAAATAATCATCGAAGAAAAAAGAAACGACTTCAGTATTGAAAGCGTTTCCCATGCAAGTGAGTATGAAGACAAGGTGCTGAAGATCGATCTTGTAGTCAAAGTAAACTACTATACTTTTGACCGGTTGAATCAAAAGATGACCCTCAATGTTCCGATTCAATTAAAGTCATCTGCAAAAGGGCAAATGATTCACAAAAAGCAACACCCAGATATTCCGAGCATAGTTTTTTATGAAAAAATGACAGTCGAGAATTTTATAAGGCTTGTGAAAAAAATAATTCAAAATTATAAAATCTTTTTTCACAAGAAAAATATCGACCCGTCTGCCAAACCGGAAGGTTTGCATATATAGATAAGACCATTCGCTTGCGGGTGGTCTTTTTGATATAATCTCTGTGTTAAAACTAGCTAATAGAATAAAAAGATGAACGACAAACAAGTAGAGAAATTAATAAAAGCTGAAGAAAAAAGGCAAAAAAGCGTAGTCAATCTCATCGCCTCTGAAAATTATGTTTCAGACGATATCCTCAAAGCCCTTGGCTCGAAACTGACAAATAAATACGCCGAGGGCTACCCCGGCAGACGATACTATGGCGGCAATGAAGTCATCGACAAGGTCGAAAACCTTTGCATCGCCCGGGCGCTCAAACTTTTTAAATTAAATAAAAATGATTGGCATGTGAATGTCCAGCTCCTATCTGGTTCGCCAGCCAATTTTGCCTTATATTCTGCGCTCGTGCCAGTCGGCGGCAAAATCATGGGTATGAAGCTGACCTCTGGCGGGCACCTAACTCACGGCCACCCGCTTTCGATGACCGGTAAACTTTGGAAGCCGATTCAATTTGAAGTCGACCCAAAAACAGAAGTCATCGATTACAAAGCGCTCGAAGCTGTAGCCATGGTCGAGCGACCAGATATCATCGTCGCCGGGTTCACCGCCTATCCGCGAGTTGTCGATTTTAAAAAGTTTCGCTCGATTGCCGATAAATGCGGCGCCCTGCTTCATGTAGATATGTCGCACTTTGCTGGACTCGTGGCAGGTTTGGCCTACCCATCGCCATTTCCATATGCCGATTCGGTCATGACAACGACGCACAAATCTCTCCGCGGCCCGAGGCAGGCAATGCTCTTTGTAAAAAAAGATGAAAGAGGTTTTGATAAAAAATTAGACAAAATGGTCATCCCTGGGCTCTTCGGTGGCCCGCACGAAAACAATATCGCGGCTGTGGCTATTGCCCTAAAAGAGGCCGAGACGCCGGCTTTCAAAAAATATGCAAGCCAAGTGGTCAAAAATGCACAAGCCCTGGCTGGTGAGTTAGCCAAGCTCGGCTGGCACGTTGTCTCGGGTGGTACAGATTCGCATTTGATACTCCTAGACACGTTTATGGGGGGCAAAGGGGTCTCTGGCGCTGAAGCTAGCAAAGCCCTCGAGAAGGCCAAAATAATAGTAAATATGAACACAATTCCGGGCGATACTCGTTCGGTTATGGACCCGTCTGGCATTCGCCTTGGAACATGCGCCGAGACAACGCTCGGTAAAAAAGAAAAAGATATGATCAAAATCGCCAGAAAGATTGATAAAGTTTTAAGAAAGAAAAAATAAAATGCCACACATTCACGAAAAAATTGATTTTACAGTAGAAGTTTTTGTTGTTTACAAAAATAAACTTCTGCTTCGTATGCACGATAAACATCATATTTGGTGCTCGGTTGGTGGCCATATTGAACTCGACGAAGACCCGGTTCAAGCTGCTATACGTGAAGTAAAAGAAGAAGTTGGGCTCGATATAAAATTAGCTGGAGATGTTTTCGCTACTAATGATGAACACTACATGAATATACTTCCCCCGAGGTATTTGGGCAAGAATTTTGTAAACGAGAAGCATACCCATATAGCGATGGTCTATTTTGCTACTTCTGATACAGACAAATTGAAAGATGCGCATAGTGAACACGAAAAGGCAGAAACAAAATGGGTAACAATAGAAGAATTAAATAAAATGGATTTAGTTCCAAATATAAAATTTTACGCCGAGGAAGCCTTAAAGGAACTCGGCCAAAAATAAAATGGAAAGCTCAAATATAGATAAAAATCGTGAAGACATGAATGTAAAATATATTGAAACCGAAAATCAGTTTTGGTTATGGATTCAAGATATTAGAAATGAATTTTCAGCCTTCTATCTTGTAATAGATGTATATGATCTTAAAAAACTTTTAGAATTTCGCGATAAAATGCAATTTCTCACTCATAAAGAGATTTTACAAAAAGATGGAAAAACTTTATCTCAAGAAATATTAGAAAATAAAAATACAAAAAGACTAATAAACACATTTGATGATTTAGTTTCTCGGATTAAAGTTTTCAAAACCAAGAAAGAACTTAAACAGATTTTAGAGGAAAATAATGAATTTTTTGCTGAATTTAAACTAGGCTTAAAACAATAATATGGAAAACCAAATAAAAATAGGCGTCGGTGTAATGATATGGAAGGACGGCAAAGTCCTAATGGGCAGGCGCAAGGGTTCGCACGGGGCAGGCGAATATGCATTTCCCGGCGGCCATCTTGAATATATGGAATCTTTTGAAGATTGTGCTAGACGTGAGGTACGAGAGGAAGCGGGAATAGAAATAAAAAATATCAGATTCAATTGTTTTACGAATGTAACTTCACATAAACCCAAGCACTATGTGCACATTGGTTTAGTTGCAGATTGGGCAGCTGGTGAACCAGAAGTTCGTGAACCCGATAAACTTGAAAATTGGGATTGGTATTTGCTCGAAAATTTACCAACTCCTATTTTCGATTTTTGCCTTTTTGGATTTGATGCATACAAAACTGGTAAAAACTTTTATGATAAAAAATAAAAACCATGTGCGTTATTAAAAATATCACAACATGGTTTTTTCATAAGTTAAATAGGCAATCGAAGAGAACATTATCATTTCGAGAAATACTCCTTCAATCAGATTTTGGTTATCGTTGTATCTTTCGATGATTTTCTTCAACCTCTCAACCTTATTTGTGAGTTGTCGAGAAATGTCTACGATTTTTAGTTTGAAAATCTCTTCTACATAGTGGTCGTTTTGTGTGACAAGATAGCAATTGAAACCAAAAACGACTTCCCAATACATTTTTTGAAAATCCACAGATTGTTTGTTTGAATTCTTTATTATTCCAATCACAGAGTGATTTATTATCTCCAAGAATTCATAACCAAAATCCTCGATCGCACTCGTACTTTTTAATCCAGCATCTAGTATTCCATCTATCTTAAGAATTTTTTTATGTATCTGGTCTGATACATAGATTAAAGCACTCGTTTTTAAGATCAATTCATATTTAGCGATTTTTCTGTCGAAGTATTTTTTTGAAATTTTAAGGGTACGACAGACACCCTCTTTTGAAAGTTTGTCTATCATAGCTTTATATTTTGTCGATATATTAGCATATTGGGTTATAAAGTAAACCGGGTTTTGGATATTGTGACCTCCTCATATATAATAGCCTTGTTATATATGAAAAATAAAAAAGGTAAACTCATAGTCATAGACGGTACTGATGGCTCTGGCAAGGCGACCCAGGTTGCACTCCTCACAAAGCGACTTCGCCGCGAAGGCTACAAGGTTAAAAACGTCGATTTCCCCGAGTACTACAAAAACTTTTTTGGTAAGTTTATCGGCCACTGCCTGTCAGAGCGGTATTACGACTTTGTCAAAGTCCACCCAAAGATTGCTTCTGTGCTATACGCTGCTGACCGATTTGAATCAAAGGGTGATATCGAGGAATGGCTGGGAGCGGGCTACATGGTCATCGCCAATCGTTACGTCAGCGCCAACCAAATTCACCAAGGCGGAAAAATAAAAAATACAAAAAAGCGAGAAGATTTCATCAAATGGCTCGATGAGATGGAATACAAAGTTTTTAAAATCCCAAAGCCAGACGTCGTGCTCTACCTCAGCCTGCCATTGCCGATGGTTTTAAAGCTAATCAAAGAGCGCAATAGCAATATGAAGCGCGCCTATTTGAAAAAACACAAAGACGTTCACGAGAGCGACAAAGATTTCCTCCTCAACTCCCGCAAGAGTGCCCTCTGGCTTTCCAAGACCCAGAAGTATTATAAGAAGATAGATTGCGCCAAGGCCGGCAAAATCCGCAGCAGAGAAGATATCCACCACGAAATTTATAAGAAAGTTAAAAAGTTAATAGGTTGATACCGCCCTACTAAAAAAGCCACCCCACAGGTGGCTTTAAAATTAATTGAGCTAATTGTTTTGAAGTATAAGAAATGCGTAGTTTATGACCTCGTACAGTCTGTCGGGTACATATCTGATACCGCCTGAATTCCTCAAAGAATTTTTTGCCTCGAGAATAGTTCCATTTATCATCTCGATTAAAACATAAGATGGAATTTTGGCAGATGGCTGGTCATCAGAATTTGGTCTCCTCATAGGATACCTTTTCGCTAATTCCAGATAAAAATCATAAAGTGCTATGGCCTTTTCGTTGTTTAAACTCAAAAGGTCTTTTTGTGTTATCGAAAGCCTTATGACTGTAACGAGAGAATTATTTATCACATCCATCAATAATTTTTGTACTTCTTCAATTTCTCCAATCTTGTTTTCAAGTCCACCATTCATTTTTTTTAACACAGTCACATTTTCATGGATTTTATCAATCAACGCAGCAATTCTCATTTCTTTTTTCCAACTGCTCAATGAAGTTGGACCATTTTTTACAAAATAGGCCCTTACTTTCTCTGAAATTTGATTTTCGTTCATTTCTTTAATTTTCTTTTTGTTTTAGGCTATAATACAAATTATGAAAATCAAAGTCAAACGCCTGAAAGATTCTGCCAAACTGCCGACCTACCAACACCCCGGCGATGTCGGCATGGATCTCTACGCAATCGAAGGCGCGACCATCCCTCCACTCGGCCATGCGCGCATATGGCACGGCTTTGCGCTCGAGTTTCCCGAGGGCTATGCCGCAATTGTCAAAGATAAATCGAGCATCTCAAAAGCGCTTCTGCACACCATGGGCGGGGTTTTCGATGCGGGGTATCGTGGCGAATACAACACGCATTTGGTAAATTTAGGAAACGAGCCATACACCGTCGAAGAGGGCGACAAAGTTTCGCAGCTCGTTATCTACCCAATTGCTATTGCAGAGCTCGAAGAAGTCGAGGCGCTCGGCGATTCAGCTCGAGGGCAAGATAGCTTTGGAAGCACAGGAAGAAAATGATAAAAGAGAAAATTATAAATTCAATAAAAGGGGCTTTCAAAAATCTTGGGATAGAAACCAAAGATATTGTTCTCGAACATCCAACAGATTTTAAAAACGGGGACTATTCTACAAATGCGACCCTAATCTATGCCAAAGAGCTTAATGCAAACCCAAAAGATTTGGCAGAAAAAATAAAATCGACCCTTCAAAATGCTCAGGGTGAATTTCCTTTTATCAAGGAAATTCAAGTTGCCGGCCCAGGGTTTATCAATTTTTATTTGTCTCAAGATTTTTTTACCAATTCTATAAAACAAATTTTAGACCAAAAAGAAAATTGGGGTAAAAATGAAATGCTAAAAGGTAAAAAAGTCATGGTCGAGTACACCCAGCCAAATCCCTTTAAACCATTTCACATCGGCCACCTCATGAGTAACGCCATCGGCGAATCTATTTCTCGCATTGTTGAATTTTCTGGTGCTAAAACAATTCGTGCCAACTATCAGGGTGACGTTGGTCCGCATGTCGCAAAAGCTATTTGGGGCATAATTAATTCAGGCCTTGACTATAAAGAAAAAGATGCACTTTGGATAGGGGAAATGTATGCCAAAGGGAGCGATGCCTATGACAATAACATAGAAGCCAAGGAGGAAATAGACGAAATCAATAGAAAAATTTACGACCATAGTAACCAAGAGATAAACGAGATCTATAGCTGGGGTCGGCAAGTCACCCTCGATGCTTTTGAAGAGATTTACAAAACTCTCGGCACAAAATTCAACTACTATTTTTTTGAAAGTGAAATGGCCCCGATCGGCGAGAAAATAGTAAAAGAAAATCTAGGCAATATCTTCAGCGAATCTGAAGGGGCGATTGTTTTTCATGCCGAGAACTATGACCCCAAGCTCCATACCAGAGTTTTCATAAACTCAAAAGGCCTTCCCACATACGAAACAAAAGAACTTGGCTTGACTATGACCAAATTTGAAAAAGAAAATCCAGATCTCTCCATTATCACTACCGCTATTGAACAGGGCGAGTATATGAAAGTTGTTCAAAAAGCTGTTTCGCTTATCCACCCCGATTATGAATCTCGCATGAGGCACGTGACCCACGGCATGATGCGCCTCTCTACTGGCAAGATGGCTTCGAGGAAGGGCAACGTCATCACCGGCGAATCTATAATCAATGATTCGATAGATATGGTGCGCCAAAAAATGAGCCAGCGAGATTACAGCGACCAAGAGAAAAATGATATTTCAAAAAAGGTCGGAATCGCGGCGCTCAAATATTCGATACTTAGATCATCGATCGGCGGAGATATAGTTTACGATTTTGAAAAATCAATATCGTTTGAAGGCGATTCGGGCCCGTATCTGCAATACACAGCCGTGCGAGCAAATTCTATTTTAGAAAAAGCCAAAAAAGAAAATATAGATATGGATATAGACAATAGACCCGAGGAAATTACAAATCTCGAGCGGCTCGTCTACCAATTCAAAGAAGTGGTCGAGCGTTCATATGAAGAGCTTGAACCGCACCACCTCGCCACCTATCTGATAGAGCTTGCGAGCGCCTTCAATTCTTTTTATGCGACTACTGTGGTAGTTGATAAAAGTGATAAAAATTCACCTTACCGCATTGCTTTAACCAAAGCATTTTTTCAAACGATGAAAAACGGCCTCTGGCTCCTCGGTATCGAAACCCCAGAGAAAATGTAATTTACAATAAGATATTTTTCTAGTATTATCTATTTATATGCATTGAAGAGGTCCCGTCCGAATAGTCCGGGCAGGCATCACCTCCGAGCATTGGGAAGAAATACCGAGCTAGTAAAGCAAGGTAAAGTAGAGCCCTAGTTTTATGAGCAAAAATCAAGGTGGTACCGCGGGATAAAACTCGCCCTTGGAAGTAATTTCATTATTATTTCTATGGGCGAATTTTATTTTATATATGCAAGAAGACGAAAAAAATAACAAGTCCGAAAATGCTCTACGCGAGGAAGCAGTTTTGAAGTTTTGGGATCAAAATCAAATTTTCAAAAAAACTCTAGACAAAAAATCTCCAAAGGGCGAGTTCATTTTCTACGAAGGCCCACCGACGGCCAATGGCAAACCAGGCATTCACCACCTCGAGGCCAGAGCTTTTAAAGATGCAATTCCACGCTACAAAACAATGCGGGGCTATCACGTCTATAGAAAGGGCGGTTGGGATACCCATGGTCTGCCAGTCGAATTGCAAGTCGAAAAAGAGCTGGGCCTCAATTCAAAAAAAGCAATTGAAGAATACGGCATCGCCAAATTCAACCAAGAATGTAAAAAAAATGTCTGGAAGTATTTAGAATATTGGAACGATTTTACCAAGCGTATTGGTTACTGGGTTGACCAAGACAACCCGTATGTGACCTACCACAATAGTTACATAGAATCTGTTTGGAATATTTTAAAAAAAGTTAACGAAGAAAATCTTTTATACAAAGATTACAAAGTTGTCCCGTGGTGCCCGCGCTGTGGCACGGCGCTATCTTCGCATGAACTCGCGCAGGGGTATGAAAATGTCAAAGACCTTTCTGTAACAGCGAAATTTAAAGTTAAAGGGCAAGACAACACCTATCTTTTGGCCTGGACGACGACTCCGTGGACCCTGCCCGACAATGTTGCGCTTGCAGTCGGCAAAGATATTGAATATGTCAAAATAAAAACAAAAGGTGAAATTTTAATTCTTGCAAAAAACCGACTCATAATACTTGGTGATAATAGTTATGAAATACTTCAGACGCTAAAAGGCAGTGAGCTCGTTGACCTTGTGTATGAACCTCTTTATCAATACCTTGTACAAAATATTTCTGATACTGAAAAACCAAAACTTGAAAAAGCTTACAGAGTTTATCCAGCTAACTTTGTTACGACCGAAGATGGTACAGGTATTGTTCACACTGCGGTTATGTATGGTCAAGATGATTTTATTCTTGGCACCCAAATCGGTCTACCAAAATTCCACCTCGTTAATCCAGATGGTAAATTTTTACAGAATACAGATTTTCTGTCTGGTCGTTTTGTCAAAGACGAGGAAGTGGCAGTCGATATCATCAAAGACCTTGCCTCGCGTGGTTTGCTTTTTCATAAAGAAAAATATGAACACTCGTATCCATTTTGTTGGCGTTGCAAGACTCCGCTCATCTACTACGCTCGCGATTCTTGGTATATCAGAATGTCGAGCCTGAGAGAAAAACTCATAAAAGAAAATCAAACTATAAATTGGGAACCAGAACATACTCGCGATGGGCGTTTTGGCGAATGGCTTTCTGAAGTAAAAGATTGGGCCCTTTCCCGCGAGAGGTATTGGGGCACACCACTGCCGGCTTGGAATTGCAAATCTTGCAACAAACTCTGTGTAATCGGAAGTATCAGCGAATTGCAATCAAAAACAAAAAAATCTGGCAACACATATTTCATCATGCGGCACGGCGAGACGACGCACAATGTTAAAAATCTGGTCAGCGTCACATTAAATAGTGGTAGCCATCTGACAGAAAAAGGTAAAGAAGAAACTATAAAATCGGCCAAGAGTTTAAAAGGCAAGGGAATAGATTTGATCATAACTTCGCCATTTAATCGCACACAAGAAACTTCAAAAATTGTCGCCGACACTATCAGCCTTGATCATAAAGACATAATACTCGACGATCGCTTGCACGAAATCTCTGTGCCGATGTACGAAGGTCGGGCTTGGGCCGAATACCATAGGGATTTCCCAAAGACAGTCGAGAACTGGGGCAAGGCGCCCGAAGGCAACGAATCATATGAAGGCATGAAAAGACGATCGATGAATTTCTTGTTTGAACTTGAAGAGAAATATAAAAATAAAAAAATCCTGATAGTCACCCACGGCGGGCCATCGTGGCTCATGATCGCTGGCGCCAGGATGCTCGACACCGAGAAAACCCTGGCTCTCATTCGCGACAATAAAGATTTTCATTATCTCAAAAATTCTGAAATTCAAGATCTGCCATTTGTTTCATTCCCTCACGATAAAAATTATGACCTAGACCTGCACCGCCCGTATATAGACGAGGTTTCGCTTGCCTGCGACTGTGGTGGCGACCAAGAGAGAACAAAAGAAGTCATCGACGTCTGGTTCGACTCTGGGGCAATGCCTTTTGCAGAGTACCACTATCCGTTTGAAAATAAAAAATGGATCGAAGGCAAAGGTTACCCAGCTGATTTTATTTCAGAAGCCATAGACCAAACCCGTGGCTGGTTCTACACCCTTCATGCCATAGGTATTTTGATGGATCGCGGTAAGGCATTTAAAAATGTTATTTGCCTTGGCCACCTGCTCGATAAAGATGGCAAAAAAATGTCTAAATCGCTCGGCAATATTGTCGACCCATGGGAGATGATAGATAAATATGGTGTCGATAGTCTAAGGCTTTGGATGTATTCTGTAAACCAACCTGGTGAATCAAAAAACTTTGACGAAAAAACGATTTCTGAACTTCACGGCAAAGTTTTTAACCTGCTCTACAATGTCCTAGCCTTCTACGAACTCTATCGAAATAAAGAAGAAGAGAAAGAAAAATATAAAGAATCTAAAAATATTTTAGACAGATGGATTGTCGCTCGGTTAAATACCCTGATAGAATTTTCGACTTCTCAGTTAGATGAATATAAACTGCTTAACCCAGTGCGTGAAATGCAAAAATTCATCGACGACCTCTCGACTTGGTACCTCAGGCGTTCTCGAGATAGGTTAAAAAATGGCGACAAAGACGCAAAGAAAACTTTGTATTTTATTCTTAGAAATCTAACTCAAATAATGGCGCCACTTGCTCCATTTTCGACCGAAGATATTTGGCAGAAGTTAAAATTAAGTGACGACACAGAGAGCGTGCATCTATCAAGCTGGCCAGAGTTTTCAAAGCTTGGGAAAAAAGAAAATAAATTGCTCGCCGATATGGAAGTAACCCGGGAAATATGTCGAGTTGCAAATTCTCTTCGCCAAAAGGCCAATATTCCTGTCCGCCAACCACTGTCTTTGCTTAAAATCAAAAAATCTGATCTAGGCGAAGAATATTTAGAAATCATAAAAGACGAGATCAATGTCAAAGAAATCAAAATAGATAGCTCTATGCAAATCGAAGTAAACCTCGAGACCCACATCAGCCTAGAACTGCGCGGGGAGGGGCAATATCGTGAACTCGTGCGGGCAATTCAAGATATGCGCAAAGAAAAGGGCCTAAACCCGAGCGATGTCATAACACTCGAAGTCAAGACGGGCACAGAAGGCCAGGAACTCATAAATAAATTCAAAGATGAACTCGCAAAAACCATAAATGCTAAAGAAATCAAAATATGCGACACGTCTGGCACAGATATAAAAATAGGGGACATCGAATTTGAAATTAAAATATCTTAGTATGGATAAAAAGAAAATAGTTATGTTTGATTTTGACGGAGTGTTAGTCAACACTCTTGACTTCTCGTATAAGATTCACAAGATCAATAATAAAGATTTTACTTGGGAAAGATTTCAAGACTTTTCAAATGGTAATTTTCATGAAGGTTTTCAACGCGTCCTCGATGAAGAAAATTTTATTCTGATAGATGATTTTTATGGTCACTACAAAAAAGAGTTAGACCTATTATCGATCCAAGATATTATTTGCTCTACGATACGCGACCTAGCATCAAAATATACCTTAGTGATTATCTCTTCTACAACCAGCCATGTCATCAAAGAATTTATAGAAAAAGAAAATCTCTCATCATACTTCGATGATATTTTGGGACACGATGTGCACATTAGTAAGGTTCTAAAAATAAAAAAAGTTCTCGAAAAATATAAAGTTGACCCCAAGGATTCAGTTTTTATCACCGATACTCTGGGTGATATAAAAGAGGCAGGCGAGTGTAATATCGCATCTATTGCAGTGACTTGGGGGTTGCACCCGAGAAGGACACTAGAAAAAGGAAAACCCGCCTTCATTATCGAGGACCCAATGTATTTGATTGAAACCGTAAAAAAAGTGTTAAAATAGGAATATGAAGATAAAAAAATTAGGACACTGTTGTTTAGTAGTGGAGGTAAATGGGAAAAAGGTAATGACCGACCCAGGTTCTTATACTGTAGACGAGCAAGGAAAGGAGGAAAATATAGACGTTATTGTAATAACTCATGAACATTCCGACCATTTCCACATAGAATCTCTCAAAGATATCTTAATTAAAAACCCAAATGCTGTGATTGTTACGAATACTGGTGTCGGTAAATTACTAGATGAAGCTAAAATTAACTATCAAATTTTAGAAGATGGAAATTCAAAAGAATTCTCAGATGTCTATCTCGAAGCCCATGGTAGTCTTCATGCTGAAATTTACGAAGATTTCGGTATGGTTCAGAACACCGGCTATTTTATTGGTAAAGATTTATTTTATCCTGGTGATGCTTTCACGAACCCCGGCAAAGAAGTTAAAATTCTTGCCCTGCCAGTTTTAGCACCTTGGCTAAAAATTAAAGAAGCAATCAACTACGCAATAGCTCTCAGACCTCGCGTAGCTTTTCCTGTTCATGACTGGAATATTAAAAATGCTTTATTCCTAAATAAAATTCCTCCATATGTTCTAGATAAAAATAATATAGAATTTAAAGTTTTAGAAATAGGTAAAGAAGAAGAAATTTAAAATGAAAAAAGAAATATTAGATTATATACAATCTCAACGAGTAGGAGTTATATCACTTGAAATGATGGATGGTTCACCACATGGAGCTACTATACATTTTGCTCATATTGATAACCCACTAACTTTCTTCTTTGAAACATCTAAAAAATATCGAAAATATGAGCCACTTTCTACAAAAGATATAACTAGAGCATCTTTTGTTATTGGTTCTGATGAGAGTGATATGAAAACTTTACAACTTGATGGAACAGCTGAACTTATATCAAAAGATGATATTACAATAATAAATTCTGTGTATTTAGATAAATTCCCAGAAAAGAAGGAAAAATCTAAAGGAGAAGACCTTGTATTCTTTAAATTTAACCCAAAATGGTGGCGATATACTGACTGGACAGGTCCGAACGGTAAGAAGATAATAAGTTCAGAAGATAAAAATATATGAAAAAAGTTTTTATAATCCACGGTTTTGGAGGGATGCCCAACGGAGGATGGCTATCTTGGTTGATGGTGGAGCTTGGAAAAATAAATATTTGGGCTTGTGCTCTTCCGATGCCCAATGCGAATAATCCAACCAAAGAAGAATGGGTTAATTTCATGAAGGCATCTATTGGTCATCCAGATCAGAATATGTTTTTAGTTGGGCATTCTCTCGGTGGACCAGCTGTTTTGAGGTATATGGAATCTCTTGAGAATAACAATCATTTAGGTGGAGTTCTCCTAATCTCTTCTTTTATTGAGCCAATTGATATGGATAATACAAAAAGTGATTTTAGAAAAATTGACAATTTTGTTATACCTGAAATTAATTTAGAAAAAATAAAAAACATTCCAAATAAAGTTACATTGATACATGGCAAAAAAGACACAGTAGCTCCTTTTTCACACTCTGAAAAAATTTCGAGAATAATGAATGGTAAACTGATACTAATTCCCGAAGGTGATCATTTTAGCCAAAAGATAAAACCAATATGCTATCAACTTCCCGAAGCACTAGAAGCTTTAGAAGAAATGCTTAAATAACATGCACCACATTTATCACACCGAAGGTTTTATTTTGAGTTCGCGCAATCGGGGCGAGGCCAACAAAATGCTCACGATATATACGCGCGAGATGGGGCTCGTCCGGACTCTTGTCCAAGGAGTGCGGCAGAACAAATCAAAACTTCGTTTTGCCTTGCAAGATTTCTCTTATATCCGGGCCGATCTGGTCCGTGGGCGGGAGATGTGGCGAGTAACTTCGGCCGCGAGCCTAAATTCGTTTCCATATGCCAGGGCTGACAAAGATTCACTTTTATTTCTAGCTCGAGCGAGCAAGCTCATCGAGCGCACCTGCGATGGCGAAGAGGCCAACGCAATTATTTTCGACGATTTGATTCAAGCTCTCCATATCCTCGACGATATTTATGTAAAAAAAGAAACAAAAGAAGCGCTCGAGCTCCACCTCGTCTTGCGCATCATGAACACACTCGGCTATATCGGCGAATCAAAATTGTTAGACGAATATCTCAGTGCACCTTTTGATAAGATCAAGATTGAAAAAATATTGGGTGAACGCAAATCGATAATTGCCCATATAAATAAGGCTATAAACGAGAGCCAATTGTAACGCCCTCATGGTATAATAGAGCCCATATGGAAGAAGGTGAGCACAAGAATCGAATAGAAGATATCAAACGCCGGCTCTACGATCTGGAAGATTCGACAAGCAGTCGTCCACACGAGGGGGTGCTCCACCCAGTTTCTCACAAAGTTCCCTCGAGCTGGCAAAAAAACCTAGCCGAAGAACAAAACCAAGAAGCAAAAATTCCTCGCAAGCCGAAAATGTCTCCATTCAAGAAATTTTTCATCGGGGCAATTATCTTTTTCGTATGCGCGGTTGCATTTTCAATCTACATGTTTCTAAATGGCGGAGTTTCAGTCTCAAACGACAATATCGATATCAATGTCTTGGGCAACGCTTTCACCAAAGGTGGTGATGAATTGCCACTGCAAATAGAAATTGCAAATCACAACAACGCCAGTCTAGAACTCGCCGATCTGATCATCGAATACCCGCGTGGCGCATCTGACGACCCGACCGACATGGTCCGCCTGCCTCGCCAATCTATAGGTAACATCGGCAAAAATTCAAGTGTGACAGAAAATGTCAAAGTCACTTTGTTTGGCGAAGAGCAATCAATACGCAACATCAAGGTCACGCTCGAATACCACCCCGAGGGATCAAATGCAATATTTACAAAGGAGAAAGACTACCCAGTGACCATAAGTTCTGCGCCGCTATCGCTCTCGATAGACGCGCCAGATGAAGTAACATCAGACCAAGATATTTCATTTAAAGTTACAGCAACTCTAAATACTGCATTGCCGCCAAATGGCACGACCATGCTCCAGATTTCTTATCCAAATAATTTTGTTTTCGATAGCGCTACACCCGCGCCGTCATACGGCAGTACTATCTGGAATCTTTCTGGTCTTACCCAGGCGACCCCAATCTCGATCGTGGTAAAGGGTCGCCTGATCGGCCAAGATGGCGACCAGCAAGTTTTCCATATCTACGCCGGCACGACCTCGCCAAAAGACCAATCTATTGTAAATGTGGTCTACAATTCGCTGCTTAAAACGATCACCATATCAAAACCATTTCTCGAGGCCCATATCCTTGTCAACGATCAAGACTTGCCGAGCTACACCGCTTCAGGTGGCGATACGGTCAATGCCTCGATCGCTTGGTCTAACAATCTTTCAAATAGAATCACAAATGGAAAAATAATAGTTAGCTTTTCGGGCAATGTTTTTGACAAAAATTCTGTTAACCCGCTCGAAGGTTTCTATGATTCGGCCAATAGCCAAATTATCTGGGACAAAAATTCTATTCCCGAACTTGCTTCTATCGAACCGGGCGCCAGCGGGGAGATTAGTTTCAATTTTAAACCGCTCTCGCTCATCGGTCTCTCAAATATCAAAGACCCACAGATGCTTCTAAGTGTCAGCATCGAAGGGGAGCAACCTTCGCTCGGCGGGACTAGCGCTTCGGTAAATAATTTCACCAAGAAAGTTATAAAAATCATTTCCGATTTCCAACTAGCTTCTTCGGCAAGCTACCTGTCTGGCTCTCTGCCGCCAAAAGCTGAAACAGAAACTCAATACACAGTCGCTTGGTCACTTTCAAACTCGGCCAACAATATCACCGGGGCTGAAGCTCGCTCGGTCTTGCCTATATATGTTAAATGGGTTGGCTTGGCCCCAGGTAGCAATGAAAACGTGACATACGATGACCAAACTCGCGAAGTCATCTGGAACATTGGCCAAGTCAGGCCAAACACCGGTATCGATTCGAACCGCCAAGCGTCGTTTGTCATATCACTCACTCCGTCGCTCTCGCAAGTCGGTAGCGTGCCGCAACTTATGAAAGATGTTATTTTAACCGGTAGCGACGTTTTCACCGGCACGTCGATCAGAAGTACTCGCAACCCTATCACCACGCTTCTTCTAAGCGACCCGACCTTTAAATCTGGCCAAGAACGTGTTATACAATAAATATGAAAAAAGACGATGACAATCTGATGGACAAGATAACTTCACTCTGCAAACGACGAGGTTTCATCTACCAAGGTTCTGAAATCTATGGCGGTTTGGCTGGCACTTGGGATTATGGCCCGCTCGGAGTCACCCTCAAAAACAATATAAAAAATTTATGGTGGAAGATTTTTGTCGATTCGCGCGACGATATGTATGGCGTCGACGCAGCCATTCTTATGAACTCGGCAGTTTGGGAAGCTTCGGGGCACGTGGCTGGGTTTTCAGACCCTCTTGTAGAATGCTCCAAATGTGGGAGTAGATGGCGTACTGATGCGATAATTGAAAGTCAGCTTGCTGACAAAGATGGTAGATACTATTGTCCAAGAAGTGAATGTCGAAATCTTTTAGGAACTTCGGAAGAAATGTATGCAAAAACTCGTCAATTCAATATGATGTTTGCTACTCAGATTGGTGCAATGGAGGACTCATCAGCCACAGTCTACTTGCGGCCAGAAACTGCCCAGGGGATGTTTGTGAATTTTAAAAATATTGTCGATTCGTTCCACCCGAAACTTCCTTTTGGCTTGGCCCAAGTCGGCAAAGCTTTTAGAAATGAGATTACTCCGCGTGATTTTGTTTTTCGAGTCCGCGAGTTCGAGCAAATGGAAATAGAATATTTCAT
This sequence comes from uncultured Candidatus Saccharibacteria bacterium, assembly GCA_964527185.1. Classification (GTDB taxonomy): domain Bacteria; phylum Patescibacteriota; class Minisyncoccia; order Phycocordibacterales; family UBA9973; genus UBA8515. Next base: position 303,899 of record CAZGOI010000001.1, read on the forward strand.
TCGCGATAGTGATTGGGAAAAATATTTTGAATATTGGCGCGAGGAAATGCTCGACTTCATAGAAACCATCGGTATCGACATGTCCCATGTCCACGAACTAGAAGTTCCGGTTTCTGACCGAGCCCACTATTCGAAACGGACGATTGATTTTGAATTCGATTTTCCTTTCGGCCGCAAGGAACTCTATGGTCTGGCCTATCGCACCGACTTTGACCTGAAAAACCACAAACTAGAATATATAGACGAGGAAGACAGCAAAAAAATCACCCCGCACGTCATTGAACCTTCGTTTGGGGTTGACCGCAGTGTTCTTGCATTACTCGTCTCATCCTACAAAGAAGATACGAGCGCCGAAGAGGTGCGACCATATCTGGCCCTAAAGCCGTCTATCGCGCCAATCATTTGCGCCGTCTCGCCACTGCTTAAAAACAAACCAGAACTTCGCGAACAAGCTCACATGCTCTATCGCAGTCTCAAAGACGAATTTGGCCGCGTCATGTGGGACGACAATGGCAACATCGGCAAGCGCTACCGCCGACAAGATGAAATCGGTACCCCATTTTGCATCGTCGTTGATTTTGATACTCTAAAAGACGATACAGTCACCGTCCGCGACCGCGATACAGGTAAACAAGAGAGAATAAAAAAAGACGAACTAATTGAATATTTAAAAGACAAGATTTATTTATGAAAATAGTTACTATAGCCTTCTTTTTTAGAGATGACAAAATTCTTCTTGCCAAGAAAAAAAGAGGGTTTGGTATCAATAAATGGAATGGATATGGGGGTAAATTAGAAGACGGGGAAACCCAACTTGATAATATTGAAAGAGAAGTAAAAGAAGAAAGTAATTTATCTATACCTAAAGAAAAATTTAAAGAAATAGGCGTAATAGATTTTTATTTTGATGATAAACCCGAATGGAATCAAAGAGTTGTTATCTATAAAGTAGATAATTTTTCCGGTGAACCCGAAGAGACAGAAGAAATGTTGCCAAAATGGTTTTCAATTGATGAAATTCCATATCAGGAAATGTGGGCAGGGGACGACAAGTGGTTGCCCTATGTGATTGAAGAGAAGTATTTTAAAGCCCAAATGCATTTCAAAGCCAAAGACGATAGTTTGGTGAGTTGCATCATAGATGGAAAATAATTTAAACCCCATTGACTATTTTAGGTAAATATTGTAATCTAGCGTTAAACACCAAATTATTTCACATAAAAATTTATATTTATGAGAAGAGCCTGTAAAATTTTAGGGACATTTAACTTTAGCCCCATCATTGGAGTTACCGATTTTAATCAAGAACAACAAACCTATTTTTCTGGAAATTTTTCCTTAAAAGAAGATGGTACTTTTGTCGGAGAACTTGAAGATTGCTACGGCCCATCTTCAATCGAAGGTAAGTTTGAAACGAAATTTTTAACTTTTACGAAAAAATATTATCCATCAGCAAAATCCAAAGATCAAATCTACCTCTACCTTCTTGCAAGGAGAACATCAGATGCAGGTTATGCTGGTTCATGGAAACTTGTAAATGATCAAGATGGTCCGTATGAAGGAATGGCAGCATGTGCCGTATTTTTTACGGTTTAATTTATACGGTACAGTAGAATTTAAAATTTGGCCGACAAATCGAATCGGCCATTTTTATTTACTTTACAATACCGTATGTTATATTTTATTTATGAAATTTAGTAAGAAAACAATGAGCTGTGATATAAAATAAATATGCAGAAAGCTAAAAAGAAAATTCTAAAAAATGGTCTTCGGGTCATCACTGTGCCGATGAAAGATAACCCGACGGTCACGGTGCTAGTGCTCGTCGGCACCGGGAGCGATTATGAAGAAAAGAAATTAAACGGCATTTCACATTTCCTCGAGCACATGTGTTTTAAAGGCACAAAGAAGCGCCCGAATGCCAAGGCCATATCACACGAGCTCGACGCCCTCGGGGCCCAATACAACGCATTCACCGACCACGAGATGACGGGCTACTATGCCAAAAGCGACGCTAAGAATTTTAAAAAGATTTTTGAAATCATTTCAGATATCTATCTAAATTCAACATTCCCCGAAGCCGAGATCGAAAAAGAAAAAGGGGTCATAGTCGAGGAGATAAATATGTATGAAGACACGCCAATGCGCCACGTCCAAGATATTTTCGAACAAGTCCTCTACGGCGACCAGCCGGCTGGGCGAAACGTCGCCGGCACCAAGGAGACAGTTCGCGCCATGAAGCGTAATGATTTTATAAAATATAAAAGTAAGCACTACGCAGCCAAAAATACCGTCATCATTGTTTCCGGCAGCGTTGACAAAGGCGCTGTCGACAAGGAAGTTTTCAAACATTTCAAAAATATTAACACCCACCCAAAAAAATCAAAACCAAAGACAAAGATTTCACAAAAAACTCCAAAAATAATTTTGAAATGGAAAGAAACAGACCAGACACATCTGGTGCTCGGCGTTCGGACATTTAAAATAGGGGACAAGAGAAATGCAACACTCTCGGTTATCTCTGGTGTCTTGGGCGCTGGCATGAGCTCGAGGCTCTTCATCAAACTCCGCGAAGAACTCGGCGCGGCCTACTATGTGCGCTCATACAACGACGCCGCACTCGACCACGGCAGTTTCCAAATATCTTCTGGCATAAACAACAAGCGCACAAAAGAAGTTTTGAAAGAAATCATCGAAGAATGTAAACTACTAACCAGAGAAAAAATTTCTGAAAGCGAACTCGCCAAAGTAAAATCATTTCTCGTCGGCAATATGAAGCTCTCGCTCGAAGCCACAGACGACATCGCCAATTTTTATGGCGTTCAAGAAGTCTTGCGCGGCAAAATCGAAGATTTAAACCAAAAAATAAAAAATATTGAAAAGGTTACCGCAACCGATATCATGAAAGTCTCAAAAACAATTTTTAAAACAAACAATCTAAATCTTGCCATCATCGGCCCCTACAAAGATAAAGAGCATTTTAAAGAAATCCTTAAATTCTAGCGGCATCATAGCCTCTGTGATATTATAGGTTTATGGCTTATAACACCATAAATATCTCGACCAGCACACTAATCAGAATACTAGTCATTGGTTTTGTCGTCCTCGCCTTGATTAAGCTCATCAATATCGTCCTCATAGTCCTAACGGCCATCGTCATTGCGTCTTTTGTCGAGGGGGCTCTCAGAAAAGTCAAACGATATATAAAAAACAGAACCCTAGCAGTCTTTTTGATCTACGTTTTTACCATCGTGATTTTTATAGGACTCGCTTCGGTCTTTGTGCCTGTGTTTATACAGGAAATGTCCCTACTTGTGACTTCTCTCGGCCACTATATTCCAGATAACAGCATATTTAGTACCTTCCAACCAGACACAATCACTGGCGCTAAAGATGTGGTCAAAACCATTTCACACAACGGTTCACTGGCTGATGTCATTCAAAGTACCCAGAGCCTCGTTTCAAGCCTATCAGGTGGCTTCTTCGATATTTTCGGCCAGGCTTTCGGTGGGGCCCTCAACTTGACACTCATCATAGTCATTTCATTCTATCTCTCGATCCAAGAAAGAGGTGTCGAGAATTTTCTTCGCATTATCGTACCAAAAGACAGCGAAGAATATGTCGTCGATCTCTGGCGCAGGACAGAACGCAAAATCGGCCTTTGGGTTCAGGGGCAGATGCTCCTTGGGGTTATCATCGGTGTCCTTGCTTATCTTGGTCTTACAATTTTAGGAGTAAAATATTCTTTCGTGCTTGCTCTCATCACAGGTTTTTGCGAGCTCGTACCATTTGGCATATACATCGCAGTTATTCCGGCTACTGTTTTCAGTTATCTAAATGGTTCAATCACCACTTCGATACTGACGTTTTGTCTTTACCTTATCCTTCACCAATTTGAAAACTACCTCATATACCCGCTCATTATAAAAAAAGTTATCGGCATCTCGCCGCTCGTTGTCATTTTATCAATACTGATCGGTGCAACACTCGTCGGATTCTGGGGAGTCATCCTTGCTATCCCGTGTGCAGTTTGCTTGCTTGAATTTTTGGGTGATGTAGAAAAGAAAAAAATAACACACCTCAGTTAATATGAAAAAGACTTTCTATATCACAACCACCTTGCCATATGTAAATGCGCCGCTGCACATGGGACATGCGCTCGAATTTGTGCGGGCTGATGCAATCGCGCGCTACAAGAAACTTTCGGGCTATGATGTTTTTTTTAATTCTGGGACCGACGAGCACGGCATCAAAATTTTTGAGAAAGCAAAGGAGAATAATCTAGACCCACAAGAATTTGTCAATCAAGGCTTCGCGACTTTCAAAGAAAGTCTAAAAATATTCGGTATGAGCGAAGATATTCATTTTATCCGTACTACTGATGAAAACCACATCAAAGGAGCTCAGGAATTTTGGAAAAGGGTTAGAGACAACGGCTACATTTATAAAAAAATATATCAAGCCAAGTATTGCAAAGGTTGTGAAAGTGAAAAAACTGATTCTGAAATCAATGAGAAAGGTGAATGTTTAGAGCACCCGGGTGTGCCACTTGAAATTATCGAAGAAGAAAATTATTTTTTCAAATACAGCTCTTTTGGAGACAAACTTTTAGAATTCTATGAAAGAAACCCGACTTTTGTTGTTCCAGAATTTCGATTTCATGAAATAAAAAGCTTTGTCAAAAGTGGCTTGCAAGATTTCTCGATTTCGAGGCTAAAAAGCAAAATGCCGTGGGGCATAGAAGTACCAGACGACCCAGACCAAGTCATGTATGTATGGTTCGACGCGCTGACAAACTATATAAACACGCTCGGCTGGCCAGAGCGAGATGGGGATTTTGAAAAATACTGGGTAGGTGGCACACCGACGCAATATTGTGGCAAGGATAACACCCGCTTCCAAGCTTCCATGTGGCAGGCGATGCTCATGGCTGCCGGAGTCGAGAATTCGCATCAAATCGTCGTCAATGGCTTCATCGTTGGTGAGGGTGGTATCAAAATGTCTAAAAGCCTTGGCAATGTTGTTGACCCACGAGACATAGCCGAAGAATATGGAACAGAAGCCCTGAGGTATTTTTTACTGCGCGAGATTTCTTCGTTTGAGGACAGCCCTTTTACCTTAGAGCGATTTAAAGAAGCCTATAATAGTGGCCTTGCAAATGGACTGGGTAATTTGGTTTCAAGAATTATGACTATGACCGAAGCTAATATTTCAGAAAAAATTTCTGAAGATTTTGTTTTAGAAAAATCATCAGACTACCAAGAATTTAAACTTAACTTAGATAATTTTGAAATTAATAAAGCTGTCAATATAATTTGGAAATTAATTGAAGAACTCGATTCTTATATTCAAATTAATCAACCATTCAAATTAATAAAAACAAAACCAGAAGAAGCCAAGCAACAAATTGTTTATTTAGTTATGGAATTAAAGCAAATTGCTTATATGTTAGCCCCAATACTTCCTAACACTTCAGAAAAAATACAAAAATTAATCAAAGAAAATAAAAAACCAGAAACTCCATTATTTTTAAGAAAAGATTAAGATGGTTCCTAAATACATCGACATACACTCCCATGTAAATTTTAAAGCGTTTGATCTTGATCGAGACGAGGTCATTGCCCGCGCGCTTGAAAATAATACTTGGGTCATAAATGTCGGTACGCAGGTAGATACTTCAAAAAAAGCAGTAGAGATGGCCGAAAAATATCAAGAAGGGGTCTATGCGATCGTCGGTCTCCACCCGATACACACCGGCGCTTCATTCCACGACGGAAAAGAATTGGGTCAAGGCGGCGCAGAATTCACTTCGCGCGGAGAAAATTTCGATAAAGAAAAATACCGAGAATTTTTAAAAAATAAAAAAGTCGTAGCAGTGGGGGAATGCGGCCTCGACTACTACAGGTGTACAGAGGAATCGATCGAAAAGCAAAAAAAAGCTTTTAGACAGCAAATCGAACTCGCCCTTGAATTTGGGAAACCGCTCATGCTGCACATCCGTAACAATCTCGATGGTCTAACGACTGCCCATCCAAAGCCAAACGCATATAAAGACGCGATCGAAATCTTGCGCGAGTACAATGAGGTGCGTGGCGATGTGCATTTTTTTGCCGGGACCGTCGAAGACGCCAAGAATTTTATCGAGCTTGGATTCACACTATCTTTCACTGGCGTTATCACCTTCACCAAAGACTATGATGAAGTTATAAAAAATACCCCGATTGAAATGATCATGTCTGAGACCGATGCGCCGTATGTCAGCCCCGTTCCATACCGCGGCAAGCGCAATGAACCGATTTATGTTCGAGAAGTCGTTAAAAAAATCGCCGAGATCAAAGGTTTGGACGAAGAAAAAGTAGCAAAAACCATAATCGCAAACGCCAAAAGAGTTTTTGACATATAGGCCCTATTTTGCTACTATGGCCCTACATCTTGCTTGTCCCGGCACTGAATCCGGTACACAATCCCTTCCTATTAGGATGGGCAAAGGTCCATAGTAAGATTGTTATTAAAAGAAAATAATTGCGCGCAAGCGCTAGTTAAATGAAGAAAACTAAAGAAGTCGCAGAAGAAGTGAACGACGAAAAAGAAGCCAAGCTCGGCGTCTATGAAGTCGGCTACCTAATGGTTCCTTCGATTGCCGAAGAGGGTCTCGGAGCTGAAGTCACGGTTTTTAAAGACTCGCTGACCGAGCACGGGGTAACATTTATATCAGATGAATATCCCAAGATGATCGAACTTGCCTACGAGATGGCTCGCTCTATCGCTAATAAAAGGCAAAAATTCTCTTATGGTTATTTTGGTTGGGTCAAGTTTGAATGCAAACCCGAATCGGCCAAGGTCATAAAAGAAATGCTCGATAAAAATGAAAAGCTCATCCGCTACATCATCGTCAAGACTGTCCGCGAGAATACAATGTCGCCAAAGCGACCATTCAAATCAGACACCATGAAGAAAAAATTCACTCCAAAGGTCGAAGAATCTGTACCGATCAACGAAGAAGTTATCGACAAAGAGATCGATGCCCTTGTAGTATAATAGGGTTACTAATAATAAATTAAAATTTTATGTATCTAAACAAAGCATTCCTCATCGGCAATCTAACTCGTGACCCAGAGCTCAAGGCCCTGCCATCTGGCATAAAGGTCTGTTCTTTCTCTATCGCTACAAATCGCGTTTGGAAAGATAAAAATGGCGCTCGCCAAGAAGCCGCAGACTACCACAACATCGTTGTCTTTGGTCGCCAAGCCGAAACTGTCGCCCAGTATATGAAGAAGGGTTCACAAGTTATGATCGAAGGTCGCATGCAAACAAGGAGTTGGGATGATGCCGCATCTGGCACCAAGAAATACCGCACCGAAGTCATTGCCGATCGAGTTCAATTTGGTTCGTCAGGTGGTGGTGCAGGCGCTAGTGTCAAACCGCAAACGAGTCCTTCAAAAAAAGACGAAGAAGATGACAACGAACTCGATACTATCGAATACCCAGAAGAGCAAATCAACGCCGAAGATATACCATTTTAAATTTATCAATCAAATCTATAAAAAATGAAACAAGATTATTTTTCATCAAACAATATTAAGCACATAGACTATAAAGACGTAGACTTGCTTCGCAAGTTTATCGCCCCAAGTGCCCGCATGATGAGTCGCCGCCGGACCGATGTCACGGCCAAGAATCAACGAAAACTCTCTCTGGCCATCAAACGTGCCCGCTTCATGGGCTTACTGCCTTATATTGCAAAGTAATTAAAATCCCTCGAATTTGAGGGATTTTAATTTAAATTTAAAGATTTCAAAAATATTTTTAATTCCCCTCCTTCTATTTCCCGATACTCGCCGAGCGGGGTTTTGTCGAGCTCGATATTCATTATTCGAATGCGCTCGAGGTCGGTGACGCTGTGGTGCAGGGCTTCACACATGCGACGAATCTGTCTTTTTTTGCCTTCGGTCAAAATGATATGAAAAGTATTTTTGTTTTTTCGCCAAGCTTTGCATTTTTTGCTGACATATCTGTCAAAATGTACGCCATTTTGCAAAAGGCTTAGAAATTTGTCGGTGAAATTCGGCTCGACTGCGACGATATATTCTTTTTCGTGCTTGTATTTTGGCGACAGCAATCGATCTGTCACTCGACCATCGTTCGTCAGGATTATTAGGCCATGGGAATCTTTGTCGAGCCGACCGATCGGGAAAACTTTTGTCGGGAATTTGGTCGTCCCCAAAATATCCTTGGCCCCGGTTTCTTTGTTGGTCGATATGCCGACTGGCTTGTTATATGCATAATAAAAATATTTTTTTATAGGCGCGTTTTTTGTAACTATGATTTCATCCCTTTCATTTACTTTGTCTCCCAGTATGGCCTTACGACCATTGATCGTGACAAAACCCCCTTCGACGAGAGCATCGGCCCCCTTGCGAGTCGAGTAATTTTTCAGAGCCAGATATTTATTTATTCTGATAGGGTAATCTATTTTCATGATTGTGTTTAAGTTGCGGAATATAATATAGCCCAGAAAGCATTATGACTGACAGCACTATGAATAAGAATTTAAAAGGTAAAAATACAAAAGAGAAGGTAGCTATAAGCGGGGCAATGACATAAGAGAGTGGTGTCATATCACGAAAAACGCCAAGCAGGTAAGCTTCTTCTTCTTTTACATGAGTGAAAAAATATATTTCAGACGTAGTTTCTATGATACTTGCCCCAACTCGAGTCATAAACAGTATCATAGCCCAGAGAGTGATATTTTTTACTGTTATAAAAGGTATAGAAGCCGTGAAACCGATGATGATGAGAAAGCCAATATATAAAAGCGTTCTTTTTTTGATTCCATATTTATCGATCAGAAGTCCGGTCGGTAGACCAAATATAACAAAAGGAATAAGCATGACAGTAAATATAACCCCGATTTGATCCCAACCAAAACCAATATGTTTATTTAAATAAATTGGTGTATAGACCACCATAAGAGCGAAGAAAAATTGCAAGATAAAATTTATAATTGTGATTGCAAGGATGTGCTTGTTCTCTTTTAAATATCTATAAGTTTTCAAGAATGGGGTGCGTTTGTACTTTTTATCTTTAAAATCGCCAACCGATAAAAATAACCCGAGCGTCATGACGATTACTGTGACAAGAGCGACGACGTAAACTGCGACATAGCCACCGTCTTCTGTTACAAGAAGGGCGGTTACAAGAGGCGACAATACCCAAGCTAGATTTGTGATAGTTAGATAAAGCCCCCGAGTTCGACCAATTGTCTCGGGGTTGCCAAAGTGTTCGACGAATACATCAAGACAAAGTGATATCAAAACGTTGGTGATCAGTATAAGAATAAATGATATTGCGGTTAACCACGGATTAAGCGATGTTATCAAGAAAGCCAAAGAAATCATGTTTATAAACAAAAGACCGGTGATGAGTTTTCTGTTACCGAAATGTTTCAAAATATTTGTACTAACAGAAAGAAAAATAATCGTGATTATCGCCGCAGTCGTGTAGAGTACACCAACGTATTTTTCAGAAATTATTTTTGTCAGAAATGTCGAGTTGACGTAGGCCGAAAGAGATATATGCAACGTAAAAAGAAACGACAGTGCATACATTTTGTTTATTTTCGATAGCCTCATATTAGACACTCAAAAGCACGGGGATGACGAGTGGTCGCTTGGCAGTCTTTTGATACAAGAATTTTGAGATATTGTCTCCCAAGTTAGTCTTGATAATGTCAAAGTTTATAGGGTTCATGCCACGAGCGCCGTCCTCGATAGTTTTCTTTATGATCAGTCGCACTTGGTGCAAGAGTTCCTGATTTTCTTTCAAATAAATAAAACCTCGTGAAATTATATCTGGCGACTTGCGGAGTTTGCCCGAGACCGAGTCGATGGTGGCGATGAGGACGAACATTCCGTCTTGGGCAAGCATTTGCCTGTCACGGATGACGACTTCTTGCTCATCGCCAACCGAGAATCCATCGACCATCATTGGTCCTGATGGAGCCTTTTCTTTTCTAACTGTGATTTTATTGCCGCTATCGACGATCTCGATTATCGAGCCGTTGTCTGGTACAACAATATTCTCCTCACTCATACCGAGCGACATAGCGAGTTCTTTGTGCGCGACCAGCATCGAATGCCAGCCATGGATAGGTATGAAAAATTTTGGATGAGTTTTTCGATGCAACCACTTTATATCTTCTTGGTTGCCGTGACCGGTGGCGTGGATATATTCCTCTGAAGTTCTATAACTTATAATCCGAACACCGTGGCGAGCCAGGTTGTCTTTCATGTGTTGAACAGACATTTCATTTCCTGGCACGATCGAAGCCGAGAGTATGATGGTGTCACCCTTTCTGATGGTAAATTTTTTGTGAGTTTTATTTGCGGCGCGATTGAGCGATGCAAATTCTTCACCTTGGGCGCCGGTCATGAGGATGATTAATTTATTTGGTGGATAGTTATCGACATCTTCGACGGGGATGATCGTGCCTTTTTTAGGTTTGAATAATCCAGCTTGCTCGCAAACTTCCATATTTGTTTTAAGTGACCTACCATCGAGCACAACTTTCTTTCCAAATCGTTCTGCGATCTCAACTATTTTAACAAGTCGAGTAATATGCGAAGCAAAAGCGGCGATGATGATTCGCCCGGTACCTTGCTTGATCAATTTCTCAAGGCCTTCATGGACTTTTATTTCAGGCAAAGCATAGCCTTCATTTTCGACGTTTGTCGAATCAGTCAAAAGGAGCAGAACTTTTTCTTTATCAAAAAATGCATACTCTTTTTCTTCAGCCTCTGTAACTTTTCCATCAATCTGGTCGAGTTTGTAGTCACCCGGTGTAACAATGAGGCCGTATGGAGTCTCAATCACTATGCCCATCGAGTCTGGCACGGTGTGGGTCACGCCGAAAAATCTTATTTTCATATCACCGACATAAATGACGGAATCTTTTTCAACAATATGGACATCAAGCGGTGGCAGGTGGGGGAATTCTTCTTGACGTTTCTTCATTAAAAGGACAGAAAGATTTCTGGAATAAAGCGGCGGATTGCCGATGCGGCTCATGACAAGCGGAATACCGCCGATGTGGTCAAGGTGGCCGTGGGTCACGAACATGCCGCGGATTTTATCTTTGCGTTCCTCAAGGTATGTCGTATTCGGAATTATATAATCGATTCCAGGGGTATCTTCTGTTTTAAACTGCATACCAGCGTCTATGACTATGATATCGTTGCCGATCTCGATAGCGGTCATATTCTTACCGATTTCTTCAACTCCGCCGAGTGGTATAACGCGAATAACCCCCTTGTCAGGCGGAGGAATAAGATGTGTTTTCTTTACAGCCCTCGGGTTTTCGATTGGAGCTGTAAGTTTTGATTTACGAGATCCTTTGTTGTTGACGTATTGATAACTACCTCGTGATTTTGCTTGGGGTCCTGATTGCTTGGTGTAAAAGCCAGATCTTTTAACTTGGCCCGGATGATTGGGCGAAGAAGGCTTGTGCAGGGTTCGTACCAAGTTTCTTTTACCGTGAAATCTGTTTCCACCTATTCGTTTTCTACTACTGTTGTGCTGTGGTTCATTCATATATTATTTATTTTTTTATCTAGTAAATATTTTCCAGACCTGATCTTTTTCGCCGTACCAAGTATGGACTTGGGCAAAACGATCAGCCGGAGTTATTAATGTTTCTAATTTTATGTTTGCTAATTTTGGTAGCGTAGCATAGAGATATTTTGGCGAGTAGATCAAGATAGCTGGAACATTTTTATTAAACTCACTTACAAAATCTTCATATTTTTTGTCTCTATCATCTTGGTTTGGCATTTTCTGAACTGCTTCTAATATCGAGTCGACAAGTTTATCGTCATACATGGCGATGTTTAAGCCCGGATCCGCCCTCTGCGACGAATGCCAAAATGTAAAAAGATCTGACTCGTGATTTATGTTCTGGCCATAAAAAACTGCTTCATAGCTGCGGTTGCGGATAGCCTCGGTCAGTGGCCCAGTCTCGTAGACTTTGACGTTGACTTCGATACCGATTTTCTCGAGCTGTTCTTTTACAAGCATGGCTGTATTTTGAAGCTCTGGCGTGTCGCCGGTACTCAATGAGAAACTCAATCGAACGACGGGGCCATTGTTGACTGTAACTTTTTGAGTGACTGTTTTTTTGCCAACCTTTTTAGTTTTTGTAACAGTCGTTACTCCACCCTTTGTTCTTATGCCGCCTGCGCCTTCTACCCAGCCGTCGCTCTCAAGCAGCGTCTTGGCATCTTCTATTTTTGCATTTTGATATGACGAAGCACCATCGTCTTTTAAAATTGTTTCTGGTACTGGGCTGTGCACGATGCTCGCATAGCCATAGAGAATTTTATCTACAATCTCTTGCCGATCGACTGCCTCGTCTATAGCATTGATAATCTTTTGGTCTGCCAAGATTTTATTATTTAAAGAGTTAAAGAATATTCCAAATATTCGCGGAAGGGTAGCAGTATGAATCGCATAGCCGGCCTTGTCGATATTGTTCGCATTCTCGCCCGAGAATCCGCTGGCCTGATCGATCGAATTTGAAAGCATGGCATCAACCAGAGATTTTTCGTTGTCATAGGAGGCAATATTTATGTACTTTATATGCGGTTCACCGAGAACAAAATCTGCAAACCGCTTGAGTTCGTATCGATCTGGCACACCCTCGCTGTTTTTTGATACAGAATTTATCTGATATGGTCCCGAGCCGATAGCTTTGGTGTTGTTGTAAACAGACAAGGCAAATTCTTGGGGAGAAAAATTCTTCCATATATGCATTGGCAAGATGCCGATGTTTGTATTATCTAGAAACGAAATATATGGCTGCTTCAAAGTAAACACAACTGTGTAATCGTCGGTTTTACTGACGTCGATGCCGTCCCAGCCCAATTTGCGAGGGCTTTTAATCAAAGAATCTTTTATCTTTCCGATTGTAAATATAACATCGTCGGCTGTGACTTTGACTCCGTCTTGAAATTTTGCATCCTTCCGCAAATTAAATGTATACATCATGCCATCGGGCGAAATAGTGTATGGATTTTTCGGGTCTGCCAAGTCTGGAACCAAGTCGCCATTTTCATCTTTGCGCATCAGGCCGCTATAGACGAGCGCAGACAGGTCTTTGTCTGCATCGGTCAGGGCAAGCACCGGGTTCACAAGAGTTGGCATGCCTATGATACCCTCGGTTATCGTTCCGCCGTCGGCCGGTACGGTCGTCATAAAAGAAGTGTTGACCCTCTCTAGGATTGCAAGCGCAGATACTAGCGCAACCACGATAACTAAAAACAAAAACCTAACTTGATTGGGAGAAAAAGAAGCTCGAGCTTCGGCGAGCTCGCTTTTTTTAGGAATTTTAAATTCTTTGATAAATGTGAGAAAGTTACGCATACGATACACGAAATAGCGAGAAGATTATTTTTATTTTTTATTATTTAACAAGTATTGCCAAAAATGCTGAAACAGCAAAAAGTATTCCAACTATGATTGTTGTCACAAAGAGAAATTTCTCAAATCCGCGTCTAGTATGATAGAGGCCTCCACTATCCCCGCCGCCGAGCGCCCCGCCTAGGCCTGCGCTAGATTGCTGCAATAGAATTGTACCAACCAAAATAATAGACAGCATAATCTGTATATATGGTAGTAGATTAGCAATAATCGTCATGCCAAATATACTACTATAATTGGGCCTTTTTTGCAAATTTCGCGTGCTCTAATTCTAGCATTTGCGCGAACTTTTTTCGAGCGAAATCCCTAGCACATTCCGCTGGGCAAAGCCCTCATCCGCCAAAGACGTATGTTCTCGCAAGGCGAAAAAGCGGAAATGTACAAACGCGCTCCGCCACATATTTTCTGGGGATATAGAGGCGGAATGGTGGACTCACCCGTGCGCAGGAGGGGTCTGGGGAAGAATGCGCGCGGGCTTTGGCTTTTTGGTTTTTGGTGGGGCGGCATTGTAAAAAGAAAAAGCACACCCCGATAATTTTTAATCGTGCGTGCCTTATTTTTATAGAAAAAGAGTTATGTCAAACTCTTTTTCTATCCTGCTTCCATTTGAGATAAAACTCGGCTCTAAGAGTTTTTTTGTTTGCGCTTAATCTGTTACAGGATTTTCAGCAATTTCCTTTTTTGTTTTACCCCAAAACTCCACCTCATATATGAACCGGTCTTCTTCGCTGTTGCCATGACCTTCGTAAAGAATTCTTGCGTACCTGCATCCTATACCAAGGTCTTTAAGATAATACTTAAGCGAAACAGACCAAAAATCTTTTTCCCCGAACAACGGAGAAAAACTTTTAAATGTTTTCTTTTGGCCTGTGCCCGGTGGGTATTTTTCCAAGGTTGCCTTTTCATATAAATATACAATCCAGTAGAAAATACTTAATAAAAGTAAAACATCAATAATCGTTTTTATTGTTTGCATTTTTTCCTCCTTTTTATTTTGTTTGAAATGTGAATTTTCTCAAGACAGTTTAGTAGTAAAACTTGACTTTGTCAAGGTTTTCTCGTTCTCTCACGAAAGCCATACCAATGGCTTTCTCCCGCACAAACTCACTTTGTTCGTTTGTGCCGGGGAGAGGACTTGAACCTCCATGAGTGTAACCTCGCTTGCTCCTAAGGCAAGTGCGTCTGCCAATTTCGCCACCCCGGCATTATTTAATTCCGACGCCTAGTTGAGGCGTGGGCGGGAATTGAACCCGCGTATGGCGGTTTTGCAGACCGCAGCGTTACCACTTCGCCACCACGCCATATTTTAACAATTAACATCATGACCGCAGCGTGGACTCTATCCGCTTCTGGCGGAACTTCGCCACCACGCCATAACCTGTATCCTAACTTTTCGGAAGCAATTCGTCAATTTTCTGCCGATTTTTTTCTCCTTCATCTATCTCAACATCAAGATATGGAATCGGGTTTACCCGCAATCTCTCGCTTATATATTTTCGCATCTCGCCTAGGTTGCGTTTTATAAAACCAAATGCCGCAGCTTCTTTTTCTTCGGGCAAGACTGTCACCATGATTTTTGCTTTTTTGTTGTCACTTGAAAGCATTACCCGAGTGACGGTTATGAGGGCGCTTCGGCCAGCTTCGCGTTCTATGAATACGGCTGCGAGCTCCCTGATCTGGTTTGTAATTTTTTCATTTCTAAAGTCACCCATGTTATTTGACTACCATTATAAAAGCTTCGAGGGTATCGCCACCGGCAATTTCTATTTTCGAATCGACGAGCGCCCCGCACTCGCTGTCTTCGAGTATTTCTTTGGTTTTGATCTTGTTCATCTGGAGACCGATAATCTTGCCACGGCCGATTTCATTTTCTCGCCTTATAATTCTAACATTGCTACCCTCGGCGATCTGCCCGGTGGTGACTTTACCGCCGATGACCTGTTTGTCCTTGGTGGCACTGAAAATTTTTAAGACCTTCATGCTGCCTATAACTTCGACTTGCTCTTCTCTCGGTCGTCTTTCTTCAAAAACTTCTTTTAAAAAGTCTATCAGCTTATAAATAATATCGAAAAACTTAATATTGGCGCCGATTGTTTCATTCAAATCTTTCGCTCCATTTTCAATTTTAGTATTAAAACCAAAAACTATTGTCTCACGGCTGACACTTGCCATTTTGAGGTCAGATTCATTGATAGCGCCGACGCCAGTATGGATTATTTTAAAAGACAGGTCAGTCGTATTTAATTTTTCAATTTCTTTCTCGATCGCTTCGATCGTCCCAGAGACGTCGGTCTTCAATATAATCGGCACAATTTTTTTGGCTGAAATCACAATATTGGAATCTTTTTTATTTGAAAGTTTTTCTTCTTTTATGATGCGCACATATTCCTCTGCATCTTTTTTGTTTGTAAATGATTCAAATTCACTGCCGACATCTGGTAGGGAATCGAATCCGACAAGTTTTATCGGCGAAGAAAACATCGCCTCTTTGATTGGTTTGCCTGCAAAATTTTCAAGGACCCTGGTTGTGGTGATCGCTTCGCCGACAGCGACAAACATTCCAGACGCAAGCGAACCATCTTTGATAATGGCTGTTGCCGATACACCGCGTTTCGGGTCGCGATGGGCTTCGATGATTATTCCGGTCGCGAGCCTATTTTTATCTCCATTAAAAGAATGCAGAGCCGCCACTAGTAGTATCATATCGAGCAGTTCATCTACCCCAGTGCCGATTTTTGCAGAAATTGGGACAAATGGAATGTCGCCGCCTAACCCCTCGAGGTAAATTCCTTTCTCGACCAAATCCATTTTTACTTTATCGATGTTTGCATTTGATTTATCGATTTTATTTATAGCAACTATGTATGGAACATTGTTTTCGATAATGGTGTTATAGGCTTCGAGTGTCTGGGCTTTGACACTATCTTCAGCTGATAAAAGCAATATGGCGATATCAGCGGCCGAGGCTCCGCGGGCTCGCATTTTAGAAAAGGCTTCGTGGCCGGGTGTATCTAGAAATGTTATTTTCTTGTCACTGCCATGTTCGTCTTTATGCAAAACTTCATAGGCGCTGATCTGCTGGGTTATACCGCCGGCTTCATCGGCGACGACATTGGTCTTACGAATATAATCAAGCAAGGTCGACTTGCCATGGTCGACGTGTCCCATGACTACGACGACAGGGGGACGCTCGATAATATTCGGCTCTAATTTTTTTGTATTCATATTGTCTAATAAATTATTGCGACTTCTTTAGAACTTCCTTTTCTTCAATAGTCAGTTCAAATTCTGATTTACCGTGCTCGATCGGCTTGGCAAAAATGCTCATACGGTCGCGGGCATATAAACTCGACAGCACGACCCCATCGCCTTCGTCGTTTAAAAAAGATATGGCGAAACTTTGATTGCTACCACCGTCGGTAAAAGGGTTGAAGCGAAGTGTCTCAACCCGACGGATAGATTTATCGAGCCTCGCGTCGACAGTCACCAAGTGTTTGTTTATCTCAAGCTGAGTATTTTTTAGATTATCGACTTGCTTAAACGTGTCGTTGATACGAGTTTCGATACTTTTTCCATCACTGCCCTTGAAAAATTTTCTAAGACGATACTCGGTTATAGTTACCCAGACAAGCAGAAAAATAATAATTCCAGAGAGTATATAGATTGTAAGAGTCCCACTCATATAGACCCGAGTATATATGAAATCTACCTTTTTTACAATGCTGTGCTATAGTGAACCAGTATAAAAATATGCCTCAAAAATCTAGAAAATTAATATATCTTGATCACGCCAGTGCTACACCGATTGACCCAAAAGTTAGACAAGCCATGGCCACGGCGCAATCTCATTTTGCAAACCCGAGTTCGCTGCATACCGGCGGATTGCAAGCTAAGAAAATTCTCGAAGACTCACGCAAAAAAATCGCCGATCTGATTTTTGCCCACAGCGATGAGATAATTTTTACCGGCAGTGGCACCGAGAGCATAGCTCTTGCCATCATAGGAGCAGTCGTATCATACGATGGCCCCCAAAAACCACACATCATCACAACTTCAATCGAACACCCAGCCGTCATTGAAAACTGTAAAATGCTTGACGAAAGAAAAGAAGCCGAGGTTACTTTTATCGCGCCAGATAAATATGGTTTCATTGACCCAAAGAACATAAAAGAAAAAATAAAGAAAAATACAATCCTCGTGTCTGTCATGTATGCCAACAACGAAATCGGTGCGATCGAACCAATAAGAGAAATTGCAAAAGAGATAAGACACTATAGAAAAAATAATAATTCAAAATTTCCACTCTTTCATACCGATGCTTGCCAAGCGATTAATTATCTTGAAACAGAAAATATAGAACGGCTCGGCGTCGACCTGATGTCTTTTAACAGTTCAAAGATCTATGGCCCGAAAGGTATCGCCGCGCTCTATAAAAAAAGAGGAATCAAACTCTCACCAGTTTATTCAGGTGGCGGGCAAGAATTTGGTCTCAGATCGGGCACAGAAAATATTACGCTCGCGCTAGGCTTTGCCAAAGCATTTGAAGAAACAGCTAAAATAAAAATAAAAGAATCAAAAAGGTTGAGCATCATGCGCGACTATGCGATAGAAAAATTGCTTTCGATGCAAAAAAATTCTGGCTATGAAATAATTTTAAATGGCGACAGAGCCAATCGTTTGCCAAACAATATAAATATTTCGATCGTCGGCATTTCAAGCGAGTTGATATTAATCGAGCTCGACGCCCGCGAGGTAGAGGTTTCTTCAAAGAGCGCTTGCAAGAGCGATGATAAAGAAGAGTCGCACGTCATAAAAGCTCTAAGAAAAGTTGAAAATAAAAAAACAAATACAACCGAAGGTTCCATCAGAATATCTCTGGGCAGGTCGACGACGAAAAAAGATATCGATTATTTCTTAAAATCACTCGAGCAGATTCTTTCCAAGTACAGGGCTTTTAAATAGCCTTGACCGGCATGATATAATAGCCCTATGGATATCAAAGAGTTAAATAAAACACAGCTAATACTTCTAACCCTGCTTATTACATTTGTTGTTTCGATCGCTACAGGCATAATCACTGTCTCTATAATGCAACAGATGCCAAAAAGCGTTCCCCAGACTATAAACAATGTAATCCAGCGGACGATAGAAAAAGTCACAACCGCTCCAACAGTTACGACCCCAACACCGACAACCCAAACAGGCAACAAAGATGAATTTTCTTCCTTGGGTGACGGTGATGCTGTCGTCTCTATATATCCAAGCGATGGCACAAAACAACCAGCAGAAACAACACCAAGTACTTCCCCTGGAACTGTGACCACACAAACTGGTAGCACCACACCACCTGCTTCAGACACAACTCCAACAAAAACAACCGAAGCGCCAAAAGCTTTGGGTGAAGGTATAATTATTTCCGACATCGGACTTATTTTAGTAGATTCAGATATTCTAAATGATGCAAAGGTATACAAAGTCACTCTAAATCAGATAGATTTTGACGCGACGATATTAAAGAAATTCTCAGGTGGCTTTACCATCCTTAAACTAACCCCCAAAAAACAAACAGAAGGCCAAACAAATACAATCAAAACTCCAGCTGCAGCAGCAAGTGCCCCGAGCACCGAGGTTGACAAAAAACCATAACCATTTTAATTTAATATCATGCCTCCATTCAATCATTTCACAACTAAAGCCAAAGAAGCCATCCGTAAAGCCCACGAGCTCGCCATCGAGCGCGGGCAAAACCACGTCAACGCCCTACATCTTTTAACCGCGCTACTAACCCAAGAAGATTCGTTGGTCATTTCAATCTTAGACAAGATGGATGTCGATACTATGTTGCTGACAGATAATCTAATCGAAATGATTGAGTCGCCAGAGAATCGCAACACAATCTCGCCATCATATCAGATATATCTAACTCCCGACCTCGCCCAAGCCATAGAGAACTCGAGCAAGGTTGCCAGCAATTTGAAAGACGAATTTGTTTCGACCGAGCATTTGTTTGTCTCACTTCTCGAAACGCCAGGCGAAGCTCGCGAACTTTTGGGAAAATTTAAAATAGAAAAAGACCAAGTCCTCCGCGTCCTTGAACTTTTGCGAAACGAGAAGGTAACAGAAACTGGCTCTTCGAAAAAACCAAAACTTTTGACAAAATTTACCCGCAACCTAACCGACCTGGCCCGCAATGACAAGCTCGATCCGGTCATTGGCCGCGATACTGAAATCATGCGCATGATGCAGATCCTTTCCCGCCGAACAAAAAATAACCCAATACTCATTGGCGAGGCTGGTACCGGCAAGACAGCTGTCGCTGAAGCGCTCGCCACCCGTATCGCCCGCAGTGATGTGCCAGAGAGTCTGCGCGACAAAGAAGTCGTCTCGCTTGATCTCGGGCTTCTTCTCTCTGGTACAAAATACCGTGGTGAATTCGAAGAACGACTCCGCGGCATTATGAAAGAAATTGAAAAATCAGATGGAAAAATTATTTTATTTATCGATGAAATCCACACCATCGTTGGCGCAGGTAGTGCCGAAGGATCGCTCGATGCTTCAAATATGTTGAAACCGGCTCTGGCTCGCGGGGAACTTCGAGCCATCGGCGCGACAACCTTAAAAGAATATCAAAAGCATATAGAAAAAGACCCAGCCCTGGCCCGCAGATTTCAACCTATATTTATCGACGAGCCGACGACAGATGATGCGATTGCGATACTGCGCGGCCTCAAAGAAAAATATGAACTCTTTCATGGAGTGCGCATAACCGACGATGCGATTATTTCGGCTGTCAATCTAAGCACTAGATACATTACAAACAGGTATTTACCAGATAAAGCAGTCGATCTTATCGACGAGGCCGCCTCTGCCTTGCGTATATCGCTTGAGAATAAGCCGCAGGCTCTCGAAGACGCCCACAGAAAGATAATGCGCTTTGAGATCGAGAAAGAAGCGCTCCAAAAAGAAATCGCTCGTGTTTCTTCAAAATCAGGCGAGCAAAAAGATACCAAAGCTAGAGTCAAAGACATCGACAAGGAAATCAGTAACCTAAAAGAAAAAACTCATGAACTTGAACTCAAGTGGAAAAATGAAAAAGAAACCGTTTCGGGAATCCGCTCGATCAAAAAAGAACTCGAATCGCTTCGCCTCGAGGGTGACAATGCCGAGATGCGCGTCGACCTAGCCAAAGCAGCCGAGATCCGTTACGGTAAAATACCCGAACTGCAAAATAAATTAGAATCAAAACTAGCTCGCCTTAAAAAACTCCAGCGCTCACGAAGAATTTTGAAAGAAGACATAACAGCCGAAGATATCGCCGAGGTTGTTTCGCGCTGGACGGGCATCCCACTTGCCAAGATGCTCGAAGAAGAGCGAGAAAAGTTGGTGAACATGGAAGCCGAACTCAAAAAGCGAGTGCTCGGCCAAGATGAAGCGATTGAAAAGATTTCAAATGTCGTTCGCCGCTCACGGGCTGGTATTGCCGACCCCAACAAGCCGATCGGTTCATTTATTTTCTTGGGACCGACAGGCGTCGGCAAGACTGAATTGACCAAAGCCCTCGCCTCTTTTATGTTTAACGACGACAAGGCTCTCATCCGCGTTGATATGAGCGAGTATATGGAACGCCATAGTATTTCAAAATTGATTGGTTCACCGCCGGGCTATGTTGGCTATGATGAGTCTGGCAATCTTACTGAATCGGTTCGCCACCGCCCGTACTCAGTTGTTTTATTCGACGAGATTGAAAAAGCCCACCCAGAAGTTTTCAATATCCTGTTGCAAGTGCTCGACGATGGCAGGTTGACCGACGCCAAGGGCCGATTTGTCAATTTCAAAAACACGATCATAATACTAACTTCAAATATCGGTTCAAATTTTATTGAAAAAATGGAATCGCTCGGATTTACAAATAATTCCAAGAAAGACGAATACGCGGCGACCAAAGAAAAAGTTCTGGCCGCGCTCAAGGACCATTTCCGCCCAGAATTTTTAAATCGCCTCGACGAGACCATCGTCTTTGATATTCTTTCGCCAGAAACTATCAGGCACATCGTCGACCTCAAGATCGACATCATACGCAAGCGATTGCTTGAAAAAAATATCGAACTTGAAATTAGCGATGAGGCGCTCGCCTACCTTGCCCGCGAGGGTTACAACCCGCACTACGGCGCCAGACCGCTCGGCCGGCTGATTCAAAATAAAATCCTAAACCCAGTTGCATCGTTCATCATTTCTCGTGGCGTCAAAAAAGGGGACACAGTGGTTGTTGCTATCAAAGACAGCGATTTGTTGATCGACATGAAAAGAAGAAAGATAAAATCCACAGTCCGAGTCGCCAAACCATCTCCATATAATAAATAAAAAAAGCCCGGCTATCACTAGCGCGGGCTTTTACTTATTGCTCCATCAAAATTAATGCGTTCCTCCATGCGGATCAACCGGCGGGGTTTGAGTGTTGGTGTTTCCTATATTCACCTCTATTGGGCCACTGTTGTCGCCCTCAATTTGAATATTTACCAATGGAGCCGGAGCTGGCGGAATCACGCAGGCGATGAATCTTTCTTCCGATGATTCAGTCTCGCTTTTTCCACTCGTGCTGCTGCTTCCGTTCCCGTGGCCTTTTGTTGTCTGGCGAGGGCTATTTATCATAGCCGATATAATTTTCCACAACAACCAAATTGTTGCAGCTATCGCTGCAACAATAATAATCAGCCAAAATAGCGACCGGAAGAATTTCTGAAGCCAGTCCGGAATCCAGTCTAAACTGGATTTTTTATTGCCAACTCCTCCGCCGTTCTGACGGATGATGGATTGCAGGCTATCCTCAGAAACCTGAGAACCCTGCTGACGGATCGTATGGTAATTCATTTGGAAGCCGGCAGGCTGCCAGCTTTTTCCAGAAACTGTATTTCCGCAGGAATTTTTTCCTGTCCATTCCTTCTGCACGAATGACTGACAGGAGTCGAACACAGTTGTGTCCTTGCCTGCATAGTACATATCCGGAAGGTTAACTCTGGGGGAGCTGGAATTATCACAGCTCGTAAAAGACATGCCGGCCAATGCCATCATAATGATGGCCAGAAAGAAATTTTTCATAACAATTAATTTTTTGATGAAGAAATATTTTTAAAGAACTACGCTTATAGTAGCATATTTAAACACATTTGTCAAGTTTAAAATAATCCTTATTTTAAAGGGTGATTGATAAATTTAGGTAAACAGGGTATACTCACATCTATCGCGTCGGTGGCAGAGTGGTCAATTGCAATTGACTGTAAATCAATCGCCCTTGCGGCTACGTAGGTTCGAATCCTACCCGGCGCACAGCAAAGAATTTTAAATAAAATTGTGATAAAATATTCCTATGTCACAGCTATATAGCAATTCAATTTTTTGGGTTGATGCAGACAAGATCAAGCCCAACCCATTTCAGCCACGTCGAGAATTTGACGAAGAGAGATTAAAAGATCTGGCCGATTCGATTCGCCAGTATGGCATGCTCCAGCCGCTGACCGTTTCGCGCACCGAAGTTTTGAAAGAAGACGGCGGTATCGGGGTTGAATATGAACTGATCGCCGGCGAGCGTCGTCTTCGGGCTTCAAAAATTGCCGGCCTTGATCAAGTACCGGTCATCATTCGTGTGGGTGATGACAACATGGCCAAACTCGAGCTTGCTATCATAGAGAATCTGCAGCGCGAAGACTTAAATCCTGTCGAGCGGGCAAGGGCCTTCATGCGATTGGTTGAGGAATTTGATTTTACCCACGCTCAAATTGGTGGCAAGGTTGGCAAAAGCCGGGAACACGTTTCAAATACTCTGCGCTTGCTTGCCCTGCCACAAGAGATGCTCGATGCACTATCTCAAGGCAAAATTACCGAAGGTCACACTCGGCCGATACTCATGCTCTCTAACAGACCCGAAGAACAAACAGTACTCTTTAAAGAAATAATGTTCAAAAAAATGACCGTCCGCGATGCCGAGCGAGTAGCCCGCAAGATAGCCTATGATCGTGTACGTAAAAAGGAATACATGCCAGACCCAGAGCTCGCAGAACTTGAAAATAAATTGCAAGAAACGCTCGGTACCAGGGTGCACATCGATCGCAGAGACAACGGCGGGCAGATCATGATAGACTTTTTTTCAAACGACGACCTGCGGATGATTCTTGACCTGATGAAATCAAATGAAATGAAAAATCCAAACTCGATGCTCGAGAATTTTATATCAGGCCAAAATATCGATATGAGTATGGCAGAGAATACAACGCCGATTGAAGATATCGAACGACTTGACGATAGAGACAAAGCAGAAATCAAAGAAGACGAAGGCGATATAGACCTCTATAATATTAAAAATTTTTCAATCTAGTTTTTTCCAAACGATAAGAATCTCGACAGCAGGCTGTGCGATTTTAGATATGTATTTATATGCTTGCGGGCCAGCCCAGTCTTTGCGTGGTCGAGCCATTTTGATGACGGATTTGTATTTTTGTTTACATGGATTTCAACAATGTCATTTGTTTTAAGTTTGCTGTGGAGCGCCGCATTTTTACCATTTATTTTTGCGGCCTGGGCGTGGTTGCCGATGTCGGTGTGGATAGCGTAAGCAAAATCGATAGCCGTTGCGTCTTCCGGCAAGTCTATGATGTCGCCTTTTGGAGTGAAAACAAAAACCCTATCTTTAAAAAAGTCCATCTTGATACTTTTTAAATAAGCTTCCGGTTTTTCTGTTTCTTTTTCAAGCACACTACTTAGGTGGCGAAGCTTGTTGACCCATTCAATTTGATCAAGGTCAATATTGCTCGCTCTTGTTTCTCTTTTCTCTTTATAAGCAAAGTGGGCAGCCAGACCGTATTCGGCCTGATAGTGCATTTCATATGTTCTGATCTGGATCTCGACAATTCCACCGGTGCCAGTGAATATTGTCGTGTGCAGACTTCGGTAACCATTTATTTTCGGTGTGGCTATATAGTCTTTGAATCTATTTGGCAAAGGAGTCCAAGTGCCGTGGATGAGCCCAAGTATGTGATAACAGTCAGCGACCGTGTCAACCATGACTCGCAAAGCCAATATGTCATAGACTTTACCAATGTCCATCTCATGTTTTTTTAATTTTCGCCAGAGCGAGTATAGATGCTTTTGCCTGAAATCTACATGATAATTTTTTATACCGTCCTTTTTTAACTTCTTCAAGAGTTCTTCTTTGACTTCTTGTAAATACTTTTCCTCGGTATCCTTCCGGGCTATTAAAAGTTTTTTAACATTTTCATACTCTTCTGGATAGGCAAATTTGAATGCTGCGTCTTCGAGTCGGCCGCGCAGACGACCCATCGACAGCCGGTGGGCAAGCGGGGCATAGACTTCGAGCGTCTCGAGGGCAATGCGCTTTTGCTTGTCGGGTCGGACGTATTCGAGTGTTTCAATATTGTGTAGTCTATCGGCGAGTTTTATAACCAGCACGCGAATATCTTCGGTCATCGAAACAAAAAATCGACGCAAGTTTTCAACATTGCGCTCGACACCTTTGTATCTGACCGTACCAAGTTTTGTTACGCCCTTGACGAGCGAAACAATCTCTTTATTGAATTCTTTTGTCAGCTCTGTTTCGGTGGTTTTTGTATCTTCGAGAACGTCGTGCAGAAAACCAGCAGTAATGACCGTCGGTCCCATGCCGAGGTCGGCGAGGTTTTTGGCAGTTTTAAAAACGTGCAAAAAATATGGTTCGCCACTTTTTCGCAATTGGCCTTCGTGGGCGTGCTTGGCAAAGTCATAAGCCTTCTCGACAAGCATTTTCCCTTTGAGGCTGATGTTTGGAATCAGGTCAAATATTTCTTTTAAATCGGGCATACTTTAATTATATATCAAAGAATAGACTAACTTCAAAGCCAGTCTATTTTTTCTTCTTTATATTTTCACCGAGTTTGTGAGGATTGTGATTACGGCAATTTCTGTTCGAGCATCTCTCGGGTATTGTTTTTGTTCCTTCCATCATGAGCGAGCCACACAGTTCGCAGATACGACCGGTCGGTTTGGCCTTGATAGCATTTTTACAGTCTGGGTAGTTTGAGCACGAATAAAAAATTCCAAACCTGCCTCGGCGTTCCATCATCTTTCCTTTACCACAGACTGGGCAAGTCACATCGGTCATTTTTCTTTTTATTTCTTCTTCATCTTGTTTTATAAATTTACACTTTGGGTATCGCGAGCAAGATATGAATGTTCCACTCCCGTCGCGTCGTTCGCGGATGACGAGCTTGCCGCCACCAGATTTGCCTTTCTTATCTCCGCAAAGCGGGCACATCTCGCCGGTTTCCTTTGGTCCTTCGAGTACATTGCCGTCGATCGTCCGGGCACCATCGCAATCTGGGTATTTCGAGCACGAATAAAATTTCCCAGCCCGTGATAGTTTGACAATCATCGACGAACCGCATTTTGGGCACTTTATATCGCTCGGTGCTTCGCCCATGTTTGTGGCTTTGGCCAGTTTATCTTTTTCTTTCAATTCTTTTTGAAATGGCAAGTAAAAATCCTTGAGTGTTTTTTCATATTCGCGTTCGCCGCGAGAAATCTCGTCGAGCTCGTCTTCCATCTCGGCAGTAAATGTATCGCTGATGTATTCACTGAAATTTTTTTCAAGAAAACTCGAGACGACATCGCCAGTATCTGTAGGGAAAAGGGTTCGACCCTCTTTGGTCACATAGCCGCGTTCCTCGATAGTTTTCATGATCGATGCATAGGTGCTCGGCCTGCCGATGCCGCGAGCCTCGAGCTCTTTGATAAGGCCGGCCTCGGTATATCGCGATGGCGGGGTGGTAAGTTTTTCTGTACTCGTTAGATCTATCAATTTCAATTCTTCACCGATCGCTATTTTTGGCAACTCTATGTCTTCACCTCGGGCATCACCGTCGCAAGAAAGCCAACCAAGGAAGAGAACCTGCGAACCATTTGCCACAAAGTCTGGGATTTTTCCGCTTTCTATATTTGCTATGACTTTTGTTTTGAGTAATTTTGCATCAGCCATTTGCGAAGAGACTGTTCGTTCCCAAATCAGCCTATAGAGTCTTTTTTGTTCTTCGGTTCCGCCAGAATTTAGACTATCTATATGGGTCGGGCGGATAGCCTCGTGGGCCTCTTGAGCATTTTTTGATTTTGTCTTGTATATATGAGCTTCGGCGTATTCCTTGCCGTATTTTTTTTCAACCATGCCAAGTATCTGGCCTTGGGCCTGGGAGCTCAAGTTCGTGCTATCTGTTCTCATATACGTTATGTGCCCAGCCTCATATAATTTTTGGGCGACTTGCATGGTCCGCGAAGGCGAAAACCCCAATCGGGAGCTCGCCGTTTGCTGAAGGGTCGAAGTTGTAAATGGCGCACGCGGCGCGCGTTTTTGTTCACTTGTTTTTAAGTCTGTTACGATCCACTTTTCTTTCTTGCCAAGGGAAATAATTCTATCGACTTCTTTTTCATCTCGCGGTTCTTCGCTACAGGCAAGCGATATATCCTTATTATTTTTTGTTTTAAACAATCCTTCGAGTGTAAAATATTTTTCTGGCACAAAAGCTCGAATCTCACGCTCACGCTCCATGATGATGCGTAGCGCCGGAGATTGTACCCGACCAGCCGACAAGCCGTAACGAACCTTTTTCCAAATTATCCCCGATAGATCATACCCGACCAGCCGGTCGAGCACCCGCCTGGCTTCTTGGGCTTTGACCAAATTTGTATCTATATCCCTCGGTGAGCCGAGAGCCTCCTCGACTGCCTCTTTGGTTATCTCGTTGAATGTTACCCTTTTGATTTTTGCTTTTATTTTTTTATCATCATCGAGTAGGGTTTTTAGGTGCCAAGAAATAGCCTCGCCCTCGCGGTCTGGGTCGGTGGCAAGCATGACTTCACTTGCCCCCTCAGCTAAATGTTTTAATTCATTGACGACCTTGTCTTTGCCTTTAGAAATTTCATAGTGGGGGGTGAAGCCGGCTTCTATATCGATCGCTTGCTTGTTTGATTTTGGTAAATCGCGCACGTGGCCGATCGAAGCGCGTACAGTAAAAGCGCCATCTAAGTATTTCTCGATAGTTTTTGCTTTTGATGGCGATTCGACTATTAAAAGTTTCATGCAAGATAGTATTACACGAAAGATAATTTTTTTGCAAATCCTCAGAAAAAACTTTCTCTAAATTTTTCTTATTTCACCAAACTCTTCTTTGATTAATTCTTTTATCTCCATGATCGATAAAATGGCATTTGCTTTACCAATATCGATATGTGATAGGCGAATAAGTTCATCGCGTTCTATCGGTTCGGATAGCAATTCGATTATCCTTAGTTCTTCTTTAGAACAATCAGCATATTTTTCCTTTTCTGTTTTTTCATTCACTTCGACTTCAAACCCAAGCGTTTCGAGCAACTCTTGGCTCGTCGTTATCGGTACGGCCCCTGATCTTATGAGCTTATTTGTTCCCGTTGATGTATTTGAAAATATTGAACCTGGTACTGCCAAAACATCGCGATTGTAATCTAACGCTAATCTAGCGGTGATGAGCGTCCCAGATTTGTCAGCGGCCTCGACGATGAGTGTTGCTTTTGAAATCCCAGCCATCAATCTATTCCTCTGGGGAAATGTATAAAGCTCGGCCTTCATTTCTGGTGGAAATTCAGAAAGTATGCAACCATTGTTCCTGACTATGTCACTAGCCAAATTGGCATTGCTTCTGGGGTAGAGGGCTTTGCTGCTTATCCCAGATCCTGGCATCGCTAAAGTTAAAAGCCCTGCAGACAGCGCAGCTCGGTGGGCGATAGAATCTATACCAAGGGCCAAGCCCGAAACGATGACGATAGGGTAACCCTTCAAACCCCTTATTAATTTTTCACAGGCATCTTTCCCGTAAGAAGTATTTTTCCGCGAGCCGACGACTGCCAGATATATATAGTCACTCGGTGGTAAGACCCCTCGGACATAGAGTTCTTTGGGTGGTTGCGGTATTTCGAGTAATGGTTTTGGAAATTCTTCAAGCTTCAATTTTCTGATTTCGTCCATTTGTTTATTCTAACATTTTTTTATATACTCTTATTATGCTTGATATTAAATTTATCCGAGAACATAAAGACATAATCGCCTCGGGTGCAAAAAGAAAAAATATCGAAGTCGACCTCGACCTCTTGCTTGAGATAGATGATAAACGTTTAAAAATACTCTCTGAAGTCGAAGAACTTAGAGCCGAGCAAAATAAAGCGAGCGCTTCGCTAGGTGGCAACATAAAAGAAGAAGCCCGGGCCCAAATACTGCGCGAAATGAAAACGGTCAAAGATGACCTCAAGAATAAAGAAGATGAACTCCGCGAACTGATGAAAGAGTGGCAGACGCTCATGCTCTTGGTTCCAAATATTCCCGACCCGACAACACCTGATGGTGAAACCGAAGACGACAACGTCGAAATTCGAACTTGGGGAGAAAAACCTAATTTTTCTTTCGAACCAAAAGATCATATTGAAATCATGACTTCACTCAGGATGCTCGATATCGAGCGGGGGACAAAAATCCACGGCTTCAGAGGCTATTTTTTAACTGGTGACGGGGTTAGACTCTGTTTTGCTATTTGGAATTACGCGCTCGAATTTTGGTCAAAACGAGGGTTCGACCCAGTCATACCGCCGATCAATACTCGTCGTGAGCCGCTGCTTGGTTGCGCGTTTATTCCGCAAGGCGAAGCAGATATTTACAAAGCTCAAGACGATAGTTATTTTGTCGGAACTTCAGAAGTGCCACTCATGGGCATGTATATGGATGAAATATTAAATAAAAATGATTTACCAAAAAAATTACTCGGCTTTTCACCGTGCTACAGACTGGAAGCTGGAAATCATGCCAAAGATGTCAAAGGCCTCATCCGTGTGCACGAATTTTATAAATTTGAACAAGTCGTACTTTGCGAAGGTTCACACGAAGAATCACTCAAGTACCACGAAGAGGTCCAGAAAAATGTCGAAGACTTTATCCAGACACTTCAAATTCCATATCAAATTGTCGATGTCTGCACTGGTGACATGGGTTTTGCAAAAGTCAGGATGTACGATACCAACCTCTGGGTACCAAAAGAAAATAAATATAGAGAAATATCTTCAGCCTCGTATTTCCACGATTTTCAAACTCGTCGATTGGGGATTCGCTATCGAGATGCAGAGGGCAAAGTCCACTACGCCCACTCGCTCAACTGTACCGCCATACCGACGCCGCGAATTTTGGTTTCTCTGGTTGAGAATTTTCAGCAAGAAGACGGAAGTATAAAGATCCCCGAAGTTCTGCAAAAATATTTTGGCAAAGATTTAATTAAATAAAATAGAATATGAAAGATATTCTCACATCGCCGCGCATGGAAATCTTGAAGCGTCGTCGTCGGGCGCGACGAACTAGACTCTCGATACTCCTCGTCGTTTTTTTTGCTGTGCTCACTTATGCCCTAGGATATTTTTCTTCAAACCCCAAAGTTACAATTCATAAAATAAATGTTACAGGTAACAGAATTATAAACCAAAGCGATATCGAAGATTTTGTTAAACAAAAACTTTCTGGAAAATATTTTCATCTTTTCTCGAGAAGCAATACATTCATCTATCCCAAAGATTCAATCTATGAAGGGCTCATCAATGCTTTTCCGCGTATTGAAAATCTAGCAGTTTATCGTGATGATTGGAACACTGTCCACATAGATATACTCGAGCGCTCTGGCTCGTCGCTTTATTGTGGAACAAAAGTTCCAGATATGCCATCAGACGTAGGGGAGAATTGTTATTTTATAAACAACGATGGATATATTTTCGACAAAGCCCCATACTTCTCTGGTAATATTTATTTTAAATACTATAGTAAATTAGATGTAAGGAGTGACTCACCACTCGGCCAACAGCTTTTTCCACCAGAGATTTTTCATAATTATGTGCGGTTTATCGATGGTATAACTGCGCTCGGTTTTAAGCCGCTCTATTTTGTTCTAACCGACTCTGGCGACAGCTATCTCTATCTCGACCATGGTCCCTCTGATACTGCCCCAGAAATTATTTTCAAAAACGATGCCGATCTGTCGAGCGTGCTTAGTGACCTAACGCTTTCAATGAAAAAACCTGAATTTGCAACTGATATAAAATCAAAGTATACTACGCTGCTGTATATAGATTTGCGTTTTAAAAATAAAATCTTATACAAATTCGAATAAATGAATTTCTGGGAAAAATTACCAAAACCCTTTTTCGCGCTTGCTCCGATGGCCGATGTGACCGATGCGGCTTTTCGTCGTATTATTGCCAAATATGGCAAGCCAGATCTGATGTGGACAGAATTTGTCTCGGCCGATGGCCTAGCTAGCCCCGGACGAGAAGTTTTAAAAAACGACCTTATTTACACCGAGGCCGAACGACCGATTGTTGCCCAGCTTTTTTCTGGTCATCCGGATAAGATGCGCGAGGCGGCCAAGATTTGTGCCCTGCTTGGTTTTGATGGTATCGATATCAATATGGGCTGCCCAGATCGTTCGATCGAAAAGCAAGGCGCCGGCGCGGCGATGATCAAAAATAAAGATAACGCCAAAAAAATAATCGAAGCAGCTAAAGATGGCATCAAAGACGCTCAGAAAAATATTCCAGTGTCTGTTAAAACGCGGGTTGGTTACAACAAGGTGGAGATCGACGAATGGATTCCATTTCTTCTCTCTCAAAATATCGCCGCACTGACTATCCACGCTCGTACCCGCAAAGATATGTCCCTTGTGCCCGCCAGATGGGAACACGTCATGGAAGCTGTAGAGATTCGTGACAAAATGGGTGTCAAAACAAAAATAATCGGTAACGGCGACGTCAGAGACATAGAACACGCAAAAATTCTTGCGAAGGAGACAGGTTGCGACGGTGTCATGCTTGGCCGCGCTATATTCGGCAATCCATTCTTGTTTTCTTCTTTACATTCTGAAAACAAGAATGTCCTGAGTGAAAACGAATGCCAGAAATCATCTGATTTTTCTCTTCCATCACTTCGCGAGAAACTTAAAATAATGATCGAACACACGAAACTTTTTGAGGAATTGCTCGGTAAATATAAAAATTTTGCAATTATGAAAAA
The DNA here is from genome assembly GCA_964527185.1 of uncultured Candidatus Saccharibacteria bacterium. Classification (GTDB taxonomy): domain Bacteria; phylum Patescibacteriota; class Minisyncoccia; order Phycocordibacterales; family UBA9973; genus UBA8515. The sequence continues at coordinate 335,481 of CAZGOI010000001.1, forward strand.
GCACTATAAGGCCTATGTCAATAAAGCTTTTGATACTTGTCGGAATGACCGTAAGGTCGGGCGGAGCGCCAAAGAATTACGCCTGAAGCTGATGGAGGCAAACAATGCACTCGAAGTAGAAAGCATTGTGGATAACTTTTTGGCAAGCCAATAACTCGTGCTATAATTTCCCCGATGCATAAAGAAAGATTAAAGTTTAGAGAAAAGTCGAAATTTCTATTCTCTGTCTTTTTTGAGAACTCCGTAATGGAGTTTTTATTTTGCCCCACATCTGTCGGTCTGGGGCTTTTATTATATTTAAAATTTTATGTATAAAGGTATAGAAGATATAAAAGCGTTTAGTATCGTCATAAATAAATTAAGAAAGTTTTTTCTAGACAAAGGTTTCATCGAAGTCCATACCCAAGATCGCCTGTCGATACTCGCGGCTTGCGAAGATCCAGATACCGTAGCCACATACACCTATAGCGGATTAGTTTGGCCACTGCCACAGACGGGGCAGATGTGGCTCGAGTATGAACTTCTGCACCACGATGATATTCCCGGTGTCTTTTGTGTCTCGACGAGTTATCGAAACGAACCAAACCCGATACCAGGTCGGCATAAAATTATTTTTCCAATGTTTGAATTCGAATCACGCGGGACTATAGATGATTTGAAAAAACTTGAAGAAGAGCTCGTAACATATATAGGATACAACAAAGAAAAAATATTCCATAAATTATATGACGAACTTGCAAAATACTACTCTGTCCACGAATTGTCGCACAAAGAAGAAAGTAAAATGTACGAAGAATTTGGCCCAGTAATTTTTCTAGAAAATTTTCCGATCTACACTTCGCCATTTTGGAATATGAAAAAGTTGGGTGACCATGCAAATAAAATTGATGTAATACTCTCTGGCAACGAAACTATCGGTTCGGCCGAGCGCAGCACAGACGCCCAAACGATGAGAGAGCAATTCCACACTATAAGCGAGGGCAAATATGCCGAAAAACTCTATGATCTTTTCGGCAAAGACAGGGTAGAGGGCGAGCTCGAAGAATTTCTATCATATAAATTTTTCCCTAGATACGGCGGTGGCATCGGGGTTAGCAGGTTAATTGATTCAATGAAAAAAGAAGGCCTCTTATAATAGCTAGTTTTATCTGGTATAATCTCGGCATGTCAGATTCTAATATTGCCTTATATCGAAAATATCGCCCGACAAAATTCTCTGAAGTCATCGGCCAAGACCATATCGTAAAAGCTATACAAGGCGCCCTATCGTCTTCAAAAGTTGCCCACGCCTACCTATTGTGTGGCCCACGGGGTACGGGCAAGACGACTATTGCGAGGATCATTGCTCACGAGCTTGGTTCATCGCAAAATGATATTTACGAGATGGACGCTGCTAGCAATCGCGGTATCGATGATGTGCGAGATATCCGCGACAGCGTGCAAACTTTGCCTTTTGATTCAAAATACAAGATCTACATTCTTGATGAAGTTCACATGTTCACAAAAGATGCTTGGAATGCACTCCTTAAAACAATCGAGGAGCCACCAGAGTACGTCATATTTATTTTGGCGACAACTGAACTTGAAAAAATTCCCGAGACAATTGTTTCTCGTTGCCAAACTTTTATTTTCAAAAAACCAACTGACGCAATTCTTGCCCGAGTCATCTCAACCGTTGCCGTTGCCGAGGGTTATACCTTAGAAGAGGGTGGGGCCGAGCTCATAGCTCTTCTTGCCGATGGGGCGTTTCGCGATGCACTCGGGACACTACAGAAAATTATTTCATTTTCAAAAAATAAAAAAATAAGCTTGGCAGATATCGAAAGCGTAACTGGCGCGCCAAATACAATTTTAGTCAACGATTTTCTAAAAGCTCTTACCACAAGCGATATCGAGGCCGGCTATGGCACCTTGCGAAAGGCAAGTGAGAAGAATATCGATATGAATGTCTATCTCAAGATGATTCTTTCAAAACTTCGTTTTGCTCTCATGCTCCGCTATGCACCGAGCACCAAGAAATCCATAACCAATTCACTGTCAGAAAAAGAAATAGAGTTTCTAGAATCTCTTGTCGTGAACAAACCCGAACACATATCTTCAAATTCTCTTTCAATACTTCTTGAATCTTATCAAGCACAAAAAACTGCGAGTATCAGTGAACTGCCACTCGAACTAGCGCTTGTAAAAATTCTAGGAAACTAATTTGCCTTGATTTCTTTTCTATAAATAGAAATGAGGCTATAGAGCAGACTCAAGACGAGCGGGCCGATCAAAACACCGACTGGCCCGAGAAGCGATATGCCACCCAAGATTGAAAACAAGATGAAGAGAGATGGTATTTCTGTATTTTTTGCGACAAAATATGGCACAAGGGTGTTGTCAATAACGCCGACCAAGAGAATCGACCACAAGAGTAGCCCAAGGGCTTGCAAGTGCATCCCATTTACATATAGATAGATCATTGCTGGCACCGACACTAGAGATGTCCCAACAGTTGGAACAAAAGATGCTACCCCAGCCATCATGCCCCAGAGCACGCCATTTGGAACGCCGAAGATAGTCAGCCCGATGCCGACGAGTATTCCCTGTGTGATTGCAAGCAAAAATGAACTTTTCAAAATGCGATTTATGGCACTCCCAAGCTTGCTGAGTATTTCTTCGACATTCTCTTCAGATAGGGGTAGCAGGGTGATGAGATTTTTCTTCCACCTCGCCCCATCTTTTAATAGGTAGAATATTGTTAGTATCATGACGATAAATAAAAGTAGAGATTGAAAAGTCGAAGCAAAAAATCCACCAATATTATTAGACAAGAAAACCCCGACGCCGCTAATTTTCGATGCCGTATCAAACGTAATGCCGTGCGGCATGAGCTTGTTGACCGCCAAGTCGATTTTGTGTACAAACGCGGCATTGTTGCCCTGACCGGTGAGCGCACTATAAGCGTTTTCGGCTTGGTTAAATACGACTGTGCCAATAAAGAAAATTGGTACGCATAAAACGATCAGAAACAAAATAACTGTGACGAGCGAAGACAGCCAGGCTATACCACCGGTAATATGTTTTTTAATCCAAAGATAGATCGGTGTCAGGATGACGGCAAAGGCTCCGGCCAAAACGATCGTCGTTATGAATGGGTAGAAAATCATCAAGGCCAAGATAAAAACAACAGCGATCAGACCAAACAAGAAATATTTCTCAATTGCCGATATGTGCATATGACTATTGTAGCATAAATCTATAATACTGGTTCCCGTCTATTTTTTTTGTAGAGATGGTGAAAGACGGTAAATTCGTCATAGCCGTGCAAAAACAAAACTATATTTGTACCTAAAAGCACGATATGCGGCCAGACAACCTCGCCGAAAAAACACAAAGACAGGGTTAGAAATGCAAGAAATACGAAAGATATGAAACGAATCTCAAACCCAAGCAATATGAAAAGCCCGATAGAAAACTCTATCAAAAATGCTCCGAGGACTATAAACGCTGGAGAAAAATGAAAATAATTTGTCAGGTGATAGGTGTTCACAGTATCAAAAGCAAGCGAGCCGTGCAAAAGTTTTGCATAGATTGCAGCATAGAGTATCGAAACACTGAAGCATGCCCTGACAATGAAAAATTTTCTCCTATCTAAATATTTTTTTATTTTGTTGTTTAAAAACTCAAATTTATTTTTTACCAGAGAATATCCACCGCCAAATAAAAATATGACAAACGCTTCGCCAAGATAAACCAGATAGCTGGCCAAATACCCGCCGACCGATGATAGGGCAGATAGATATATGATTATGGCGAGCAATCCGCCCAACCTCTCGTATACACCAAAGAGTATAGAAAAACTGGCTACATAAAGTAAAAAAGTAACAACAAAGGTCGAAGCGCCAAAAACATTTGCAAAAGGTAGCTCGGTTCCAAACAGCGCGCCATAGTAGGCCGAGGCAAGGAGCGCCAGGCCGAGCGTCACTTGGGCGACGTGACCGGCGTATGGTTTTATTTTAAATAAAAATGGGTCGATCTTTTTTTCGACTTTTCTTGAGATCGATATTCCAAGCACCAAAAATATTATTAGAGCGCCGATGATAGACCAGAGGATGAACTGCCCGCCACTTTCTTCGGCGATTTGGAACAAGTTCACAGCCGGTTGGGCAAGGTCGTGCACTATCTGGTCGTGGCCGAGCACATAAACTTCGTGGGCAAAAGTTCTAGCCGGCAAGAGTGCCACAAAGACCAAAACTACGACCAAATATTTTTTAAATTTCATGATTGTATTATAGCAAAAGTTCTAGTCCCTCTTTACTTTCAATTTTGCTTCGATTTCATCTTCGAGGTTGAAGAATTCGCTCGACCGTCTTTGCCGAGGGCGGGGCAGGGTGTTTGCAAAGACGTGGTCGATTTTGGCTGGCCGAGAAGATATGACCGCGATACGGTCGCCGAGCTCGATAGCCTCTTCGATATTGTGGGTGACCATGATGATGGTCGGCTTCTGCGATTGCCAGATTTGCAAAAATTCGCCGCGCAGAGCGTTCGCTGTGAATGAATCGAGCGCCGAGAACGGCTCGTCCATAAATATGACTTTTGGTTCGATGGCAAAGGCTCTGGCCAGCCCGACCCGTTGCCGCATGCCACCAGAGAGTTCACGAGGGTAGGAGAGTTCAAATTGCGAGAGGCCAAATCGCTTGAGCTCGCGCTCGACCCGAGACCTGCGCTCGGCGTCGCTTAGATTTTTTGCAAGAAGCCCAAGCTCGATATTTTCATAAACTGTCAGCCACGGCATGAGCGCAAAACCTTGGAAGACGAACGCCATTTCGCTCCTATCTATTTTTTCTTTGAATGTAAAACTGCCGTGGTCTTCTTTATCGAGTCCAGAGAGTATGCGCAAGAGAGTTGACTTGCCGCAGCCCGACGGCCCGACGATGACAAAAAATTCTCCTTGGTCGATCGACAGGTTGATGTGGTCGAGCACGAGCAGTCGCTTGCCGAGGCCGCCTTCACGAAAAGATTTTGTCAGGTTATCAATTGTAATTAATGCTTTTGCCATATTATTCTTCGATCATTTTGTGGCTCCACTCGAGCAGTGGTAGCCAGATGAGCTTGTTGATGCTAAATATGATAATTAAAAATCCAAGCACGCCAAAAATTGTGACATTGACATCGTGAGAATACGAATTGAAAAATGTCCCAAGCCCAGTGTGAATGCCGGCGATGATCTCGGTCGCGACCAGCGCTTCCCAGCCGTCGCCCAAGCCGACGATCGTACCGGTGATCAGGCCGGGGACAGAAACTGGTATCAAAAATTTTTTCAAATAGGCCAAACCTTTCAAATTATAAATCTGCGCTGCTTCTTCCCATTCGCTGCGCATCAGCTTCAGGCCACTGATGATTGAAAATAGTATCGGCCAGATTATTGTGATGACAAGGAAAAAAATTACTGTAAAATTAGACCCGCCCCAAAAATATGTGACCAGTGGCAGAGCAGCAAAGGTCGGAAAACTCTGCAAGACATCAAAGACCGGCAGTGCGATATCGGCCCGCTTGCCTCGAAAGAAATAAACGGCGAGCGCCCAGCCCAAAATTGCAGATATTATGTAGGCCACGAGCAATCGCCAGAGTGACGCGCCGAGGTCAGAGAAAAGCACGCCAGTGTTTAGCTTGCCGATATCGGCAAAAACTATGATGAAGACAAATGGCACGACTATGACGCCGAGGGTCACGAGCACGTGACCCCACGAGCGGTAGATCAGACTTCTTCTCTTGTGGTGATTGTATGCCACGAAATAATTTTATTGCGAAATCGGCTGTAAAATGCTGACGCGATTGTTCTCGGTATCTTGAAACGATATCCAGAGCCCGACGCCGGGAATCATTACTGGTTCCATGCTAATCTCGCCTTTTTCATTCATGGCGCCCAAGATCTTGCCGCCATTTGTTTTGATCGCTTCGATCGCGCCCTTGATATCATGGACCGAGATGACGACCGACGGTGCGTGCGACAGGGGATTCTCGGTTTTTTTATAGAAGCCGCCGTTGATAGTGCCTGGGGTTTTGACCATGCCCCCTTCGTCGGTCTCGGCAGTTTGGGCCACGACATAGCCGCCCATGTCGGGCCCCATCTCTTTCATATTCCAATTAAAAGTTTCCCGATAAAATTTCTCTGCCCTATCCTTATCAAAATATCCCATTTCAAAATGTATAACTGGATTCATATTATTTTTTTTGTTTTTATTGTTAATGAATCTATTATATCAAGTTTAAGATTTTTTAGCAGATGGTTTTATTTTTTTATTTAACTTGTCAAAATCAGTGATTTTATACACTTTTCCTTTTTGATCGTATGTCGTCCACTTTCCTGTTTGTTTATTGTTGATGAAATACCCTGATCTGAGTTTGGTGCCATCTTTGCGAAACCAAAGCCAATAACCATCTAGTTTTCCATTCTTGAAAGTACCTTTAGCTCGTATTCCACCATCCTTAAAATATTCTGTATGGTTTTTCTTTTTTGTATTTTTACTATTTGACATAAAGAAGAGATTGTTAATGCTGGCTGTCTCGAGCTAGAACCTTTCTCGGTCAAGCCTTGTAAGGTTATTTTAACACTTTTTTGGATTCATTTCTGGCGCGTCTTGAGTAGAGTACTGTATATGTTATTTCCCTATTAACTCACATAGCTTCTCTCTGGCTTCTTCGACTGTCGAGACAACAAAACCAGTTTTCTTAACAAATTCGATAGACCATCTAGGATTACGAGCTTCTTGCCAAACGATGATTAAGTTTTTTGCTGTGCCTCCTGGTTTTTCAGTATTATTTGCTAGAAAATACCCGATTTCAATCCAAGTAGCTTCCGAAGGAGCAACACCAGGATTAGCAACCAGATATTCAGCAGATTTTATTCCTCTTAAATCATCAGGGAAAAATGTGTTGGGAGAAGTTTGGTCTGAATCAAATTCCCAGTCATGGAATTCACATTCGGAAATATCTTTGAAAATTTCCTTCCAATTATTATCATGTTCGTTTGATTGTCCTGCCAAATATACCTTGATCTTTTTTCTCATATTGTTATTTTGATGCTCCTCAAACCTCAAAGCTATATCAAACCACTAATCAATCCTAACTTCTTTTCTCTTCTCCATCCCTTGATCTCGCTTTCTCGATGTCTAGCTTCTTTTAATGTCGAAAAACTCTCGGAATATTTTAAAATTACAGGTCTACGAGTTTTAGTATAGTGGGCTCCCCATTTTGAATTATTGTGTTGTTTTAATCTACGTTCTAGATCATTTGTACAACCCACATAAAAAGATTTATCGGCGCATTCGAGGATATAAACAAAATGCATAAATTAATTCTACCTCGTCGTCCTTACTTTGTCAGGACTCGCTTGGTATCTTCGTCGCAAATAAAAACAATATGGGCCGAAGGCTCTGAGGAGCAGAGCGACGAAGAGCTGGGGGATAGGGACTCGAACCCCAATTTACGGGACCAAAACCCGGCGTCCTACCATTAGACGATCCCCCAAAATGTTTTTTAATTATTGAATATTGTTTTCAAAAACTTTCTACCTGATCCTGATTTTAAGTACTTTTCTCTTTTTCTGGCTTCTTCCCTAGTTCCATACATCTCTTTATGGATAATTTCCCAAGGAAAGTAGTTTTTTGTAAAAAAAGATTTACCTGAATTATGTTCTCTTAAACGACGTTCAATGTTATCTGTCATACCTACATAGGATTTCTTGGCGACTTTGCTTTTCAGTATGTATACAAAATACATTGTGTAATTATAACACCAAAACCTGGCGTCCTACCCGCCTCGCATCGACAAGCTCTGCGAGTCGAGGCGGGCCATTAGACGATCCCCCAAAATTACAATAACGCTAGTATACGCATTTTATGTTATAATTTCAACCATGAAGCAAATCTGGTTCATAAAAAAACGATATGGCTGGGGGTGGATGCCGGTCACTTGGCAGGGATGGGTCATCATGTTTGTCTATCTCATTCTCATGGTTAGCACGTTCATCCGCGTAGACAATCATTCGCACTCGGTTTCAGACACGCTCATCGCGTTTGCTCTGCCTTTTATTTTTTTCACTTCGATTCTCATCGTCATCTGCTATAAAAAAGGCGAAAAGCCAAAATGGCAGTGGGGGAGGCCAAGAGTTGACAAAACTAAATAAAAATTATATAATGCCCGCATGAAAAAAACTTTTGCAATATTTACATTATTTATAGTTTTCCTTGGAGTTGGTTTTGCTATGGCCCCTGCCAAATCTGAAGCTGGCTTTGGTCTGTCTATTAGTTTTGGCCTCGGTAACAATTATGGCTATGGAAATGGCTATAGTAACTACGGCTATGGCTACCCATATTCTGGTTACGGCTACAATAATTATGGTGGCTATAACAATAATTATTATTCAAACTATAGCGGCTACAATAACAATTACTACAACAATGGCTATTCTAACTATGGTTACAACAATTACTATAATCCAGGCTATAGCTACTACACTGGTGGCGATATATCTCCAACAGGTGGTTACTACAATACTGGCTACACATACTATCCGTCATATTCTGGTTATCAGTACGGTTATGGATACGAATATGTAAACTGCTGGACAAATGCTTGCTAAATAAAAAAATCTAAGGCAAAAAAACACCCTATATGGGGTGTTTTTTTGCCTAAAGCTAGGTATTGACTTCTACTTTTTTTTGTGATATAAGATAGCAAAATGTCAGGATTATAATTATTGTTTGCCTCCAGAATCTTATTGGGTTTTGAAGGCAAACAATAATACTTAAATTTAAATCCTTTAAAATGCAAGCAAATACCACAACAACCAAAAGAACTCCTAGTATTCAGGAGTACAACGAAATTGCTGAAAATCTAATACATGAATTAAAAGATTTTTGGCATCTGGAAACCGGAATAAAAAATGTCATCGTTAAGTCGATGAACAAACAAGAACTTCTTGTGCCAATGGTAGATTTTCACCATCGGAACAATACGGATAAATTTATTAAAAGGCTATCCGAGTTCGGTTTTCCAGCCCCAAGTATTTCAGAAGTCAATGCAGCATTCCTCGATGTAGTAAAATCTCGTCGCATAACACTGCAAAAAGACCACCAGGGTAAACTACTCGACAACCTCGGTAGTCTGTCCGAGGTGTATGACGCCCTTAAATATCATTTTAACGAAAAGGGTATCAAGAACCTGGTTCGCTTAGGGCATGGATTTGTCCGTGTCCAAAACAAACAGATGGCAAGAAGGGCAACAAACTTTTTAAAAGTAAAATACCCCTGCTATAAATTTATCTGTAGTGGTGAAGATATTCTTATCTACACTAAGCAAGCAACGCCCGGTATTACACCCGCCTCATATGCCGACTATCTTCGGGCAATAATTGTGACCATTTTTAAAATCGAAATCTTTGATAACCCTTCCATCTCAGAAAATGGAATAATCGTAGGTTTTGATTCTGAGACTGTTACGCGTGATGCCCAACTGTATTGTGAATATTTTGGGATATCGTCATCCGCAAGAGGTACGACATTGGTTTTCCCTATAGAAAAACCTCATTTCAGTATTGAACATATTAAAAATGAGTTCAGTAAAAACATCTCCGAAATCAGAGAAACAACCACTACTGAAATCATCAAAGAAACAATATCTATATCGGCCAGTGGAAAAATGAGCAATGAAGATTTTAAACGTTCTGTATGTCGTTATGTAAAGGAAAAGGGTTATAAAAAAATCAACAATTCATCTCAAAGAGAAATAAGAGCCTACACCTACAGTATGGGGCTCAAGGGAGATTTAAACCAAATAGTAGATCAGGCTAAAATAGATCACCCCGAATGGATTGTTGTAATCAAAAAATCTGGTAAATATATTGATTTCACCCTAAATCAGGAATACTCCCAGAAAACCAGCAACTCACCTTTGCAATCACATCAAGCAAGTACGGATGTTAAATTCGAAGAATCGAAAAGATCAAGCGGCGATCCAATGATCGATGTAGAGATTTCAATCCCGCTTTCATCTATCGAAAAGAAAGTACTGAAAGATGTATCAGATGAATCCCTGATAAAAGAAATGAAAAGAAGAGGACCGGATTTTGCCAAGAAAGTATTTACTAGGATACTTTCTGTGTGGCAGAAATCATGATTGGTAGGTATTGCATCAAAATCAAGAAACCCCCTATATATACAGGGGGTTTATAATTTCCATGACAACATCATCAATTTATAGCCTGTCCACCGACATGCTGAGATAATTCTTCATACGCCAAACCAGCTGCCCTTTGAATCGCATGCTCAGGTGTAATACCCAAAGCACTTGTTTCCCAGCCAAGGACTTTAATCCGTCCCTTGTAAAGTACATTGTTTTTGTGTTTTACTTCAGTAGTAGATTTTTTTATCTCCCCAAATCTGGCTTTTTCACACAAATTCTCAAGCATAGCCATCGGCTTTTTGCTGACATTAGTGTCCGCGCACCGAGAGAAGCTCGGCAAAGAATATGTCAGCTGTAGGGCAAGTGTTACTCGGGCAAATTTTTTAGCTTCATCAACATTCTGGTGGAATGCTGGCTTACCAGAAAATTTTATTCCCTTGAATTTCTCGACATAAGCCACTACGACCGAAAGGTTATTTCTCTCTGTTATTGTGTATATTACTTCCTGATACTGGTTTTCATATACCATCAATTCCAGAGCCTTCAGTAAGTTATTGAAGCGTTTGCTCCCAACATAGACAGTAATCTCCCCGCTAACCATTTTAGCATCAATAATTTTCTGAAATTCCACGGCTGCAGCTTTTTCTGCTACTTCTTTACTTACACTTGAAACTATAGGGCTTGAATACTTTAAACCCTCAGGTAATTCAAGGTGAGCTTGAGCAATGTACTTTGGTTCCTGTTTGTACAGGTCCCTTGGGTGCGACGTTATGTCTGGCTCAACACCGAAAAATTTCCGGCATGTAAAGTTGAGTGTTTCAATGGGGAATTCGTTTCCAACCAAACCTATGCCTGTCTTTTTTTCTATAACACCGAAACCAATCTTCTTTTTAGACGGAATAACTTTATTCTCAATCCTCTTCTTTGGCTGATTGAAACCACTTTGTGTAGATGCGTATTTATTCACACGAGGGTCATGGAAAGATCTTCTCTCTTGCAAACCGGCTCTCCTCATTAATTCTATAAAGGAAGTCATGTTTGAAGAAGTAAGGGAAGTTTTGTTTTCATTGAGGTTTAGATTAACCATGATTAAACCGTTCCTAAATTTATCAAACCTCCTTTTAGCAAATGAGTGCAACGAACTCTGCCTCACACTCATCAATGCGTCGATCGAGTCAAAACCTTCTTTTATAAGAATTTCCGAGGTGTATTTAAGCATCTCCTCTTTGTTACCCAAAGATAATGCTAAACGCAACTCTTCTTGTTCTATAAAATTGATTTCGCCAAGTCGAAACATATTTGATGTGATAACATTCACATTGTCCTCAGACTGAGGGCCGGTTAGTGAACGAGTTTGTTCTTCATACATCTTTTGTTCGATGAAAGGGAAGGCTCGTCTCTCCTCGGTATTGAGCAGGTTCCAAATTTCAGTCCAGCTCTTTCCTTTACGAAGAAGTTCAAAAACTTTCTTTTCAATTTCGTACGCAGTTCCCCAACCGGCAATAAGGCCGCCTGAGATAATTGTACTTCTGCCAAATATACCAAGGACACTTGCAAGCAGATGTTTGTCTGAGACAAACACTAGGTCAAGAATAACCAGGTCATCCAAGGGGCTATCTTTATCAATTCTTATACCACGACCTAGATTCTGAACTAGTTTCCATTGTGATCCAAGTCCGAGTGGTCGTAGTAGAATTATCATGTTCACAAAGGGCAGGTCAATACCTTCGCCAACTTTTTCAGCCGAGAAGATTAGTGTGATCTCACCTTTGCGAAATTTTTCAATAACTACGTTATACTCACCCTCGCTCATTCGGCCATCAACATACGCTGCACGAAAATGCACATCCTTGCCGTATTTTTCTTTTATTTTTTCGGCTAGAATTTTATTACATTCTTCTGCACAAAGCTTAGCTGTATTTATCCGATCAACAAAAACAATACCCCGCCTTTGATAAATGGGTTTTGAATCCGCAAGTCTTAAACCGGGATGATCTCCAATGTAGGCTTCGGCCACGACTTCGGCTGCAATGGTAGGGTTCTTTGAAAGAATCCTTGCTACAGAGTCGTCGTTTAGGACATCATATGTGCCATGTCCACTTTTTGTTTTAGCCTCTGAAATATCTATTTTAACACCATTGATTTTTATCAACCTAACTTGTTTCAGTTCTTGGTAAAGAATCATTTCACTGATGCTTTTGTGATAATTCAGGAATCCCACATAGTCATTCTTTTGTTTAGCTTCAGAAAGTTCAGGGCGGTAAATTTTTTCAAAGAAAAAAAATGGGTCGCGATCCGGTCCAATAACCGTAGCGCTTAACCCAAAAACTAATGTTTTCATTTCCTCAAGTAAAACCGCTATTCGCTCTGTTACGCGGTGGCTTTCATCACATATCGTCATGAAAACCGGCTTTCTGAACTGGTCAGTAATCCTTTGAGCACGAAGCCCTTGATATGTACTGATTGTTAATATGGAATCCTTGGCCAACTCTTTTTTCTGGCCACTTTGATTACCAGCCAGAACACGAATTTTATCATCACTAATGTCTGGTATCCATATTCTTACATCACCCTTCCTGCCTATTTCGAGCGGGATATCTTCTGCTTCTTCTTTTGGTAACTCTTCCTCAATCAACTGACCTGCAATAGCAACTCGGGATGTTAGAATATGAATTTCATAATCTAAACCAAGCTCCCGCATTGTATCAATTGCAGCCCTGACTAGTGCACCAATATGCATAGATTTTCCGCTACCCGTTGGTACTTCAGATAGTGGTCTGACATAACCCCGCGAAAGTGTTTGTAATGTTGCAAGCAAGAGTTCTTTTTGAGTCACTCTCCAATTGCGGCTTATACCGAAATGAAGTGGGACTAAGGTTTTCTCGAGATGCTTAATAAAGACATCTACCACGTTTTTATGTTTGAGCAAGGCATTATTCAGTGATTTATGCAGAAAAGAATTTCCCATGATCACATCTTTTGCCACTTCTCTTATTACATGACTCCTCTCCAAAGAGAAGCCATACTTTTCAATTACATGGATTAAATTACACCCATGAGTAATGTGATCTTCCAACCCTTGTTGGTCAAACACAGAGGTTTTCTTTTGGAAAGTTGTTGTTGTCATATTAAAGGTTTTTTGTTATTAAAAATTTGTTAGGTTATTTTAAGGCTCACCGAGCTCTAAAATAACCCAACAAAATAAAAACAAAACCTTCTTTTTAAGGTTCATATTCACGCACATAATACTATTAAAATTAAATTATGTCAAATTTATTCTTCTGTCTGTGGTTTGTCGAGGGTCATCGTCTCGATGTCGATTGCCTGGCCGGTGATGCGCATAACATCCTTGTCTATTTTTCTAAATTCATGATTTGATTTGTTGAATTGGTTGACAGTCGTCTCGAGCGATTTGCCGAGCTTGGCATGAATGTCTTCGTATGTCCGCAAATGGCTACCGAGTTCGCCAACCCGCTTGATGATGTCCTTGGCACTTTCCTCGATTTGTAACGCTTTGAGTCCCTGGAGGACAGTTTGCAGATAGGCCAGGAATGAAGTGGGGGAGACAATAATGACTTTATACTTAGAAGCGGCGCGCTGGATCAAATTGTCCGCTTCATCATCGCCACCACCGATTTTATTTACGAGCAAATCATAATATATTGCCTCGTGGGGGATAAACATAAAAGCAAAATCCATAGTCCCTTGCTCTGGCTGTATATATTTTGATGTTTCGACAATTCTATTTTTTAGATCATTTATAAATATCTTTTCTAATCGTTCTTTTTCACCCTTGTCGTTTGTTTCCGAAATACGATTGTAATTCTCGAGTGAGAATTTCGAATCAATAGGTATTATCTTATCTTTTACCTTGACGATAGCATCTGGAATTAAATCTCTCCCTTCTTCATCTTTTCCTAATCGATATTGTACTTCATACGTTCCTGGTGGCATGACATTCTTGAGCAATGTCTCTAGATAATATTCACCGAGGATTCCTCGTTGTTTTGGATTCTTCAAAATATCTTGCAAGTTCCGCAACTGGTCGGCAAAAGACACCACTTGTTTGTTGGTCTCGTCGAGCCGGGTGATTTTTTCAGTGATGTCGGCAATGATGCGCGATGTCTCGCTCGATTGATATCGCATGCTCTGGTTGATTTCTTTTTGCGATTCCCCGAGCTTGGCATCGATTGTACGAGAGAGTTCATTGATCTGGGTGAGTAAAAGTTGTACAGATTTATCGGTTCCATTTGAACCTTGTTTTTTTTGAGAGAAAAACCAACCTATCGCTAAGCCAAAAACAATTCCAATCATTACAATAAAAGTCATACCCATAGAATAATTTTAACACAATATATAAAAAGATTCCCACCTATACGAAGGCGGGAATCTGATTATTACTGATGAAAAAATTTTTGCCAAGAGGATGCTCCATATTTATTAGAGTATTCTGATCGGCAATCTCGTAGACTTTTTTTAATTTTATTTTAAGCTTTTGGGCGAATATCTCAAATATTTGCCTTTCTGCCCAGAAAAGATCGGCCGGACTTAAATCTTCATCTTCAGATTTAGCCCTATGAAGCAATGCAATTGCTTCCTTATAACCGAACCTGATATGACACGACAAAAATATGGGTATAGCTGCAGAATGAACTTCCCTATATGCAATGCCGACGAACTTGAGCCCACTCTCTTGCATTGCATTTATCATTCTTGTTGCTGCTATCAATTCACCACCATTTGTGTCAAAAACCATGTATACATAATCAGTCATTCCTTTTATTTTCCTCAAAAAGCTTAAAAATTGGCCTAAAAGATTCAAATCAATCCTTCGATTGATTCGGAAAAACCTGTTGTACATATAGGATGAGTTTTTGTTGACTTTTTAATAATTTACCGTTATAATGCATCATTATAATTAAAAAGTCAAGTAAAATATGGATGAAGGATATAAACCAAAAATAACAGATAAAGTAGAGCGTGAACTATATGAAAAGTGTCATGCTAAAAATAATTTGATAACCGAAAAAGATTGGATGGAGTTACGCAGAATTGCACTTTCTGCACACACTCCTGGTGTTAAAAAATTCTTTGAGGTTGCAGGTGTTGTTATGGAAAATAAACCTGATACCGATACTATTAACCAACTGAAAGATAAAGTTGTCTAAACTATAAAAAGAAAAACACATTAAACTGTGTTTTTCTTTTTATAGTTTTCCTAAATAATATTTAAGCGTATAAATCCAATCTTCTTCGTTGTCTGGGTTTTGTTCTTTCTGGCCGAGCATCCATTCGAGGTAGCCTCGATCCATGGCACAGACTTCTTCGACAGTCTTGCCATTGTATTTTCCAAAAGAAAAGCTGTTCATGAGTGACGGGTGAGACGAGATCTCGATCATCCTCTCTATGGCTTCATCTTTTTTTAAATTTTCACTCTCCATAATTTTTAGAAGTAAACGTTCAAAAAGTTTTTCAAGCACCAGCACGTCGCCCAGGGCATCGTGGGCCTCTGCTTTTACATCGAGGTCGAGATAATATCGCAAATACTGCAATTTGTATTGAGGAATAATATTTTTTGCATCAAGCGCCCGGGCAACACGCAGTGTATCGATAGAATTTTCGATAAAAATATCTTCGTTGCGCATGATTGCAATATCGAACTTGGCGTTGTGGGCCACGATAACCGACATCGGGTCCTCGAGCAAAATTTTAATAGCTCCATACTTGTCGCTTTCCTTAAAAGCTTTCTTGTCGGCGACGGTTTTATTCGTAATGTGGGTCACGGCGCTCGCCTCTGGCGGTATTGGTATCGGCGGTTTAAAAATCTCGCAAAAAGTTTCCTCTGTTGTTTTATAGGCCAGTTGGCAAAGAAAATCCTTCGCCGGTTCATTGCCGGTTGTCTCCGTATCCAGAAAAATAATCTTTTTCATGCTGACATTCTAGCATTTTAAACACAAAAAAGCAGAATTCATATAGAATCCCGCTTTTTCTAAATCTTTTTCACTTTTATCTTTTACAAAGACCTTCGAAACACCAACATTGAAGTCGTGCCCATACCACATATCGCCAGGAAGTCCATAGGCTTCACCGTGTACTGGTATGAATTGTTCAACACTTCAACAAAGTTGAACTTTACCGTTACCCTGGCGCCAATCGCTGGTGCGTCTTTGGTGTAAGAAACACCAACGGTAATACCGGCATCTGTCCTGACATTAATATAGTTATCAGCCGGAATAGGTGCGGGGTTTGTCCATTGCAATGGACCGGAAATGGCAGTAGCCATCATCGGGTCGATCTGATGTGTCGTACAAAGATCCTTTGAAGTATTTGATTCAGTAATGTTTGTTACCTCTTCTTTTTTACATGAGGCAACAAGAATCAACAACAAAAAAATGGATAAAAAGTACTTTTTCATAAAAACGTAATTTTAAGGTTATGAGATGATTTCCGCCTATTATATCATAAAATATATAATAGTCAAGGAGATATTTTTTCTAAAGTAGGCTTAAATTTGAAAAATCTGTTATAATACCCTTATGTTGCAAGAAGATATAAAGAAGAATATTAAGGAAGCGATGATGAAGAAAGACGCCATCGTGCTTGAAGTCATGCGCGGCCTGACGACCGCTTTTACAAATGAACTCGTCGCCACTGGTCGCAAGCCACAAGACGTCTTGACCGACGAGCAGGCCATCGCCGTCATTACCCGTCTTTCAAAACAGCGCAAAGATTCTATCGAACAATTCACAAAAGGCGGTCGCATGGATCTTGTTGAAAAAGAGCAGGCCGAACTGGCCATACTCGAGAAGTATTTGCCGAAGATGATGGAGGCAAGCGAAGTCGAAAAAATTGCCCGCGCCAAAAAAGCCGAGCTCGGGATAGAAGATAAATCAAAATCAGGCATGCTAATGTCAGCCATCATGAAAGATTTGAAAGGCAAAGCCGACGGCAATGTCGTTAAACAAGTAGTAGATTCACTTTTTGCATAATTTATGAAGATTATTTTACATTGGTTAGTGCTCTCGGTTGCCGTCTGGGCAACGACACAGATAGTCTCTGGCATTTCGATCAACCCGCTTCCGGTCGCGCTCATCGTCGGCGCCTGCCTAACACTTTTCAATATGTTCATAAAGCCAATCATCAATATCCTAACCCTGCCGATCAACATCGTTACCCTCGGGCTCTTCTCGCTCGTCGTCAACGGCTTTCTATTTTGGTTTCTTGGCAGCGTTGTTCGCGGTTTTGCCGTCACCAATTTCACTGCTGCATTTGTCGGGGCTATAGTTGTCTCGGTCATCAACTGGCTCATCACCAAGGTTCTCAAGCTCGATTAGTTTTCTATGCTAACCCTCAGCCACATTAGGCATTTTGTCGAGTTGCATGCAGATATTGCCTACCTCTTGATAGTCCTCGGCGTCATCATCGAGGGTGAGATCGTTGTCATCATCGCTGGCATATTTGCCAACCTTGGCTCGCTCAATATTTTTGTCGCATTTATCATGACGATGATCGGTGGTGCATCAAAATCGATCATAGGCTATAGTTTCGGCTATTATTTACAAAGAAAGCATTCAGAAAATTCTATCGTCAAATATTCCGAGCGTCGGGTCGGTTATTTCTTGCCTCGATTTGGCGAGCGACCATTTTTTTCAGTCTTTGCTTCGAGGTTTTTGATACTCGGCCTGCACTGGTTCACGCTCGTTTTCTCTGGTTACAAAAAGATCAAGCTTCGGACATTTGCCGAGGCCGAGCTTGCCTCCCTCATGCTCTGGTCGACCTTGGTACTTGCGCTCGGTTACTTTTTCAGCTACACTGCGCTGTCGATTAGTCGAGACGTGCGCAGGTTCATCGGCATCATATTCCTATTCTTTATAGCATTTTTCATCCTCGAGAAGATCATAGCCTTTATCATAGAGGTCACCACGACCAAGAATAAAAAATACCAAGAATAATTATGTCACTATTTAATAAAAAGAAAATATTGGTTACACACAATGGAACCTTTCATACCGACGAGATTTTTGCAACGGCTGCGCTCTCGATACTTTTTAATGGAAATATAAAAGTTATTCGCACCCGCGATCCAAAATGGTTTGAAAAAGCCGATTTTCTATACGATCTCGGTGGAGAGTATAACCCATCACGTAATCGTTTTGATCACCATCAGCCCGGAGGTGCCGGCAAGCGGGAAAATGGTATTCCGTATGCAACTTTCGGTCTAATATGGAAAACTTACGGCGAAAAAATTTGTGGATCTAAAGAAATCGCTGAACACATTGACCAAAGTTTAGTCCAATCAATCGATGCGCCAGATAATGGTTTAGATACTTTTAAAGTTACTACAGAGGCCGGCGGTCCCTATACTATAGACGATGTTGTAAATGCATTTCGCCCTAGCTGGAAGGAAGATGAAGAATCGGATGAACCATTTTTCAAATTAGTTGATTGGGCCAAAGAATTTCTTTTGCGAAAGATTTCCAAAAATAAAGATCGAATTGAAGGAGAAAAATTTGTAAAGCAAGCTTACGACCAAGCAACCGATAAAAGACTGATAGTTCTGCCAGACTATTATCCTTGGCGCAATTTATTTCTGAAATATCCC
Source organism: uncultured Candidatus Saccharibacteria bacterium (assembly GCA_964527185.1). Taxonomy (GTDB): domain Bacteria; phylum Patescibacteriota; class Minisyncoccia; order Phycocordibacterales; family UBA9973; genus UBA8515. Next base: position 354,250 of record CAZGOI010000001.1, read on the forward strand.
GAGCCTCTATATGTTGTCGTTCCCAGAATGAATAAATGGAATGTCTATGCCACCCAGAAAGAAAAAGGATCATTTGAAAACCGAAAATCGCTTCCAAAAGAATGGGCAGGCTTGCGAGACGAGGCCCTCGCCAAAGCCTCTGGTGTAGCAGATGCTACTTTTTGCCACAACGCGCTTTTTCTAGCTGTCGCTAAATCAAAAGAAGGGGCCATAGAACTTGCCAAGAAGGCACTCGAATCATAATCTATGTTTATAGACGAAATAAAATTTCATGCATGGGCAGGTCGCGGGGGCGATGGAGTTGTTCGCTGGCGCCGAGAAAAATTTATCGACAAGGGTGGTCCCAACGGTGGCGACGGTGGTCGAGGGGGCAGTATCTATGCGGTCGCCGTTCACGATATTCACTTGCTCGCCAAGTATAAACACAAAAAAGAATTTGAAGCCGAAAATGGCGATGACGGCGCTGGCGGTTCGCGGCACGGCAGAGATGGCGAAGATTTAATAATCGAATTGCCGATCGGTTCGATCATCACAAATATAGAATCCGAAGTATCCGTCTCGCTTGAAACAATCGGCCAAAAGGAATTGTTGCTCAAAGGTGGCGCTGGTGGCTATGGCAACGAGCAATTTAAAACTTCGACAAATACCACTCCAAAGCATGCAACGAGCGGCAAAAGGGGCGAGGAGGGAAATTTTAAAGTCGAACTCGAACTTTTTGCCGACCTAGGCCTCGTTGGTTTGCCAAACGCTGGCAAATCTTCGCTCTTAAATAATATTACAAATGCCGAAGCCAAAGTCGGCAGCTACCAATTCACGACACTCGACCCAAACCTCGGTGATTTCTATGGCTACATCGTTGCCGACATTCCCGGGCTTATCGAAGGGGCGAGCAGTGGCAAAGGGCTCGGTATAAAATTTTTAAAGCACATCAAACGCACCGAGATGCTCGCCCACCTAGTCTCTTTTGAAAACGAAGACATGATGAAATCATATAAAGAGATTCGCAAAGAGCTCGCCGCCTATGATAAATCGCTTCTCGATAAAAAAGAAGTGATCGTTTTAACAAAGACAGATGTCGTCGATCAGAAAACAGTTGATAAAATAGTAAAAAAATTTGAAAAATTAGAAAAACCAGTGCTAACGCTCTCGCTCTATGACAATAAATCTATAAAAGAATTTTCAAAACAACTTGCAAAGTTATTGAAATAGATTGACAAAAATTTTATAAAAAAGTAGCATAAAAGCAATCAAAACTTTATACTATGAAATTGCTCTTTATTCTAAATGAAGGTGATGCCGGTAAGGTTGTATCTGCTTTAAAGATTGCTAAGGTAAACATCATGACGGTTATGTTATACAATGCGCTTCATACAGAAAAATTAGAAAATTTTTTAAGAGAAAACCGACCCAGACTGGTCTTTATAGATGGCACACTTGAAGATAACCCAAAACATTTTTCTGCTCTATATGCTTGTGTAATCAATACAATCAATAGAAATGATATGCATTGTGGTGTTTATACCTATAATAAGGATCCTGAGATAAAACTCATAGGAAGAACAAGCCACATTGATAATTTTCAAGAAATTACAGCTCTACAAAAAAATCTTAAATGAATTGAAAAAAGAAACTCAACCAGTTTCTTTTTTTTGTGCCCCGTGAGGGAATCGAACCCCCGACCATCTCCTTAAGAGGGAGCTGCTCTACCAGCTGAGCTAACAGGGCAAGAAAACTACCCACACTATAATACTTATCTATTATTTTTACAATCCCAGCCTTATTTCATAAGGATCTTTCTCTGGCTTGACTTCTTTTTTTATATGTATATAATATAGCCCACAGTCAGGTAACTCCGGCTGTTTTAATTTCCTTGAAATTTTAATAGGTAATGCATTAAGTAAGTAAAGTTTATCTTAATATTGCTCGCCGAGAGCTAATCACAATTGGCGAGACAAGTCAGTTTGCCCTCCAGGGATGGATGGGCGCTGGAACAAAATATTTTTTCTTTTGTTCCGTTCTATTTTTTAAGTAGAGTTTGATCCTAGCTCAGGATGAACGCTGGCGGCGTGGATAAGGCATGCAAGTCGAACGAACTTTTTATGTTCCGAGATTGAGATTACATCAAGATTAAAGATTTTAAAAAGTTAGTGGCGAACGAGGTAGTAATACATAGGAATCTCCCCCTAAGTCATGAACAACACATCGAAAGGTGTGCTAATACATGATGGTCCCTCCGGGGTAAAGTTTTAACGCTTAGGGAAGAGCCTGTGAAGTATCAGCTAGTTGGTAGGGTAATGGCCTACCAAGGCTATGACGCTTAGGGGAG
>CAZGOI010000002.1:0-129 GCA_964527185.1 uncultured Candidatus Saccharibacteria bacterium
ATGCAGCCATCTTCCAAGGAGGCAGCGTTGGGATTGGGACGGCGACGCCGAGTGCCGCACTCAACGTCTCTGGAACCTTCACCGTCTCTGGTTCTAACTTGACATCGCTCGGTGGTAACCTAACCGTCA
>CAZGOI010000002.1:229-12125 GCA_964527185.1 uncultured Candidatus Saccharibacteria bacterium
CCAACAACTATGCGGCAGTCTTTCCAGGCTCTGGCAATGTTGGGATTGGGACGGCCAGTCCGACATCTGTCCTTCAAGTCGTCGGCACTCTAGCTAACTCGGGTAATGCCACACTCGGTACAGGTTCATCATCGGCCAACACCATCGGTGCTGGTGCTTCATCGACAACGGTCATCGGTTCAACGACGACTCCAGGTACACTGACCCTCCACGGAGCAACGACGCTCGATAACACCTTCACCGTCTCTGGTTCTAACTTGACATCGCTCGGTGGTAACCTAACCGTCACTGGTACAACTTGGACAGCCACCCCAACTATCTCAGGACTGATCACGGCGACATCAGGACTAACATCAAATGGAACCCTGACCGTTTCAGGTGGTAACAACCTAACCATGTCTTCTGGTACTGGTCAGTTCTCGCAAACCTACACTGGCACCACGACCGATGCCCATACAGTTACAGCCAACTCATTGACTACCGGTAACGCTATCAAAGTTGCCTTCACTCAAAATGCTGGAGCCGCTGCCGGTAGTACAGCTTCGGGATTAAACATCGCCGCCGCCACTCCAACCAACACTGGCAACACCACCGACCTCATCAACCTGTCAGTCGCTGGAACCAACGGTACGATCAACGGTCTTGAATTCACTGGTACCAATTCTAACTTCACCAACTTGATCAAGGCCACCAACCTGACCATCACAAGCGCCGGTCAGATTACAAGTGGTAACTACACCAATACCAACTCGGGAGTCCTCTACGCCACAACCGGTGGAGTCTTCACTGAAGTTTCAGCTTCAACCAGCGCTCAATGTCTCATCTCGGCATCAGCTGGTGCCGCCCCAACTTGGGGATCGTGTGGAACCGGCGGAGTCAGATGGGATCAAATCACTTCACCAACAGCAGCCCTGTCACTGACCATGCCAGCCGGTGATGAGACAACCTTCACCGTCCAAAGTACGACTCAAACAGGATTCACTTGGCAGTCTTCCACCCTAACTTCCGGTACGCTCTTAAAACTCTCTGATACTTCTATCGTCGCCACTTCTTCTACTGCTCTTGCCATTGATCACACTGCTACATATACATCCACCAAGACTGTCTCGGGCAATCTGCTCTCTCTCACTCGCGCTCTAACTTCCGGAGCTTCCGGTGCCATTACTCTAAACTCTGCGGTTGCTGCTCTGTCTTCTAACTGCACGCTCTCTTCCGGTACATGTACAGATACGGGCAACATCTTAACTGCTACTCAAAGCTACGCCTCTGCTTCCGGGGATGTCATAGCTATCTCCAACTCTGGTACGGGTAAAGATATATCTGGCACTTCTAATACTTGGAACATATCAAAGACTGGAGCCATAGTTGCTGTGGGTGTTAATTCAGGAACTGGACTGATTCAAGGTACCGGCGGTATCACAGTCACTGGTACAGCCAACATCAACCAAACTGGCACGGCCGCTACGACTATTGGTAACACTACTGGTGTACTCGGACTTCTCTCTGGTGGAGCCTCCACATACACCATCGCTGCCAATACCAACAACGCCCTCAAGATTACAGATGGTACTAATGGTTACCTTACCTTCGATACTCGTACCACTAACTCTGGCTCATCCGCTCTAACTTTTGCCAACACTGCTCCCTCCATCGCTTCCGCTGCCACCGCCTACTTCAACTCTTCCACTTTCACTCCCGGCACGGTCAACTTCTCTGGTTCCACTCAAATCACTTCTACCGGTACTAGTGCTAACAATGCTATTCTCTTCAATCAACCCACCATCAACCGTCTTGCGGCTGCCTCTAACTTAACTATCGATCAAGCTTCAAACCTGTTCATCAATGGTGCCACCATTGCCTCTCATGCCACCGGTGGTCAGACCGAAACGATCACTGCTTCTTCAGGACTTCGAATCGGTGCTGGGTCGGCTCTCAATGGAACAAACGGGGCTGTGACCAACGGCTATGGACTCTATGTCGATACACCAACTGGAGCAACCAACAACTATGCGGCAGTCTTTCCAGGCTCTGGCAATGTTGGGATTGGGACGGCTTCACCGACGAACATCCTCTCGCTTTCTGGCCAAAGCAATCAAACATTTTGGATGGAACGCAATACTACTGGAAATACCGCGGGCAATAGTCTAACTGTCCAAGCAAGCGGTGCTACTTCGAGTGCTACAGATAAAAATGGTGGAGCACTTATTCTCTCATCAGGTACTTCAACCGGTGCAGGGTATTCAAATATTAATTTCAATGTTGCTTCTGCAGGTGGAGCTGGTACTTCGGACAGGGCTCCTGCCACTGTAGTATCTATAATGGGAGCAACATCTAGTTCAAATATTCCATACCTTGTAGTTGGTGACAATTCTACTACACCACTCTTCCCAACAATTACCAAACTTCTCATTGTCGGCCCAGTTACTGATTCTGTAGAAGAATTCAGTGGTACTACGACGAGTGCAAATAGTGGTATCGCTGATTATGTCTATACTAATCGGGGTTCAGACACTGGCACATCAAGACTCGCGACAATTCAAGTTGCGACCGGTGCTTCAAAAAATGTTGGCCAAATAATACTCTATACAAAAAGAACGGCTTCTGACTCAAGCCCAAGCGAAGTTATGCGTTTGACCGAAGGTGGGCTCGTCAACGTTGGTGGTAATACAAACCCGACCAATATGTTCTCTGTCGGTTCGACATCACAGTTTCAAGTTAACTCAACTGGTGCAATTGCCGCTGCGACCGGTATCACCACGAGCGGAATTGCCTTATTTAATGATACTGCCAATACCGCTGCTGCATTTAAAATTACCGACAACACTAACGCTTACTTTACTGTCGACACCCGAACCGCCACCTCAGCCATCACTGGTCTTGCCCTTGCCGTTGGTACCGCTCCATCGATCGCTTCAGCTTCAGGCGCAACCTACACTGGTTTCTCATTCACCCCGGGAACATACAACTTCACTGGTACCGTCCACATGACAGGTACTGGTACCGCCGCTCCACTCTCGACCCTCCTTGATCAACCGATCATCAATGGCAACGGTACCCACACCATCGATGAAACTTCAAACACCATCATCAACGGTGCACCAAAAGCATCTTCATCATCTGGTACTGAAACCATCACCAACGCCTATGGATTAAACATCCTAGCCGGGGCAGCACTCAATGGTTCAGGCGGTGCTGTCACCAACGGCTATGGTCTATCGGTCAATGCACCAACTGGAGCGACTAACAACTATGCAGCCATCTTCCAAGGAGGCAGCGTTGGGATTGGGACGGCGACGCCGAGTGCTCAATTGCAAATTGGTACTGGTCTTCAGATTTATCAAAATGGTGGTACTGCAGGTGTAATCAAACCTATGAGTGGTCAGCAATTACAACTTTATGGTACAAGTTCAGCTAATTCGTTTGTACTTTATGGTGCTGATCCTGGTACTTCTCAGGGACCACTTTATGTACAAAATATTTCAGGTGAACAGCAATTCCAATTTTATTCCACGGGCGGATCGATCGTTGGTCTAACTGGTGCTGATGGTGCTACAAACGGAATGTATACAAGAGCAAGTAGATACGGCACTTTAACTTTGCAAGGAGGTAATGGAAATTCTGATGGTACTGCAACAGATATAGCTGGTACTAACATACTGATCAATGGTGGTCAGCCGACCGGCTCAGGGGCAGGGGGAGTAATTATTTTCCAAACTGCAACTCCTGGAGCAACTGGTACAACACTAAGATCTCTTGTAGAAGCTGCACGTTTTAATGCAACGCAAGAGTTTCAGATTGGCTCTACTAGTGATCTTGGAGCTTATAATCTACAAGTAACTGGCAATGCAATCATAAATTCTGGAACAATTACAGATCCCGGAGCTGGTAGCAACTCTGAACGATTTGGGGCAAGCACTCTAGCTGCCGGTAACAATTCTGTAGCGCTTGGTAACGGTGCATCGTCACCATACGCAGACACTATTTCTATAGGATATCTTGCTACCCAAACCAACGCTGCAGGCAGTGGTTCAGGCATCGCCATAGGAAGATCAGCATCAGCTGGATATAATGGGGTCGCTCTTGGATATAGCGCGGTTACCATAGGTAATGGAAATGTTGCACTTGGTTCCAGTGCTTCCGCCCAAAGCTCGGCTCAATCAGTAGCAGTCGGAGTTAACTCAAAAGCAGACAGTGACGCAAGTGTTGCACTTGGTTATGGTACAGATGCCAAGGGAGGGAATTCAGTCGCTCTGGGTTCAAACACACTCGGGGCTGGATACTCGGTCGTCGTAGGTCAAGGAGCAAATGCCGGTAATTCAGCGAGCGGTTTGTTCAATATAGTTATAGGAGATGCAGCTTCAGCTTCAACTTTCACTCCGACAATAGTCATTGGGTCAAGTGACGCTGTCGCAACTGCCAACAATCAGCTCGTCATCGGTTCACCGTCTTATTCACTAACCGATGCATATTTGGGCGGAGGTGTTACCAGGACTTCAGCCTCAGATATTGTCTTAAATGCAACCGGGGGATCAGGCTCTAACATAACTGGTTCGGCTCTAGGGCTTGCTGGCGGTAAAGGGACAGGTAGTGGTAATGGCGGAGACTTGACCTTAAAAGTTTCCTATCCAGGTACGAGCGGTTCGTCTCTTAACTCCCTCACTACGGTGGGCAAATTCCTAGCTGATAACAACGATTCTTCCGGAACGCAAAATCTCATATCACTTACCCCAACAGTTAACCAAAGTAGCACTGCTGGGTACACGGGGTTACTCCTAAATGTCACCGAAACAGCCACAGGATCCGGGACAAAAAATTTACTTGATTTACAAGTAGGAGGAACATCTAAGTTTTCAATAAAAAATGATGGAACAGTAACATCAGCTAGCCTTAGTGGAAGTGGTACAAGGTGTGTTCACGTGAATACAAGTGGTGTATTGTCTATTGCTGGTACTGATTGTGCAACGGGTGGGGTAACGACCCTCGATACAGTTAATGCTGCCACCGCTGACGGTACAGCTCAAAATAGTGCAAACCATCCAATCACTTGGAACTGGGATACACTAACCACTCAGACTGCGATGCAATTTGGTGGTGGTACTAACTCTGGTCTAACTACCGGCACACTATTTGCAGTTGGAAATTCTAATTATTCATACACCCACGGCGCATCAGAGACAGGCTCACTTGAAACACTGACGGTCAAAGATACTACGAGTGGGTCATTTACGACGACGACCAACGGTCTTCTTGTCTCACCAATATTTAATACGACCGGTACGTCTCCGCACACATTGAACGGTGTCAACATTTCACCAACGCTTACTGCTTGTGGTGGTACCGGTGGCACCTGTACGCTCAATAATATAGTGCAATCAACTCCAGCACTCACCCAGACTACGACCAACACATTCAATATATATGGCTCAAACCTTTCAACTGCTGGGGCGCTCGTCCAAAACACAGCAGCAGGCACTATCAACTGGATAGGGGAAAATATCCAAATGCCAAATATCACCCAGACGACTGGCACGGTGAAATCTATCGGTCTAAATATTACCGGCGGTACAGTTACATCTGGCACAAGCTATGGCCTTATCGTCGACGCAAATGCAGGGAATGTGGGTATAGGAACGACACAACCACAATCCGCTTTCCAAGTCGCTGGAACTATACAAGCAAGACCAACCACAGTCACTCAAGGGTATTCTAGTTTAGTTCCTGGTTCTGCAAGTGCGGCTGGTTATATTGAATTTTATAAAAACGGACCTTCTCGAATTGGGTATATAGGATTTCAAGATCTTGGTGGAAGTCAAAACAATCTTGGACTCAATCTTGAAAGCTCAGCGAACTTTGTCATAGGTGGTGGCAATGTCAGTATTGGTTCAACCACCGCTACCTCACTCTTTAACGTTGGTTCATCAGCCCAATTCCAAGTCAACTCGAGTGGTGCCATCGCCGCGGCAACAGGTATCACAACTAGCGGTATTGTCTTATTTAATGATACTGCCAATACTGCTGCCGCATTTAAAATTACCGACAACACCAACGCTTACTTTACCGTCAATACTCAAACAGGAACAAGTGGAGCCTCGGCATTCACATTTGCCAACACCGCTCCGACGATTGCTTCAGCCTCAGGTGAACAATTCATCCAAACAACATTTACACCTGGCACATACAATGTAACTGGTACGACAAACGTTACCGGTGCAACCACGGCATCAAACCTCGGTTTGCTAACCAACCAACTAACGCTCAACGGTAATAACACCAACACGATAAACGAAGCATCGACCGTCCTCATCAATGGGGCAGTCAAAGCTTCTTCTTCATCTGGCACACTGACCATAACCAATTCTTATGGTTTGCAGATTCCAGCAGTTGCCGTCAATGGCTCGGGTGGCGCAGTTACTAATGCATATGGCATAGGCGTTAGCGACCCAACTGGTGGCGGGAGCAACTACGCTCTTTATGTAAATGGAAAAATAAAATTGGGAGCCACAAATATATTGCAAAGCGTTGGTACAAATTCATTATCTATGGGAAATGCCGCTGGAACAGGTTCTGTGACAGATGATGTTTTCATAGGTCACAATGCTGGTGGTACAGTGACGGGGAATAATGGAGTTTTCATAGGCCCAAACGCTGGATCTGGCGCAAGTGGCGACGGTGTTGTCGGAATCGGTTTTGATGCTGGGTATTCAACTGCTGCCACAGGAGGAAATTTCATTGGTTATCAAGCAGGTCAAGGGGCAACAAATGCAACAGAAGCCAATATAATTGGTTATAATGCTGGCTATACTGCGACAAATGCTGCGTATGCAAACTTCTTCGGTTGGCAGGCCGGTATGTCGTTTGGTGGTAATAATGTCGGAAATGGAGATGTAATCATCGGTGCCAATGTTTCATTGCCAGATGCGACGGCCGACTCTCTAAACATCGGTGGCGTGCTCTTTGGTACTGGTCTTTACAATGTACGATCGGGTAACCCTTCGGTCACAGCTGTCTCGGGTGGAAGAATAGGTATCGGGGTTGTTTCTCCGTCGGCTACACTGCAAGTTGCTGGTGCGACACTCGTCGGCACTGGTTCGACGACTGCATTCAAAGTCCAAGACGCATCTGCGACACCGAACTTATTGTTCAACGTAGATACTTCAAGCAACAATAATAACAACATAGTCTCAAACCCAAGCTTTGAAACAAGCACGACTACTTGGGCGGCTTCTGGTTCGGCCACACTCTCTCGAGTAACTACAGAGACATGGGACGGCACGACGAGCTTGCAAGCCCAGACGACAGCTGCCGCAGGCGATGGAGCCAGAATAAATACATTTACAGGTACTTTTGCTGCGAATACGAGCTATAACTTGACACTCTACGTTCGCACCGATACACCACTTCTATCTACTGCTGGCGCTGGTACTCTCGAAATCGGTCGCGCCGATGTTAGTGGCACAGACATCGCCTGCCAAAGTACTCAAGCGCTCTACGCCAACGGTTGGATCCGCTACGTCTGTGCTTTCAAGACTGGTGGAACTATGACCAACCCATATATATATGTAAAGCAAACCGATTCTATCGTAAGAAAAATTTGGATCGATGCGATACTCCTTGAAACCGACACCAACGGTAGCGCCGTCTACCGCAATGGCAAGATCACACTCGGTGGTTCGATCGTTAGCCCAGTTTTGATCCAACAAGCCAACGATTCAAATACTGCTTTCCAGGTCCTAAACTCAAGCGGTGGCCAGGTACTAAATGTCGATACGACCGATAACAATAATATAATCACAAATCCAAGTTTTGAATTAAACCTCACTAGTTGGGCGGCTAAAGGTTCAGCCACCATAAGTCGTGATACAACTCAGCAAAAATATGGCATTGCATCACTCAAGGTAGTCACGACAGCGGCAGCCAACGACGGCGCAACGTATACACTGCCGTCAAGTATCGCAACGACGACAAGTCTGACTCTCTCGTTCTCGGCAAAATCTATCGCCACAGCCTTTGGGGCGAGCACTCTAACAGCCGGCTATGTCAACGGCGGCGGCGACCAGACGTGTACTTTGTCTCCAGCTTCGAGTTCGACTGTTCCATCGACATCTGGTTGGACTAACTTTAGTTGTTCATTCACTGTTACATCTTCTGCGGCGACATCGATATTCATCAAGCAGACCGACGCGACTGTCAGAACTTTTGATATCGATGCTGTCCAACTTGAATACGGCAGCACCCAGACAAACTACGGTCTCGGCCGTCTAAGTTTGAGTGGGGAAATAATCACGCCACTCATGTTGCGAAACCAATCTGACTCTACAACTGCATTCAACTTACAAAATGCCGCGGGCAGTAACTTGTTTAGCATCGATACATTAAATAGCACGACATCGATCACAAGTTCAAACACAACAACTACCGCCTTAAGCATCACAAACAACTCACTAACCAGTGGAAATCTATTTACAAGATCTGCGACGGGCCTAACAACAGGGCTCGCAGAATCTGTGACGCTCGGTTCATCGCTCACAACCGGAGGTTTCCTAAGTGTCACCGGTGCAAGTTACAACCACGTCAATGCAACCGAAACGGGCAGTCTGGCCAGTTTGACATTTACCGATGCGACCAACGGTACTGCAACCAGCACGACCAACGGCCTGCTCATCTCACCAACCATCTCTGTCTCGACTGGTGCCTCTGGAACAAAAACAATCAATGGTATATCTGTTGCTCCAACAGAAAACACATGTACCGGTGGTTCATCGTGTACACTAAATGGTTTCAACGCTGCAAATGTCACCGACATAGCTAGTGTTACATCCGAAGCACTAAACATCGGGACTGGCTGGGATTATGGTATCAAGGGTACGACAGTCGGTACAAACATTCTTGACTTCACAAATGCCCAACTCAGTTCGGCTGGCGCGCTGACTCTTGGCGCAGTTGGTTCAACTGGCGTTTTAAACATAAAGGGAACAACTTCTGGAACACAAACTATCACAGTCGGAGCCGCAGCCGGGACCGTAACGTGGACACTGCCTTCGACCGCTGGTAGTGGTGGATGCGTAAAGTCTGACAGTAGTGGCACCCTCTCTGTTGCAGTTTGTGGAGACTCTGAAGTAAAAACTATCACCTCAACGAACCAGAGCTACACGATTCCAACTGGGGCGATCGAACTCATCGTCGAAATGTGGGGCGGCGGCGGCGGTGGTGGTGCTGGTGCATCGCTCAATAACACTTCTATAAATAAATCCGGCGGCGGCGGTGGTGGTGGTGGCGCATACAACACTGCAACACTTCTGACTACATCTGGTGAAGTAGGAGTGCCAGGTACTGTTCTCAATATTTCTGCCGGTGCCGCTGGTAATGGTGGTACTGGTACGATAAACTCAAACGGTAGTTTGGGTAGCGCTGGTGGGCAAAGTTGTGTCGCTACATCTTCTGGTTGTGGAGGTACTGTATATATAAGTGCATACGGTGGTGGTGGTGGTGGCGTAATACTAAACGGTGGTGCCGGTGGTGGTGCCGGTGGTGGTACTACTGGTGTCGGTGGAACTCCTGCCAACAATAGTTCGACTGGAGGCACCGGAGGTAATCCGAACGGTGGCGGTGCTGGTTCTCCTGGAGCGAATGCCACTAACTCCGTTTATGGCGGCGGCGGCGGTGCAACCGGTAGTGCTGCAATTCAAAACAACCTAGCTGGTGGTGCTGGTACTTATTATGGCGGCGGCGGTGGTGGTGCATCTAGTGGAAATGGTAACGTCGCATCTGGTAACGGTGGTAGTACTTACAAAGGTGCTGCCGGTGGTGGTGCTGGAGGATCTGTCAACAACAACGCTGGTACTGTGACTGTATCAAACGGTGGTGTTGGAGGAAGTGAACCACTTCTAACTAACGGCGGCGGCGGCGCGGCTGGAACTGGAGGCACTTCTCAGAGTAATGGTACTGCCGGTGGAAACGGGTTTGGTAAAGGCTATGGTGGTTTTGGCGGCGGCGGTGGTGGATCGATGAACGGTAACGCGACTGCTGGTATCGGCGGCGCCGGTGGTGTCCCGGGCGGCGGCGGTGGTGGTGGCGGCGGCGCAGTTTGTACTACAAACTGTACACTTGTTAAAGGTGGAGACGGAGGCGCCGGAGGAAGAGGTGAAGTTCGCATCTACGCTATCAAAGGAACAGCTTCTGACTTGGCCGAACTCTATTCGACGAACGATCTATCTATAGACCCCGGCACTGTTGTGGCTATCGACCCTGCCCTCAAAGCTGGTGTTCAAAAAACAGAAAAAGCTTATGACCCAAATGTAGTTGGAGTCATATCGACGATGCCTAGCATAACCATGGGAGACAAAGACGACCCAAATGCGGCCGGCACTGTACTTTTGGCTATGGCAGGCCGCGTGCCGGTTAAAGTTTCAACCGAGAATGGAAAAATTATGCCGGGCGATTATCTAACCCCATCTTCGATCCCAGGTGTGGCGATGAAAGCAACAAAATTTGGCCCGATGATCGGTCAGGCGCTAAATAGTTTTGATGGCGATGGTTATCGAGAAATTGTTAATGACCAAAAAATAGGGCTAGTAGTTGTATTTATAAAAAATGGATATGCCAATGGCACCAAGCTTGCCGATCTAGTTCAACAACAGCCCCCATCATCGACACCACCAAGCTCGCCAACAGATACATCTTCAACCGATGGAACGCAAACAGCACAGACACCAACAACACAGGCAACAACACCGGCTAACCCAGACTTTGCTAGAGGTTTGTTACTTGGCATGCTTGACCAAAATGCCCAGGCCCCACCAGATGCCAGTAACCTCTCAGAAATTCTAACCGATCGCCTGGCGGCTGGGCTCGAAATTGTCACCCCAGAAGTTTATACAGATAAACTGCATACCAATACTATAAGAACAGCAACCGGCACTGACATCGGCCTCGTCCTTGGCCAAGATGGTAAGTTCACAATCGGTAGTGAGACGACAACAACCAATACTGTTACAAACCCTGACGGAACAACATCGCAAGTCACAACAACAAGCAACACGCCGACGATCACATTCGATAGCCTCGGCAATGCGTCATTTGCTGGCACAGTCACAGCAAAAAGTATAAAGATAACAGACATCAGTGGAATACAGGGAATAACCGACCAGATCAACCAATTGAGTCAAGGCGAGCAAGCTTTCGCGCTGACGACCCAAGCGATAACTACACTTTCTGATGCGATAACAACAATCAATACAAATGTCACTGCGCTACAGGCTGATGTTTCTGGCTTAACAACAACCACCACCGATCTCGATACCAGGGTAAAGACACTCGAGAATCTTCTTGCAGCGAATGCATTTAATTCACTCAATTCTGTTACAACCGGTAGCTTGGCAGTAACGGGCAATGCATCGTTTGGCGGGCAATCTCAATTTAACGGACTGGCATTCTTCTCGAACACGACGACATTCTCGAGTGATGTATCGTTTGGTAGTACCAGCGAATTTGCTGTGCCGCCGCTATTTAACAAAGATACAGGTGGATATGCTCTAATAAAAGCTGGCGACAGGAGGGCGCATGTTGTATTTGATACGCCATACATTGCGACCCCAGTTGTAAATACATCTATAACATTTGAAACAGGGGATAAGGTCGACGATACCACGGCCCAGACAATATTTGACCAAAATATAAACTTTATAATAGTAAACAAAGATCAAACTGGTTTCACAATTCTACTCAATAAAAAACCAACTCACGACATGCGATTCTCATGGACAGCATTTGCAATTAAAGACCCAAATGTATTTGAAAGTGTAATTGAGGGTGTAACAATAGACCAAACTCCACCACCTGTCGATACAACCCCACCGACTACTCCACCACCAACCCCAACAGACACTGGCACTACAGC
>CAZGOI010000002.1:12225-101440 GCA_964527185.1 uncultured Candidatus Saccharibacteria bacterium
CCACCGACTACTCCACCACCAACCCCAACAGACACTGGCACTACAGCAAGCCCAACCACTGATACAACAACTACGCCACCGCCCGTCGATACAACCACACCAACTAGCCAAACCCCAAGTCAATAATGTATAAATGACTTATGGCAGATTCGACTCAAGAAAAAAATAAGTCACAAAAGAGGCAAAAAACCCTTAAAATATTGGTCTTTTCATTGATCATGCTTCTTTACGGATGTGTCCTAGCACATAAAATCAATCTGCCAGTTGCCGATGACCTGCCACGCCAAATAAAAATAGGTGAAGAGATCGTGCATGGAAATTTTGATATTTTATATAAAAATGTTTTTTCTTATGCCGAACCAGACCAAACATTTTTCGACCACCACTGGCTTTCTGGAGTTGTTTTTTATTTTCTTAATTTAATCGGTGGTTGGGTGGGCTTGGTCATCTTTAAAATAATAATCCTCCTGGCTGCCTTCCTCATAATATTTAAAGTCGCGCTAAAGAAAGCAAATTTTTGGCTAGTGGCTTTTTTGTCGCTGCCGGCGATAATAATTTTACACGAGCGCACCGGGTTGCGCCCGGAAGTATTCAGCTATCTTTTCATAGCAATCTATTTGTATCTCTTAGTTCACCTAGACGAACACCCAGAAAGCAAAAAAATATACTGGCTCATTCCGCTACAGCTTCTGTGGGTCAATATGCATGTGTTTTTTAGCGTTGGGATCATGATGACAGCCGGATATCTTTTTGAAAAAATAGTACTAACACCACCTGATCACTTTTCTAAAAAATTCAGCAAAGAGTTTTTTAGAAATGTCATTCACAACAAGATAGTTCAAAAAGTTTTCATAATATTTGTTGCGCTCTGTCTAGTGTCTATCATAAACCCGAGGGGGCTTTCCGGCGTTTTCTATCACTACCCGGGCGCCAACTTTCCCGTCAGCATATCCGAGAACCAATCGATCATGAACTTTATAAGGGGCCAAACATTTTGGTACGATATTTCTATCGCCATATTTTTTCCAGCCGTCGCTTTGTCTATAATCAGTTACTTTTTTGCTTTCCGAAAAAATAAAAGACCAATATTTTATTTTCTAGCTAGTCTGTCGACGGCAGTCTTGAGTTTTATCATAATTAGAAGTATTTCATTTTTTGCCTTGCTATTTATTCCCGTAGTTTCGAGCAACTTAAATGATGCCTTCAATAATTTCCTGGCTGCGTTTGCAAAAGAATCGCTGAAGATTAAAAAAATAGTATCGGCGTTTGTCGTCATCGTCTTTATTGGTACTCTTTGCTACCTTATTTATCCTGGGTGGGTCAAGCTCTCAGAATTTAAAGATCGAGGCGTGGGCCTGGCTTATCGATCAGAAGAATCTGCCAACTTTTTTATAAAAAATAATTTGCACGGCCCGATTATCAACGACTCTGACAGTGGAAGTTACCTCATATATTATCTTTATCCAAAAGAAAGAGTTTTTGTCGACAATCGTTTTGCCGATGCGTATTCGACAGATATCTATAACCAGAGCGTAAATATGACTGCCGATGAGCAAGATTGGCAACGAGCCCTGGCAAAATATAATTTCAATGTAATATTTTTCTACCAATACGATGCCGGGCCAAATATCCGCCAATTTTTATTTCGCCGAACACAGGATCCATCCTGGTCCCTAGTTTATGTCGATATATACAATATAATTTTAGTTCGAAATACTCCAGAGAACAAAGACATAATAGACAGATATGGAATCACTAGAGACAACATACTGACCAGGCTCGATTACCTTATAAATTCAGACAACCTCGATGACAAGATCACGGCTGCCGACACGCTCAACTTAGTCGGCCTAACCGATGTGGGAACCAAAGTATTCCTAGATGTCGTATCGAAAGACCCGACCAATGCCAAAGTCTGGATGATACTCGGTGAATGGGAACTCAACAAAAACGACCCGCGCAGTCCGATATTGGCCGCTATGTTTTTAGATAAAGCCATAAGCATGGGTCGAGACACAGCCGAAGCTTATAGCTACCTCGGGGCGGCCTATGTAAAACTAAGTAGGCCAGAAAATGCTCGGGCCGCTTTGAAAAAGGCACTCAGCATTAACCCAGACAGGGAAGACGCAAAAAAATTATTAGAACAGATTGGCGAAGGTAATTAAAAATAATTATATTATATGGATAAAAAAATTTATACAAAATTGTCAGTTGTAATTCCAGTTTTTAACGAGAAAAATACGATACTTGAGATAATAAAACGCGTTGAAGAAGCCGACGCGGGTATTTCAAAAGAAATTGTTCTCGTCGACGACTATTCGACCGATGGAACGCGACAAGTATTAGGCAGCCTAGACCAAACAAAATACAAAGTAGTCTTGAAAGAAAAAAATGGCGGCAAGGGGTCGGCCGTCAAAGCTGGTATCAGGGCGGCGACTGGCGACTTGGTAATATTCCAAGACGCTGACCTAGAATATGACCCGAATGATTACAAAGCGATGGTCAAGCCCGTGCTCGACGGCCAGAGTGTTGCAGTCATGGGGGTGAGGTATGAGAACCGCGAAAAACTAAAACCCATGTATTACCGCGTCTCTTCGCTCGGCAACAAAGCTATCACAATATTGACCAACCTGCTCTACCTAAACAACGCCGGCGAATATGAAGGTTGTTATAAAGTTTTTACCAAAGAGTTACTCGATAGCATCAATATAAATTCTGATGGTTTTGAATACGACAACGAACTCGTTTGTAAAGTTTTGAAGAAGGGAATTAAAACAGTCGATGTGCCTATCCACTATTACCCACGCAGTTACGAAGAAGGCAAAAAGATAAAAATCAAAGATGGGCTGAAAATTTTGTGGACGATCATAAAATATCGCTTCATAAACTAAAATGGAAAAATACCTCATCGTCCCAGTAACAAAAAGCCCGCACAAGCGGGGGAGAATAGGTCCCGAGCGTTTGCAAGATTGGTATCGAGGTATTGTTAGAGCAGTTTCACTCCAACATAAATTAAAAGATAGCAAAATATTGGTCCTCAGTGATGTCTGTATAAGCGGCCAAGAGCACGAAGCCGATATTTATGAGAGGACTTTAAAAAAATTGGGAGTCCGCAATGACCAGATGATAGTTCTGCACGAAGGGTTAGAGACTATAAAGCAGATAGAATACATAAGAAAAATGGCCGAGGCCGGCGGATATAAAGTTATCCTTGTTTCCACATGGCTTCATGGCCCGCGAGTAGCGTGGCTTGCCCGCGGTATGCACACCAGGCAATATGTTGCCTTCGGCATTCCGCGCCCCCGCGAAGCTCTAACCGATATCGCCCTCACATTTCTTTTTCCGATTATTGATGTCTTCGGCGGCCGGAAATGGTTTAAAGAAAAAGTAATAGGCCGCAGAAAAGAAGGGAAGTTTTAATATTAAATAAAAAACGCTCGACTAAGAAAATAAAATTTTCTAGCCAAGCGTTAATGATTTATCATTTGTCTCGGTCATTTAAATATTCTAACACTTTTTCAACCGGCAAAAGATCGCCCTTTTTTGTATATCTTGCAATGGCAGCGAGTTCCATTGCGATCATATCCTTCCTTTTTCCTACCAGAACTCCTTGTGAGTGTCTGACATTTTCGTTCCAATTTTGTGTTTCACCCACCAGGCTGTAGATTTTTAATTCCGGATATTCACGCACAGCCACACTGACCATAGTGATAAAAATTCTCAGCATATGGAATGGCGTCGAGGTGATGTAAATTTTGCTCCATCTTTCCTTCTTTGCATATCTTACGACATGCTCGGCTTCAGATAGAGTATTCACACCAATTTTTTTATCCATATATATGGATGTAACACATTTACTTTCGATACCCATATCGTAAACTCTCCTTTCACAATGAGTAAAACCTGTAGCACCATGATCGGTCTCGCCGTCTATGATTGCAATTGTTTTTACCCTAAAACTTTTTATCATCCTCACAGCAGCCAGAATCCCGCTGTCTTGGTTTTCAACGGTCTGTTGGAAAACGTATACGGCTAATACGTTTGGTTTATAGTCCGCAAATATCCGGGCTGTTAATTCAACAATAGGGGTAACCGGTAATTTTGAAAACATCTTACGAATAAAAGGTTGTAGTATTTTAAGGGCAACAAGAAAAATGCGATGCATTTTAAACCTCCTTTGTTTTTGAGTGAAGAAATATTTTCTGCAATATAGTATAAAAATATACTTTTGTCAATATCGAATTTACATCCTTATTTTCAGGATTTAAATGTGGTACACTCAGACTACTCATATGAAATGTATTTTATGCGACTACAATGCGATAGTTGAGTTCTTGAATCTTGGCAGCCAGCCCCTGGCCAACAAGTATCCATCGAACGAAAACGATTTCAAAAAAGAAGACTTTTTTCCGCTAAATGTTTTGTTCTGCCCAAACTGCAAGAATTTCCAACTCGGCACTATTATTTCCCGCGAACGAATGTTTGAAGACTACTACTATCTTTCTTCGGTCAATCCTGGGCTCGTTCGACATTTTGAAAATATGGCGAAAGAGCTTGAAAGTTCAAAATTTGTCGTCGATATAGGTTCAAACGACGGGATATTGCTCAAACCGCTCAGGGAATTAGGTGTCAAAGCGCTCGGGGTCGACCCATCTATAAATGTCGGTAAGATCGCCAACGACGCCGGGCTCACAACTATCATATCTTTCTTCGACAAACCGACGGCTGAAAAAATTGTAAAAGAATATCAAAAGCCAGATGTGGTTGTGGCAAGTAGTATTTTTACTCATCTAGACGACCCGCACGATTTCATCAAAGCCCTCGATATCTTGATGGACGACAATTCAATTTTTATCATTGAAGTCGAGTATATCGGAAATATATTGCGGGGCGTTCAATTCGAAAGATTTTATCTCGATCGAATATTCTACTATTCTCTGTCATCGCTAAAAAAATTGTTTGATAAATACAATATGAGCGTCGTTGATGTAGAAGAAATCGAACCGCACGGCGGATCGATCAGGGTTTTTGTTCGTAAAAATAAAAAAAATATAGAAATCTCGAAAAAAGTTCTGGAAATGATAGAAAGTGAAGCAGCCACGATGACAGTCGATAAACTCAAAGAGTTCAGAGACAAAGTCGATAGCCATTTAAATCTCTTTAAACAAAAATTAGCCGACTACAGGAAAAGCGGGGTCAAAGTTGCCGGCTATGGCGCCCCAGCCCGAGTGACAACTATATGCAACTATGGCAAAATAGGACCAGGGGATATTAGTTTTTTAATCGACGACAGCGAGCTCAAGCAAAATAAATTTAGCCCCGGAACCCATATCCCGATTTTCCCTTTTGAACACTTAGACAAAGACAAGCCAGATGTACTAGTCGTCTTTGCCCACGAGTATCTTGATGATATTATGAAAAAATCCGGCCAGTCCTATAAGCACCTCATTCCAATTCCACTACGGGAGGTAAATTAATCTATGCATAAAATAGTCAAAGAAGATTTAGAAAATATTGCAAGGTCTATCGGCGATCAAACCCAAATGCTTTCTGGCAAAACCCTGCTTTTAAGTGGCGGGTCTGGTTTTTTGGGTTTGTATATTGTAGGCGCAATAAAAATTTTAAACGAAAAAGTTCTGAGCAAGCCGTGTCGCGTCATCTCGATCGATAACTACATCACAGGTTCAAGAGATAATTTTATTTCAAACGAGCCCGACAAAAATATTACCTATATCGAGACAGACATAACAAACCCACTATCGATAAATGAAAATGTTGATTTCATAATCCACGCCGCCGGCATCGCCTCACCAGTTTATTACCAGAAATTTCCACTCGAGACAATCGACGTGGCGATATTGGGAACTAGAAACTTACTCGAATATTCGAGAAGTCAAAAAAATCTAAAAAGTTTTGTGCTGTTTAGTTCAAGTGAAATTTACGGAGACCCAAGTCAAGACTCTATCCCCACACCCGAGGTTTACAATGGCAATGTCTCAAGCATCGGCCCGCGCTCTTGCTACGATGAATCAAAACGCCTAGCCGAAACGATATGCATGACCTATTTTAGAAAATATAATACGCCAATAAAAATTATTCGCCCATTTAATGTCTATGGGCCGACGATGAGGGCCGATGATTTTCGAGTGGTTCCAAACTTTATAATCCAGAGTCTGTCCGACAAGTCTCTAACAGTCCACGATAACGGAAACCAGACGAGGACATTCTGTTATATAAGCGATGCCGTTGTTGGATTTTTGAAAGTTTTACTCTCGCAAGACAATGGGGAAGTCTATAACGTCGGAACGGATGTCGAGGAAATGAGTATGACAGACTTGGCAAAGATTGTCGTCGGCCTTGCTCCAAAGAAAACAGAGATCAAACTCATATCATACCCCGACTCGTACCCGAGCGATGAACCCCGCCGCCGCAAACCCGATATCAGTAAAATAAAAACAAAATTAAATTTTAAACCAAGCGTCGATATTAAAACTGGCTTATCGAGGACGATGAGTTGGTTTAAAGACACCAT
Organism: uncultured Candidatus Saccharibacteria bacterium; assembly: GCA_964527185.1. Classification (GTDB taxonomy): domain Bacteria; phylum Patescibacteriota; class Minisyncoccia; order Phycocordibacterales; family UBA9973; genus UBA8515. The sequence goes on from CAZGOI010000002.1 coordinate 18,758, forward strand.
CTAATTCATTTCTATTTATGAAAAAAAAGCTTAATTTTGGATTGATAGGGCTTGGATACTTTGGCAAAAATCACCTCAGACTCCTCGGTGTCAACAAAGATATATCATTGTTAGCCATTGCCGACCACCACATAAATAAAAGAAAAAGAGAATATAAAAAAATAATTCCGCCTGGGGTTAAAATGTTTTCCAAGGGCTCGGAACTTTTGAAACTAAAAGAAATCGATTGCGTTGTCATAGCGACACCGAGCCAAACCCATTTTGCGCTTGCAAAAGAAGCCATGAAATTGGGTAAAAATGTCCTGCTCGAGAAACCGCTAACCGCAAATATTACCGATGCTAAAAAATTAGAAAAATATATTTTGTCTAGCAATAAAACTTTTATGCTCGGGCACCAATATCTGTATCACGATGCGATCAAATATCTCAAAACCAAGCTCGACCAGAAATTTATCGGCAATATTTCATATATCATTGCAGAGAATTTTTATTTTGGTCCCATACGAGAGGGAACTGGGTGCTTTTGGGAAACGGCCACCCACGAACTCTCGGTCATCGACTATCTATTTGGCCTCGATCGATTCGGCTCTATAGAGAAAATTACAAAAAAAAGTTTTACCAAAAGTTCGCATGATGATTTTTCGACAGCCGATATTAAACTGCATGGCAATATCAACCTAACGATCATAACCTCGTGGTTCATGCCCGAGAAAGTCAGAAAAATGACGATAGTCGGCGATCGGGGCATGGCAGTATTTGATGATCTGGAAAAAAAAGATAAATTAAAATTCTATCTAACCCCGTACCCGAAAAAATTCAACGGTTCATCAAAATTTTTCGACCAGTCAAAGCATAGGGTTTTCATTCCAAAAATAAAATTGCATGAACCACTAAAAAACGAACTAGAGTATTTCATATCTTGTGTCGAAGAACACAAAACACCTAGATCTGGTATCGGTCATAGTATGCGGGTAACAAAGGCACTCGATAAAATTTATAAATCAAATGTATAAAGACATAAAAAAAGCTATGCTTTTCATTTTAGCCGGTTGCGTAGGTGCGGCGACCAACTTTATCTTGTACATTTTTTTCTTCAAAGTCCTCGGCATCTGGTACATATACGCTTCTATCACTTCTTATATCTTGGCGGCTTTTGTCGGTTTTTCGATGCAGAAATATCTAACATTCAAAAATACATCGACCACTAATATTCACAAACAAGTCATCCGTTACTTTTTTTTCTCGTCACTGAATCTAGTAATAAACATTCTCCTCTTGTCATTTTTTGTTGAAATCCTTTCGATCGATAAGGTTTTGGCCAAAATGCTTACCCTCGGGACAATAGCCATTTGGAGTTATTTTGTCTATAAAAAATATGTATTCGCTAAATAAATTGTCAAATCACCCTTGTTGCCCTAGTTATTGTTTTGTCCTATAATATAGCCTATTGGAATACTATACTGAAGAAAAACCCCAGAAAAGAAAAATTTTTTTTAGCATTTCAAGTGTGGTCATTTTTGTCGTGGTCATCACCTCGCTTTCTTTTGGCGGATACTTTTTTTACGAGTACAACAAGCTGCGATCAAACCCAACTATTCAATCTCAAAAAGATACAGATGATCTACTTGCCAAAGTTGCCAAGATATATCTCATACCCCCAGGGGAAGAGCCAACGATCGCAACCGTCGTCGACCCAAATTCGCTAAAGGGTCAAGCATTCTTTTCTGAATCGCAAAAAGGTGACAAGGTTTTGATATTCAGTAAAGCTGGTAAGGCTGTACTCTACCGCCCAAGCATTAATAAGATAATAGAAACTGCTCCAATTAATAGTAATGTTCAATCCACACCAACACCATCAACCGAATCGACTTCGAAGCCTCTTAAAGAAAAAACTTTCTAGTAAATTCCTACTAATCTTAATTTTTTCTTTACTTGTGCCCGCGTCTTCTTTGTACGCGAGTATTTCGTGTTCGGTCACTTCGGTTGGTTCGTGTTCGGGTACAGTCCTTTTGCGCATGTCTGATTCGACCAATGCCCACGTCGAACTGCCAAGCCAATCGAACTCAAACTATGACAGCAATGTTGTCTGCTGCACGAGCTCTTCTTCAAACATTGGTAACTCTTGCTCTGCACTAAACTATCAAGTTTTCGCCCGGGCCTATGATGTGACCAATTCTCATATTCAAGACGAATCGATCAACACCTATGGTAATAACCTATGTCTTTCAAGCGACGTTGGGGATATGATAACCGTCGGCCATCAAAATACTAATTGCAGTGGCTACGACACGACGATCGCTTCGATCTCAGCTTCAGACAATGCCCACGCCGGCGACTCGAGCGCTTATACAGAAAAACTTTGCGCCAAAGTTGTCCCGCCGCTCTTGACTTTGAGCATCAGTGCAAATTCTGTCTCGCTAGGCACGATCACGACTTCGACTACCGGTAGCGGTTCCCATACTATCTCTGCCACAACCAACGCTTCCGGCGGTTTTGCTATCTCTTACAATGGTCCAACACTGACAAACCAATCAAATAACTCATACACCATACCGGTCTATACCGCCGGGTCTTCAAGTGCTGGTACGGCCGGGTTTGGTATCAACTTAAAAGCAAATACAACACCCTCGGTCGGAGCTGACCCGACGACCAACTCTGGTACCTGCGGGGTAGCTTCGGCTTACAATACAGCCAACACTTTTGAATTTAAAGATAGTACGACCACTACCATTACAAACGTGACTGCCCCAGCCGATTGCGTATATACAGTCTCATATGTAGGTAATATATCTAACACCACAGCTGCCGGTTCATATTCGACAAATATTACCTATGTTCTTAGTGGTACCTTCTGACAAGATAGTATAAAAAGTTATCCACATAGGCCATTAAACCTTCTATTTATGGGTTTTATATGGTAAAATAGGAGCATAGATTTAAAAATTTATTAGCCAATTTATCAAAAATGAAAAGAATCAACAAGTTGTTTTTATCTAAAGTTACAAGCGCTGTAACTATTATCGGTCTCATTGCTTTCTTGGTCGGCCCAAAGATTACTATGGCTGCCTCGCTCGTCAGTATCAAAGATGTCATGACGACTCAGGCTATCAGTACGACTGCCAAGCACACCATTACCTATACAATGGCCGCTGGTCACAACTTCCAAGCTGCCGATCGCATCGCTTTTGACTTTGTCAATGCTGACTTTACATTAAACGCTATTGGTAACTGGCAGACAGCAGATTTCACGTTCAACGATGGTACGGCTCGAACTATAAATGCGGTCAGTTCGTCTTCGGGCGTCGATCCATCATGTACAGCCGGTGCAAACAATGTCTGTGTCAACATCGATACAACCAACAATACTTTTACCGTCTTTGCTGCTGGCAGCTTCACGGCATCGTCAAACGCTGCTTCAGTCACATTCACCATCGATGGTACGACGACTGCTGGTACTGGCACGATGACAAACAAATCTTCAGATGTTGATTCTTCAAAACTTACAATCACCGACTCGGGTTCAAACACCGACTCGGGTGCTGGCGCAGTTGTAGTTGAGACAAACGATGTCGTTACCGTTACTGCCACTGTCGACCCAGTTCTTACTCTAGCTATAGGTTCAAACTCGGTTGCCCTCGGTACTCTTTCGACTGGTTCGGCTAATAGCGGATCCCACACCGCAAGAATTGCTTCAAATGCAACCGGAGGATTTCAGTTGACATACAACGGCGCAACATTAACTAGCGGTTCAAATACCATTCCAGCTTATGGTTCACAAGCCTCGTCTGTAGCAGGTACTGCAGGTTTTGGTATCAATATGGTTTCAAACACAACTCCATCAGTTGGGTCAAACGTTACAACAAACTCTGGAACCTGCGATTCTCTACCGGCCGACTATGGTACTACAAATAAATACTCATTTGTTGCTAGCACAGCCACGCTTCTGACAAGCCAAACACACGTTGGTGACTGTACATATACTGTTTCATATGTGGCTAACATGTCTAACACCACCGTTGCTGGATCTTATTCAACAACCCTTACTTACATCGCTGCTGCTACATTCTAGGTTGCTTAATCAAAGACTAAAATATGCGCTACTTTTTTAAATCATCTTTGTTTATAATTGCGCTCGTTTTAGTCTTTTCTATTGGAAGACAAGCTTTTGCTCTGACAGTCACTCCGGTTCGAATAGAAATATCTGGCAACCCGGGCCAGACCGTACAACACGACATCACTCTCATAAACGAGACAAAAGCTCTACAAGTTTATTACACTTCATATGCGAACTTCGAAGCCCAAGGCGAGTCTGGCAACCCAGCTTTCGTCGAACCCAAAGACGACATCGGCACTTGGATGAGCACCGACTCTTCGATTGCGCTTAAACCAGGTCAAAGCAAAACAGTAACTGTAAAAATTGAAATTCCAAAAGATGCCGAACCAGGTGGGCACTTTGGTGCGGTATTTTTTGGAACTCTACCTAACAATACAGGTAGTTCTTCGGTCGGGATCGGTGCAAAAATCGGCGCACTCGTCCTTCTATCTGTCAACGGAGATATTAAAGAGGCCGGCGGGTTGCTCGATTTCTCGACTATCGACCATTCGACATTCTATAAAACCCTGCCGATTTCTTTTATCTATAGATTTAAAAATGATGGCAATGACTATGTTAAACCAACTGGTACGATTACAATGCACGATCTCGTCTACTTCCCAGCTGATCGTCTAGATGCTAATCTGTCATCGGGAAATATTTTGCCACGCAGTACGCGACGCTTTGAAATAGATTGGGTCAAAAACAAAAGACCAGAAGGGTATGTGAAACCATCCGGTGCGATCGCGAGCTTTTTCGACCAGGTCGGTTATGAATGGAACAATTTTGCCATCGGTCCATATTTTGTGAAGCTAGACCTTCTATATGGGACGAGCGCTACCCGAGTATCGAAAACCATTTTCATATTTGTCTTCCCATGGGAACTTATCATATGTCTCATTATTATTATATTTATAGTATTTTGGGGAGGCAAAAAACTTATCAGACGATACAACAGACATATTATACGAAAGGCAGGTACTGGTATGAGTATGCCAAACACTGCCAACAATGTATAAGAAAATCTCAATAATAAAATATTTTTTAATACTTTATCTCGCAGTCTTTTTTCCAAACAACGCGCTCGCTCTTACACTGACATCTCAAAGTGATGTAACTGTTACGGCCCAAGTTGGCATTGGTAACCCCATAACAGGTGGGGGTGGGGGAGGTTCATATCAAGCAGCAGTCATATTCAAAGGTTACGCTTATCCAGGGGCGACGGTCCACATTCTCGAAAATGGTTCACCCAGTACTACAACTGTCGCTGACCAAAGTGGGTCGTTTGAAGTCACTATCTATGAACAATATTCTTTAAATATTTTATATACTCTTTATGCTATTGATAAAGAGAATCGCCGCTCGACAATACTAAACTACCCAGTCGCAATCACCACAGGATATTATACCGAACTAAGTGGTATAAAATTTGCACCGACTATTTCAACCGATAAAACAGAAGTAAAATTGGGCGATAGTATAACTTTGTCTGGTTACGCTTTGCCCACATCTGATATCCAAATATCTTTCGACGGGCCTGCGAGTGCAAAATTTTCTGGCCAAAGCAGTGCCGATGGTAAATATAATTTCACCTACAACCTAGGCAATTTTCCAAAAGGTGACTATGATATTAAAGTAAATTATAAAGATGATAAAAGAGTCAGCAAGGTGGTTAAGTTTGTCATCGGAGATATAAATATAAGTAGCACCGAACTTGTCTTGAATATACCGGGGGATTGTAACGCCGACCACATTATAAACCTGGTCGATTTTTCGGTCATGGCTTTTTGGTATGGTAAACCAAATCCACCCGATTGCGTTGATGCCAATCACGACGGTACCATCGACCTAATAGACTTTTCTATACTTGCTTATTATTGGACTGGCTAACAATGACTAGTTATGAAATTTATTAAATTATTTTTTATCGTATTGATATTTTTCTTTTCACAAAAAGCTTTTGCCGCCGAGCTTTATATTGGTTCGCCAGACCAAGTCAAAGAAAATGAAACGTTTAATGTAGATATATTGTTTAAAAATGATGGGGACCTGATAAATTCGGCCGATATTTCGCTAAGCTACCCGCAAAATCTAGTCTCGTTTGAAGGCTACAAGGAAAGTAATGGAGTTATAAAAATTTGGCTGAAGAAACCCGAAGACCATGGTGGCAGTATAAATTTTTCGGGTATCATTCCCGGCGGAGTCGATGGCTCATACATAGCCTCAAGTGGAAGTATCGGACCGATTAAATTTACAGAATTGATTTTCAAAGCAAAATCTGCTGGCCAGGCCCGTTTTTCTATCGGCCACTCGCAGATATTGTTAAATGATGGCAACGGCACGCCAATTTTTTACACATTGAGCGACAAAACACTGGCTATAAATTCAGGCGGGTCACAAGAGGGCAACAACAATGCAAATAAAGACCAAACCCCGCCCCTACCATTTGATGTAAAATTTGTTCCATCAGAATATTTTTCACAAACTCCACCACTTCTAGTTTTCAGTACGACAGACCAGGATTCTGGGATAAAAAAATATGAAGCAAGCGATGACGGTGGCAAGAATTGGGTATCGATCGAGAGTCCGTTTCCAGTCTCGCGAGGATTATTTTCAAAAGAGTTCATAATAAAAGCGACCGATTTTGCTGGCAACCAAATGCAAGCCTCGGTCGTGGTTCCGGGTTTCCTGTCAACCGTGCTCGCGATATCCTCTATAATACTAATTCTCCTCATTGCTTGGTATAGGCTATTGTGGTATAAAAAAAGAAGATGAAGCACAAAATAAAGCTTATAATTACTGCTTCTTTATTATTCTCGTTGTATTGGAATACTGCCTTTGCTCTGTCTGCATCTTTTGTTTTGTCTAAACCCGGAGCCCAAATATCTGTCAGCGACCTTTTCACTATCATAGTCAAGGTCAATTCTACTGATGAAGCCATAAATGCTGTCTCTGGTTCAATAACTTTTTCTTCAGATATTATAAAAATTAATTCGATCTCAAAATCTCACAGCTTGGTAAATCTATGGACGAGGGAACCATCGATCACAGGTCGCGATCGGGTAAGCTTCGAAGGTATCATTTTAAACCCAGGCTATACTGGCAGCGGTGGCAATATATTTGAAATAACTTTTGAAGCAAAAAATTCAGGCAGTGCAAACATAAGTCTATCCGAAGGCGCAATACTAGCCAACGATGGTATGGGAACAAATATTTTAGGTTCCCTATCTTCTATAGGTTTGAATATAAAAAATATCAGTCCAACTGAAGGCGTCTATATCAACGAATCAAACAAACCAGTTGCCCTGCCGGTTATAACCGACTATTCTAAATCTGTTTTGTCGAAAGACGTAGTCTATGTCCGTGGTAAAGGCGAACCAAACGCCTTGACCAAGATCGCATTCGAAGATACTTCTTCAAAATCTCTAGGAGAAAGATTTATTGAATATCTAGAAACTAAAAAGAAAAAATTGACAGATGTCTTGGTTAAAAATGATCAAACTGGAGAATTTACTTATACGAGCTATTCAAATCTAATCGCTGGCGCTTACAATGCCACGCCTTACTTAGTTGACCCAAATAAAAACATAGAAAAACCGGGGCTCGGGGTTCAATTGCTCGTAAGCGATAGCAAGCTCGTCCACTACATAGTCATATTGATAAATGTATTGGGACTACTTATACCAGTCGTTGCACTACTCGTTATTATCTACTTCATACCATGGTATTCGTGGCTTCGCATGCGTATTCTCAAAAAGAAAATGGGCCTCGAGGAAGAAAAACTCGAACTCTCAGAACATGCACTTAAACGCCAAGATAAAGTGCTCGATCGCAGTCAAGAAACTCAAATTATCGACAGTTTAGGGCCTAAGGACTCTACAAATTCTCTATAGAATATGCTATAATAAGGGGGTGTATCTCTGCGACCTAATCCCTTATTTTAATGACCCAGAAGGCTCTTAAGTTAAAATTTAAACTCCCTATAACTCTCGCCCTCGCCCTTACCATTTCTCTATGGGCGCCTTTGGCCTTGGCCGATTCGTCAATACTGTCACCCGAAGAAAACTTGTGGCTGAAAGAGCGCAACAATACAATAGTCGTTTACCCAGAGAAAAATTTCCCACCATTTTCATATGAAAATTCTGCTGGATCGCCACAAGGGCTTTCTATCGACTACATAGAATTCATCGCAAACAAGCTAGGTATAAAAATACAGTATCTACAGGCCAGACCAAAATCTCAAATACTTGATGATATACAAAATGGTAAAGGCGATGTAGTTACCTCAATCGCTGATACTAAAGATCGTGAAAACTTTTTGTATTTTACTGATAACTATATTTCTGTTCCAGCAGTAATTGTTACTCGCAAGGATTCCGATCAAAATATAAAAAATATAAATGATCTAACTGGCAAAAAGGTCGCAATCGGTGACAAATACGCCGTCGAAGACTTTGTTAGACAAAATAATCCACGAACGATCATAGAATCGATGACCGATGACGAGGTTTCTCTGCAACAGCTTGTACTCGGGGAAGTAGATGCAGCGGTTATGGATATCGCATCATTTTCTTACTATATATCAAAACAAGTTTTAAATAGTGTTAAGGTCGTTGGCGATACTGGGTTCGAATACAAACTCGCATTTGCTGTGCCAAAAGATAAACAAATACTCCAATCTATTCTAGATAAAGGCCTGCAACAGATCAGTAACAATGACAGAAAAACTTTTGACGACAAATGGATCATTGCTCCGGGCTATCAAACCGGAGACAACTTATCATACGCTGCCCAAATGCAAGATTTTATGACTAGTGGCGCGTTCTACATGCTATTTACCCTCTTAGTTGCCATTGCGGTTATCGTCCTTGTTCGCCACAGACACAGATATGGTTCTTTCCGTAGAAGGCGTAACTCGGTCGAAGAATTGCAAAACGAAATCGAAGAACTCGAAGACACAAATAAAGACTTAGCGAGTGAACTCAAAGACATCAAAACACTCGAAGAAGACATTCAAAATAAAATAAAACATATTGAGCCGAACGGTTAATTTCCTATGCCGAAACACAATGAAGATAAGAAAAAAGTTAATTATGGAGCAAGCCAGATCTCTGTGCTCGAGGGTCTTGAACCTGTCAGACGAAGACCTGGTATGTACATCGGCTCGACTGGGCCCGAAGGTCTGCACCACCTAATCTGGGAAATTTTTGATAATTCCCGCGACGAGGCTATGGGGGGTTTTGCCGACCATATCGAAGTTACACTTTTGCCAGACAACTATGTCCGTGTGGCCGACAATGGCCGAGGTATTCCGGTTGATATCCACCCCAAAACAAAAGTCTCGGCACTTGAAACGGTCATGACGACCCTACACGCTGGCGGAAAATTTGGTGGCGATGACAGCGGGTACAAAGTTTCTGGTGGACTCCACGGTGTTGGCGCTTCGGTCGTCAATGCGCTCTCGATTTATACTCAAGCAATTATTCACCGCGATGGTGGAAAATACGCCCAAGAATATTCGCAAGGCAAGCGCAAAGCAGCTGTAAAAAAAATTGGAACATCAAAAGACCATGGGACCATCATTACTTTTTGCCCCGATGAAGAAATATTTAAAGATGTAACTTTTGATTGGAGCACGATTATAAACCACTTGCGTCAGCAGGCCTACCTAGTCAAAGGATTGCGTATCGATATCATCGACGCCCGCGATGGTTCATTTGCAAAAGCGGCATTGACCCGTGGCATCGAGGCTGTGACTGAAGGGGAAGTATTTTGGTTTAGAGATTTGGGCCTTGAACTACCGAGTACAACATTCTATTTCGAAGGCGGGCTTGTTTCCCTTGTAAAATTTTATAATAAACTTGAGAAGGTTGTTAACCCAACAGTTTTTTATGTTGAACGCGAAGCCGAGGATGTCGATGTCGAGGTTGCGTTGCAATACGTTGATGATGTAAATTCCCACATCGTTCCCTTTGCCAACAATATTTATAACCCCGAAGGCGGCACCCACGTGACTGGTTTTAAAACAGCTCTGACACGCGTTCTAAATAACTATGGTAAGAAAAATAATTTGATAAAAGAATCCGACGGGGCGTTCACCGGGGACGATGTGCTCGAGGGTTTGATGGCGGTTATTTCGGTCAAGCTTCGTGAGATTCAATTTGAAGGTCAGACCAAGGCCAAACTTGGTTCGACCGAAGCCCAAGGCGCAGTTTCGACAGTCTTTGGCGATGCCTTCAATGCATTTCTCGATGAAAACCCAGATGAAGCCAAAGCCATCATTAACAAATCGATACTCGCTCTTCGAGCTCGCAAAGCCGCCAAAGCTGCCAAAGATTCTGTCTTGCGTAAAGGCGCGCTCGAGGGTATGACCCTACCTGGCAAGCTTGCCGATTGCCAGACAAAAAGCGCCGAAGAAGCCGAGCTATTTATAGTCGAGGGAGATTCGGCTGGCGGCACAGCCAAGATGGGCCGCGACCGAAGGACGCAGGCCATATTGCCACTTCGCGGAAAAATTCTTAATGTCGAACGAGCGCGCCTCGACAGAATGCTCGGTTCTGAACAAATAAAAAATCTTGTCATTGCTATGGGGACCTCTATCGGCGACACTTTTGATCTCGAGAAAATTCGCTACCATAAAATAATAATTGCGACCGATGCCGATGTCGATGGGGCCCACATACGTACCCTCATACTGACGCTCATGTACCGATATTTTAGATCGGTGCTCGATGCTGGCTATGTCTATATAGCTCAACCACCACTTTTCAAAATAAAACGCGGTAAAGAAATACTCTATGCCTATTCAGATGCCGAACGCGACAAAATTCTTGGTAAGGAATCAAAATCTCTCGATGAACTTTTACAGGAATCTGCCAATGCTGAAGATAGTGGTGAGATCGAAGAAGATGAGGAGGAAAAAGTAGAAAATAAAAAACCCGCCAAGGTCCACGTCCAGCGCTACAAAGGTCTCGGCGAGATGAACGCCGAAGAATTGTGGGAAACAACTATGGACCCTACTCGCCGAGTTATCAAGCAAGTCACAATCACAGACGCCGAAGACGCGAATAAAATTTTTGACATGCTCATGGGTTCTGAAGTTCCACCCCGCAAGGCTTTCATTCAATCCCACGCCAAGATGGCAAAACTCGATATTTAAAATTATGATCGACAATCCACACACCATAAAATATTGGACAGAAGAAGATTTCAAAAATCTAGAACAAGCAAAAAATTTTGAAGATTTATATAAGATAGCACACACCGTGCTCGACCGGATGCCCATGGGAATAGGGCAGGTCTGTGGGCCGATTGCCACAGGCGGGCTAGGTTCGGTCGAGCTAAATCTAAAAATATTTGACGAGACTATTCGCAAGCTTCAAAGCCAGGGCAAAATTATTTTTGACCAAATTCCATTCGAATGGCCAATGCAGGAACTCAAAAAAACAGTCACCGACGGGGTAAATAGCATATTAGAAGATTTTTATTTACCCATATTTAAATCTGGCAAGGTAAAGACACTCTATTTTATAAAAGGTTGGGAGAGTTCGCGCGGGTCAAATTGGGAACACGAACAGGCAAAAAGCCTAGGCCTTGATATAGTCTATCTAGATTAATTTCTGTCTTTAATTTCTTTTTTAAGATGATCGATGAAATCATCGATTGTCATTTCGAGTTTTCCTCCATCACGTTTTTCAATCGTTAACTTTCCAGAATCTTTTTCTTTATCGCCAAAGACTATTGTGTATGGGGTATTAATTTTTTTTGCTTCGTAAATTCTCTTACCCAAACTATCACCATATACGATGTGCATAGACCTCACTCCCTCTTTATCTAGATTTTTTATTATCTCCTCGGTCATATTTATATGTTCGTCTTTAACTGGGATGACAGCAACTTGCACAGGCGCAAGCCAGGTCGGGAAGTTTGCCGCGTAGTGTTCAAGGAGTATGCCCAGGAATCTGTCTGGCGAGCCGATAAGCGCGCGGTGAATCATGACTGGAGTTTTTTTCATTCCATCTTTATCTCTATATTCAAGTTCGAAGCGCTTTGGCTGGTTGAAATCAAGCTGGATAGTAGATATCTGCCACTGTCGGCCGATAACGTCGATAGCCATAATATCTATTTTTGGTCCGTAGAACGCAGCCTCGCCAACTACCTCTTTATGATTTATTTTTTTTCTCACGAGCAAGTCTTTCATAATAGCCTGTGATTTTTCCCAAACACTATCGTCGCCCAGATATTTTTCTTTTTTCTCTGGGTCACGAAGTGAAAGGCGCATCCAATAGTCTACCTTGTATGTGCTCATCGCTTTTTGGATGACACCCAAGACGCTCGCAATCTCGCTCTCTATTTGGTCCTCTCGACAGAAAATATGCCCATCGTCTTGGGAAAAAGCGCGGAGCCTAGTGAGCCCAGACATCTCGCCTGGCCGTTCATCGCGATAAAGCACCGCAAAATCGGAATACCTAATAGGTAGGTCTCTGTAACTTCGCGGCTGCGAGGCATAGATCTGGGTGTGTTGCGGGCAATTCATCGGCTTTAAGAACATTTCATCGGAAACATATTGTGAACGAACAGACAGCATATCTTCTTTGTATTTATCATAGTGGCCAGAAGTTTTAAAAAGTTCCGCCTTGTTGATATTTGGCGTGTGGACTTCGCCAAAGCCGAGTTCTTTGTTCAACTCCCTTGAGAATTTAATAATTTCTTCCCTGATAGCATTGCCACGTGGAGTAAAAAGTGGCATGCCGACCCCAACCATATCGGAAAATGTAAACAGATCAAATTCGCGGCCGAGTTTTCGATGATCGCGTTTTTTTGCTTCCTCTTGTTGGGCGGCATATTTGTCTAGGTCAGCCTTTGTCTCAAATGCCAGACCATAAATACGAGTCAACATTTTATTTTTCTCATCGCCTCGCCAATAAGCGCCGGCGATGCGGTCGAGCCTGAAGGAATCTGGGGCGATATCTCTGCTCGGGTTTTCTGTATGACCACCACGGCACAGATCGGTAAAATCCCCCGAAGTATATAGGGTTATCTCTTCGCCCTTCTTTGCTATTTCATTTATCAATTCCTCTTTGTATTCGTTGCCCTTAAATATTTTCTTCGCTTCTTTTTCGCTGACAACTTGCTTTTCAAAAGAATTCCAAGTTTTTAGTAGTTCGCGCATTTTACCCTCGATTTTTTCAAGGTCTTGATCAGTGACTTTGCCAGCAACGTCGATATCGTAATAGAAGCCATCATCGATAGCCGGGCCAAGAGTTAGTTTCGAATCTGGAAATAGTTCCATGACTGATGCCCCGAGTAGGTGGGCCAAAGAATGCCTGATGTGAGCCAATTTTTCCGTATTTTCCATGAACCAATAATAACATAAAAACCTTTATATTTGCATTTTCTTTAAAAATCGCTATACTAATCCTTGTATGGTAATACGAATGCGACATACACGTTCCCACACTGGGAATCGAAGATCACACCACGCTCTGAAGGCAAAAGTCTTTGGGGTCTGTTCTAATTGCAAGCGCCCGACCGAGACGCATGTGGTCTGCAAGCATTGTGGTTTCTACCGCGGCCGTAAGGTTATCGACGTGGTCAAGCGGGTAGAAAAGAAACAAGCCAAAGCGAAAGCAAAAAGCAAATAGTATAAGGGCGTTTGATTACTAATAAATAGTAACCAGCCGCGCTTAAGCTATACTAAAGTATATGGCAAACCGGCACCTTTCACGTTCAATAGTTCTCCAGACACTCTTCGAGTGGGATTTTGGAGCAGAAAAAGAACTAACCCCCGAGCAAATGCTTGCTCGCAATATTGAAGAATTTGGTCCAGGACTCAACGATGGAGCCTTTATGACCAGTCTTTTCTCGGGAGTCATCAAGAAAAAAGCAATAATAAATGAAATCATAGAAAAAGCTGCGCCAGATTGGCCTATCGAAAAAATCTCTGTAGTCGATCGCAATATTTTGCGCATCGGCCTCTACGAACTTCTTTTTGGCGACCGCAAAGAAGTCCCGCCAAAAGTTGCCATCAATGAAGCCATCGAACTCGCCAAAAGTTTTGGCGGCGAGAATTCGAGCAAATTCATCAACGGCGTCTTGGGTGGTGTCTATAAAGAAATAGGCGAGCCCGGCAAAGACGACGTTAGTAAAAAGAAAAAAAAGAAACCGATAGTTTTTGAAACCGACCCAGCCAAATTTCCGATCGAGAAAAAAGCCGGCGCTGTTATATATTCTAAACATGATGGGAAAATCTATTTTGGTTTCGTGCACGATGTCTTTGGCTACTGGACTCTTTCAAAAGGCGGTATCGAAGATGGGGAAGATATAGAAACTGGGGCAGTGAGAGAAATAAAAAAAGAACTAGGAATTGATGTAAAAATTATAGAAATGTTAGGACGAAATGAATATATTGCTACCCACCCAGAAAAAGGCAAAATTAAAAAGCAAGTAACTTTCTTTCTTGCAGAAGCTTCATACGGAGAGTTAACTTTACACAATAAATCTGGCGGTCTCGACGATGCCAAATGGTTTCCGCTCGATGAAATTACCAACTTAAAAATGTACGAAAATATGATACCACTTCTATCAAAAGCGGTTCAAATAGTCACAAAAAAATAACAATCAACCTATGATCGACCTAAGTGAATTTGAAAAAAAGACAAACATAATATTCAAAGATAAAAAACTTCTCGAACAAGCGTTTATTCACCGTTCTTATATAAACGAAAACAACGGTTCGCGTCTGTCCCACAACGAACGCCTAGAATTTCTTGGCGATGCGGTGCTCGAACTCATAATTACCGATTATTTATTTAAAAAATACCCGAGCCACGATGAAGGCGAGCTGACAGCTTACCGGTCGGCCCTTGTCAATGCCGTACTCATTAGCGAAGTCGCCCAATCGCTCGGCATGAATGACTACCTGATGCTTTCAAAAGGCGAGGCCAAAGATTCCGGTCGAGCTCGAAACTATATCTTGGCCAATACCTATGAGGCTTATGTCGGCGCGGTATATCTTGACCAAGGTTACGACAAGGCTCGGGGCTTTATCGCGCAAACACTCTTTGACAAAATAGACGCCATCGTTGCCAAGAAGCTCTGGCGCGACGCCAAGAGCTTGATTCAAGAGAAAGCCCAAGAACACACTAGCCTCACCCCGTCATACAAAGTCTTGAACGAATCTGGCCCCGACCACGACAAGCATTTTACTATCGGGGTTTATTTTGGCGATGAGCTCATCGCTTCCGGCAAGGGCAAGTCTAAACAAGAAGCCGAACAAATGGCGGCCAGAAACGCATTAGAAATTAAAAACTGGATAGATTAAGATGACACTTCGCTCAATAGAACTTTCTGGTTTTAAATCTTTCGGCCGCAAGAGCTTAGTTTCTTTCACAACTCCGATCACGGCTATCGTTGGACCAAACGGTTCAGGCAAGTCAAACATCGTCGAAGCGATTCGCTTTGTTTTGGGTGAGCAATCTATGAAGTCGCTCCGTGGTAAAGGCGGGGTCGACCTGATATTTAAGGGTTCAAAAACTCTGTCTTCAGCCAACCACGCCAAAGTTGAAATTACTTTTGATAATACAAAGAAAATTTTTTCATTCTCGTCTGCCGATTGGCGCACCAATCTATCACTATCGCTCGACTATGACGAAGTCACCATCGCTCGCGAAGTTTTTTCCGATGGCGCAAATAAATACAGCATCAACAATACAGAAGTTAGATTAAAAGATGTCATCGACCTACTTTCATCTGTCAACATCGGTAGTTCTGGCCACCACATCATATCCCAGGGCGAGGCCGATCGCGTACTCAACGCTTCAAACAAAGATCGTCGGGCGATGATCGAAGACGCGCTCGGTCTCAAAATCTACCAATACCGCATTCGCGAAGCCGAGAGGAAGCTCGACAAAACAAATATAAATATGAAAGAAGCCCAAGCTTCACGCCGAGAACTGGCGCCACACTTGGCGTTCCTTAAAAAACAAGTTCAAGTTTTAGAAAGGGCTCGCGAAATGAGAGACAGTTTGAAAGATTTGTATAAAGAATATTTGTCTAAAGAATCGACCTACGTTTTGTCTGAGACCAATAAATTAAAAGAAAAAAGGCACGAGTTTGAAAAAAAATATAAATCTCTCGATGGAGAAATTTCAAAAATCCAAAAAGAAAAAAATACGCCAGATACAGGGACTGCCCATGCAAAAGAAATAAAAGAACACGAAGGGGATCTGGTGCTACTTAGATCTTCAAAAGACGAATTGGCTCGTAAACTCGGACGGATCGAAGGAATATTAGAAACTCTAGAAAAAGAACTCTCTAGCGATGACGCTAAAAATGACGAGGGTTCAATCCCAATTAAGGAATGGCAAAGTTTTGTCTATGATTTGAAGGCTCAAATCGACCAAGCAATGAAGCTTGAAACCTTACCTTCGGTCATTGATATACTTGGAAAAATAAAAAAGAGTCTCGATGCTCTAGAAGGCGGCGCCAAAAACAATGATAAGAAAAATAATTTAGAAAGCGAATACAAAGAAATTAAAAAAACTAAAGACGAGATACAAGAAGAGTTGGACAAAATCACCAAAGAAGAAGAACTCATATCGCTCAACATTGCGACCCTACGTGCCAGAGAAAAAGAAATGGAGCTTGGTTTGCGCGAGAGCGAGCGAGCCCTCTATGAACTTATGGGTGAGCGGAGTGAAATCAATTCTGGTATTCAAGCGCTTTCTTTCGAGGAAGAAAAATTGACCATGATCACAAACGCTCTCGAGGCAGAACTATATGAAGCAAATGTTTTGGTTGGCAGCGAAGTCGTCGATTTCAAAAATATTAAAACAGAAGACGAGATTTCTCGCGCCAGTCAAGAAGAGCTTAAGAAAAAAATTGAACGCATAAAAATAAAACTCGAAGACACTGGTTCGGGCTCTGGCGCCGACCTGATGAAAGAATACCAGGAGACCGAAAACCGAGACCAATTCCTAGCGCGCGAGATTACAGATCTAAACAAGGGCGTCGAGGATTGCCGGCTACTTATACGTGAATTAAAAGAAACTCTAGACAATGAATTCAAAGACGGAGTCGAAAAGATAAATAAACAATTCCAAGAATTTTTTGCTTTGATGTTCGGTGGCGGTTCGGCATTTTTGTCTGTCGTTATCGAGCACAAGAAATCAAAATCGCCGAGTGAAGATGAAGAGTTTGAAGTCGAAGAAGAATCCTTAGACGGTGAGGAAGGTTTTGAACGGGGGATCGAGATCAATGTCACCCTGCCCCACAAGAAAGTCAAAGACCTGCACATGCTCTCTGGCGGCGAACGGTCGCTCGCCTCGATCGCGCTTTTGTTTGCAATCTCCCAAGTCAACCCACCGCCATTTTTGGTGCTCGATGAAACCGACGCCGCGCTCGATGAAGCCAATTCACGCAAATATGGCAATATGCTCGAGAGCCTTTCAAAATATTCAGAACTGATCGTCGTCACCCACAATCGCGAGACGATGTCGCGGGCCCAAGTGCTCTATGGCGTCACGATGGATTCTTCTGGTGTTTCAAAATTGCTGTCGATCCATCTCGAAGAAGCAAACACCTATGCAAAATAGATTTTTACCTAGTTTTTAATTTGATTGGGGTCTACAAATGAATAACCTTTTCCTTCAAGGTCAGTCAGTAGGTCGTCTAGGTATTTGACGGTCCACGGGTGTTCGTGGATGAGCAAGATCTCGCCACTATGCAGTCCCTTGTCTACATTGCTCAAGAAAATTTTTTCATCTTTCGTGTTTGTTTCCCAGTCTTTGGCTGCCCCAGACCAATTCATAGATATCATACCTTCTTTTTTAACTAAACTCCTGACAAATTTTGTCGACATTCCATAAGGTGGACGAAAAAATTTCGAGTTCGAGCCAGTTTCCTTTTTTATCAATTCATTGTTGCTATCTATTTCGCCTATTACAGCATTTGCGTCTTTAATTTTTTGCAAATTTTTATGATCCCAGGTATGGTTGCCGATTACAAATCCAGCGTCGTATAGCATTTTGATATTTCCTTGGTTGTCTTTATCGTGAATGCCATTGATAAAAAATATTGCTTTGGTATTGTGTTTGTTTAAAATTTGCACGACATCATTATCGGCTTTGTTTGGGCCGTCGTCGATCGTTATCAGGATAAATTTTCCGTTTGTCGTTTTGTCGTTTGGTACTAGGTCGAAATTTTTATTGACATGGAAAGTGCTCGCGGCGTATGTTTTTGCCCCGAACCCAAGCACCAACACTAAAAATAAAATTTTCTTTGTATAGTTTTTCATATTAAACCAATTGGTAATCTATCGTTTTCTTGTTCCTGTCGACGCCCTTGACCACGAATTTAACCTTGTCTCCCAGGGTGTACTTTCGGTGAGTTTTGCGACCGCGAATGCTCATGTATTTTTTTTCAAATTCATAGTAATCGTCTTTCAAGTCTCGCATTCTCACCATGCCCTCGCATTTAGTATTCTCTTCTTCTATATATAGACCCCACTCGGTTACACCAGTAATGATACCACCAAATGTCTTGCCGACCCGACTCGACATGTATTCAACCTGTTTATATTTTATAGACTCTCGTTCGGCTTCGGCCGCTTCTTTTTCTCGCTGCGATGCTTCGCTACTCATTTCTTCATATTCATACCAACGCTCCCTCGGCATTGTTTTTTTCTTTAGATACATAAAAAGCAATCTATGGACGATGATATCTGGATACCGACGAATTGGGGAAGTGAAGTGGGTGTAGAATTTGAAACCGAGTCCATAGTGCCCGATGTTTTTTGTCGAATAAATCGCCTTGGCCATCGTCCTGATGATGATGCTGTGGACTGTATCTCGGAGTGGGTTGTGTTCGAGTTTGCCGATGAGAGCATTTATTTCCTCGGGCGGAATAATTCCATCCTTCAGTCGCATTTGGTAGCCCAAGCGCCGCAGGAATGTCACCAGATCTTTCATTTTTTCTTTATCTGGCAGGTCGTGGATGCGATAAAGAAATACTCCTTGCGCTCCTTTTTTAGGCGACATATATTCAGCCACCCGTCTATTGGCCAAAAGCATGAATTCCTCAATCAATTTGTTGGTGTCGCTTCTTTCTTTGGTGAAGACTTCAAGCGGGACACCATTTTTATCGAGTTTGAATTTAACTTCTTCTTGCTCAAGTATTATTGCGCCTTCGCTAAATCTTTTCTTGCCCAATTTTTTTGCAATATTGTTTAAGGTTGAAAGTTCGGTATACATTGGTCCACGTCCCACGTCGATGATTTTTTGGGCGTTCTCGTAGGTAAATCTTTTATCTGAATGTATGACCGTCTTGCCAAACCACTCACTCCTGATGTGGCCATGAGCATCCATTTCAAATACTACCGAGAATGTCAATCGATCGACGTCTGGGTTTAGACTGCACAAATCGTTTGAAAGTTCTTCTGGTAGCATTGGTATTGTGCGGTCAACAAGGTAGACCGATGTTCCGCGGACTCGAGCTTCATCGTCGAGAGCTGTGCCGGGCTGCACATAGTGCGAGACATCGGCGATGTGAATGCCGATTTCAAAATGACCACCATTTAATTTTCTAAACGATATAGCATCGTCGAAATCTTTGGCGTCTTCGGGGTCGATCGTAAATGTCGTAACCTTGCGCATGTCGCGACGACTATGAAAATCAGCCTCCTTTATTCCTTGCTTGGCGATGGCCTTAGCTTCCTTCAAAACATCTGCTGGAAACGTCGAATCAAAACCTTTTTCAAGCGCAATCGCCTGCATTTCTGCATCGTGCTCCATCGGCAGGCCGAGTATTTTTGAAACTTCACCGACCGGCGCTTTCTTGGCGTCGTGCCAGTCTGTTATCTTGACGAAAACTTTCTGCCCGATTTTTGCTCCGCCGAGTTTTTCTTTTGGTATGACGATGTCGGCGTACATCTTTAGATCGCTCGGGGCCAAGAAATACGTGCCGTGCTCTTCTTCGATCGTGCCAGCAAAACCTTTCTTAGACCTCCGTAAAATTTCTAGAACCTCGCCAGTCTGTTCGCCACCTCTTTTTGCCGGGTGCAATACGACCCTTACCATATCGCCATTTGTACCTGTGCGCAGAAAGTTGTGATCGATCTCGATTATTTCATTGGTGTGGCGAATTCGCACAGAACCAGAACCTTGGTGGTTTATGTGCAAAATGCCTTCGACCATTCTAGTCGAATGCTTTATTTGATCACTTTTCTTTTTCTTGAAATCCCTTCTACTTTTAACTTTTTTCACAAGTAGAGTATAACACAGCCAAAACCGCAGGCTTGATATGAAAAAATCTTTATGCTAGCATAGCCTTATGCTAAAAATACGATTACAGAGAATAGGTCGCAAAAATGATGCCTCTTTCCGTCTGGTTTTGACCGATTCAAAGAATTCAACCAAGAGCGGCCGATTTAAAGAAATTCTCGGTTCATACAATATAAAGAGCGGGGAAGCAGCTTTCAAAGCTGACCGCATTTCCTATTGGATGGGTCATGGCGCCAAAGCGACCGGGACTGTCCACAATTTTCTAGTCAGCAAGAAGATCATTGATAGTAAGAAGAAAAATGTTCTGTCTCGTAAATCTCCAACCAAGGCTCGTAAAGAGCTCAAAAAAGCATAGTAATTGCGGTTTGCAATATTGCTGTGATATAATCTACCTAGGCAGGTTGTAGTCGATACACTGCAGAAGTTTAAGAATAATTGAAAAGAAAATATTAGATATGGCAGACGATAAAGCATTTCTAGAATACATTGTTAAAGCACTGGTTGACCATCCAGAAGATGTAAAGATCGATCGCACAGTCGACGAAATGGGTGTCCTCATCACTATGACAGTCAACGGCGCAGACATGGGCAAGATTATCGGTCGGCAGGGCAACACCGCCAAAGCGATCCGCACCCTTCTTCGAGTCATCGGTATGAAGAACAACGCTCGTGTAAATCTAAAAATAAATGAACCAGAAGGTAGCACCAGACCACAAGCAACACCAAACTCGGGCGAAGCTTCACGATCAGTCGACGCCGCCCTCGAAGACCTAAAAGGAATTTAAATAAAAATCAAAAAACCGCCAAGGCGGTTTTTTGATTGCACGAGCAGTGGTTTGTGCTATATTAACTTTATGAATTTCCACATTGTCACCCTTTTCCCCCAGATGTTTAACTCTTATTTAAAAGAGTCGATTTTGGGGCGAGCGATTAAAGAAAAAAAGATAAAAGTTTCTTTCACTAACCCTCGAAAATTTGTTTCTGGCAAATACAGAAAAGTTTGGCCAGATGGCAACAAATCGCTGCAGATAGACGAACGGCCATATGGCGGCGGGCCGGGAATGGTCATGATGGCCGAGCCCGTAGTGAAAGCAGTAGAATCTATACAAGCTTCAGTTTTGAAAAAATTTTCTAAGTCCTCGGATCTCCTCGCAAAAAAAATGTCCAAAGGACGGGGAAGCTCGGCCAGACTTAAAAAATCTTTTCAAAATCTCCGCCCAGAAATCTTAACAATAAATTTTATTCCGACTGCCGAAAAGTTTACAACCAAATCGGCAAAAAATATTTCTAAAAAATACACCGACGTCATCATGATCTGCGGTCGTTACGAGGGTATCGATGCTCGCGTCGATAAAATTCTTAAAACAAAAAAATATTCGATAGGCGACTATGTGCTGACCGGTGGCGAAATACCAGCGATGGTTCTCGTCGATTCTATCTCTCGCCAAATCGAAGGCGTCCTCGGCAATTTTGATTCTCTTGAAGAAGAGCGTACATCATCAAGCGAGATTTACACCCGCCCAGAAGTCATAAAATATAAAGGTAAAAACCACAAAGTCCCCAAGGTTCTGCTTTCCGGCAATCATAAAAAAATAAACGAATGGAAAAATAAATAAAAAAAGTCACTATTTTTAGTAGTGACTTAATTTTTAACTTTCTATCAATCATTGTTTAAAACATTCACACCTCTCTTTGATGAAGATTTCTGTTTTCTTGCACAACTCAAGGAATGACAAGCCGGCGAGTTTAACACCGATTTCCCAATCGGCTCCGATTTCGCGGAATTGGTACTTTGCATCTTTCCATTTTATTGTACAGTTCGTCAGTGAAAATCTCCTGAAAAGTTTAGAGCTACGGCTCTCTTCGACGAATTCAATATTCATAGAAGATATATCATTCATCAGGATGATAGTGCCAAAGCTTTGAAATGTGGACCCCTCGCCTCTGTTTGATGGGCCAAGATTGGCATGACCCGAGATTACGAATTGGTCCAGCACTTCATGCACATTTTTTACTTTAGGTTGGTAGGTGCTAAATGCAGAAATGTCTTTGAAGTTTTCTTCAATGAAAGTTTTCCCTGAAAACATCAAGGTTATTGACGTATTAGGGAAGGCGATACCTTTCTGAAGAAAGGCAACTTGGCTTTGGAAAAAAGCCAGAATTTCATTCTTTTCCATAATAATTTGGTTTTTATTTCTTAAGAGTATAACATATTTATAATTAGTTGTCAATTCATATACAGATCAACTATTGACAAAATTCTGCTTTATTGATAATTTTGAAAGAAAAATTCTGCTTATGAAAAAAAGTAATATTTTCGTCAGGGGACTTTACACCCTCGTTCATTTATCTTTTGCTTTGATTTTAATACTATTGGCAATATTGCCAATGTACCTTTTCAGCAAAATAAAGTGCCTGCTCTACAGCAGGGCAAAATTGTTCAAAGAATTTGCAACATCATGCAAGGTCATGTTGTTTGCCCTCGGGGTCGACTATCAAATTGATGGCTCTCTGCCCACAGATGACAATTTTATTGTCACAGCAAACCACACATCAATTCTTGATGTGTTTATCATCTGCGCGCTTTACAATGGCAGAAAGGGGACTATTTTTGTCAATAAATATCTTTTCAAAATACCAATCCTTGGATTTTTTCTAAGAAATATAGGCGCAATAATCGTTGATGTCGTAAAAGACAAAGACGGAATGGTCATAAGTTCTAAAATGAGCGACCAGGACAAGAAAAGATTATTTAAATTGTTGAAGGAAGGATACGACGCTTTCTTTTTCCCAGAGGGAACTAGAACGCTAGACGGCAAGCTACTGCCTTTTCAAGAAGGCGCCGCGGTCATCTCGATGCGTTCCGGAAAGAAAATAATACCGATCGGCATGCACGGCGGGTATGAATTCTACAGCAAAAAAAGCTGGCTGCTTAACCCCAAGGCATTGCCGGTTACGGTAAAAGTGGGCGAGCCCATTCAATACAAGGGAAGTGACCGAAAAGAATTGACCACACTGTTGAGAGAAAATATAAAATCTTGCATAGAAAGTGCAAAGATTATGAGGACAAATCTGCTGACTCAGGCCCAATATGCTACCTAGTCAGCCCAATTTTTAAAGCCCCGCCATCCGGGGCTTTTTTGATAATACACCCACCCCTTGACTTTTATACTAAAGTATGATAATATTATCACATATAAAAAGTTCTTTAAAAGAAAGGTTTTTTAATTGAGTAAAGCATTATCTGCATCGAAAATTGGTGCAATTAATGCTCTACTCATATTTCAAATCATAAAACTTTATAAAATGAAAAATCTACTTCTCATTTTAATGGGGGGGGTGCTTCTCCTATCATCCTGTTCGGAAAATATCAATGACAATAAAAAAGCAGATCAGACACTGTATGTGATAAACAGTGACAGTAGTGTCATTGTTTACAAACATGATTCCAAAGAACCAATTATTCTTACAAAACCAATTACCCTTGAAATTCTAAAGAAGTTTTCTATACCCTATGACGTTATAATTTCCAGCGAAAAAAATAATGGAATCAGAAGATACATCGAAGGGGAAAACAACGATTATTACGAAGTTGATTTCCGTAGAACCTTTTTGATTTTACTTTTGTTGTTTTTATTTATTTCTATAGGTCTTCTAATGATTTTCAAAAATTCATAAGATTAGTAGAAGATTAGTCAGGTGTTTAAAATAAAAAAACCTTATGCTTGCATAGGGTTTTTTGATATTAGGTTGACAAAAAAGAGGCGATAGTATAAGATAGTCGGCAGTGAATATCGATTGAGTTATGGCAGATCAATCACTACTTATTAGCCTTTAGGCAAGCTTTTGTGCAAACAAAACATACCTGCCAATTAAAATAAAAACGAGAACATAGGGTTCCCCGCCTTGGTGTTTTTGTTTGTTTTATATTATGAAGAAAAAAAATACACGAGAAAAGAAATATTTTTCGCGCTACAAAAAGCCATTGGTTGAATTCCCAAATCTAATCGAAGACCAGCTTTCATCATTCAACTGGCTCGTCGAAAAAGGCTTGAAGGAAGTCTTCAAAGAGTTTTCGCCGATCAACGACTACTCTGAAAAGAAATTCCAACTCGACTTTACTTCGTTTACTCTCGGCGAACCAAAATTCGACGAGGAATACACAAAGATAAACAAACTTACCTACGAAGGTCAGCTCAAAGCCCGCGTTCGACTTTTAAATAAAAGTATCGGCACTTCAAAAGAACAAGAAATATTTATGGCCGATGTTCCACTCATGACTCGCCACGGGACTTTCATCATCAATGGCGTCGAGCGCGTCATCGTTGGTCAGTTGACCAGGTCGTTCGGAGTTTTCTTCACCGAGCAAGAACTAAAGGGCAAAAGATATTTCGGGGCCAAGATAATTCCAAGCCGCGGGGTTTGGATCGAAATAGAATCAGACCCAGACGGGGCGATATATGTTCGCATAGACAAGAAGCGCAAGTTTTCTGCCGCTTCGCTTTTGCGCGTGCTCGGTCTCGATAGCGACGAGGCCATGGTTAAGGCCTTTGGCAAATCTGCCGAAGTCGGCGCCGAAGAACTCGCCAGGGTTGCCAAAGCCTGCCTAGACAAAGACCCAGCCAAAACCCTTTCAGACTCATATATAGAGATATACAAACGCCTGCGCGACGGTGACCTAGCGACGGCCGAAAAC
This sequence comes from uncultured Candidatus Saccharibacteria bacterium, assembly GCA_964527185.1. Classification (GTDB taxonomy): domain Bacteria; phylum Patescibacteriota; class Minisyncoccia; order Phycocordibacterales; family UBA9973; genus UBA8515. Next base: position 43,827 of record CAZGOI010000002.1, read on the forward strand.
GCCCGTGAATTTATAAATACACTTCTTTCAAGCGAGCGTTATGACCTGTCGCCGGTCGGTCGCTTCCGCTTCAACAAACGTTTTGGAAAAAGCATGGACGACAAAGAAATGGAACGCCGAACAATATCGTCTGATGACGTCATCACAATTTTAAAAAATATTATCGAGCTCAACAATAATTCTCATGCCAAGGCCGATGATATCGACCACTTGGGCCAGCGACGCGTGCGCTATGTTGGTGAAATGCTCCAACAAAAATTCCGCATGGGCATGGCGCAGATAAAGCGGAACATCCAAGACCGCATGTCGACGATCGATGTCTCGACATCGCTACCGATTGCCATCATCAATCAGCGCCCGCTGCAAGCTCGCATCAAAGAATTTTTCACAGCCAACCAGCTTTCGCAATTCATGAACCAAGAAAATGTTATGGCCGAAGTCGAGCACTTGCGCATTCTATCTGCTCTTGGTCCGGGCGGGCTGACCCGCGAGCGCGCTGGGCTCGAAGTTCGCGACGTGCACACCTCGCACTATGGTCGCGTCTGTCCGATCCACACACCAGAAGGCCCAAACATCGGCCTCATCCTCCACCTTTCGACATATGCCAAGATCAACGAATTTGGAATTATTGAAACGCCATACATCAAAGTTAAAAACGGCAAAATTACCGGCGAAGTTGTCTATCTTAATGCTCTCGAAGAAGAACGATACAACATTGCCCACTCGGGTATCGATTATGATGAAAAAGGAAATATTTTAGAAGCTAAAGTCGAAGCCCGGGTCAAAACAAACCCAGGCATGGTCTCAAAAAACGAAGTTGATTTTATCGACGTAGCCACCAACCAAGCTTTCTCGATCGCTACTTCTATGATTCCATTCCTCGAGCACGATGACGCCCACCGAACGCTCATGGGCTCTAACATGCAGAAGCAAGCTCTGCCTTGCATCATTCCTGAAGCTCCGCTTGTGGCAACCGGAGTTGAAGAACTTGCCTCCCGAGATTCTGGCCGCCTGGTCACATCAGAAGTTTCCGGCACAGTTTCATATGTCGACGCCAAAAAAATAATCATCAAAGACGACAAGGGCAAAGACCATCCATACCCGCTCGTAAATTTTTCTCGCACCAACAACTTTTCTGTCTTTCATCAACGGCCAAATGTTTCACTCGGTGACCACGTAAAAAAACACCAGGTCATCGCCGATACGAGCACGACAGATGATGGCCAGATTGCTCTCGGCCAGAATGCTCTCGTTGCCTTTATGTCTTGGGGTGGCGCAAACTACGAAGACGCCATCATCCTCTCAGAGCGGCTCGTCAAAGAAAGTAAATTTACAAGCATCTATGTCACTGAATTCGTTTGCAACGTTCGCGATACCAAGCTTGGTCCTGAAATCACAACTCGCGATATTCCAAACGTCGGCGAAAATAAATTAAAAGATCTAGATGAAGACGGCATCGTTGTCATCGGCGCTGAAGTTCGCGAAAATGATATCTTGGTCGGAAAGATCACTCCGAAAGGGGAAACCGAGCTAACACCCGAAGAGAGACTCCTGCGCTCGATCTTCACCGAGAAGGCTCGCGATGTCAAAGATACTTCACTGCGACTCGAGCATGGCAAACGCGGTCGCATTGTCGGTGTTAAAATTTTCTCTCGCGACCAAGGCCACAACCTCGAATCTGGAATCATAAAGAAAATTGTTGTCGAGATTGCCCAACTGCGAAATATCTCTGTCGGCGACAAATTGGCTGGCCGACACGGAAACAAGGGCGTCATCTCGGTCATCTTGCCCGAAGAAGAAATGCCTTACATGGCAGATGGTACACCGATCGACGTCATACTAACCCCGCTCGGCGTTCCATCTCGTATGAACTTGGGCCAGATTCTTGAAATGCATTTGGGTTATGCTGCTAACACTCTCGGCTACCAGGCCATCGTTCCGCCATTTTCATCGGCCACAGTCCCTGAAATAAAATCCGAGCTTGTAAAAGCTGGTCTACCAGAGAGCGGCAAAGTTGTACTCTATGATGGCCGCACCGGGGATGCATTCGATCAAGACGTCGCCATCGGTTACATGTATATGCTCAAACTCCACCACATGGTTGAAGATAAATTGCACATGCGTTCAATTGGTCCATACTCTCTCATTACCCAGCAACCGCTCGGCGGTAAAGCCCAAGGTGGCGGACAGCGATTCGGAGAAATGGAAGTCTGGGCGCTCGAGGGACATGGTTCGGCTTATACATTGCGTGAAATGTTAACAATAAAGTCAGATGATATCATGGGTCGGTCTGCAACTTTCGATTCGATTATCAAAGGTCAACCAATCGGCGAGCCAAATGTTCCAGCATCTTTTAACGTCATGTTAAATTATTTGCGCGGTCTATCGCTCGATGTCGATCTAAAGAAATCACAAAATAATTAATCTCTAATAAATTTAAAATTATGAAAACAATCGATACAACAGACTTTGATTCAATCACGCTCAAGCTCGCCAGCCCCGAGCGCATTCGCGAGTGGTCATATGGCGAGGTCACCAAACCAGAGACTATCAACTACCGCACTGGTCGTTCAGAACGCAACGGCCTCTTCGACGAGCGGATTTTTGGTCCGGAAAAAGATTATGAATGTTACTGTGGCAAGTACCGACGCATTCGCTACAAGGACATAGTCTGCGAGAAATGCGGCGTCGAAGTTACCCGCTCGATAGTTCGCCGCGAGCGCATGGGCCACATCGAGCTCGCCTCACCGGTCGCCCACATATGGTTTTTGCGCGGCGTGCCTTCACGCATGTCGATACTTTTAAATATCCCGGTCAACGATCTCGAGAAAGTTATATATTTTGCTGGCTACATAATCACCAAAGTCCACGAAGAAGAAAAGCAGACGATCATAAAAAATCTCGAAAGCGAATTTAAAGCCAAAGTCAAAAGCGCAAACGACGCTGAATCTAAAGAAAAATTAAAAGAATTGCTTTCAAATACTAAAAGAGAGATAAACGAAATCGCACCAGGCAAAGTGCTGAACGAAATTGCTTACCACCATTTCGGTTTGAAATACGGATCGTGCTTTGAAGCTTCGATCGGCGCTGAAGCAATATTTTCTCTATTTAAAAATCTTGATCTTGAGAAGTTAAAATCAGAAACCGAAGCTCTCATACCAAAGGCTTCGAGTATCGACAAAGAAAAACTCGAAAAGAGGATGTCGCTCATTCGTTCGATGCTCCACTCTGGTATTCGACCTGAATGGATGTTTTTGACGGCTATTCCTGTTATCCCGCCCGCTCTTCGCCCGATGGTTGCACTCGACGGCGGTCGCCATGCGACTTCAGACCTAAATGATCTCTATCGCCGCGTTATAAATAGAAACAATCGTCTAAAAAAATTGAAAGAAATCGGGGCCCCAGATGTCATCTTGCGCAATGAAAAAAGAATCCTGCAAGAAGCCGTCGATGCCTTGATCGATAACTCGATTGCCAAGCAAAACGATTCGCAAGCAATTTCAGCATCGCAAAAGCGCGCGCTCAAATCTCTGTCTGACAACCTAAAATCAAAACAAGGTCTCTTCCGCCAGAACCTGCTCGGCAAGCGCGTCGACTACTCTGGTCGATCAGTTATCGTCGTTGGCCCTGACCTCAAACTCAACCAATGCGGTCTGCCTAAACACATGGCGCTCGAACTATTTAGACCATTCGTAATTTCAAAAATTCTCGAAACAGAACTTGCATTCAATATTCGCGGAGCCAATCGTCTAATCGAAGAAGGTATACCAGAAGTCTGGGCAATCCTCGAAGAGGTCATTCGCGGCAAGTATGTGCTTCTAAACCGCGCGCCGACCCTGCACCGACTCGGAATCCAAGCTTTCAACCCAGTTTTGATCGAAGGCAACGCTATCCAGGTGCACCCACTCGTCTGTACTGGCTTCAACGCCGATTTTGACGGTGACCAGATGGCTGTCTATGTGCCTCTTTCTGATATGGCCCAAACAGAAGCTCGGGATTATATGGCGGCAAATAAAAACCTTCTTAAACCCCAAGACGGCTCGCCGATCGTTATGCCAAAGATGGATATGATTTTGGGTTGTTATTGGATGACAAAATCAATTGATGGCGAAAAAGGCGAGGGACTTGCATTTGCTAGCCCAAACCAAGCCATTACCGCTTTTGATCTAGGAGTTATTACTTTCCGTGCCAAAATTAAAGTTCTTGGCAGCGACAAGCCTCGATATAAAATTTTTGAAAATAAACCTTTTGAAACGACCGTCGGAAGACTTTTCTTCAACAGTATTTTTCCAGATGATTTTCCTTTTATGAATGAAGAAATAACAATTAAGCGCATGTCGCTGCTCGTCGATGAGTTGATCGTCCACTACGGTATCGACGCGACTCCAAAAGTTCTCGATAAAATAAAAGACTTTGGCTATAAATACGCTACCTATTCTGGCGTGACTTGGGGTATCGAAAATGTCAGCGTGCCAGCTGATAAATCAAAAATTGTCGCCAAAGCTAGAGCCGAAGAGCAAGTTATCTATGATCAATTTGGCGAAGGCTTGCTGTCTGATGATGAAAGATATCAAAAGATTATAGAAATTTGGGAGCATGCCAAAAAAGAAATTGAAAAAATAATTCCCGGCACGCTCGATAATCGTGGCTCGACGTACGACCTCATCACATCAGGCGCTCGAGGCAATATGGGCTCGCTCGTTCAGATGTGCGGCATGAAAGGTCTGATCGTAAATACTTCTGGCGAAACACTCGATTTCCCAATTATTCCTTCATATATAGAAGGCCTATCGCCGCTTGAATACTTCATCACCACTCACGGTTCGAGAAAAGGCGCAGCCGATACGGCTCTAAACACTGCAAAAGCCGGGTATCTAACTCGTCGTTTGGTTGATGTCGCTCAAGATGTTGTTATTACCGAAGAAGATTGTGGTACAAAAAATGGCAAGAAAATCCTAGCTGTCGATGGAGTCTTTGCAAAATATATAAATGGTCGAGTCTTGCTAGCCGATATTAAAGGTAAAGACGGCAAAGTTTTATTCAAAAAGGGAACCCTGATAATGAAAGAAGATGCCAGAGCGCTTGAAAAAGCAGGTGTGACCGAAGCTTATGCTCGCACCCCGCTGTCGTGTGAGACTACACACGGCATTTGCCGCATGTGCTATGGTCTAGACCTCGGGCGAAATTGCATGATCGAGATTGGCCAAGCCGTCGGTATCATCGCCGCCCAGGCTATCGGCGAGCCGGGTACCCAGCTGACGCTCAGAACATTCCACGCTGGAGGTGTGGCGACGGTTGACATCACGACCGGTCTGCCCCGTGTTGAAGAAATATTTGAACGCCGCTTGCCGAAAAACCCAGCCCTAGTTTCGCACACCGATGGGGAAGTACTCGAGATCAAGGACAATGGTAAAGAAAAAGTAATCAAAGTTCTTTCCGACACCAAAGATGATGGAAAATCAAATGAAATGGAATACATCATTCCTTTCCGTAGACAACCACTCGTCAAAGCTGGTGACAAGGTTAAAAAAGGCGACTTGCTGACTGACGGTTCAGCTGATATCACAGAAATAGTTAAATACGGAGGCAAAGAAGTTGCCGAGGAGTATATAGTCGATGAGATAAACAAAGTCTATGACTTGCAGAGCGCTTCGATTTCACGCAAGCACATTGAAATCATCATCAGGCAAATGTTCTCGCGCAAGAAGATCAAGGACGCTGGCGATACGACATTCTCGCCAGGTGAAATCGTCGAGGCGATAGAATTGATCGAAGAAAATAACCGCGTACTAAAAGAAAAAGGCGAACCAGCCCAAGCGACAACAATCGTCCTCGGTATCACAGAAGTTTCTCTCACGACCAAGAGCTGGCTTTCAGCTGCCTCATTCCAAAATACCAACCGTGTTCTCATCAACAATGCTATCCGTGGCGGCGTTGACAATCTAAGAGGCTTGAAAGAAAATGTCATCATAGGCAACCTCATCCCTGCCGGTACGGGTTTCGGAACTCGTGGCAAAGGTAGAGTAGCCAAAGAAGAAAAAGAAGAGGAGGTATTATAAAAATAAAACGCAGGTATTATGGATAGATCACCTGTTGAAAAAATAAAAGAGAGACTCCAGATTGTTGATGTTATCTCTTCGTATCTACAAGTCAACCAAGCTGGAAAAAATTATAAAGCCAAGTGTCCTTTTCACAATGAAAAGACGCCGTCTTTTTTCATATCTCCCGATCGGGGCACCTATTATTGTTTTGGCTGTGGCGCAAAAGGGGATATTTTTTCATTTGTTCAAAATTTCGAAGGCACAGATTTTTTAGGTTCACTAAAACTCTTGGCTGAACGTGCTGGGGTTGCGCTTCAAAAATATCGACCAAATAAATCAGATGAAAAAATCGGAATCTACCACGAGGCAATGGAAGAGGCGACAAAATTTTTTGAATCGCACTTGGCCCAAAATACCGAAGCCCACGCTTATTTAAAAAGTAGGGGGTTAACAGACCAAACAATAAAATTATTCCGGATCGGCTACGCCCCGGCCTCTTGGCGATCGGCGTCAGAATACCTAATACAAAAAGGTTTTAAAAAAGAAGATATCGAAGCCATCGGGCTTGTAAAATTAAACGAAAAAGGTTTCTACGACAGGTTCCGCAGCCGGATCATGTTTCCTATAAACGATTCGAGTGGCCGCACGATTGCTTTCTCTGGTAGAATTTTTGGCGCGCAACAGGCCGAAGGCACAATCGAAGAGGCAAAATACATAAACAGTCCAGATACACCACTCTACAACAAATCAAACGTCTTATTTGGTATCGATAAGGCCAAGAGCGATATTAGAAAAAGAGGTTACAGTATTGTCGTTGAGGGTCAGCTCGACCTGATTCTTTCGCACCAAGCGTCGTTTACAAATACCGTCGCTATCTCTGGAACAGCATTGTCTGATTCTGTTTCAGACAGTGAATCTAAAATAAATAATTTGGGCCTAATACGCAGGCTTTCGCCAAATGTTATTTTTGCTTTTGATGGCGATGAAGCTGGCATCAGGGCTTCTAGTCGAAGCGCTGCGATCGCGCTTTCTCTTGATATGCAAGTCAAAGTTGCAGAACTGCCAGAAGGCGAAGACCCAGCCGATATCATTTCTAAAAACCCAGACCACTGGAGGGATATAATTAAAAATTCAAAAAATATAGTCAGCTTTCATATCGACCGAATATGCAAAACATATGCCGACCCAAGAATCAGAGGCAGAAAAATCAGAGAAATAATCTTCCCATTTCTTTTGATGGTCAAGAGCTCGATCGAACGCTCGGCCTATATAAAAGAAATCCATGATAAAACAGACCTGCCAGAGAATTCTATCATCCTAGACCTTGAATCTTTTGAGAAAGCAAATATTGACACCATGGTCGAACCAAGCGAGGCTGAAGAAAAGAAAAAAAATATTTCACGACGCGAGAACCTTGAGCGGAAATTCTTTGGCATACTGTACTGGCAAGAGGAATCAAAAAGTGAAAACGAAAAAGTAAAAAAAATAATCGAAAATTTTAAAAAAAGAATAAACGAAGACGTATTTAAAAAAATTACCGAAGAACACGAACCATTCAAAGACTCTCTGGCATTTGAAACAGAAATGTGGTATGGTCAGAAGACTGATATGATAGAAACTGATGTAGAGGAACTGACGCTCAACTTGGAAGAAGAAATTTTAAAAGAAGAAAAATTGATCCTACAACCACTTGATTCAAAAGAGAAATTAAAAGCATTCGACAATTTATCGAAGAGAATTGAAGAAATTAAACAAAATCGCTCATCAAAATAATTATGGCTAAAAAAACAAAAGCAAAGAAAAAAATAAAGAAAATCGCCAAAAAAGCCAAGAAAATCAAGGCTAAAAAGAAAGTTGCAAAAAAAGCCCTAAAATCAAAAAAGGCCAAAAAGATAAAAAAGCCAACCAAAGTAGCCAAGAAAGCAAAAAAAGTTGCAAAATCGCAGAAACTTTCATCGGCCGAGCGCCGGGCTGTCGACCTCGAACAAAAAGCCAAACTAATGGTTGAAAAGGGTAAAAAGCGCGGTTTTGTGACATACGACGAGATCATCAAAGAATTTCCAGACATCGAAAGCAACATTCTTTTCCTCGATGATCTATATGAAAAGCTATCTTCATCGGGCATCGACGTTCTTGAGGGTGGCAACTTGCTTGACGTTGACGGCAATTCTGAAAAACAAATGCTCAAGTACAGCAAAGATGCGCAAGGTTACGATTCGATACAAATGTATCTTAAAGAAATCGGCCAATACCCGCTTATCAATGCTCACGATGAGAAAGATTTAGCTAAGCGAATCGAAAGAGGGGATACCGAAGCCAAAAATTTGCTGGCCCGAGCCAACTTGCGCTTGGTCGTTTCGATTGCCAAGAAATATGTCGGCCGCAGCTCTGACCTGACGCTCCTTGACCTCATTCAAGAAGGCAACCTCGGTCTTTTCAAAGCCGTTGAAAAATTTGATTGGACCAAAGGCTACAAATTCTCGACCTATGCGACGTGGTGGATTCGCCAATCGATTACTCGCGCCTTGGCCGACCAGTCGCGAACTATTCGCATACCGGTGCACATGGTTGAAACAATTTCAAAATACAAGCAAGTCGTGCGCCGACTTTCACAAGACCTTGGCCGCGAACCGCTGGTTGAAGAAATTGCCACAGAAATGGGTCTTGATATCGAAAAAATTCACATCATCGAACAGATAAACCAAGAGACCGTCTCGCTCGAACAGCCGATCGGGGATGACGATGAAAAATCGACCCGCGGTGAATTTATTCCTGACGATAAAATTCTTCGCCCAGACCAAGATTCTTCGCGACGAATTCTCTCTGATCAAATAAAAGAAGTGCTCGACACCCTTTCGCCAAAAGAACGCAAAATTCTCGAACTGCGCTACGGCTTAAACGACGGCATTCAACACACCCTCGAAGAAGTCGGGACGGAATTTAATGTTACCCGTGAGCGCATTCGCCAAATTGAAGCCAAGGTTCATGAAAAGCTCCGTAACAATGACAAAATCGCCCGCCTCAAAAACTATTTTGATTAGTAAAAAAATAAAAAACACCCTACTTTGTAGGGTGTTTTTTATTGACATTTTTGAATAAATATGTAGTATGAGAATAAATCAAAAAATGTTTTATGAAAAAATACCTGTTTCTAATGCTCCTTTTGCCAACAATTGCAAAGGGGCAAGTCCTTTTTGAGAAAGCAAACGACTCAACTGTCTATGAATACTTGCTCAGGAAGCACAGCATCGTTCTTGACAAGACGATTCCCGATACCATTGATGGGTACGTGCGATCCCCAGGTGATTATGTTTCTTCGGTGGAAATACAATATCGTAAACCAATAGATAGTTTCCGTCTCGTTGGAGAAGATAAACACCTTCGATCACCAGATTTTGAAATGGCGATTACAGATGGCGAACTTACGCTTGATGAAAAAAGGAAAACCATCTTCATAAATTTTTTCCTCACCGAAGAACACGAAAAAGTAACTAGTGTTCTCTCATATAACAGAGATACTAAAACTTTTGTTAGAAAGGATAATTATTCAAAAAGATCACTCTTTCCATCACCCGTGACTACATCTTTCTTACTCGTTCTTCTTTTCTTGGGGTTACTTATCGCAAGAGACAAAGGGTTCATGATTCATCGGAATGAAAATAAAATATTTCGCTCAGTGTCAGACTCTTTTTTATTCAACACTGTGGCTGGTGGAATTAGTTTTCTTTTTGTCTTCTCTGGTAAAATTCACGTGCCACTAGACCAAAGGATAGTAGCATGGTTAGTCCGTTGGTTGTTGGTTTTTCTTTTGTTTCTTATATTCATAAGGAGAGAAAAAGAATAATCTTCCTACAAATCATTAAAGTCTGGCCTCGTGCCAGACTTTTTCATTTCAGATGATAAAATATTTCAGAGTTTTCCTGAAACTGTATCTTGTTGGTCTTGGAGGCCAAAGAGCAAGTCGCCATATTTAAAGAATGCATCGTCGCCTTTTAATTTACCGACGCAATTAGCGGCAACCAGTTCTTCAAACGAATGCTGGTGAAGAGGGTAGTGGCGGTAAACCCAGCGAACATTTGGGGTCTCTGCTTTCATAAGTTTTTCGAGTTCTGGGTTAAACATCTTACAGTACGGGCATTCAAAATCAGAATATTCGATGATCGTAATCTTGGCATCGGCGCTACCTTGCACGTGGTCTGTCGGTTCAGACAGCGCGACGTTGCCAGTATACGGTTCGGTTAAGTTCGCGCTTCCAGATTTTGCAAATTTGCCTTGCATTGCCGCCTCGACGATGAGCTTGGTATTGTCATATGTCTCAGCACCGTGAATTGCAGTTTTAAAACCGTTTGGCCCTATGACTATAGAGTATGGCGTGCCACGGTCAGCTTCTGGAATAGCATCTGAAACACTTTTTTGAATGCTTGTATTTAAGGCGTCTAGATCGGTAGCTTTGATGCACTGGTTGAGCTCTGCACTAGACACGCCGACTTCTTCAGACAAGGTCTTTGGCGCGTTGTTCGAGCTGAAACTGCCTTTGCTAAATAAAATGCCGAGCATGATAAGAAATCCAGCTACTATTATGGCCGAAGGCGTAGACATCTGGCTTTTAAAAGGAGTTTTTGGTTCTGGGTTTTCAGCTGGTTTGTTTTCGATATTATTTTCCATCGGTACATTATATCACAAGTTGCAAAATTGGCCTATTTCAATGTATAATCAATACTGTAAAAGGTCTATTATTAAATAATTTTTTTAAAAACAATCTATGTGTAAGTGTCATAAGAGGTGTATCTACTCGAGAATCGCATGGTGGCTTGTGGTCATCGGTGGTCTCAATTGGGGTTTGGTTGGCATCGGTATGCTCGTCCATTCAAATTGGAACGTTGTCAATATGATCTTTGGCTCGTGGCCAGCAGTCGAGGCAATCGTCTATGTGCTTGTCGGTGTTGCAACCGCTATGAAAGTTTTCAATTGCAGGTGCAAGGTTTGCAAATCTGCAGAAGCAAACTGTCCTGGTTGCAGTGTCAAGAATCCAAGTATGCCATCTGGTAACCCAATGTAAATGTTTTTTAACAAAACTCCCCCGATCAAATCTGGGGAGTTTTGTGTTGAAAAATAGAGTTTTTCGTGATACCATTATCCTCACGAATGAGTTTATATACCATAGCCTTTTATACACTAGCTTTCTGCTCGGTCTACGTGCAAGTGTATTTTCTGGTTACCTTTTTTGAAAAGAGGCGCTCGATCGTCAAACACCCAGCCATACTTGATTTAAAAAACTATCCAACGGTCACGATAACCGTGCCCTGCTACAACGAAGAGCATACCGTTAGAAAAACTATCGAGTCGCTCCAAAAACTCGATTATCCGAAAGATAAGCTCTCGATATTTTTAATAGACGATGGTAGTAAAGACAAAACGTGGGAAATTATAAAAACTTTCAAAGAAACACCCGGTATTTCAATTTTTAAAAAAGAAAATGGCGGCAAGCATACGGCGCTCAACTTGGCGCTCGATCATTCGACCTCAGAATTTTTTGGTTGCCTCGATTCAGATTCTATAGCCCACGACCAGTCTCTCAAACGCATAATGAAAATGTTTGAAAACGATAAAGAGGCCATGGCTATAGTGCCTTCTATAATCGTCCTCAACCCGAAAAATATTCTTCAAGGTGCTCAAAAAGTAGAATACGAGATGGCCATCTATATCAAAAAAATGCTTGGTTTTATGGGTGGAATTCATGTTACCCCTGGGCCGCTTTCAATATTTAAAAGAAAAGTTTTTGACGATTTGGGTCACTATCGCAAAGCCCACAATACCGAAGACCAAGAGATCGCCCTGCGCATGCAAGAACACGGCTACAAGATCGACCACTGCCCAGACGCGTTTGTCTATACTATTACGCCAAATTCTGTTCAACGATTATACAAACAGCGCTTGCGCTGGGTCTATGGGTTTATCAATAACGTCGTCGACTACAAACGATTAATATTTCGAAGGAAATATGGCACGGTGGCCTTCTTTACAATTCCTTCAGGGCTCGTGTCTATAATATCTGTCTTGTTTATTTTCTCGACACTCATTTACAACATTGCCGCATTTATCTATCACAAGATGGTCCAAGCCCAAGTCGTCGGCGTGACAAACTTGCCGCCGTTTAAATTCGATTGGTTTTTCTTTGATACAAAAACAATTCTCTTTTTCTCGGTCATACTCTACTTGCTGCTTGTCACTGCTATGATCATCGGGCGAAGAATGGCCAACGAAAAAAATCCCATAACCATCAACATACTCTATTTTATCGTTATCTATTCTGTCGTCGCGCCATTTTGGTTATTCAAAGCCATATGGAATTCTATAATATCAAAAGAATCTAGCTGGGCGCTCGAGCGAGCAGGCTAGGGAACTATGCAAGACCAAAAAACTAACTGGCAAAAAATAATATTGGTTCTCTTCATCACGGTTACGCTCTTTGCCATCGCTTTTGGCACGTCGCACTATTTTGACACAAAACGAATAGATGAACTACGAAGCATCGAAGATAAAATTTCTGTTGACCTAATTTCTTCAGAAACGCAATTTTCTCTTTTGCAGGAACTTTCTTGCACCGACGTTTCGACGACGGCGCTCTCTTCTGAATTAAATTCTTTGGCCGACAAAATTACTTATAGTGAAAACAATATTGGTAACGACAATTCAAATGTCATAAGCTTAAAGCAATCTTACTCGCTGCTTGAGATTAAAGATTACCTATTGATGAAGCGCATTACCGAACGCTGTGGGCAGAAATCTATCTTTGTTCTATATTTTTACAGCAATGACAACTGTGCTGATTGTCTGAAGCAGGGCTATGTTTTAACCAGCCTGCGCGAAAAATATCCAAACCTACGTGTTTATTCATTCGATTACAATCTAGACTTATCGGCCATCCGATCGATGATTTCTATATATAAGGTACCCAACAACCTACCAGCGCTTGTTATAAACGGCAAGGTTTATAGCGGTTTTCAGAGCATTGATACCATCGAAAAGACCTTCCCCCAGCTTCAAACAATAAAGAAAAAAGAAACTACTCCTAAACCAAGTAGCACTGCGCCAACAACCCAGCCTGTCGACACAAGTAACAGCTCGACAAATCAAACCCCAGCAAATCAATAATTTTATTTTTCTGGAGCCGCTTCTCGGGCTTGAACCGAGGACCTACGGTTTACAAAACCGTTGCTCTACCAACTGAGCTAAAGCGGCGTGCTCTACTTTATACTATCGCTTTCTACTTCGTGTTCTTTTTTTACTTTCTCCTTTATTCTTTTTATTTTGGCCCTCGATTCAAGAAGAGCTTTTTCAAAGAATGAAGGTTTTTTGTTTACCTCTGGAACGACCTCACTTTTTTTAGTAAAACGACTATATACCTTTGGCCATTTCTCTGAAACCCATTTCTTTACTTTTGTACTTGCTATGAACCAATACTTTGCTATGGAAACGACTAGGCTCTGCACAATATGTTTCAAAATATGCAGAAATTTATTTTCAACATGATTGAAAGACAAATCCGGCATACTTTGGGTGCTCGTTTCTGGTATCGAAACTCGAGAAGTGCGTATCTCCCAAGCCCTATACGAGAGCATTCCGAACGCCACAATTATGGCTATAAAAAATATTATGACAATGAGTAACATATTAGCCGATAGAAACACGTATAAAGCGTACCAAATTTGCGCCACTCTGTGCAAGCAGTTGGCCGACATTCATATCTGGGTTTTTTATGAAAGGTTGCTCAAGTATTGACCTCTGATCGTCTTTCATAGCCACAAGTTGCATTGCTACATCTCGAGCAAGGTCTTCGTTGCCTCCTTCAAGCGAGACAACAACGGCACTCTTGCCACCGTGGACATAGCTGCCGAGCGTACTACCGTCGAGCTCTAAAACTTCACCGAGCTTTATCTTCTCGCCAACTTTTTGAATGACTTGGTTTATGAGATCTATAGATTTATTTTTCATAGCCTCAATGCCTTCATTTAGGGCAATATCGGCAAGGGTATTGGCGAGGTTTATAAAGTCTTCATTTTTAGCCACAAAGTCTGTCTCACAATGAAGGGTGACGAGGATTGCCCTCCCGTCTGCTTTTCTAGAAACAACCACGCCATCATGGGCTTCTCGGTCGGCTTTTTTCATGGCGATCGAACTCGATTTGTTTTTAAGAATAATAAGAGCTTTTTCCATATCGCCCTCGGCTTCTTCGAGAGCTTGACGACACTGCATAACAGAAACGCCAGTTTTGTCTCGCAATTCTTTAACTTCTTCGGTTGTGATCTTTATCGTCATATTTATTTAGAACTTTTTGCTTCGGCTATACCTTTTGCCCCTGACATGAAAGCATTTTTAATCTCATCAACGACAAAACTGATACTTGCTACTGATGCATCATTACCGACGATAGGGAATTCAACTTTTTTCATATCACAATCGGTGTTGAGCAAGGCCACAATAGGCAAACCCATCTTCTTTGCCTCAGTGCAGGCGATATGCTCTTTCTTTGGGTCAACGACGAAAAGCGCATCTGGTACTTTTGAAAGTCCGGTTACGCCTTGGAAGTTCTCTGTCATGTCTTTCATCTCGCGATCGATCAAAAGACGCTCTTTCTTTGTATATTTTTCGAAACCACCCTTTTCTTTTTGTTCACGAAGTTCTAGGAGTTTAGTAATACGCTTTTTGATTTCAGGGAAATTTGTGATTGTTCCACCAACCCAACGAGTAGAAACATATGGCAAACCAAGCGCGAGCGCGGCCTCGGTAATTTGTTGGCGAGCTTCCGCTTTTGTGCCGACAAAAAGTATAGTCTTACCACTCGCTGCCAATTTTTTAACTTCTTCTAGAGCTTTCTCTAGAGTGTCATAAGATTTTTCAATATTTATAATATCGACACCAGCCTTGGTCGCAAATACATAAGCGCTGGTCGATGGGTGTCTACGACTTTTTGAATATCCGTAATGCAGACCCGAACGAAACATTTTCTCTATAACCGTATTTTGTGTAGTCATTTTCATGGTTGATTAATCCGCCTAATGGCGGATGGGTTTATAATTGTTCCGTTTTTAAGCATTCCAGCTTGTTTACAAAGCCCTCTCAATAAAACTCCCCGCCTGCTCCCGATGAACGGGAGGGCGGGCAGGCCTCACGAAACACGGGTATATGCTAGCAGAAAAATCATTATTTAGCAACCTTTTGACCGAGAGTCTATTTTAGAGTAGTATGGTCTGTATGAAGCAATCGCAACTATTTACTAAAACCAAGAAAGAAAGCCCTGCAGATGAAGTGGCCCTGAATGCTGAACTTCTCATAAAGGCCGGGTTTATAAATAAAGAAATGGCAGGGGTATATGATTTTTTACCGCTTGGTCTTCGTGTTCTAAATAAAATAATTGGCATCATTAGAGAAGAGATGAATGCAATCGGCGGGCAAGAAATATTTATGAGTGCCCTACAGAGAAAAGAGTTGTGGGAAATAACAGACAGATGGAACGATGAAAAAATAGATATTTGGTTTAAAACAAATTTAAAAATTGATTCAGATTCAGATACTAACCGACCAAAAGAACTAGGCCTTGGTTTTACTCACGAAGAGCCCATAACTAATATGCTAGAGCAATTTATTTCTTCATATAGAGACTTGCCGTTTTCGGTATATCAATTTCAGACTAAATTCAGAAATGAAAAACGCCCTAAAAGTGGCATTATGCGCACGCGCGAATTTATAATGAAAGATCTATATTCATTTTCAAGAAACGAAGAAGAACACAATCAATTTTATGAACTAACAAAAAAGGCATATAAAAATATTTTTAAACGCGTAGGCATCGGCCATCTGACATATCTAACCTTTGCTTCCGGTGGGGTTTTTTCAAAATATTCTCATGAATTTCAAACAATCACTTCAACCGGTGAAGACATTATTTACGTAGATGAAAATAAGGGTATCGCCATAAATAAAGAAGTATATACTGACGAAGTCATAGAAAATCTTGGTTTGTCAAAAGATGCTCTCGTTGAAAACAAGGCTGTGGAAGTGGGGAACATATTTACTCTCGGGCTCCGCTTTTCCGACCCACTAAATCTTAAATATCAAGATGGTAAAGGAGAAAAAAAATCGATTTTCATGGGTAGTTACGGTATTGGCCCTGCTCGAATTATGGGTACAGTCGTTGAAGTTCTGTCAGACGACAAGGGTATTATTTGGCCAGAATCGATTGCACCATTTAAGGTTCACCTGCTCTCTATTGGCGAAGACAGCGATGTTGCCAAAGAGGCTGAATCTCTATATCAGGATTTTTTGAGTAAAGATATTGAAATTCTCTATGATGATCGACCTGATATAGGTGCTGGTGAAAAATTTGCAGATGCCGATCTGATAGGTATTCCATATCGCGTGGTCGTTTCAAAAAGAAGCCTTGCCGATGGCGGATACGAAATAAAAAAGAGAACAGAAGAAAGCGGTAAGATTGTCAGCAGGGAAGATTTACTAATTACACTCAAAAATGTTTAAAAAGATTTATGAAATGTTTTCCAATGATATTGGTGTCGACTTGGGTACAGCTAACACGCTGGTGTATTTGAAGGGGCACGGTATCGTCATCAATGAACCTTCGGTCGTGGTTGTCAATCAAAAGACGGGTCAGATCGTCGCCGTCGGAACCGAAGCCAAACAAATGCTCGGTCGTACCCCAGGCCACGTGCGAGCTGTGCGACCAGTTGTTGACGGAGTCATATCCGATTTTGAAGTCACCGAAGAGATGCTTGCCTATCTGATCGGTAAAGCTGAAAAAATTTCTAAAAAATTTATCAGACCACGCGTCCTCGTCGGTGTGCCGACTGGCATAACAAATGTTGAAATTCGGGCTGTAGAAGATGCAGCGCTCTCGGCTGGCGCACGAGAAGTTCATATCATCGAGGAACCGATGGCTGCGGCAATTGGCATTCGTCTGCCAGTCAAAGATGCAGTCGGTTCGATCATAGTTGATATCGGCGGCGGGACGACTGATGTTGCAGTCATATCGCTCTCGGGCGTTGTTCGATCAAAGAATTTAAAAATTGCTGGTGATGTACTAAACCAAAACATCATGAACTATATGCGCGACGAATTTAAACTTTTAATAGGCGAACGAACAGCCGAGAATGTAAAAATCGCTATCGGTTCAGTCATCGAAGGCGAACCTATGGAAGTCGAAGTTCGAGGTCGGGATTTGGTAACCGGTTTGCCTCGACAAGTTATCATTACCGATTCTGATGTTCGCGAAGCCATTATGCCATCTATACTTAGTCTTGTTGATGGTATTAAAGAAGTCCTCGAAACGACTCCACCAGAGCTTCTCTCAGATATTATGCACAGAGGTTTGATACTCTCGGGCGGCGGGGCGCTTCTGCGAGGTTTTGATATTCTCCTTGCCAATGTTTTAAAAGTTCCAATATATATCGCCGAAGATCCTCTAACGGCTGTCGCTAGGGGAACGGGCGTGATACTCGATAGCTTCGATGAATTTAAAGAAGTCTTAGTCAATACTGACAATGCAACTAATCCGCGATAAAAGAAAAATACTCGGCCGAAGAAATATGATAAGAAATGCAATAATCGTTGCGATTTTTCTACTCATTTCAATAACGGGAATACTGACAAATTTCGGTGGACTTTTTAATTTTATCGGTCGCCCAATATGGAGAGCCGAGAATAATATAACAAATACAATCGGGAACGACAGCTACCTCTTGCGTAGCAAAGCCTCGGTCTTTGCCGAGAATGTAGAATTAAAAAAAGAAAATACCGACCTAAAAGCTTCGATGGATGACTACCAGATTTTAAAAAAAGAAAATGACGACCTCAAAGATCTTTTGGGTCGTCTGCCACCAAAATACACATTCACATTGGCAAATATTTTATCGCGGCCGAGTACTTCGCCATATGACACCATCATCATAGACATCGGCAATGATTTTGGTTTAGTCGGCGGTGAGCAAGTTTTCGGCAACGCCAATGTTCCGATCGGCGAAATTAGCAAAGTCTATGCCAAAGATTCTTTGGTTACGCTTTATTCAGACGCAAACCAAAGCACTGAAGCAATGATCGAGAATTCAAATGCCACGGTCACGCTCGTCGGCCGCGGGGGCGGAAATTTCTTGATGACTATTCCAAACGACTTGCCGTCTGACCCAGGTACGATGATCGTTCTACCAAATGCAAAAACTGAAATCATCGCCATTGTCGACGGGGTCATTTCCGCGCCGACTGAACCACTAAAGAGGGTATTGTTGCATTCTCCGGTAAATATCCAAAGCATAAAGTGGGTTGAAGTCAAACGCGATTAGGATATGAAAAGTTTTGATTTTAAAATTGAAAAGAAGATGCCCGGCGCGCTTGGGCGCGCCGGGCAAATTAGAACCCCGCATGGCGATATCAAAACGCCGGCCTTTGTGACTGTCGGAACCAAGGCGACAGTCAAGGCCCTAACGACAGAGCAATTGCAAAATATCGGTGCCCAAGCTGTTTTGGCAAATACATATCATCTTTATCTACAGCCTGGCGATGAACTCATTCGCGACCTGGGTGGTCTGCACAGGTTTATGAATTGGCCAGGGCCGACGATGACCGATTCTGGCGGTTTCCAAGTTTTTTCTCTTGGCGCAGCCTATGGCAAAGAGATTTCAAAAGTTATTTCGGTCACTGACCCTTCGCTCCTCATTCCCGAGCGGTCGAGCGTCGATGAGGGTGTTCCGCGTCTTGCCAATATTGGTTACGATGGCGTTTCTTTTCGTTCGCATATCGATGGGTCTCTGCACTACATTACTCCGGAAAAATCTATAGAAATTCAACACAACCTCGGTGCCGATATTATTTTTGCATTCGATGAATGCACTTCACCACAAGAGACTGACAAATACCAAGAAGAAGCTTTGACTCGCACCCACTCTTGGGCTAAAAGAAGCTTAGAGAAACATAAAGAATTAGAAATTGCCAAGAAGATACTTTCTCGCGATTCGTACTCTGGCCTGAATACAAGAAATAAACATTTGGTAGCGCAGATCGCAGAAAGCACTTCTTCACAATTTCCTCAGGCACTATTTGGTATAGTTCAGGGCGGGCGTTCAGAAAAATTGCGAAAAGAATCAGCAAGAACTCTTTCGGAGATGCGATCCGTAGGTCCTGAGGGAACCGAGGGATTTGATGGTTTTGGCATTGGTGGTTCATTTGCCAAAGAGGATATGTCGACTGCAGTCAAATGGGTCAATGAAATTTTACCCGAAGAAAAGCCGCGCCACTTGCTCGGCATCGGCGAACCAGAAGATCTATTTATGGGTGTTGAAAATGGAGTCGATCTTTTTGATTGCGTTGGACCGACGCGTTTGGCCCGCACCGGAACACTATTTACAGAAAATGGTAAAATAAATTTGCTAAACGCTACCTATGTCGACGATTTTAACGCAGTAGAAAAAAATTGCGAGTGTTATACTTGCAAAAATTACACCCTAGCATACCTCTCGCACCTTTTTCGAGCCAAAGAAATTCTGGCCTCGACCCTTGCTTCGATTCACAATGTTTATTTTATCACACACCTCGTCGACCAAATGCGCGAGGCGATTTTGAGTGATACTTTTTTTGAATTTAAGGAAAGATTTTTGAGTAAATATAATATATAACAAAGTACTTGCGGGGTTTTATACCTGTGGTATAATGATACTTCATTAACAATAAACTAATATAATTACATGTTTAACTTTAACAAGAAATTTAATGCCAAAAGAGAAAATGCTCAAGCAGAGGAATCTGAAAAACAGCGTGATGAACTTATAAAGAAATTAGATGAAAAAGTTTCTGCTGTAAAAGATAAAGCGCAAGCGTTGTCTTGTATAAAAGAGTTATATATGAATTTTAAAGAAAAGATTGAAAAGGAACATAACGATCCAAAAGAAGGAGGGAGTCTTTTTATTATACAAGCAATTAAAAGACTTATGCGTCAGTTTGAATTGTCAGAGTTGGAAGTTAATAATTTAGTTGGAGAGCAAAGATGGCTTGCATCTGACAGAACCGGCCTCAATATGGGTGAAGAATCTAAAGTTGGCACAGAACCATATAAACAATCAGGCATGGAAAAATATTTAACTGATACTACTGATAATAAATAATCGGAATATTTCCTCATCATTGGTAGACTGTTTTTTTATTTCAATTTGACACCTATGCTATCATAGATAATAGATGTCCAAGGTATTTACATTAAAAGGGGAATATAAGCCTGCAGGCGATCAGCCCAAGGCCATTTTGCAGTTGATGGAAGGTCTAAAAAGGGGCATGCAAAAGCAAACACTCCTCGGAGCGACAGGTACCGGTAAGACTTTTACGATAGCCAATGTTATAGAAAAGTGGAACAAGCCGACGCTCGTCATTGCCCACAACAAAACCCTCGCCGCCCAACTGGCACAAGAATTCCGCGAATTTTTTCCCGACGCAGCAGTCCACTATTTCGTTTCTTATTACGATTACTATCAGCCCGAGGCCTATATGCCGACAACAGATACATATATAGAAAAAGACGCCCAGATAAACAAAGAAATCGACAGGCTTCGCCACGCTTCAACCCAAGCACTTTTGACGAGGCAAGATGTCATAATCGTTGCTTCAGTTTCCTGCATCTATGGCTTGGGTAGCCCCGAAGAATATGAGAGGGTGAATTTGCGGCTTGCGGTTGGCACGGGTATCGACCGCATAACCTTGATGAAGAGGCTTGTCGAGATTCATTTCGACCGAACAAATGCTGATATCGAGCCGGGGACATTTCGGTCTATCGGTCAAAAGGTCGAGATAATGCCGACATCAGAAACTTTCGTCTACCAAATAGAATTTGACGGGGCTAAAATTTCAAAAATTACAAAGATCGACCCAATATCTTCGCAGATTATTAAAAATGAAAAGCAAATTTTTCTTTTTCCGGCCAAACATTTTATTACCGATAAAGATCAAGTTTCTCGAGCTGTCAAAGATATTAAAAGAGAACTTGCCGAGCAATTAAAAAAATTTGAAAAAGAAGGCAAGTTACTCGAAGCCGAGCGATTAAAACGACGCACAAATTATGATCTGGCAATGATTAGCGAAGTCGGTTATTGCAACGGTATCGAAAACTATTCCCGACACCTCTCAGGCAAAATGGAAGGCGAGGCCCCAGACACACTGCTGTCATATTTCCCTAAAGGCCAATTTCTAACTATCATCGACGAATCCCATGTAACCCTTCCACAACTTGGTGGTATGTACGCCGGCGATTCATCGCGCAAAAAAACTCTTGTCGAGTTCGGCTTCAGGCTGCCATCGGCTCGCGACAACCGCCCACTTAAATATGATGAATTTCAAGAGCGTGTTAATGAAGTAGTCTATGTATCGGCGACCCCAGGCGAGACAGAGAAAAAAGAAAGCAACCAAATCGTAGAGCAGATCATCCGCCCGACGGGACTGATAGATCCTGAGGTTATTGTCAGACCCGTTAGTGCTGGCACAACTCCAGTTGCGGAAAAAAATTTTTCGAGGTCCTCGGGGGAAGCCACCAGACCATCAAAAAATTCTTTTCCACAACCTACTTACCCTGGTCAGGTGCAGGACTTCATAAGCGAAGCCGAGAAAACTATCAAAAAAGGCCACCGAGTACTTGCCACAACACTAACCAAACAAATGGCCGAAGATCTATCGCTTTATTTAAAAGATAAGGGCATCAAAGCCGGCTATCTGCACAGTGAGATCAAAACGATCGAGCGCATTCAAATTCTAACTTCATTCCGAAAAGGGGAAGTAGATATTCTAGTCGGGGTCAACCTTCTTCGCGAGGGGTTGGATCTGCCGGAAGTGGCGCTCATTGGGATTCTCGACGCCGACAAAGAAGGTTTTTTGCGATCCGAGACATCGCTTGTCCAGACCATTGGTCGGGCGGCCCGCAACGTCGAAGGGCGGGTCATTCTTTATGCAGATGTCGAAACGGGCTCGCTCAAAAGCGCCATAAACGAAACAAATCGCCGCCGCAAAATTCAAGTGGCCTATAACAAAGAGCATAAAATTACGCCAAAAACAATTTCTAAAAAAATTAAAGATATTACCGAAGAGCTCGAAAGCAAACATGAAAAGACCGTCAACGCCGAACTCGGCGTTGACATAGAGCTTTTCAAAAAGACAATTAAAAAAGAAAAAAATAAAGGTGAAAATTCTAAACTATCCGACCAAGAATGGAATAACCTCGTCTATGAAAAAATCATAAAAATAAAAGAAAAAGAAATGAATCGTGTCGTCAAAGAACTCGATTTTGAAACGGCGGCCATCTTGCGCGATGAAATCATAGCCCTAAGAGAAAAAATGCAAAAATAAAAAAGGCCGGAGTAGAAACCCCGGCCGGTACTGGTGTTTTTTTCAAAATTCCCAGTTATGGCTAATTTAAAAACCTTAACCAATCTTTACTTTTCCGAAAATAACCCTCTCGGCCTCTTTGATACAGCGTGCCATCTTGATCACATCCTTATTTGATTTATATTTCTCATAATCTTCTTTGAGTCTTTTTATATAGCTCTTCGTTTTTTTATTTCCCATCATAAATATTTTTTCTTTCTGCAATAACTCGTCTGTGTCAATTGTATTTAGCAGAAAAATATTTTCCTTCTGGCAGAAAGAAGAAATACTTTCGAAGAAATGTTTTCTATCTTTTTCAAAGATAAGGAAATGGTTACTTGCCATATTAAGATTAAAGTTAATTGAACCGTCGCAATCGGAACAATCAATTTCACTTGAAAATGTTAAGAATTTACTAAGCCTTTTCATTAAATCCATAGGCTCAACGGAAATAAATATATTAAGAATATTCTCACCAGAAATTTTTTTAGAACATACATATATATTTTCCATAGCAATGTTTTTTCTTATTAAACACCCTTTACAAATCAAAGTCAAATAAAAAAATAAGGCCAGGGTAGAAACCCCGGCCGATTAAACCTTATCCTATGAAAATTGTGTAAATTTTAGCTTATATAATTTTTTTGTCAAACTATAGACACTTGTGATAGACTGGTGGAAGTTGAATATAGATACACCCCCAGATAAACACTTGGCGGGTGATGTAGCCGTATGAAAAAACACCAAGAAGAAAAAATAATAATTAAAGGAGCTAGAACCCACAATCTAAAGAACATAAATCTCGAAATACCCCGAAATAAAATGGTGGTCATTACCGGCATGTCTGGTTCGGGCAAATCTTCTCTTGCTTTTGATACTATTTTTGCCGAAGGCCAGCGTCGCTATGTCGAAAGTCTCTCTGCCTATGCCCGACAATTTCTAAACCAAATGCCCAAGCCCGATGTCGATGAAATCTCTGGCCTTTCACCAGCAATTTCGATCGACCAAAAATCCCGTTCTAACAATCCTCGTTCGACGGTGGCAACCATTACCGAGATATACGACTACCTGCGTGTGCTCTATGCCCGCATCGGTCGGCCGCATTGCCCAGTCTGCGGCGATGAGATAAAAAAATTATCAAACGAAGAGATAATGAATTTTGCTTTAGAAAAAATAAAAGGGATTCAGAAATCAAATCGCAAAGTTCTCGGTGTCGAGTGGAATGAAACTCCAATCGAGATTTTTTCTCCAGTCGTCCGCGGCCGAAAAGGCGAATACTATCAGCTCCTCTATGACCTGCTCGGCAAGGGTTTCGAAAAAGTGCGACTAGATGGCCAGATAAAAACTCTGCGCGAACGAGTTGAAATTTCAAAAAATAAAAAACACGATATAGAAGTGCTCGTCGATTCATTTGCGCTGCATGAATTTAAAGATAACCCAGACGACGCCCGATTGTGCCTGTCTGAATCTATCGAGCGAGCATTGGTTGAATCTGATGGCTTGGTCGTAATAAAAATCGGCAAAGATGAATTCTTGTTGTCGTCAAAATTTGCTTGTCCGAAAGACGGTTTTTCTTTCCCCGAAGTCGAGCCACGGCTTTTTTCCTTCAATTCGCCATACGGTGCGTGCCCAAACTGCAACGGTCTCGGAACAAAATATTTCGGCAGTACTGAACCATGCGAAATCTGTAACGGCGCTAGGTTGCGGACAGAGGCTCTGCACGTTTTCTTGGGCAAGAAAATAAACATTGTTGGTATCACCAAGCTATCGATCGAAGAAGTCGCCGATTTTTTCATCGAACTCAAGCTGACAGAGCAGGAAAAAGAAATTTCAAAAGTTGTGATTAAAGAAATCGAAGCGCGCGTAGAATTCTTGCTGAACGTCGGTCTTGAATATTTGTCGCTCGATCGAAAAGCTAACACACTCTCGGGTGGCGAGGCCCAGCGCATCCGATTGGCTTCGCAACTTGGCTCTCGATTGGTCGGTGCCCTATATGTGCTTGACGAGCCGACCATCGGCTTGCACCAGCGCGACAACGAGCGATTAATAAAAACACTCGAGAATTTGCGCGACCTCGGCAATACTATTATAGTTGTCGAACACGATGAAGATACGATTTTCGCCTCAAACTTTATAGTCGATATCGGACCGAAAGCTGGGGTCCACGGAGGCAAAGTAATTGTCTCTGACTACTTGGAATCTCTGCTTTATGCAAAAACCAATCCATCTAAATCTCGAACGCTTGCCTACCTGCGCGGCGATATAAAAATCGAAGTTCCTAAAAAAAGGCGCACAAGCGACAAGGGCACGCTCAAAATTGTCGGCGGCAAAGTTTTTAATATCAAGAACATGAATGCCGAAATTCCGCTTGGCAAAATGGTATCGATCACTGGCGTCTCTGGTTCGGGCAAAAGCTCTTTTATGTATGAGATTCTCTACAAAAACCTGCAAGCCAAATACGAATATAAACACAGGAGCGCTAAAATATACAACTGCGCTTCATTTACTGGCACCGAATATCTTTCGCGAGCAATATTGATAGACCAATCGCCGATCGGCCGCACACCGCGCTCAAATATTGCGACCTACACCGGCGCCTTCACCCACATCCGGGATCTTTTTGCCGCAAGTGAAGAGGCTCGGCTTCGCGGATGGAAGTCAAACAGATTTTCTTTTAACGTAAAAGGCGGGCGCTGCGAAGCCTGTGAAGGCAATGGCGAGATCGCTGTCGAGATGCATTTTTTGCCGACCGTTTATGTGACTTGCGATGTTTGCCTCGGTAAGCGTTTCGACAAAGAAACACTGACGGTCAAGTATAAGGGAAAAAATATTTATGAAATCTTACAGATGTCGGTCGAAGAAGCGGTGAAATTTTTCGAAGATATTCCGGCCGTTTACGACAGATTGAAAACTCTGATGGATGTCGGTCTCGGTTATATTACTCTCGGTCAATCGGCTACGACGCTCTCGGGTGGCGAGGCCCAGCGGGTGAAAATGTCTTCAGAACTCTATCGCCCGAATTTAGAGAAGACCATCTACTTGCTCGACGAGCCAACCGTTGGGCTTCACTATGACGACGTCGCTAAGCTGCTCGAAGTTCTAAACAAGCTCGTCGATAAAGGCAATACAGTTGTTCTCATCGAACACAATATGGATATTATAAAAAGCTCTGACTATATTATCGATATCGGACCAGAAGGCGGAATCGGTGGTGGAAAAATTGTCGCCAAGGGTACGCCCGAGCAAGTGGCCAACACGGCAGGAAGCTATACTGGTAGATATTTAAAGAAGGTCATAAAAAAATAAAGCAAATAAGTTTCCTTACCTACTTTATAAATACTTCTTTATTTTTTAAGAATAAGTTCCATGTGCATGGTGAAAAAGATAAAAAATAAAATCCAGAAATACATAAATAATGCATTAGCTTTCTTCATAAACTCAATCTTTTTTGAAAGAAGTATTGATGACCCACAGATTACAACAAAGGCAAGACTAGTATAATAACCAAAAGATATAATTTCTTGCCAGCCATTAATGCTTGCTAAAATTTGTTTAAACATATTAAATAATTTTGAGTTATTTTAATCTTTATACTATATTAGATCTATGAAAAGTCAACAGTTGAAAAAATTTAAATTGCCCGACAAGCCAGGTGTATATTTTTTTATGAAAGGCAAGGAGATTCTCTATATAGGCAAAGCAACCTCGCTCCGGTCAAGAGTCCGGAGTTATTTTGGCAAGGACCTCATCGCCACTCGTGGGCCGCTCATACTCGACATGAAGGTTCAATCTACAAATATAAAATGGCAAGCAACCGACAGCGTCCTCGAAGCGCTCATCCTCGAAGCAAGTCTGATCAAGAAGCACCAGCCGAGATACAACACTAAAGAAAAAGATAATAAAAGTTTCAACTATGTTTGTATTACAAAAGAAAAATTGCCGCAAGTGCTCGTCGTTCGTGGTCGAAACATCGCCTCAAAAATTTCAGACAGAAAATATCAAGCTGTCTACGGTCCCTTCACCAATGGCTCGCAATTGCGTGAAGCGATGAAGATTATTCGCCGAATTTTCCCATATATTGATTCGCAATCTGCCAAACGTGATAATTTTGAATTCTACCGTCAGTTAGGACTTGTACCAGAAATAACTACTAAGGGACGAAAGAATTATGAAAATCTGAGTTGCGTCGGAGCCCCCGTAGAGAGGGTAAAGCGCGAAGATTTTTATAATTCTGTAGCTATTAAATCCTACAAGAAAAATATTGAAAATCTAAAACTTTTTTTTGAAGGTAAAAAGAAAAGGATAATTTCAAATTTTAAAAAAGAAATGTTTGCTTATGCAAAAAATAGGGAATTTGAAAAGGCAAACGAAATCAAAAAAAGAATTTTTGCCCTCGAGCACATAAACGACGTCGCCTTGATAAAAGAGGAAAATATGCCACACGCATATTCTTATAAAAAGGTCCTCGGATCTCCCGTCCGCTTAAACGCTGGCGGGCCAGACCATTTTTCTAAGAACATGCGTGTTTTATCCAGAATCGAGGCTTACGATGTCGCCCACATGTCCGGCAAAAATATGGTTGGTGTTATGACGGTCGTCCAAAATGGTGAAATCGAAAAGAAAGAATATAAAAAGTTTATAATCCGCACGCAGTCGGGCAGCAACGATACCGGCGCCCTCGAAGAAATTTTGTCTCGCCGGTTGCGTCACGATGAGTGGGGAATGCCGAGCCTAATTGTCGTTGATGGCAGCACCGCCCAATTAAATGTCGCCAAGCGTGTACTATCGCGATACCAATTAGAAATCCCAATAGTTGCCGTCGTCAAAGACAACAAGCACAAAGCCAAGGCCATACTGGGCGATGAAAAAATCATAAAATCACACAAAAGATCGATCCTCCTTGGCAATAGCGAGGCCCACAGGTTTGCTATTGCCTTTCACAAGAAAAAGCGCTCAAAAAATTTTTTAAAAAAATGATATAATATTTTCATGATTCGCGTTGGAGTTATTCGCGGCGGGCCGAGCAAGGAATATGAAGTGTCGCTCTCTTCGGGCGCCAACGTTCTTTCGCATTTGCGAAGTGATGAACTAAATAAAAAATACAAGCCAATCGATATCTTGATAGACAAAAATGGCGCTTGGCATGTCGGTGGCAAGCCGGCCAATATGGCCCACATATCAAATTCTGTCGACGTTATTTTCAATGCACTACATGGGGATTTCGGCGAAGACGGCAAAGTTCAACAGATGCTCGAGCAATGGAAAATACCATACACTGGTTCGAGCCCATTTGCTTCGGCCCTCGGCTACAACAAAGCTCTGGCTAAAGAGGAATTTAAACGCCTCGGTATCAAAACTCCCAATTCTCTCATCCTGCTTGCCGAAGAAAATCTAAGGGGCAAAGAGCCGAGAGACCTAGCTCGCCAGAGATCTAGGTATATTTGGGGAAAAATTTCACCGCCGTGGGTAGTCAAACCGCTTGCCAGCGGTTCATCGGTCGGGGTGAAAATTTGCAAAACATTTCCAGAACTCGAAGAAGCCATGCTTGCCTGTGTCAATGACAGTGCAGATATCCTTGTCGAAGAAATGATCGAAGGTAGGGAAGCGACCGTCGGCGTGGTGCAAAACTTTCGCCAGCAAAAAATTTATTCTCTGCCACCGATTGAAATTAAAATACCAAAACATAAAAAATTTTTCGACTACGATGCAAAGTATAGTGGTATCTCGGAAGAAATTTGCCCTGGCAATTTTTCTTCAAGTGAAAAAGTCGAACTCGTTCGGCTAGCAACGCTTATTCACGAAGGTCTAAACCTCGACCACTATTCGCGCAGTGATTTTATCGTCAACCCAAGAAAGGGAATATACGCACTCGAAGTAAATACCCTACCAGGGCTGACCGATGCCTCTCTTGTTCCCAAGGCTCTAAATGCCGTCGGCGCTACGATGCCTGAATTTATATCACACCTCATAAATCTCGCCATGGCAAGGTATAAAACATAGTGTCACAGTAAATAATGGCAAACGTTATAGTATGTGGAATGCTACTATCGATAGCATTTTTTATTAGATTAATTAAAATTTATAATGAAAAAAATTATTGTATCATCAATCGCGGTTCTTGGCTTAGTACTAGGCTCACTTGGCTTGGCACAGGTCACTAACGCATCGGTTGCAACAATCAGTGCAGGCTCAAACCAAACAATCACATTGCCTACAAGCTCTGTAACTTTGTCTGGTTCGGCTACAGCTTCACTTGGTAGTTCGATCGCAAGTTATAGCTGGTCGCTTACTTCAGAACCTAGTGGGGTAACACCAGTTATAGTTACATCGACAGCGGCTTCGACCGTCGTCAATGGTCTAACTGTTCCTGGTAATTATGTTTTCACGTTAATAGCATCAGACAATACGACCCCTGTAGCTCTTACAAGTTCTTCATCAGTTACTGTCACTGTAAACGCTGCTCCAGTTGTAATGGTTTCTGCTGGTAGTAATCAGACAATCACACTTCCTACAAGTTCTGTGAATCTATCTGGTTCTGCTACAGCGACAAGTCCAAACGCAATCGCAAGTTACGCCTGGACACAAGTTTCTGGTCCAATCAACGCGACAATTACCACACCTAGTTCTGCTTCAACATCGGTTACAGGTATGACGACTGCTGGTACTTATGTCTTTAGTCTAATGGCTACTGACAATGCAAGTCCATCTCACAGTGGTTCTGCAAATATTAGTGTTTATGTAAATTCAGTAGTTACACCTCCATTGCCTCCTGTTCGTCTTATTAAGTCTAAGCTTACTATTGCTCAAAACGGCATGGTAAACCTACAAGGCCCTATCCAGTCGATAAGTGGCAATGTACTAACCGTAAAGGTTTGGGGTATCACATTTACTGTTAACACTAATGGTGCAAACTTTGCTGGTAATATCACAGACTTGTCTATGTTTAAAGTTGGGGACTATGCCCAAGTCATGGGCCAGATGGATGATTCAGCAAGTACACCAACAATAAATGCACGTTATGTTCGCGATGTTAGTGTCCAGACTTCACGAGAAAAAAGATATCGTAAGTATGAGTGGAGTAATGACATAAATGGTTTTCACGGTGAAGATCAAAATGGTCAAGGTGAAAACGATCATGGTAACGGTAACGGTAACGGTTTTGGTAACAATC
The DNA here is from genome assembly GCA_964527185.1 of uncultured Candidatus Saccharibacteria bacterium. Lineage (GTDB taxonomy): Bacteria > Patescibacteriota > Minisyncoccia > Phycocordibacterales > UBA9973 > UBA8515. The sequence continues at coordinate 73,443 of CAZGOI010000002.1, forward strand.
ACGACAATTAATTATCAGTTCTCTATTATCAAAAAACCCCTTGGCTCAGCCTTGGGGTTTTTTGATTTGACATTTTTTCTAATAGTATTAATATCTGGTTAAACCAAAAAATGTTTTTTATGAAAATAATGAAAATAATGAGTTGCATTCTCGGGGCAATAGGCCTGACCTTTTTCATAAGCTGTATATTTTCAGTCTGTGCCCATTTTAAAGAAAGCCAGTCCCTAAAATCGCCCATCGTCATCTTTGACAACAATGACCTGCCCGGCCAGTTGAACGATATCATCAGCCAAGCTGCAGACAGTCTCTATGAAAAAAGCATAGAGCCCGATACTTTATTTGTTGTTTATGGCAAAGCCTATAACGCCGAAGAATCTAAAGACCCAATAAATGGGATAAATATGATTTCTTCGCACGGTGACGCTTTGAGGGACACTTTATTTATCGAGCCAGAAGCAGCCCCGGTTGGGTTAGTTAAACCCACCTATGATACAAAAGGATTGATAGCAAAAAAAATTAAAGAACTGATCGATGGGTAATTTATCCCAAGGACGGTTAGTAGCTACAACCCACCCCCCGAGTTTTCTCGGGGGGATTTTTTTATTTGTTTATTTATAAATTTCGTGGTATAATTTAGTCGCATGAATAAAGCTTTAAAATTCTTGAAACATCTGTTTATCCCACATAAACACAATGATTTCAAACCCCATTTTTTTCGAGAATTGTCGGTGACTGTTATAACCGGTGTTCTTATTGTCGTACTTGCTTTTTCGGTTGGTAGCAACATATATATAGAGCGTAACAATTTGGTAGCCACTGTTTTACCGGCAGTACTTGTTGACCTAACCAATACTGCTCGAACTTCTGACAATGAACTTCCGCTTACACGAAACTCAGTTCTCGATAGGGCTGCCCAAATGAAAGCCAACGATATGGCCCAATACAACTATTTTGCTCACACTAGCCCTATCGGCGTCACACCATGGTATTGGTTCGATAAAGTTGGATACTATTTTATATATGCTGGAGAGAACCTTGCGATAAATTTCGATGAATCAAGCGATGTCGAAACCGCTTGGCTCAATTCACCTGGCCACCGAGCCAATATTCTAAATACTAAATTTACAGAGATAGGCATTGCCACGGCCCAAGGTATGTATCAAGGCAATCAGACCACTTATGTCGTGCAGATGTTTGGGACGCCTTCGATCCCAACCGCAGAAGTTGAAACCCCTGCCAACGTAACACCTATTAAAAAGGTAACTAGCAAGCCAAAGGCCGTTGCTCTAGTCCCAGCCGTTAAAGGAGCTTCTGTTTCGGCTGTGAAAAATTTGCAAACCATAACTGACACCAAAGATTTTGTTTCTGTATTCAACAAAGACGCTGCGCTAAACGCAACGCCAGCAGCCAACCCATCAAATACAAAATATTCCTCTTGGACAGATCGCTTTGTTTTTCTAACTCCAAAATACGCCGACAAAATTTATAAAGTCATAATGTATGTAGTGATAGCCGCGCTCCTTATCATGGTCTTTGCTGAAATACGCATTCAACACAAAAAAAATATTACTTATGGAATATTACTCATTGTGATTATATTTTGTCTCATATATCTAAATAGAGTGCTCCTTATGCCCGATTTTCTTGTTTAACCTTTATAAAGTAAGTATTGAAAAATGTGCACAACTTGTGCACATTTTTCGTATTGACGGATTAGACTGGTTAAGTAGAATGGGCTTAACTGCCCGAAGTGGGTGATTTGACCAAGCGGGCCCCCTGTGTTCTCTCTAGGCATTATTAACTAATTTATTAGGTCATTATTTTAATATAAATTTTTATGAAAAATCTTCTTCCGAAGTTTTTAGTTTCAGTATTTGCAGTCGCGTTTACATTTTCATTTTTTGCCAAAGTTGGAGCAGATGGTACACCAACTCTTTCAACAGATAAAGATAAATATTCTGTCGGCGATACAATGATCATAACAGGTACTAACTTTACTCCAAATGGTACAGTTACCGTTACCGTGTTGAGGCCAGACCATGCAACCGACACCCTGCCTGATATTACCGCGGATGCAAATGGTGGATTTGTGACAAATTATGTTCCATCAGACTTTACATCTCCTGAACCAGGCAGATACAAACTAACTGCAACCGATGGTACAAATGCCGCTAAAACTGCAGCCACAGAAGCTGATGCCATTGGTTACAACAAAGGTGTCTATAATAAAGGAACAACTTCTCCAAGTGATAATACAGGAGTTTGGACTACTGGAAATGCAGGAAGTCATTATTTAGAAAATCAATGGGCTTATTATCAATATGAGATAACTGGAGTTCCTAATAGTTCGGGAATTCCTAGTTTTGATGTTTCTTTCAATCACTTTCAATCAAATACTAATGCACTATTTATTGATGCCTTTGCTAATTTCAGAGTATGCGTAGACTGTACTGATCAAAGTCACTCAAGTGGTCCACAACAAGGAATGTTGAATGACGGGGTCCCATATCCTTCTGCTTCAAGCACAAACTGGATTTCTGTTCCTGCAACTTCTGCTTCTTCTGGTGCACCCATTAATCATGTAAACAATAATTTTAATTCTAATGTATGTGGAGGTTTAGATGCAGTAAATACTCCAGGAGCTGATCATTGTTTCCATGTTGATGGAGCTGCATTAGGTACACTATTAGGTAATTTAGGATCAGGAGGTAATCACACAATAACAATATTCTACGAAGCTCATTTAGCTTCAACTGCAGCTTGGCACAGTGGTAACGAAAATTTGTTAAATACCCACGGTGCATACTACGTGTCTCCAGGTCCTGAAGTTTTACCAGTAGATACAGCATATGGGACTGACAACTACTCTAGTTGGACTTCATCTTCTTTCTTTGGTGTAGGTTCGGCTACTGGTTCATCAAGACATTTCAATATAAATAACCAAACTGCAGGGTCAAATGGTGGATTATCACTTCCTATTCCTACAGTTCCACCAGCGAATGCCTCAATCACACTAGACAAAGTTACTTCTCCTTCAGGAGATCAGACATTATTTAATTTTAGTACCACTGGTTTACCTACGCCTACCAATCCTTCTTTAGCTGATGCCACCCCTCCCGTTGTTTGGTCTAATTTAGCTGCAAATACTTATACTATAACAGAAGGCACCGTTCCATTTTGGCAATTAACAAGTAAAAATTGTACTGGAGGTAGCCAATCTACAGTAATTACACAAATAACCAACGGAGTTTCCATTGCCCTTGCAGCAGGTGACAATATTGTTTGTACTTTTAACAACACCAAATCACAATCTCCAATTCCTCCGACTATCACTACTGCAATTCACAACGCTACTCATCAAACAGTTACTACTGCAGCGCTTGGTGATGTTGTACACGACAGCGTGCATGTTTCTGGTGCACAAGGAACTCCTACAGGAACAGTAACTTTCGACTTCTTCAACAATGGAACATGTACAGCTCCTGCTGCAGTCCCAACATCTTCTGCATTCACTCTTGATGGAAGCGGTAACTTTGACGCAACAACATTTACACAAACATTAAATAATGCTGGTTCCTATTCGTTCAAGGCTCATTATTCAGGCGATAGTGCCTATACACCGCTAGATGGACCATGCGAACCTCTTACTGTAAATAAAGGAACGCTTGGCATTTCTACTACTCTACTATTTACTTCACCTCTAGCAATTAATTCGAGCGCGCAAGACTCTGCGACTGTCACTGGAATTGTAAATGGAGTTAACCCTACCAACCAAGTCACTTTCAACTTTTTCACTAATGGAACTTGTGCATCAACAGGGGCTCCATCTGGTGGAGGTGCTGTAACATTTGCCGTTCCGACTGTTAATTCAAATTCCCAAGGCCCGCTTGGTCCAGGAAGTTACTCGTTCAATGCAACCATAACAGGTGATTCTAATTACAACCCTGCTACTGTGACCAGTAGCTGTGAACCATTCACGGTCAGTAAGGGTACAACCATAACTTCGACAACATTGAAAAACGTCGCAGGTAATTCGACTATTCCTAATGGGTCCCATTTGCCGCTTGGAAGTTCAGTCTATGATACTACTTCGGTAACTCCGACTCCGGCTGGAACGCCAACCGGAACTGTAACTTACCAATTCTACACAGGCTCACTAACCTGCGCAGGCTCACCAACAACTGAAACTCTCCCAGTTGGAACCCAATCTTCTAATCACAACGCACTCGGGGCAGGTGATTATGGCTTCGTCGCGGTTTATTCAGGAGATAGCAACTACTCAGGGTCTACTGGTGCTTGCGAACCATTTACAATTGATAAAGCTCAACTCGCCATTTCAACCACAGTCCACGATGAAAATCATACAGATAAGACCAATGCCAATGTTCCAATCAATTCTATTATGCACGACACAGCCACAGTAACTGGTGGAGTAAATGGGTTCCAAGTTCCAGCAGTAAGTTTCACTCTTACTTCTGGTTACACCAGCTCTTGTTCAACAGGTGCAGTAGTAGCTAACAATGGTATAGAAGGAGGAGCAGTTAAGTCTGCGGATAGCGTAGCACTTGGCGCAGGAAGTTATGCATACATGGCAAGTGTTACAGGAGACAATAACTATCTGGGAGCAACTGGCATCTGTGAACCTTTTACTGTTAATAAAGCATCTCCTTCTATATCGACAACGCTTTCAGCTGGCTCAGTAAATGCCGGTACAATGGTGCACGATTCTTCAACACTTTCTAATGCGACATCAAATGCTGGCGGAACGGTTACTTATACTGTTTATACAGACAGCTCTTGCACCCAAGGGGCACAACCTGCTGGTGTGAAAACAGTCACAAATGGATCGGTGCCAGATTCTGACCCACTAACATTCAATACACCAGGAGATTATTATTGGCAAGCAATATATTCTGGCGATGCCAACAACAACGGTGCCACTAGTAACTGTGTAGACGAACACCTAGTGGTAAATAAAATTAATTCAACGACTGTAACTGTAATACATAATACATCCGAGCAAGTTGTCACTTCAATCGATGCGGGTTCAACTGTTCACGATAAAGCAACTGTAACTGGTTCTGGTCCAATACCAACTGGCACAGTTACATTTAATTGGTTTATTAATAATTCCTGCACGGTTCCAGCAGGATCTACTTCAACTCCGCAAACTCTCTCGGGTGGCATGGTAGATGCAACGAGTTTCTCACAAGGCCCCCTCGGCGCAGGCAACTACTCTTTCCAAGCAATTTATTCAGGAGACAATATTTATAATGGATCAACAGGAAATTGCGAACCTCTAACAGTAAACAAAGTTACTCCAAGCCTCTCAACCGAGATCCATGATGTTTCTGAAGCAGTAGTAAATTCAGTTGCATTGGGTTCCAGTGTTCATGACAAAGCTACTATCTCTGGCGGTTACAATCCAAGTGGTAATGTAACATTTACCTTCTTCAATAATGGCACTTGTGCTCCTGCCGGTACCGATGCTGGTACAGTAGCCCTATCCGGCGGGGTTGCCCATCCATCCAATTCCCAAGGTCCTCTCGGCGCAGGCAGCTACTCTTTCCAAGCTCATTACAATGGAGATAACAGCAACAATGCTGTTGACGCACAGTGTGAATCTCTAAATGTAAACAAGGCTCAACTTTCAATATCAACCACAGTCCACGATGCTTCGCATACAGTAATTGCTGACAATGCACATGTGGCGCTCGGAACTATGGCTCACGATAATGCAACCGTAACAGGGGGAGTTGCTGGCTTTGCGCTTCCTGCAATTTCGTTCAACTTCGACAGTCTAGCAATCGCAAATGGTTCAACGGATGCAGGTTTCGATGCAACATCAGTTGCAACGAGCGCTCTTACGCCTGGCCCTCACAAATTCAACGCTACGGTTGCAGGCGATAATAACTATCTTGGCGCAACAAGTTCTGATGAACCGTTTGTAGTTGATCAGGGTGCGACTGTCACAGCTACAGTTCTTAAAAATGCTTTAGGTGATGCGACAATCGACAATGGATCAAATGTTCCTCTCGGTACATCCGTTTACGACACAGCTACAGTCACCCCAACTCCGGCTGGAACGCCAACCGGAACTGTAACTTACCAATTCTATTCTGCGGTTGCTTGTAGTGGTTCTCATGTTGATCAAGTTGTAAATCTCTCAGCTGGTTTAGTTCCAAATTCTTCTAACCAAACATCACTTGTCTCTGGTGACTACGGATTTGTCGCAGTCTACTCAGGAGACTCAAACTACACAGGTTCTACGGGTGCTTGCGAACCATTCCATGTAAATAAAGGTCAACTCACGGTAAGTACAACAATTCATGATGTAAATCATAATCCAACGACAAGCGCTGCATTGGGTTCAGTTGTTCATGATACTGCGTCTATCGGCGGTCAAGTTGATTCTATAGCTCCAACAGGTGCTGTAACATTCACATTTGGTTCAACTTGTGGGCAAGGCGCGATTGCAACCGACCCAAACCTAGATTCAGGCAATTCCCGATCGGTGGATACATCTCCTCTTGCTGCAGGGTCATATAATTTCCAAGCTTCAGTTGCCGGGGATGCAAACTATGACGGCGCAACTTCTAGTTGCGAACCGCTTACGATAAACAAAGCTCAACTCACTATTTCAACCACAGTTCACGATTCAGCTCATAACGACATTACCAATGGTTCTATAGGTGTTGGCTCAACCGCTCACGACAACGCGACTGTAACTGGTGGAGTCGCTGGCTTCCCACTTCCTACAACTTCATTCACATTTGATGGGGGAGCAATAGGAAACTCTGCAAGCCCAGAAGCTTCATTTAGTGCAACATCTGTTGATACAAGTGCACTTGCTGTAGGTAATCACAAATTCAATGCAACAGTAGCAAGTAGTGATAATTATCTCGGAGCAACAAGTGCAGATGAGCCATTTAGTGTTGTCGATGGCAATCTTTCGATTTCTCCAGCAACTGCAACAAACGCAGTAAATCAACCACACACCATAACTGCAACTGTTACCAAAAATGACGGTAGTGGTTCAACTCCAGCTATTGGTGTTCTCGTAACATTCTCTATTCCTTCTGGCTCAGCGACATTTGTCGGGGGAGTAAATACTTGTACAACAAATGCATCTGGTCAGTGTTCTGTTCAGATTAACTCTCTAACAACTGGTGCAAATACAATCCACGCGACAACAACGTTTAGCGTTGGAGGAGTAAGCCTAACTCGTACAACAGGAGACGGGCTTTCAGGCGATAGTGCTGATGCAAGTAAGACTTATGTAGATGCGAATATTCAAATCACTCCAGGCACTGCAACAAACAGGATCAATGCTGTACACACTCTAACGCTTCATGTGAATGTGAACGACGGATCAGGTTTTGTGAATGCTCCAGACAGTACAGTAATAAATGTTTCAAAAGTTAGTGGCCCGGGTAATCTCAGTACTACTAGTTGCACAACTTCTGGTGGAACGGGCTCATGTACTGATACATTAACTTCGTCAACTTCAGGTACAACAGTAGTTAATGGTTCTGTAACTATTAGCGTCGGTGGAGTAAGTCTCACTCGTGCAACAGGGGATGCCAACGTAGGCGACAGTGCTAATGCACAAAAGACTTGGATCAATCCTCATACTACAATTTCTGTAAATGCATTCACCCAAGAAACTACACAAGGCGAGAATGTAATGCTCACTATATCTGACAAAAATGATGGAGATGTTCCTCTTACTAACGATACTGTAACTCTCACTTACGGATCAACAACAATAGTACTCGATAAAAATTCTTCAAACTTCACAGGCGATAACGGTAATGGAATTATGGATCCAGGAGAAACGTGGACTTGGGTTGTAAACATTGTTATAACTTCCGACACAACATTCAACGTGGCAGGAGATGGTACTGATCCTCTAAATCTTCATGTCTCACCGACCACAGGATTCCCAAGTGAAGGTAGTTCGATAACAGTTAACATATCTAAGACTACTCGAACCCTCGGATTCTGGCAGACACATACGACGTTCACTTCTTCAGTATTTAGTACATTCTTCTCTGGAGGTATGCCAATTGGTACAGTACCGCACAAGGGTGTCATAACAAACATTCAGTTACCTGGTCAGAGTCAATTATTCGGAGGATTCTATGCATCAATTCCTAAAACAACTACCGGTGCAAAACGCTCTGGCCTAGATAAAGCTCGAGTACAAATGCTCCAGCAATTGCTCGGCGCCAAACTCAACTGCGCAGCCTTTGGGTGTGGAACATCAACCATGAGTTTGATCTCGCAAGCTGATGCAGCATACGCTGGAAGCAATGCAAACTTGATTAATTCTTTAACTGGCCAGCTCGATGCATATAACAACTCTGGTGACACTGGGGCAATTCCTTCAGGACTACCTCCAACAGGAAAGGCAACCCCAAAGAATTCACAAGCTATCGCAAATCTAGCTTTCTGGGATCTTCCTTAAGGTTCATAGAACTGCTTAAAAACCCCCATAAATTGAGGGTTTTTAAGTGATTGATTTAGAAATGAAGCAGTTGTACAATATAGGCATATAAATTAACCCGTAACATATATGAAAAATAAAAAAATTATCCTCCCATCATTCTTGATTATAGCTTTGTTTGGTTTTGTAAACTTTGCGAAGGCAGATTTGAATGTCGGTGGTACTGTCGATGTAAAAACCGGCACAAGCGTTAATGCTGGTGGAGTAAAAACAAATAGCGATACCGAAGTAAATGGAAGCAGTGATGTCAAAACAGAGGACAACAATAAATCGACCGATAACGCAGAGTACGATAAAAATGATTCGAAAGACAAAGAAGACCAGGGTGACGATGATACAAACGAAAAAAGCGATGTGGCCAAATTTGTTTCAGCTTTAAAGAGTATTGCAGACAAGGACAAAAAAATTGGTGGGGAAGTTAGCGCGGTAGCTACAGCTCAAAGCGATTCAGACGATGTTAAAATCGAGGCTATGGACAAAATCAAGACTCGCGGTGGCTTTAAAACATTTCTAATTGGAACAGATTATACAAGTATTGGTGTTCTAAGAAGTACTTTAGTTACAACGCAAAATAGCATCGATAGGTTGACAAAAGCCATGGCAAGTGTTACCGACGCGTCGGTCAAAGCCCAACTTGCCGCAGAAATAAAGGTTTTGCAAGACAATCAGGTAAAAGTCGATGCATTTATAAAGGCAAACGAAGGTAAATTCAGCCTCTTCGGTTGGCTCGCCAGAATATTCGAATAAATAAAATATATAGATATGGATACACCAAATACAACAAACACGAACTCTACAAATCAAAATCAATCACAAAATCAAAATTCAATGTCTAACAATGCCGAAGGTTTAAAACCAAATGTAGCAGCAGCACTGTCGTATGTTTTGGGTTTTATAACTGGTTTGATATTTTATCTTATTTCAAAAAATAAATTTGTTCGCTTCCACGCCATGCAATCTTTATCTCTAGCGGTAATTGTCTTTCTAGCAACTTGGATATTTAGATTTATGTTCGTCTACGGGTTGTGGTTCATGAGCCCGCTTGTAAATTTGCTATACCTAGTTTTATCGATAGTACTCATCGTCAAAGCTTACAACAATGAGATGTATAAACTTCCTATAATAGGGGATTTTGCAGAAAAACACTTGTAAAATATATCAATATTTTATCCACCGGGTTATCCGAGTCATCGCTATTGACACATTTAAAAATTTTAGTAGAATGCCAATATCAATGTTTAGGTAGTCTTTTAGCCAGTTTTATCAATTGTTTATAAGCCTTTAGAAGTCTATGAAAAAAAATCTATTTAAGTTTGTGGCATATTTCGCTTTTTTGTTAAGCGTTGCTTTACCTTTCTCCGCTAGTGCTGATGGGTCGGTTGCCATTACAGAAATAAATGGTCAGCCACCTGGTGCTACATGTCTAGTTAGTCCGATCACCATCACAGTCGACGGTACCAACGGCTCGCAGAATGGCGGAAATTATTTCGTCGATGTAAATTGGGGAGATGGAAATGTAGATGCAAATATTGCTACTGGTGGTAAAGGCGCAACCTTTCATTTTACTCGAACCCACACAATGACTGCAGTCAGTACCGGTCTGTCGGTATTACTCCACCACTCAAGCGCTTCAGGCAACGATAGTCACTTTACCTTGAGTAACCTCTGCTCTGTCCCTCCGACAACAGCAGTCCTGACCGTCATTAAACATGTCGTAAATGACAATGGTGGTTCGGCGGTAGCTTCTAGTTTTCAAGTTCATGTCAAGAATGCCTCAAATACAGATGTTGGTAACGGCGGTAATGGGGTTTCTAGCCCAACCTCTGGAGCAGAAGCACCCGGCAAGGACTTTATAATAACGCCTAACGGCGGGGCATATACAGTGAGCGAAAATCCTTTTTCTGGCTATACTCAAACAGGTATATCTTGTATGAATCTGACAGACAACACACCTGTTAGTAACGGCGTCGTGTTGGTAGCTGGCAAAAACTATTCTTGTACAATCACCAACGATGATAACGTGCCAAAGATCAACCCGACCCTAACCGTTACAAATTCTCCTGTGACATACAATGGTTCGGCTCAACCAGCGACAGTTTCGGGTTCTACTACTGGTGTTGTTAGTAATGTAAAATATGATGGCTCATCTACAGTTCCTACAAATGCGGGCACATACGCAGTCACCGCAGATTTTGTGCCTACAGATACCTCAACATACAACTCTCTATCCGGTGCTTCAGCAGGATCTTTTGTAATAAATAAAGCAGATACAGTTACAAAGGTTACTTGTACTGATGTCGCCTACAATGGAACTCCACAAACTCCATGCACCGCATCGGTGACTGGCCCTGGTGGTCTAACACTGACCCCTACTCCTTCATATTCAAATAATATAAATGCTGGTACAGCAACTGCCAGCTATAGTTATGGTGGTAGCGTAAATTACAACGGAAGTAACGATATGAAAAACTTCACCATCGCTAAAGCCAACCCAACTATCACAGTTAGTGGCTACTCTGGTGTCTACGATGGAGTATCTCATGGTGCAAGTGGAAGCGCAAAAGGGGTTCTCGGTGAACCATTGAGCGGTCTTGATCTTGGTAGTAGTTTTGTCCATGTACCGGGTGGTACAGCGAATTGGAGTTTTACAGATTCAACTGGAAATTATAATAATTCAAGCAACAGTGTAAACATCGTCTTGACCGCAAGACCAGTAACCGTGACCGCCAATAATGAAGGTAAAGATTTTGGTCAATCTGATCCAACTCTGACAGCTAGTGTAACAAGTGGGTCTCTTGTAGGCGCAGATGTTTTGTCTGGTTCTCCTGTTCGTGACCCCGGCGAAGATGCAGGTACCTATGCCATAAACCAAGGTTCCCTTGCTCTAACTTCTGATTATAGTATGACTTTTCAACCTGGTGTATTCACAATCGGCCAGCAGACTATAAATGTAACCGCTGATCACCAAACCAAAGTTTATGGAACAGCAGATCCAAATTTGACATACTCTGTTAGTCCATCACTCCAAGGCCCTGATACATTTTCTGGTTCACTCTCACGTTCTTCTGGGGAAAGTGTTGGCACATATGGCATCGGCCAAGGTAGCTTATCTCTCGGTTCAAACTATAACCTATCATTTACCGGCAATACTTTAGATATTACACCAGCACCGATAACCATAACTGCTGATGCTAAGACAAAAGTTTATGGCACAATCGATCCAGCGCTCACATACCAAGTTACGAGCGGGTCTTTGGTTAACAGCGATACGCTCTCAGGTTCTCTTACTAGAACTATCGGTGAAAGTGTTGGGACTTACCCAATAAACCAGGGAACTCTAGCTAATAGTAATTACACGATTACCTATGCTAGTGCAAATCTAACTATTACTAAAGCTAGCCAAACAATCACATTCGATCCTCTTTCAAATAAAACAATGGGCGACCCAGATTTCACTGTTAATGCCTCTTCAACTTCTGGTCTACCGGTGACTTTCACAGTAGATGGAAATTGTACAATTTCTGGCAATACCGTTCATGTAACAGCAGTAGGAAATTGTGATGTCACTGCACACCAAGCTGGCGACGGCAACTTTGATGCCGCAGAAGATGTAACCCAATCTTTTACAGTCGCAACTCTAACACACACAATCACAGCTTCTGCCGGAGCAAATGGTTCAATAAATCCAAATGGCTCGGTAACTGTAGCAGACGGGACTAACCAATCCTTCACTATAGTCGCAGACTCTGGATATCATGTTAGCGATGTATCAGTTGATGATGCATCAGTTGGGGCTGTTACTAATTATGATTTTGATAATGTCACAGCTAACCACACTATATCGGCTTCATTTGCACAAGATGAGCAAGTAGACCTTTGTCCAAATATCGAAGGTATTCAAACCACAGTACCTAGCGGCATGCACATAAATTCTGACGGCCAATGTGTTCCTGATAGCACCGGCGGCGGCGGCGGCGGTGGTGGCGGTAATGGAGGTCACCCAATTCCTCCATCAAGTGGTGGACAAGTTCTCGGCGCTTCAACATCTTGTGGCATCTATGTAGATAAGTTCTTGAGACTCGGATATAGAAATAATAAAGACGCTGTTAAGAAGCTCCAAAAATTCCTAAATGATTTTATGAAAGCAGGACTCAAGGAAGATGGTAACTTTGGAAAGGGAACAGAAAAAGCGGTTAGAAAATTCCAAACAGCTCGCTATCAAAATGTTATTGCTCCTTGGAAAAATCTAAAAGGGCCTACTGGTATCTTCTATCAGACGACCCAAACAGAGGTCAACAACATAATGTGTCCAGATCTAAAGCTTCCGATCCCAGCATTAATTCCTATTGAAACCAACCCCCTTGCTCCACAGAAGTAATATAGCAACTAAAAAATCCTCCGTTATTGGAGGATTTTTTAGTTTAGATATTTTATCTAGTGAGTGATATTACAGCAGATGTACCATCACTTGTAGACTGAGGTGCTGCAATTGTAACTTGCTTAGTAGTGCTATCTTGCTTAACGGTGTAACCCGTATCATAGTTTGTTACATCAGTCCAAGAACCAGTTTGTGGATCGACTGGCATTACAGCTAGATAAGAACTCAAACAAGGTGCAACATTAACTCCACCAGATGCACTCTTCATATCGGTTGCGGTAGTAGGTAGTGAAACGGCACAAGTGAATATACCTTTATTGTCGACCATATTTTGTTGAATAGCATTCAAAACTGCTTCGACATTGGCTTGTCTCTGGGAGTTTCTAGAGTCTTGGAATCTTTTTGCAGGGTTTACCGCTACAAGCACTATGGCTGCTAGAATTGCAATAATACCGATGACTACCAAAACTTCAATAAGCGTAAAACCTTTATTTTTCTTCATAATATTTTGGCTAATAACCTACTCTTCGACTTATTTTTAATATGCTTGCCATACTATCATTAGATAAGCACTTTGTAAAGGAAGATTATTCACTACTGCTCTTGCCAAGAAACTACGGACATATTGGTTGAGTTTAAAATAATTTGAAATGTAGAATAGTAAGTATTGTTATAATTAGCCTTGGTTACGATAGTTATATTACCAGACCGTGGCGGATTAGGATTTATAGAATAAATATCACATTTATTAGTACCAATTGGTATGGCATGATCTATCGAAACTAAATTGTAATTTAGATCATTAGATAGTTTTATAATGGCCGTATCGGCACACGCTTCCGCTAGCGCATCACTTCTTTTTTTTAGTTCTGAATCAAGTATGTTGTAACGATTGTAAAAGCCCGTCAAACTTATATTTACCACAACCAACAACAAAACAACCGATATAATTATCGCAGAAATAAGCGCTATAAAACCAGAAGATTTTTTATGATTAATCATTTCCTTATGTACTTAGTTGTAGTAAAATCAAGACCATCTATGGTAGCTATCGCGGTGATACCCGACGGGCTTCCGCTTATACTAGAAAATTTAAGACAACTAATTGATACATTTGATGTCGTTAGCGGATAATACGCTCCTCCGTGTTCACTGATTTCTATATAATTTACTCCACTGACGGTATTAAATCTAATGGCAATAGGGCTAAGTGATGCATCAGATTTGGTTACAGATAGACTTTGGTTACACGCGGTCCCAGCAATTATAGGAATGGTGCTTGGGTCAATACCAGATAGGGCCCAATCTAGTTTTCTCAAGACAAAATTAGCTTCTTCTTGAGTAGTATTTTTTGAATTTAGTTTATTAGAAGAATCAAAAAGTTGGTACGTCACAGCAAAAGCACTACCTATGAGTATAGAAAAAAGTGCAACATAAACAATAACCTCAATCAATGTAAAACCTTTTGTCATTTATTTTACTGGCCGTTATAAATAATTCTCAGTGCATCATTACCCTGGCTTGCTACATAGACCCAACTGTCTTGATATTTTATACCATTGTATATTACATTGGGGAAGTTGAAATTACTAACACGGGTCAAATTACTTGGACTCGATGTCCAAGCTTGAAATTCATTACTAAGTTTTGCCGTAGCCAAGAAAGCAAATGACCCACTTACAGATAGACCTATGACACTTGTTCCGATATCAGCCTGACCAATGAGCGGTAGAGCAGATCCACTCAAAGGATTACTAATATCATAAACAAACAAATCAGAACCTGATGGATCAGACATACGACCAAAATATAAATAACTGCCTATTGCATAAACAGCTTGCCCATCTTGATATTTAGAGAAACTTGGTTCGGCGCTCGTTGCCTCGTTTACATTTATGGTTGACGGAGGGTAAGTGATGTCATAGACACTAAGTGGTGCAGAATTTTTGTCTGTCGCCATATATACAACATAGTGTGTCACACTTGAAATTATTTTTTTTGTTACAACTAAACCCTCGACTGTTCTCCCAAGGTCTGTACCAGTGCCTATCTCACTTGGTTTTGTCGGGTCAGACACATCAAAAACATGTAATTCCGGGCCAGCTGTAAATTGAGTGACAACATAAACTTTATTATCAAAATAATACAACCTCCAAGCAGCAGGGTAGGAGCCAGAGACTCCAGCTAAAGATTTTACGGCCTTCGAGACTGGGGCAGTTGGCGTCGTAACATCTATGACCTCAAATTGACCTGCATTTGTTCCTGTGTCTCGAGCTGCAAATGCATATATCTTACCATTTTGGTATTTTGCTACTCTTATATCGTTCATTTTTGCATATTTTGAATAACCAATGCTATCGTCAAAGCCATTTGTAAAGCTAAGGAATAACCCACTACTTGTTCCTTGTGCGACACCATTTGTATCTGCAATTTCTAAAAATGGGGTCTTGTCTGCACTCATATAGACAATTTTACTCAAAACGTCAAGGCCAGTTGGTTTCCCTGGGTTAAAATTACTCGAAGCCCAGGTTGCCGGCGGATTCCAACCAGATGGTGGCGGAGTCGAATCGCATGTCCCACCGAGCGCCACAGCACTCGAAATATCACCGAGATGTGTCGTAAAATCAATACTAAGGTTGCGAGTACCCTCAGTCCAGCTAGTCGAACTCTTTATATCTTCTCCGCACTGTGTTATTGATGTTGGGTCTATGGCCAGTATTCTATTGTAGAATGAATCATAAGTCCCGCTACACTTTGCGGATGAAGAATCGTCGCAATTTTTTACTGAGCTATAATCATTACGCGAGTCAGCTCTGGCTTTTTCAAGTAAAGCTTGCGCTTTAAATATCGCCTCATTGTTTATTTGTGAATCGACTGTTACAGATTGATTACTAAAAGCTACTACTATGATAGCGCTCATACAAACAATCACGATAGAAAAAGCTATGAGAATCTCAAGTGTCGACATTCCGCTATTTAATTTTTTACCAAGTAATTGTACCTTCATTGTTTATTAAAATATGAGCTGATTTTGTGCCATCGGTCAAGAGTATATCAATCGGAGCGGTACCTACATCTCCACTCAATCTAGTAAAATTAATAATAGGAAATTTAGCAGAACTTGAAAAACTAGAATAAGAAGCTATATTTGCATTTGCCGGAATCAATTCATTGCTCGATACACCATTAACACAGTGACCATCTGCTTCTCTAAAAATAACATAATTTGGAGCTATATAGCAGACACCGTGAGAGGTATCATACATGTTTGCCATAGACCTCGACCGCGCTTTTTCTAGTATTGATACTATAGTATATTCTTCTGTTCTAAAAGTATCACTACTGAAAACATTCACATTAATAAATGAACCAAAAGTTATGATCATTCCGATTACTGCTATGACTATTAATATCTCGATAATAGTCATGCCCGATTGCCTTTTATTATATAATAGTCTCATATGGTTCTACTATTTTACGTGTAGGTGTTGGGTTATGCCATAAATCGGGGTAATAATTGATACTGCCACAAGGCCAACCATAGCCCCCATAACCACCATAAGCACCGGCTCGATTGAGTTTGAAAGATTCTTCGTTAACTCTTGAAATTCATTATCGTAATATTCAGAAAGATAAATAAGAGTGTTAGACAAATTACCACTCTTCTCTCCTATGGCAATCATATGACCTATCATAAGCGGGAAAAGATTGGGATATTTTTTAATGATCTCTGATATATTTTTTCCTTTAATAACATCTCGAGACATTTTTTCAAATGCCGTTTTGTATTGTAGGTTATCTGTTGTTTCCGCTGTGACAAAAAGAGCTTCATTTACCGGCATACCGCTTTTAAGCAAAAGCCCAAAAGTTCTTGTCGTGTTTGCCAGATTATAATTTTTGGCAATTTTACCAAATAATGGAATTTTGATAATAAGACCATCATATAACATCCTGACTTTTTTATTGTGTTTAATTATTAAAATCAATGACACTATGAAAACAATAAGTCCAATCAAGATATACATACCTTCATTCTTTATCAAATCACTAACCCATATGAGGGCTCTTGTTGTCGGCGGTAATTCTGCTCTAAGGCTTTTGAAAATCGGCAAGATTTTTGGAAAGACATAAAGTATCAAAAGCACAGTAATTCCAATCGTCGCGACTGTTATTATCACAGGGTATAGAAGGGCACTCATAATTTTCTTTTTTAAAATACGTCGTTTATTTAGTTCATCCGCCAGATAGCTCAAGTTTTGAGTTAGGTTACCACTCGACTCGCCAGATTTTATTAGATTAATAGCGAAATTACCAAAAGATCTTTTAAAGCGGCCTAGGCTTGTCGCTAGTGATTGACCGTTAGCGATATCAGCCATAACTCGTTTAAGAATTTTTGCTTTACTTTTTGATTTTGTTTGCGCCACAATAAGACTCATGCTTTCAAGCATCGGTATTCCTGCTTTAACCAAAAACGATAGACGCTTGGCAAAAAAAGTTTGGTCTTTGATAGAAAAACTAGAATAAGAAATAGCCCCTATCTTATTTACAGCACTTAATTTTTTTTTTATTTTATTCATGAGTAACTCTCAAGATTTCAGCAACAGTTGTTAACCCATCTAGGGCTTTGTTCAGACCGTCTATCATCATGGTATTCATACCGTTTAGAACTGCCAACTTTTTTATATCCGACGAAGAAGCCTTATTTAAAATTGCATTTCTAATATTGTCGTCTGCAACTAAAACCTCGGCCACTACTATTCTACCTCTATAACCAGTGTTATTACACTTGTCACACCCTTTGCCATAATAAAAATTTGCCTCCTTACTTAAAATATTTTTTGGTAAAACTTCAGACAGCCTGTTGTATTCTTCAGGTGTCATTTTTCTGCTTCCTTTACAACTGTCGCATATTTTTCTAATCAAACGCTGACCGATAGCAATACTAACAGTTGAAGACACAAGGAACGGTTCGATTTTCATGTCGAGTAATCTTGGCAATGTCGTGGCGGCATCGTTTGTATGTAAGGTCGATAGCAAGAGGTGACCAGTCAGTGCAGTGTTGACAGCGATCCCAGCTGTTTCGATGTCTCGAATTTCACCAACCATGATGATATTTGGGTCTTGACGAAGTATCGAACGCAGGCCATTTGCAAAAGTTAAGCCAGTTCTCGAGTTGACTTGAATCTGTTCGATTCCGCCGATCGCGTATTCGATTGGGTCCTCGATCGTGATGATTGATATTTCATCAGACTTTAGCATTTTAATGAGAGTATATAATGTTGTTGTTTTTCCAGAGCCGGTTGGGCCAGTTACTAGGATCATTCCCGTTGGTTTTTTGATAGCTCTATTGATTTTCTCTTGGTCAGACTTTGTGAACCCAAGTGTTTCAAGAGTGAAATTTTCAGCATTGTCTGAGAGTATTCGTAGCACCGCATTTTCACCATGATATGTCGGCACGATCGAGACTCTTATATCTATATTCTGTTGGTTTGCCATTGCGCTTCGAAAGCGCCCGTCTTGGGCGGCATTGTGCTCGTCGGTTCGCAATCCAGATAGAACTTTTATACGAGAGATTATTTCTGAATGAATATTTTTTGGAAGGGTATAAGAATTTTCTAGAACGCCATCGACACGGAAACGAACTCTGAGAGAACCCTCTTCTGGGTCGATATGTATGTCTGAAGCTCTAATTTTGCACGCATACTCCAATATCGAGTCTATTATATTTATAATAGACATATTGACACCCTTGGCGAGCTCATTCTCTACTATTTGCTTAAATTCATCCATAAAATATAGGGATTTTATATCCCTAAGATTAGATTATACTACAATATTTTGTTGATTTTATCAAGTAAATTTATAATTTTTAATATTGCAAAAAAGCTTAAATATGGGTAAGATAAAAAGCGTTATCTTTTCTGGGCCCTTAGCTTAGTTGGTAGAGCGCCTCATTTGCAATGAGGAGGTCAGGAGTTCGAATCTCCTAGGGTCCACAAACTTGACTTATCTATAATTTCATGATAGCTTGAGCACAAGCAAACCCAAATATTCACAAAAATCTTTTAAAATGAACAATACAAAAATTCATTTACCTCGTTCATATTATGGAAATGATATGAGGGAAAATGTAAAGATTGAACCTTTGTCACTTCCGACAATCTATTTAGCTGGGCCCGTACGTAATGCTCCAAAATGGCAGGAAGAGGCAATAAAACTTCTGCTTGAAGAAAATGAAGAGGTGTTTGTTGCATCTCCGACAAGAGTACTCTCTGCTGAGTTGATACAATTTGTTGAAAAGGATGATCCTTCAAAATACCAAACATTTGAAAGGCAGAGAGCTTGGGAACGATATTACTTAAATGGCGCGTCTCAAAATGGTTGTATTGTTTTCTGGCTTCCAAAAGCACTTGAGCCAAAAGAATTTCCCAATAAACAATATGCACATATCACAATGATGGAACTTGGCGAATGGATCGCAAGAAAAAAAGCAAACAAAAATATCAACATCATTTTGGGTACCGATGGAGAGTTTCCTGAATGGTCAATCATTCACTATGAAATCTTAAGTGAAATTCCAGGAGTACAAATTTTCAGTTCTATCAAAAACATAATTTATACAGCTTTTGGGCTTTGCAGTATATAAATTTATGTAGATGAAAATTTCTTCTGTACCGAACCCGTCATTCGTGATGGGTTCTTTTTTATTTTGCTTTATCTGCATAGTGCTCCTTGAGAATATGGACCAGATAATTACACTCTCTTGAAAATTGGTTCCAGAAAAAATCTCCCAAGTCCACCTTAGAAGACCTCGCCTTAAAAGCAAGGATTATATTTGACATATATATAAAATAATGTTAATATAAACTCAAACAATTAAAAAATTATATAATCATGACTAGTAACTATTCAAGTAGAAGTCATCATTTTGATAGTGATGGTTTCAGAGATTTCGTCTTTTTACTCGCAGAAAAAGGACTTTCAGCCAATAAAAAGTACTTTCCAGAGGATTATTACAAAAAACAAAGAGAGCCATGCTTTATGACTCATTACAATACCAATTACGAAAGAGCATGGGCGAGCCCTCTGATTTACAAACCTTATGCCTTATCAGTAATGCCTGCAAAACTTATGTTTGCAAGCATGAAAAAAGTGCAGGTTTTATTCGAAAATCCTCACCTTGTCGAAACCAGAACTGTAGCAAACAGAGAGTTAGGTATTTTTGGTGGAGGGGCAAGGTTTGATGCAAGTATTTTCGGATTAAGTGGTTTTGAGCCACGAATTGATGAAGCCTGTGATATTGTAGGATGTCTTTGGGATAACAGAATAAGAGACCCGAAAGATATCATCCTTGAAACATGGAAGGATCCCGAGATTTCCAATATTGCAGAGGAGATTTTTTACCAAATGTTTGGTGAGATTGGTTGGTAAAATAGTTTTTATTTTTATGATGGCATATACCGAGCGTATGTGCCATTTTTTATTCCACTTTATTTGCATAATGTTCCTTCAAGATATGGACCAGATAATTACACTCTCTTGAAAATTGGTTCCAAAAATGATATTCTAAGTCCACTATAATAAAAAATGCCAGCTACGAGATGTTTTTTCGTATGACGGTATTTGTTTGACAGAAAGAAAAAAATACTGTATTATATAGCCGAATAAAAAACTCAAGTATGATTATAAAGATTAAAGTTCTTTTGCATGTTTGTTCTAATATTAACCAAAACCCAAACAATATTGTTGAAGCCGCAGACTCTTTTGCTGGTTTTGTAATTCTGCCCCAAAAGGGAAATTACAGAGAAATTAAATATTTTCCTGAAAAAATTGAAGTAATTAAACCCAATGACATTTTTACAGCTATGGCAAATATTTCTTTTCAGGAAGTTGCCGACAAAATCACTAATTATTTTAAGTGTCCAGGAGTTTATGTTCTGCATCCTAAAATTACTACTCATGGACTAATGGTAACATACAGCCGTGGTGAATTAGAACGAAATATGTTGTTTTTAAAAATTGATTTTGAAGAACCTATATAGGTTCTTTTTTTATTCTTATTTTTTCTTTACATACCAATTTTAATTAGGCTATAATTAGGCTATAAAATTGTTTTTATGCCCGAAGATAAAAAGAACAGTTTCATAGAGAAAATTTTTGAAAGGCCGGCAAAGCTTTTTGGCAAGGGGGTTGATTTTGTCGAGAAAGAAGAAAAGATTTTGGTCAGCAAAAAACCCTTCAAACTGGCCGAAGAATACTGGAATACTCTAGGCCCAGGGTTGACAACAGGCGCCGCCGACGACGACCCATCGGGCATTGCAACCTATTCTCAAACCGGCGCTCAATACGGTCCACAGCTCCTGTGGTTGTCGTGGTTTTCGTTCCCACTCATGGCCATAGTCCAAGAGATGTGCGCCCGCATTGGTGTTGTGACCGGCCACGGCCTAGCGGCAAACATACGGCACCACTATTCAAAAAAAGTGCTCTATATGATCACTTCGCTTCTTTTCATCGCCAATACATTCAACATCGGCGCCGACCTCGGAGCCATGGCCCAAGGTGTCAAACTTGTTTTTCCAAAATTTAGTTTTGCTTTTCTGGTTGTCGGTTTTGGGCTCCTCTGCTTGATCCTCCAAATATTCACGACCTATGCTCGTTATGCCAAGTATCTAAAATACTTGGCTCTTGTTTTGTTTGCCTATATTTTCTCGGCACTCTTGGGGCACCTCGATTGGGCAGACATCTGGCACCACACTATTTTTCCATCAATCAATTTTTCTCGAGACCAAATTTTCCTCATATGCGCAATCTTGGGCACGACCATTTCGCCATATCTTTTCTTTTGGCAAACTTCGCAAGAAGTCGAAGAGCAAAACTTGCAAGGCAAAGAAGACGAAACTTCTTGGCATCAGAATGTCCAGAAAAAAGAGATCAAGCACATTCGCGCCGATGTCTGGAGCGGCATGTTTTTCTCAAACCTCGTCATGTTCTTCATTATCGCGGCTTGTGCCGGTGTGCTCTTTACCCACGGAGTTACAAATATTTCTAGCGCTTCAGACGCTGCCCAGGCCCTAAGGCCGTTTGCTGGGGAGGCAACATTTTTCCTATTTGCCATTGGCATCATCGGCACGGGCATGCTCGCCATACCAGTCTTAGCCGGCTCTACATCGTATGCTATATCCGAGAGTTTTGGTTTCAAGCACGGCCTCTATAGGAAACTCAAAGAGGCATACGCCTTCTATGGGGTCATCATTGTCTCGGTTGTCATCGGCATCATACTCAACTTTATCGGCCTTGACCCGATCAAAGCCCTCATCTATTCTGCCGTTGCAAATGGTATCATCG
This sequence comes from uncultured Candidatus Saccharibacteria bacterium, assembly GCA_964527185.1. GTDB lineage: Bacteria > Patescibacteriota > Minisyncoccia > Phycocordibacterales > UBA9973 > UBA8515. The sequence continues at coordinate 95,675 of CAZGOI010000002.1, forward strand.
CCCCGTTCATTTTGTATTTCATTGTTAAAATAAGTAGCAATGTGGACATTATGAATAGTTACAAAAACAGCAAAACTGCCACATACCTAGGCTGGCTGACCATAGCGCTCATGTCCGTCTCTGGTCTGGCCGCTATCATTTCTATATTTTAAGCTGTCATTTGGTTACTAATTTGGTACAATTGCGGGTATATGGCACTAAACAAGCCTAATAAGATTCAAATAATAAAATACGCTCCACCACCGCCAGATTTGCCAATCCTCGGCCAAGTCGACCCCGGCGAAGTTTCTTTTATTGGCCGGACGAACTACGTAGCCGCCCTCGAAGAGAAAAAATTTGTTTTTGGAATAAAGCGCATAGATCGCCGCCGCCATCTATACATCATCGGCAAATCTGGCGTGGGGAAGTCAAAGCTCCAAGAGCTCATGATTCGCCAAGACATCGCCTATGGTCACGGTGTCTGCGTTATCGACCCGCACGGCGAGCTGATCGAAGATGTGCTTGAATTCGTTCCCGAGAATCGCATCGAAGATGTCTGCATCATCGACCCTGGTGATATCGACTTCCCATCATCTTTTAACCCGCTTGCAAACGTCGACCCAAATTTCAAACACCAGCTGACCCAAGGTTTGATCGAAGTCCTCCGCAAGCAATTCGGCGCCAACTGGACGCCCCGCCTCGAGCACGTCTTTCGCTTCACAGTACTCGCCCTTCTCGACTACCCACACGCCACCATGCGTGGCATGATCTCGATGCTGACCGACCGCAATTACAGACAAAAAGTCGTCGAGTATATAGAAGACGACATGGTCAAAAGATTCTGGGCTATCGAATTTGCCGACTGGTCTGAAAAGTTCGACACCGATGCCATCATCCCGCTCGTCAACAAACTCGGGCAATTCCTTTCTGACCCGATGCTCCGAAATATTTTTGGTCAAAAACAAAACAAAATAGATATCGGCAAACTAATGAATGAAGAAAAAATAATCCTAATCAATCTGTGCAAGGGAAAAATCGGCGAAGAAAATTCTTCATTTTTTGGCTCGATGTTCATCACCAAGATCAAGCAAGCCGGCATGGAGCGGGCCAGGCTCTCGCCGGCCGAACGCACGGATTTCTATATATATGTCGACGAGTTCCACAACATAGTGACCGACACATTCGAAAATATTTTATCTGAGGCTCGTAAATACGGCCTCAATCTGACGGTTGCCCACCAGTACGTCGGCCAGCTTCTGCCGAAAGTCGAGCAAGCCGTGCTTGGTAACGTCGGCTCGATCATTACCTTTCGCGTCGGCGGCGACGATGCTGTTAAATTGAAACCAGATTTCGCACCGATTTTTGACGTCAAAGACATGATTAATCTCGGTATCGGTGAATTCTTCATCAAGATGACTATCGATGGCGAATCATACGACCCATTTTCGGCCGAGACTCTGCGGGTTCTTCCGCCGACGCACCCATCATATCGTGATCGGATCATCGAGTCTTCGCGGAATAAATACGCCATCACCGCCGACGCTGCCCAAAAATTAATCGAAGAAGAAGAGGCGACGATCATCCGCTCGGCTCAAGAAAAAGCGGCCATCACTGGTAATAAAACTTCCGAAAAAATTATTGAAGAAGAAAAAGCCAGCGAACCGCTAATATAAAATCTATGAATAATAAAACAGTTGCAATTTTTGGAGTCTTCGATGGAGTTCACGAAGGCCACCGACAGTTTATTAGCTCTGCAAAAATGGAAGGCGATAAACTCGTCGCTATCGTCGCTCGGGATTCTGTCGTAGAAAAATTGAAAGGCAAAGTTCCTCACAATACTGAAGTTGATCGTATTAAAGCGCTCCTCGAAGTCCCAGAAATTGATCAAGTGCTATTGGGTGATATAGATGAAGGCACCTACAATGTTCTAAAAGAAATCAAGCCAGATCTCATTTATCTTGGCTACGACCAAAATGCGTTGTATGAGAATCTTATTAATGCGATTGATAGAAATATAATTCCCAATATACCTATTTTAAAAGGTGAGCCTCACAAGCCAGATATATTCAAATCTTCAATCATACGTGCTACGCTGTAACTATGGAAACCCGAAACTGCCAAAACTGCAAACAAGATTTCACAATTGATCAACGAGATCAATTGTATTATCAGAAAGTTAATGTGCCATATCCAACCTGGTGTCCTGAGTGTCGAACTATACGTAGAAATGCTTCAAAAACAGTTTGGACTGTTTATTTTAGAGATTGTAACAAGTGCAACAAGAGAACTCTATCCATGTACCATAAAGATAACCCAATCATGGTTTATTGCTCAGAGTGTTGGTGGGCTGATGATTGGGACGGGACAGAGTACGCAATGGACTATGATCCAAACAGAAATTTCTTTGAACAACTTTATGAACTATCTCGCAAGACTCCATGGGTTGCTACGGAGACATTGGGACCCTCTATGGTAAATTCAGAGTATTGCAACGGGGCGAGTTGGCTTCGAAATTGTTACCTAGTATTCTGGGCTGACTATGTTGAGAATGTAACACACTCATCGATACTCTTTCAAATGAAGGATTCTTCAGACTGTATGAGGGCTCGCGAATCAGAACTCTGTTATGAATCTATGGGTATAAATAAATGCTACAGAACTTTTTTTTCAGAAGAGTGCGATGCTTGTACTGATGTTTGGTTTTCTCGTAATTGTTATAACTGTACTAATTGTGTAGGGTGTGCAAATTTACGAGGAGCTTCTTATTGTATTTTTAATGAAAAGTATTCGAAAGAAGAATATTTACAAAAAATAAAAGAATTACAATTAGATTCCTGGAGCGAGCTAGAAAAAATAAAAAAAACCTCACAAGCATTTTGGCTTACAAAACCATATCGTGTTTATACAGGTAATTCTCTAAATCTTAATGTGACAGGAGAGTATGTGTATGAATCAAAAAATTCCCAAGATCTTTATATGTGTACAAGTGTAGAGGACTCCCGATATGTTCAATTTGTAACAGTTCCTTCTGCGAGAGATTGTTATGATTATTCAGGATGGGGAGCAAATGTCGATCTTATTTATGAAGCTCACTCTACTGGAGAAAAAGCAAGCAATATTAAATTCTCAAACAGCTGTTATCCTGATAGTTTAAACATAGAATATTCAATCTGGGGGTCGGCATGTAAAAACTGTTTTGGCTGTATTAATTTAAAAAGAAAATCATACTGTATTTTAAATAAAGAATATACAAAAGAAGAATATCTAAAGTTAAGGGAAAATATTATAAATGATATGAAAAATAATCCTTATGTTGACCCACAAGGTAGAATTTGGAGTTATGGAGAATTTTACCCAATACTACTTAATCTTTTTGGATACAATGAATCTGATTCTCAGAAGTTTTTCCCTAAAACTAAAGAAGAAGCATTAAATGAAGGATATAGTTGGTATAAAGCAGAACAGATTCAACATACCCCTACGCTACTTGTAGACCTTTTACCAGATACCATAAATCAAACTCCGGAAACAATAACTAATGAGATTATCGGATGTTCAAATTGTGGTCGAGGTTACAAAGTTGGTCCGCTCGAATTTAAATTATTACAAAAGATGAATATGCCTATACCTCGTACCTGCCCCCAATGTCGCCAGAAAAAACATTTTAATCGTTTGAATCCTATTCATCTTTGGAATAGAAATTGTGCAAAGTGTAATAAAGAAATAAATACAGCCTTTGCCCCCGACCGACCAGAGATAGTCTATTGTGAAAGTTGTTATCAAAAAGAAATCAATTAATTCAACCTTTTTTTAGATTGACATATATTGTATAATAAGGCTAATCTTATGGATCCGGACAACCAAATTCCACACAATAGAGACATCACTTACTTTGCTAAGACGAATTTTCGTAGCACCGACAATATTTTCGGCATAAAACGCAAAGACAGAAGGCAACACATGTATATATTGGGTAAATCTGGAACTGGTAAATCCGTCCTCCTCTCTAATCTAATATCTCAAAACATCAACAACGGCGAGGGTGTCTGTGTGGTTGACCCGCACGGCGAGCTTGTCGAAGATATATTGCATTTGATTCCCGACTACCGGGTCAAAGATGTTATATATTTCAATCCGGCCGACACCGATTTCCATATTGGCTTCAACGTCATTGCCCTCGACGACCCAAAATACAAGCACCTCGTGGCCTCGGGTCTGATGGGGATATTTACCAAGATTTGGGCCAACGCTTGGAGTTCTCGAATGGAATATATTCTAAACAACACCATTCTTGCTCTACTCGATACTCCGGGTACCACGCTCCTTGGTATTCCTCGAATGCTTGTCGACAAAGATTATAGGCAAATGATAATAGGTAACCTCAAAGATCCAGTCGTCAAAGCTTTTTGGGTCCACGAATACGAACAGTGGCGCGAACAATTCAGAAATGAAGCCATCGCCCCGATCCAAAACAAAGTCGGCCAATTCCTCTCAACTTCGATCATCCGCAATGTCGTTGGCCAATCGAGGTCAACAATCGATATTTTCAAAATCATGAACGAAGGCAAGATTTTCCTCGTCAACGTTTCAAAAGGCCGGGTCGGCGAAGACAATTCGGCCCTGCTCGGTGGTATGATCATCACCAAGATTCAGCTCGCCGCTATGGAGCGGGTGCGCATTCCAGAAGATGAACGTAAAGATTTTTATCTGTATGTCGACGAATTCCAAAACTTTGCGACAGATTCTTTTGCCAATATTTTATCTGAAGCTCGAAAATACCGACTCGACCTGATCATCGCCCACCAATACACAGCCCAACTTTCGAATGAAAATGGGACAGCCGTTCGCGATGCAGTTTTTGGCAACGTCGGGACGATGGTTGTATTTCGTGTCGGCGCCGACGATGCCGAATTTATCGAAAAAGAATTCGAGCCCGAATTCACAGCCCAAGATTTGGTCAACCTACCAAACTACCATGTCTACCTCAAGCTCATGATCGACGGTGTCACCAGCCGGCCCTTTTCGGCTACAACCTTGCCACCAATCAAGATCGACCCCGCAGCCCACGTCAAAGAAAAAATAATAGAATCTTCCCGCCAGCTTTACACTCGCCCGCGAGCCGAAGTCGAAGATGAGATTGCCAAATGGAGCGGTATGCTGCAAACCGAATCAAGCGATGCAAAATACAAAGCCGATTGTTCAAATTGTGGCAAATCGACCATGGTTCCGTTCGAACCCAAAGAGGGAAGGCCGGTCTATTGCAGGGACTGCATGTTGAAAATTAAAAATGGCGAACTCAAGCCAGCGACTGGTTTCGTGGCTCATAAAGCATCGCGCCAAGATGACCGAGCCTCGACTGCGCCGCTTGCCTCGCTCGGCATAGAATTTTCTGGGTCAAACAATAAATTTGAACCGACAAGAAAAAATACAACTTGGAAAGACCAAAGACCGCAACCACATAGAAACAATAATCAAAATTTTAAAATGGTCGAACGCAAGCACGCCGGCCCGTCACCACTGCTTAGAGGCTTGCTCGACAAAATAGAATCGGAAAATAAAAACGAAAAACTTCCGCCTGAAGTTAAGGAGGTCAAACTCCCGACCCCGCCACCGGTCTCTTTGTCTACTTTGAAAAAACCATCTGAACAAAATACCCAACCGGTCCAGACAAAAGAAGCATCTGAAGAAAAGAAAGCTTCACTCAAAGATTTGCTCGCCAAGGTTGTACCTCAACCTCAACCTCAACCTCAACCTCAACCTCAACCTCAACCTCAACCTCAACCTCAA
>CAZGOI010000002.1:101540-284661 GCA_964527185.1 uncultured Candidatus Saccharibacteria bacterium
CCAAACCCACAGCAACAGAATTCTTGGCAAAAGAAAAAACCAAAAAAAGAAGTTCCAGAAGATATCCTCAGACAAGTTTTAAAACAAGATGAATAAACCTATTAAATTTTTATTGGTAATTTTATTTCTGGTTTTATTTAAATCAGTTTTTGCTGGTTTTGAAATATCTGAAATAATGTACAACCCGAGCGGCGCAGACACTGGACACGAATGGGTTGAAATAGAGAATACTGGAACGACAACCGACGACCTATCAAAATGGTATTTATTTTCAGACAACACAAAACATTCGATCATCGCTCAGACAACCGCCCTTGTTCCGGCCGGTGGCTACGCTGTAGTTGCCCAAGACCCGACAAAATTTAAAATAGACTGGCCAAGTTATACCGGGCTTCTTTTTGACAGTAGTTGGACAGGTTTTAATAACAAAGGTGAAACTATAGCACTAAAAGATCCAAAACTTGTTTTGACAAGTCAGGTTACCTTTTCCGAAAGTCAGGGCGGGGTAGGCAATGGCGACTCGCTGCAAAATATAAATGGGGCTTGGGTTGGTTCGACTCCAACACCTGGGGCAGAAAATAAATTAACCCCAAAACCTGCACCGAAAGAAACAATGCCGCCGATAACAAATCCAAACAGCACTTCAAGCCCTAGCGCAAAAACATCTAACCGTAAATATTCTTATAGTAAAGGGACTAGTGATAATTCAAATGTTATAAACCTCGACAATATAGACAGCCAAAATAAAAGCGACACTATGTCACCCGAAAATATAATTCTGTCAGCGCTTGGCCTAGTTATCATCACCGCCATAGTCACCGCGCTTTTAATTCGTCGAAAAAATAAATCTGTAAATGCGCTAAGCGCGAGTGACATAAAAATTGTCGAATAACTATTTTATTTTCTGTAGAGCTACGGGTATCTTTTTAAAATCTTTTATGAGTGTCTCTCGCATTGAACCGTTGTAGAGTGCTGCGGCTGGGTGATATAGAGGCAGAAATACTTGGCGACCAAGCTCTGGTATAGTTTTGATCAAAAGCTTTCCATGCAAATCGCTGATTCTATCGTTTGGGAAAAATCTTCCCATCGAGTGCCTGCCGAGGAATACTATTAATTTCGGGTTTATTATTTTTATTTCGTCGACGAGCCATTCATTGCAAGCTTCTTTCTCGGCTGGCTCAGGGTCACGATTGTTCGGCGGGCGGTATTTGACAATGTTTGTAATATAAATATCTTGGCGCTTCATGCCAATATCTTCGAGCATCTCCGCGAGGAACTTGCCGGCGGCGCCCACGAACGGCCGCCCCTCGATATCTTCATTTTTTCCCGGTGCCTCGCCGATAAAAACAATATCCGACTCAGCATTGCCATCGCCAAAAACTGCCTGTGTAGCTGTCGCTTTTAATCCACATGTACAATTCTCTTGCCAGTATTTATTGAGCCCATCGAGTTTTTCCCGTTTTGTCATTACTTAAGTATTTTAATATCTGCGCCGATCTGATTCAATCTCTTGGCGATTTCTTCATAGCCGCGGCTAATCATATAAACATTTCGTAATATCGAAGTTCCTTCGGCCGAAAGCATCGATATGAGTATGACCATCGATGGACGCAAAGCCGGCGGGCAAACTATCTGGGCAGATTTTAGCTTTGTCCCGCCGGTAATATAGAGTCTATGTGGGTCAGCCAGGGTGACATTTGCGCCAAGGCGATTGAGCTCGGTTGCATAGATTGCCCGATTTTCATAGAACCAGTCGTGGATGAGCGTTGTTCCAGAAGTTTTAACAGCGATCGGCACAAAGAAAGGCAGATTGTCTATATTTATACCGGGGTAGGGGTTGGCGTGAATTTTGTCTTCTGGGGCTTTGAGTTTGCTTTGCATAATTTTCACATCTACCAATTTTGTCCTGCCATTTTTTGAAAAATATTTTTTAGAAATTTTATACTTCAACCCCATTTTTTTAAGGCGGTACAATTCGAGTGTTAGAAAGTCGATAGGGCAGCGCTTGATCTCGAGTTCCGAGTCTGTCACAATAGCGGCCGAGAAAAACATCATCGATTCGATCGGGTCTTCGCTGTTTGAATATTCAATATTTTTATTTATTTCTTTTACTCCGTGGACGACAAGCGTACCAGTACCAATACCCTCGACCCTTACCCCAAGCGCTTCGAGGAAAAAGCAAATTTCTTGTACCATATAGTTACCGCTTGCGCACTCTATCGTCGTTTTACCTTGAATTTTTGCTGCGGCTGTTAAAATATTTTCACAAGCCGTATCGCCAGCCTCGTACATGACAATATCTGCGGGCTTCAATTTATCGTGCGATATGTCATAGGTATTGTATGTTGTTTTAATTTTCACTCCGAGCTCCTCGAGGGCGTATTTATGCGCAGAAATGGTGCGCTTGCCGAGCTTGCAACCCGAAGCGTGGGGGATAGAGAATTTTGAAAGCTCGTGGACAAGCGAGCCTATGAGCATGATGATCGATCGAGTTTTGATCGCTGACTCAACGTTGAGATTTTTTAAATCAAAAACTTTTGGTGGAATTATCTCGACAGAATTTTGGTTTACCCACTTTACACCGACGTCAAGACTCTCGAGTATTTCAATCACCCTATTAACTTCTTCGATACGGGCGATGCCATGGAGGGTGGTCTTGCCGCGATTAAGGAGCGATGCGCACAAAAGACCAACTGAGCCATTTTTAGAAAAACTTGTAGTAATGGAGCCGTGGAGTTTTCGGCCGCCGGTAACCCTAAAGTCTATCGAATCGTTGATCGATACTATCTGGTGCTCGAGCACCCGGCTGATTTTTGTCAGCAGTTCGGTGCTGAAATTCTGCTCACCCTTTTCCATACGGGCCACGGCGCTCTGCGACGTTTCTAATTCTTTGGCAAAATCGCCTTGGGTCAAACCCCGTCTTTCCCGCAAACCCCTTATAAAATAACCTATTTTTTGCTGCTCGGTTTGTTTCTGTTTCATGCTTTGCAGTATATATCATATATGATATAATTGCAATATGTTAAAGATAGACGAAAATGTGGATATCAAAAAATACTCAACCCTAAAAATCGGCGGGCAGTTTCGCTACTTTATTTATATCAACAACAAAGAAGATTTGGCCGAAGCCTATAGATTTGCCGAAAGTAAAAAGCTACCAGTCTTTGTGCTCGGCGGTGGTTCAAATATGGTTTTCCCAGATGGGTTGCTCGAGAGGGTTGCGCTCAAAATAAATATTTTAGGTTTTGATATACTCGAAGAGACAAATGATTTTGCAATTATAAAAATCGGTGCCGGAGAAATCTGGGACTCTATTGTCGAGAAAGTAGTCTCGATGCATCTCTCTGGTATCGAAGCCATGTCGGCTATTCCTGGGACTGTTGGTGCCACGCCAGTGCAGAATGTCGGGGCCTATGGTCAAGAAATAAAAGATACCCTTCTAGAAGTTGAAGTTTTTGACATAGATAATTTCTCATTTAAAACCCTCTCAAATACCGATTGCCAGTTCTCATACCGCGATAGTACCTTTAAGCGCCATGCCAAGGGCCGATATGTTATTGTCTCTGTCAGTTTAAAGCTTTCAAAAAATATGCCAGATATTCCAAATTACCCCGGCGTCAAAAAATATTTTATAGAAAATAGCATAAACAACCCAAGCATAACCGAAATTCGCGAAGCAATCATAAGTATTCGCCAAAATAAACTGCCAGACCCAAAAGAAATACCAAGCGTCGGTTCATTTTTCAAAAATCCGATTATCGATAAAGATACTGCCCACAATCTAAAACAAAATTATAACGAGCTCACACTTTTCCCAGTCGGCGATGATCGTATTAAAATTTCTGCTGGCTGGCTGATCGACCAAGCTGGACTCAAAGATAAAAATTTTGGCAAGATATCGACATACCAACATAATGCTTTAGTACTGGTCAACAACGGCGGGGCGACTCGCGCTGATGTCGAGCAAACGCGGGACGAAATTATCAAGACAGTATTTGATAAATTCAATATTACTCTCGAAACTGAACCAGAATTTGTCTAAAATTCTGATACAATAAGTCGTATATCATATGAAAAATAGAGAAGTTGAAAGACATCCGATGACACCAAAACTTAATGATGAGTTAATAAGACTCCTAACGAGGTTATGTTTTAAGCCTGATGACCCACTAGAAGTAGTTGATCTAATTTTTGTATTTTCTACCACGATAGGTATTGAACAGCTAGCTTCCTTAATAGAAGATTTATTGGACAAAAAAATCTCACCAAAAGTTTTTATATCGGGAGGTACTCCAAACTATTTGGATACAATAAAGATTTCTAAACCAGAATCAGAGTTAGTCTTGAATCTTATAAATCTAAGTAAATTTCCTAATGTCAAATTTTATACTGAAAATAAATCAATGAATACACTAGAAAATGTCACTGAAGCTTTGAAGATTTTGGATTTTAAAAATTACAAGAAAATATTATATGTTTTTAAGAGGCATGACCCAAGGAGAGCGTATTTAACATTGAGGAAATTTTTACCTGATACAAAGCTAATCCAAAAAACTTTTAGCCCCGTATATCCTGATACAGATAGACCTCTTAATGAAAGAACTTGGTATACATATAACTTCGGTATAAGCCGAGTATGGGGTGAATTTCTTAGAATCAAAAAATACGGCCAAAGGGGAGATATAGCGTTCGACGAAGAAACCAAAAAACTGGTTGATAAAATAGATTCTCTATTAGAAAGTTAAATCGCAGTTAAAGTATTGTGCCGGAGAGAGGAATCGAACCTCCACCCCTTTCGAGACACGATTTTGAGTCGTGCGCGTCTACCAATTCCGCCACTCCGGCATATTCGAGAAAATAGACTTCGTATTTCTCATCATTGCCCGAGTGGTGGCCCACAGTGCTCTGCCTGGTATAAAATAAACTGCTTTATTTTATACCCACTCCGGCAAATATTGGCCAAATCTGGCAAATATAACGCTAGTATACCAAAATAAGCTTAAAATGCTAGAATCTAGCTACATGAAAAACTTACCCCTTTCATATATAGAAATTTCAAAGAAAAATTTGATACACAACATCAAAGAATTTAGAAAATTGGTTGGTAGGAAAACAAAAATTGCGGTTGTCGTCAAAGCAAATGCCTATGGTCACGGAGACACAGAAGTCGCCCAAGTTCTTGACCCATATGTAAATTATTTTCAAGTCAACAGCGTCGCGGAACTAGCAAGAATTAGAAAGATAACAAAAAAAGATGTCTTGTTGCTCGGCTATGTTCCAAAGAATGAGATTGCCAAAGCCATAAAACTCGGTTCGATAATTTCAGTCTTTGATTTGCACCACCTGCTTTTGATAAACCAAGTGGCGCGGAATCTGGGCGTCAAACAGAAAGTCCACATTGCTATAGATGCCCATTTGGGCCGCGAGGGTATAATGCCAGAACAAGCAGAGAATTTTATAAAAGAAATTAAAATTTTAAAAAATATTATAGTCGATGGCGCCTATGCCCATTTTGCAAATATAGAAGATACCACAAATTTTTCTCACGCAAAAAAACAAATAGAGGCGTATGAAAAAGTTATAAATCTTTTTAAAAAAAATGGTTACAAAAATATAAAGACCCACATCTCTGCGACCTCTGGTGTTTTTGCTTACGCCAAGGGTAACAAAAAAAATAATATCGTTCGAATAGGCATCGGTCTTTATGGCATGTGGCCGTCGGAAGATCTGAAGAAAAAATTTGGCAAGAAAACAAAACTCCTACCTGTTATCAAGTGGGTAACCCATATTGCCGAAATTAAAACCCTGCCCAAAGGCCAGACCGTCGGCTATGGCCTAACATATAAAACCAAGAGGCAGACCACTGTTGCTGTCGTTCCGCAGGGTTATAGCGACGGGGTCTCGAGGCTCTCTTCGAATCGTGGCCAGGTTATAGTCTCTGGCGCATCGGCACCGATTGTTGGTCGCGTGGCCATGAATATGTTTGTCGTTGATATTTCAAAAATTAAAAATGTAAAACCAGAAGACAAAGTTATGATTTTGGGCAGGGAAGGCAGAACCGAAATCACAGCCGAAAAAATAGCCAAAGATACAAAAACAATAAACTATGAAGTCACGACGCGCATAAGCCCGCTCTTGCCGAGGATCGTCGCATAGCTTGCATTTTAAGCGGTTTTATAGTATTCTCTACCCACTATGTCACAAGATAGACTTTTAAGATTGGCCTGCAGTAATTGCAAACGCATAAATTACTGGTCAAGCAAAAACAAGAAACTCGTCACACGCAAGATCGAGCTTAAAAAGTATTGCAAGTGGTGCAAGAAAAAAACTATTCATAAAGAATCGAAAAAATAATGAAACCCCCCGCTTATGCGGGGGATTTTCGTTGAAAATAAAGGCAAAATGTGTATACTTACGTCTATGGGCGATTAGTTTAATGGTAGAACAACGGTCTCCAAAACCGTTGGTGGGAGTTCGATTCTTCCATCGCCCGCCTATGTCAAAAGTAATTTCTATATTAATAATATTTTTAGGAGAAATTCTCTCCATACTAGCGGAAATTATTGCAGCTAGAAACTTTTCAGTTCCGGAAAGTAGATTTGTAAATGTTTTCTTTAAAGTATTTCCAATCATTCTGATTGGTAGTATCTTACTTTTATCTGGTTATATGCTAGGACTTAGATCTTTCAAAAATATATGGATAGTCAGTGCTATCTCAATTACTTCTATAATAATCACTGAGCCAATTATTAATTATATTATTACACATCAAACCCCCACGACGGGGTCATTGATCGGATTAATTTTAGGGGTATTAGGATTGTTATCAGCTTTAATATTTTAGATTAGAAATTTTTTTATTTGTTTTAAAACTTCGGATTTTTCTTTATTTTTCCTAGGATCTACCCAGACAATATTTTTATCTCTCTTAAACCAAGTCTTTTGGCGTTTGGCGTAGTGCCAGATGGCAGTATTTAGCTGTTTTATCATATCTTCTTTTGAAATTTTGTTTTGCAAATACATGGCGTCATAGCGGTATTCTAGCCCAAACTCGTGCATCCTCTGCCAAGAAACCCCATCTTTCTCGTGGAGATTTTTTATCTCCCTAAGCATTCCTTTTTTAATTCTCTCGACCAATCGCTTTTTTATCTTTTCCTTTAGGACTTCATCTGGCAGAGTCAAACCAATTTTTAAAGCATTGTACCTATTTTCTTTTTTTGTTTTCGGCACACGACCGAGGTTTCTGGCTATCTCTATGGCGCGAATTAACCTCGCTTTGTTGTTTTTATCTATATTTTTAGTTCGATTTTTATCTAATTTTTTTAAAATTTCAAAAAGCTGGCTAGCAGATTTTTTGCCAAGTTTTTCTCTAAGCTTCTCATCGGGTTTTACATTTGGCAAAACCACATCTCCCAAAAGTACATCGATATAAAAACCGCTTCCACCGCAAACAATTGGAATCTTACCCCTATTAAAAATTTCTCTAATTTTTTTCTCGGCGAGCTTTTGGTAATCGCTAACGAAGAATACTTTTTTGGGGCTAGCCACATTAAGCAGATGGTGGGGAACTCCTCGCATTTCTTTTTTAGCAATTTTGCCGGTGCCTAGATTCATGCCCCTATAGACCTGCCGCGAATCGGCTGAAATTATTTCACCGCCCAATTTTTTTGCCAACTTTACAGCCAAATCGCTCTTGCCAGTGGCAGTTTGACCGAGAACGACAATTATTTTCGGTAGATTATTTTTCATGTATTTTATTATGTTAAATATACTCGCATATTATTTATTTTTTTCCAACAAACAAAATGTTTAATTTTCGAGTCTCGTCGGAGCCCCCGCAGAGAGGGTAAAGAGGGAGAAAATTTAATTTTTTGTTTGTATTGGCGGATTGTTACTTTTTTTGCTATATTATCCTCATGTCAATAAAAAGTTTTCTAGCTGAAAAATTAATCCGCGCCAAGATGAAAAACTTGCCAAAAGCCCAGCAAGATATGTTTATCAAACTCATAAACAACAACCCCGAACTCTTCAAAAAAATCAATGACGAAGTTAAAGCTCTGACCAAAGGCGGCATGAGCGAGATGACAGCCAGCCTTCAAGTCATGCGCAAATACCAAGCTGATATTCAGCGCGCGGTAATGGGTTAATAGGTATTAAATAGAAAAAATAAAATGAGTTTAAAAATTGGAATTGTGGGGTTACCAAATGTCGGCAAGTCGACGCTCTTTAACGCGCTGACAAAGAAATCTGTTCCAGCCGAAAACTATCCGTTTTGCACGATCGACCCATCGGTCGGCATCGTACCAGTGCCAGACGAGCGGCTAGACAACCTGGCAGAAATAAGCAAATCAAAAAAAGTAATTCCAGCGGTTGTCGAATTTGTCGATATCGCCGGGCTTGTCAAAGGCGCATCCGAGGGCGCCGGGCTTGGCAATAAATTTCTTTCGCACATAAGGGAAGTCGATGCCACTATAGAAGTCGTGCGAATATTTGAAGACCAAGATATCATTCATGTCGCAGGCCAGGTCGACCCTATTTTTGATATCGAAGTCATAAATATGGAACTGAAACTCGCCGGCATCGAAAAGCCAACTCTCTATGTCCTCAATACATCTGAAGTCAACTCTACATACAGCAGTGAATTCAAATCGAAAATTCCGGGGCCTTACATAGAGATCGACCCGATTTTTGGCAAAGGTTTGGATAACTTAATAAAAAAATCATACGAACTGCTCGACCTCATAACATTTTTTACAACAGGCGAGAAGGAATCTCGCGCTTGGACAACTCGCCGTGGTTCGACTGCACCAGAATCGGGTAGAGCCATCCACAACGATTTTAAAGACAAATTTATTCGAGCCGAAGTCATCCACTATGACAAACTCCTCGAAGCAGGCTCATATACCCGGGCTCGCGAACACGGGTGGATCAGAACCGAAGGCAAAGAATACATCGTCAAAGATGGCGATGTTATAGAGTTTTTGATTTAGGAAAAATAAAACCACTCATTTTGAGATAAGTGGTAATTACTAGCTGCTTTTGTACGGTGCATGTTAACCAATAAAGTGACCATAGTTCCGTATTTGAGACTTTTTCAGATCAACTTTATATTGAAAACTATCATAAAGTATTATAAGATACAAGATGATAATAAATAGATCTGGGATTCCTAATAGAGGATCGAAACCGGCAAAGTAAAATATAATTGCCGAAAAGATAATCATACAGAGCACCGCAATTGATAAGTACTTTAGTATATTATCTATAGCAGGTGTACAAGGGAGCTTAAAAAACGAATTTATTTTTTTCATTTTTTGGTTTTGATTGGTTACCATAACCCCTAAAAGAGGCTTTGGTCACCAATCAAAACAACTGTAAAAGAACTCCTCGTATGATAGCATAGTTTTAGTAATAAGTCAAATTTTACCTGCTACTATCTGCTATTATCTACTATACGACATATAGCAGTTAGCTTGCTATTCAAAAACCCTTTGTTTACAATACAAATACAGACGAACCCGAGGATTTTTCAATGTCCCTCGAAGATGTAGGTCTCAAGAAGTCTACGATTTAGGAAAAATAAATTGGTATAATTCATTTTGTATATGAAAGTAATATTTTTAGATCGAGACGGAACAGTAATTAGAGATCCTGAAGATGAAAGAGTAGACAAAGAAGAAAAAATCGAACTCTTTCCTGATACTATCGAAGCTTTAACTTACCTTGCAAAAAATAAATTCTCGGTTATATTTATTACCAACCAAGCAGGAATCGCAGAAGGCAGATTAAGCACGGAAGACTTCCATAGAATACATACCAAGGTTCTTGAAACACTTTCACCGAGTGGTGTTAAAGTACTGAAAACATATGTATGTCCTCACATATCAGAAGATAATTGTGAATGTAAAAAACCAAAGCCCACGATGCTTCTAAAAGCTATTAAAGAATTCAATCTTAATCCTAAAAATGTGTATATGATTGGAGATCGTGAATCTGATATAAATGCAGGAATTAATGCTGACATAAAAACAATTCTTGTAAAAACGGCAAATATTCCCGTATCTGCAGATCAAGCAGATTATACGGCCCCCAATCTTTTAGATGCTGTAAAATATGTTGTCGATCATTCAAATTAGCGATCTAAATACAGACGAACCCGAGGATTCTAGTATCCTCGAAGGCATAGGTCCTAGAAAGTCTACGATATAAACAAAAAAACAACCTTGCATAATTTTATACAAAGCTGTTTTGTTTTACCCCAGATATTTTTTTAAACTTTCCTTGCATCTTAGTTCTAATATCCTCTCAGCCTTTTCTTTTACCTGTCGAGTTCGCTCGTATCCTAAACCTATTACCCTTCGGATTTCTTCAAGACTCTGGCCATATTCCCAGCCTATGCCATAATACCTTGTAATTACTTCATACTGCCTTTCGTTGAGAAATTTTCTCAACAACCTACCCAATTCTTCTTTAAGTGACTCACGCATCAAGGGTTCTAAAACATCCTTTTCGCCTTGATTGCTAAGTCCATCACCGAAGGTCACGTCTGCATCTTCGTGTATAGGGGCATCAAGCGAAATACTCCTTTCTGTTGCAGAGATTGTTTTTTGTATATCATCTTCTTCGAATCCGGTTAATTCAGCAATCTCTTCAATCGATGGTTCTCTCTCGTGCTTCTGCATGAAAGATGAATGAACTCGATTGATTTCAGTATTAGCGCCAACTTTATTAAGTGGTAGCCTAACAATTTTTCCAGTTTCAGCAAGAGCTTGTAGTATACTTTGGCGTATCCACCAGACAGCATAAGAAATGAACTTGAACCCCCTTGTTTCATCAAAACGTTCAGCAGCTTTGATCAAACCGATGTTTCCTTCATTTACTAAATCGCCTAGATCTAATCCTTGGCCTTGGTATTGTTTGGCAACTGATACGACAAAGCGCAAATTGGCTTTTGCTAATTTATCTCTAGCCTTTTTTTGCTTTACATCGGTTGATGATCTTATAGTTCCTGCTAGTCTTACTTCTTCGTCTTTTTCAATCATGGGTATTTTGGATATTTCCTGGAGGTATTTTTCAACTACTGGGTTTCGATTCGTAATCGACTTAGTGATTTTAATTTCTCTTGACATATTAGAATTTTTAAAGGTTTTTCTTCATACTAGTATACAAAAATACCTTTGTCAAAAATAAAAAGCATTGTGATATAATCCTCTTATGAAGTTAACAGAACAAAAATGTGTCGCCTGCGAAGGCAATGTCATACCGTTTGTCAAAGAAGAGGCAGAGATTTTGCTCAGGCAAATTCCGGGTTGGAGCGTTTCAAGCGATGCAAAATCTATCAACCGAGAATATAAATTTAAAGATTTCAAAGAGGCGCTAGTGTTTGTAAATAAAGTGGGGGAGATTGCCGAGAGTGAAGGTCACCATCCGGATATCGAGCTCGGTTGGGGCAGGGTAAATATAACTCTCTCCACGCACGCCATAAACGGCCTATCGAACAACGATTTTATACTAGCTACAAAAATAGATGAAAAATAATTGGCCAGAAATAAGAAAAATTTTAACGAAAGGCGGTGTTGCCGTTTTGCCGACCGATACTATCTACGGCCTGGCCTCTAAAGCCCTCGACCCTCGGGCCGTTTTGAGGGTCTATGAAATAAAAGGCCGAGATAAAAATAAACCCTTGATTGTCCTCATTTCGTCTCTTTCGGATTTGGAAAAATTTAAAATAAAATTATCGAAAGAAGAAAAGAAAATCCTCGCAAGTATTTGGCCCGGTAAGGTGAGTGTCATACTTGGGTGCAAAGATAATAAGTTTAAATATCTGCATCGTGGAACCAAGTCGATTGCTTTTCGAATGGTCGGCCCACGGAACCCAAATTTATTTAAATTATTAAAAAATGTTGGTCCGCTCGTCGCCCCGAGCGCAAACATCCAAGGCGGCCAACCAGCAAAAAATATCTGGGAAGCAAAAAAATATTTTGGTGACAGGGTTGATATTTATGTCTGTGGCCACACTCGAGTTTCCAAGCCATCGACATTACTCAAAATTAAAAATGGCAAAATCGAGGTTTTAAGGCAAGGGGAATTTGTGCTAAAAATTTGATATAATAAAACCATGGAAAATATATCTGAAATAAAGCCCGAGCCCAAGAAGCACCCGCGTGTTCTTGCCTTGTCACTTATCATTGCTATTACTATTGTTACCAATCTATTCTTCAACTATTCTCTCTCGCTCATCTATTCTGCGCCAGACTATCAAAATTTTTGCCCAGACGATGTTTACAATAGGGTCTATGACAATAAAGACATGTGTATTGCAAATGGCGGTCTGTGGAGCGAGCAAGTTGCGCCAGTCCTTGAAAGTAAAAGTTCTGCCCCAGTTAAAACCGAGGTAACCGGCTATTGCGACGCGCGATACCTTTGTCAGAAAAAATTCAACAGCGCAAGCGATGTTTACAACCGCAATGTATTCATCGTCCTTGTCGCGATCGGTGTGCTGATGATATCCCTTGGAACTTTTATCGGCATTTCTCTTTTGTCCGTCGCTTTTTCTTGGAGTGGCGTGCTGTCTATAGTCATTGCATCGATGCGGTATTGGGGTAGCGCTGGAAGCTTTGCCCGAGTGCTCATACTGGCTGCAGTCCTTGGTGCTCTGATCTGGCTTGCCATTAAGAAATTTGCAAAATAAAAATGGATAATGAAAAATTACGACCACAGAAAAATTGAAAAAAAATGGCAGAAAGAATGGAACAAAGAAAAACTCTATGAAGTGAAAGACACTGTAGAAGGGAAAAAGAATTTTTTCACACTTGTTGAATTCACTTATCCGTCTGGGAATCTTCATGTTGGTCACTGGTATGCATTCTCGGTGCCAGATATTTTTGCACGATACAAGAGGATGCAAGGCTTCAATGTACTTTACCCAATGGGCTTTGATGCTTTCGGCTTGCCGGCAGAAAATGCCGCTATCAACCTTGGCGCTGACCCAAAAAAGTGGACATATACTCAGATGGAAAAAATGCGTACCCAGCTTCGCTCGATGGGGGCCATGTTTCCGTGGGACAGAGAAATTGTTTCCTGCGATCCATCTTACTATAGGTGGACGCAATGGATGTTCAACCAATTTTTAAAGAATGATCTCGTCTACCGCGCTATCACCAAAGTAAACTGGTGCCCGAAAGACAAAACTATCCTTGCCAATGAACAGGTGGTAGATGGTTGTTGTGATCGCTGTGGTACAGAAGTTGAACAGCGCAATCAAGAGCAGTGGATGCTTAGGATTACTAAATACGCTGATAGGCTTGTAGACGATCTCGACACGCTCGACTGGCCAGAAGAAATTAAAGCAGCACAAAAAAACTGGATTGGCCGAAGCGAGGGAAGTGAGATAGAATTCAAAATCTCAGAGAATGAAAAAATAAAAGTATTCACCACGCGAGCAGACACCTTGTTTGGAGTGACCTATCTCGTGCTTGCGCCAGAGAATCCAGTTGTTTTTTCTTTACTCGATCGTGCTCTAAATAAAAAAGAAATAGAAAAATACATCGAAGAAACAAAAAAGAAACTTGAACTCGAGCGACAACAATCAAAAGAAAAAGCAGGAATCGAAATAAAAGGTGTGAAAGCGGTTAATCCAGCAAATGGTGAAAAGATTCCGATCTGGATCGCTGACTATGTCCTCGCAGGCTACGGCACTGGCGCGATTATGGCCGTGCCGGCACACGATGAGCGTGACTTTGAATTTGCGAAGAAGTATAATCTGCAAATAAAAGAAGTAGTCTCACCGGCGTATATCACTACATCTGGTTTTGACGCTATTCGCTCAGATAAACCAATGGTGAAGCGCGATACCGTTGTAGCGATAGTAAGGCATTGGAGCGAAGATAAGTATATATGTTTGCGCTGGAAAAATCAGAATTGGAAAACTTTTGTTATTGGTGGTACGGACAGTGAAGATATTTCGACTGCAACAATTCGCGAAGTACGAGAAGAAACAGGATATCAAAATCCAAAATTTATTCGTACTCTCGGTACTGCACATGCACAATTTTACGCATCTCATAAAAATGAGAATCGTTGGGCGTTTGTTACTGGGGCATATTTAGAACTTGAGAATGATGAACATATACCACTTGCTGAACACGAAAATTCTATGCATGAAGTATTATGGCTCACCAAAGAAGAAGTTGGTTCTTTTGTAGACAAAGAAGAAGCCCTGCAGTTTTGGAATACTTTACAAGGAAAGAGTAGTCTTATTGTTGATGATGGTTTTCTTATAGACTCCGGTGAGTTTTCAGGGACACCATCAGCGGATGCTCGACAAAAAATCACCGAAGCAGTTGGTGGTAAATTGGTCAAAACGTATCGTCTTCGCGATTGGGGTATTAGTCGCCAGCGCTACTGGGGGACGCCGATACCGATAGTCTATGACCCTGAAGGGAAAGCGCACACAGTGCCCGATGAACATTTGCCATGGATACTGCCGACCGATGTAGATTACAAACCCGATGGCACGGCCCCGCTTGCCCGAAGCAAAGAACTTTTCACACGAACAGAGAAAATATTTGGTAAAGGTTGGAAGCCTGAAGTCGAGACAATGGATACATTTGTTGATTCATCTTGGTATTTCTATCGATATCTCGATAATAAAAACGAGAAAACTTTTGCAAGCGATAAAGCACGTTCGTCTTGGATGCCCGTTGATCTATATATGGGTGGAGCAGAGCATACGACGATGCATCTACTATATTCGCGTTTTTGGGTCAAAGCAATGCACGACCTTGGCATGGTGAGTGAAGATGAGGCGTACAAAATTCGCCGTAATCGTGGTCTAATACTTGGCCCTGATGGCAACAAAATGAGTAAATCAAAAGGTAACGTCATCAACCCAGATGAGATAGTCGATAGGCTCGGTGCTGATACTGTGCGACTATACTTGGCTTTTATGGGGCCATATGGGGTGACGGTCAATTATCCTTGGGATCCAAATGGGGTAGTCGGTGTGCGCAGATTTCTCGAACGCGTTTGGAATATTACTTTGCGGGTGCAGGGAAATTCTGCTTCCGCCTCGTCAAAAATTCTTCACAAAACAATAAAAAAAGTTACAGAAGATATTGAAGAATACAAATTCAACACATCAATTGCTCAAATGATGATACTTTTAAACGAATGGGAAAAAATAGAAAAAATTTCAATAGAAGATTATAAAATTTTATTACAACTCCTCGCGCCATTTGCCCCACACATCACAGAAGAGCTTTGGCATATGCTCGGTGAAAAAAAATCAATCCACTTATCACCGTGGCCAAAATGGGATGAAAATAAAATAATAGATGAGTCGATAAAAGTTGTAGTGCAAGTCAACGGTAAAGTTCGAGCTGAAATTACAGTCGGGGCAAATATAGGAGAAGAGGAGGTCAAAGCTCTAGCCCTAAAAGATAGCAGTGTCATCAACTGGACCCATGGCAAAGAACCTAAAAAAGTCATATATGTCAAGGGTCGACTTGTAAACATCGTGGTCTAGTATTGTCAGTCTCATTTGTGTATAATTCTCATTATTATTGGTAAACAAGCATAAACATGGAATCGAAAAAAGTTGAATTTTTTAACAAACTATCGTTTACGACCCTATTAATAACCCTGTTCCTATCTTTGTTTTTCTTTGTCCCTTATGTGCCAGTCACGCTCGAGGCCAGCAAGGGCTTCCTATTGTCAGTCGGTGCGACGCTTGCGTTTTTCTTCTGGCTGATAGCTCGTCTCGGTGAAGGTAAGTTTTCGATTCCAAAAGACAAAATTGTTCTGTACGCCCTTGCTATCCCCGTAGTGTTTTTGCTCTCGGCTTTCTTTTCTTCTTCAAAATATGTCTCCTTTTTTGGTAGCGGTTTTGAGCTAGGCACTTTTGGTTCTATGCTTGTTTTGTTCATGATATTTTTCATTTCCTCTATTTATTTTCAGAACGAAAAGCGTTTTTGGTCTTTCTTTAAATTCTTCTTTATTGGTTCGACAATTCTTGCAGTCTTTGAACTCATAAACATGTTTGTGGGACTGGGAAGACTCTCTCCAATGTTCAGTGGGCTTTCTGCTGGTAACCTTGTTGGAAGTTGGAATGATTTTGCTCTGTTTTTCGGCATGGTTGTTTTGGTTACTATATCGACAATCGAATTTCTACGCACCAAAGGCTTATTCCTATGGATACAATATTTCCTACTTGCCTCTGGTTTACTATTTTTGATCATCATCAATATCCCGCTCGTCTGGGTTTTGGTCGGCTTATTTTCTATCATCATGTTTGTCTATAGTATCTCGATACAACAGGCTGGTATAAAGGTCGTCCACAATAACGAAGGCAAGAAAAAATTTCCATTCACCTCGCTCATCGTAGTTTTTGTCTCGATTATATTCTTGGTTGGAAATAACTCGATTGGTACTTTTGTGTCTAGGTATTTGGCAGTATTTAATATCGATGTCCACCCTCTATTTTCAACGACTATGAACATCGCACTCAAAGCTATAAAACACAACCCACTCTTTGGTACTGGCCCAAATACATTTGTAATTGATTGGGCATTGTGGCAACCCAAACTTGTTGCTCAATCTTTATTCTGGAATATAGATTTTGCCCAAGGTTTCAGCTCTCTTTCGACATTTATTGTGACGACTGGTCTCCTAGGTATAGCCGCTTGGGTTTTGTTTATATATACATTTGTTCGTCGAGCTATAAAATCTCTACGCAAGGTTCTATCTAGTACATCAGCAAACTATTTCACCATCACGACCCTCATAATTGCCATCTATACTTGGATTACAGTTATCGTCTACACTCCTAATTTCTTGATGTTTGCCCTAGCTTTTGCTTCAACTGGAATGCTCATCGGTATACTCGTTTACAATGGCACTATAGCATCAAAGCACTTCTCTTTCCTTGGTGATCCACGCAACAGTTTCTTTGCAATACTCGGTCTTATGGTTTTAATGATCGCTACTCTCTCGACTACTTATCTCTATGCTGAAAAATTTGCGTCAATCGTTTATTATTCAAAAGGCTCAGTTACTGATGGCAGCGTCGGCTCTATTTCAAAAGCTGAAAGATTGATGACAAACGCGTTACTGCTTGATCAAAATGATATCTATTATAGAACACTGTCACAAATTTACATCGCCGAGATTGGAGTCTTGGTCAACGATAAAACAATCTCGCAAGATGTACTTAAATCAAACGTTCAAAAACTTGTAAACCTAGCTGAAGCATCTGGTAGATCTGCAGTCAACCAAAACCCTAAGCAATACCAAAACTACATTAGCCTCGGCAATATGTACACCTCACTTGTACCGCTTGGCATAGGTGGTGCATACGATAGCGCAGTTGCTGCCTATAACTCTGCTCAAAGCCTAGCACCAAACAACCCTTCGATATTGCTTGACCGAGCCACACTTGAATTCATAAATAAAAATGATAGCAGTGCTAAAGATTTTATAAACCAGGCTCTCAATATAAAACCAGATTACACAGATGCGATTTTCTTGGCAGCTCAAATAGCGACCAACGAGGGCAATCTACCAGAGGCTATCAAACAAGCAGAAAAAGCAAGTATCTTAACACCGAGTGACCCAACCGTCTTCTTTAGACTAGGGCTTCTACGTTACAATAACTCAGACTTTGCCGGCGCAGCCAGCGCGTTTGAACAAGCAATACTGCTAGATCGTAACTATCTCAATGCTCACTTTATGTTAGGTCAAGCGTACGAAAAAGTTGGTCGCACCGACGACGCTCGAGCCCAATTTGAACTTCTAGCAAAAGCATTGCCTGATAACCAGGATATCAAAAATGCTCTTGATACCCTAAATGGCAAGCAACCTGCAACCTCTCAAACCACAAGTACAACCAATACAAAGACACCAAAAGCTGTCAAAGCACCATTACAAGGCCAGCACTAATTAAAAAGCCTGATGGTCAAGCGCATCCTTTCATTCTTGAATAAAGAATTTCATGGAGTAAACGAAGCCGCCTTACTGCTTGGCGGCTTTGCTTTTCTTTCACAACTACTCGGCTTGTTTAGAGACAGAACTCTAGCCCACATGATCGGGCCCGGACCGACCCTTGATATCTACTATGCTGCTTTTCGAGTGCCAGATTTTCTTTATATATCGATTGCTTCACTTGCTTCGATTACAGTACTAATGCCGTTTCTGGTTGATAAAATTACTGGTGATGACTCGGACAAAGAGAAAGCTCAAAAATTTCTAAATAATGTATTTAGCGCTTACATGCTATTTATGGTTGGTATCAGTGTTGTTGTCGCACTTCTCATGCCGTATATCGCGCATTTTATTGCGCCTGGTTTTGACCCCATTCAAAAAAAACTACTCGTTACCACTAGTCGCATCATGCTATTCTCGCCAATTTTTATTGGGCTTTCAAATTTAATAGGTACGATAACGCAATTCTTCAAAAATTTTTTTGTTTTTTCTCTTTCTCCAATATTTTATAATTTTGGAATACTTTTTGGTATTATTTTTATTTATCCGAAAATTGGGGTCTATGGCCTTGCTATCGGGGTCGTTATCGGGGCGATACTTCACCTAGCGATCCAAATGCCGACGGTCATATCGCATGGATTTTTTCCAAAGCTTGTTTCGCGTATTCACTGGGGTGAGATTGTCCAAGTTGTTAAACTCTCTGCGCCCAGAACCCTCGCTCTGTCTTGCAACACAATTGCTTTTATCTGTCTTATTTCTATAGCCTCGACACTAAAGTCTGGCTCGATCTCGCTTTTTACTTTCTCATACAATCTCCAATCTGTACCAGTTGGTATAATTGGTATTTCATATTCTGTTGCTGCCTTCCCAGTATTAGTTCGGTCTTTTTCTTTAAAAGATACAGAAGGTTTTATAAACCACGTTTTAAGTGCTGCTAGACATGTTATTTTTTGGTCGCTTCCAGTTATAACTCTTGTCATAGTTTTACGCGCGCAAATAGTGCGTGTCATACTTGGCTCGGGAACATTTTCTTGGGCTGATACGCGACTGACAGCTGCCGCCTCGGCACTCTTTATAATATCGCTTGCTTCCCAAGGACTAGTTCTTCTTTTTGTTAGAGGGTATTATGCGGCTTCAAATACCAAAAAACCACTCATCATAAATATTTTCTCATCAGCCATGATGATTGTCTTTGCTTATTTCTTTATATATTTGTTCAATCACAATAAAAGTGTCCTAACTACACTCGAACTCATTCTTCGCGTCCACGACGTCCCCGGAACTATAATGCTAGCCTTACCGATAGCCTACACTCTCGGTTCACTTCTCAATTTCTTTCTCATTTGGTTTTTATTCAAAAAAGATTTTTTAAATTACAAATCTTCAAAATTATTCAAAACTTTCTTGCAAAGCGTTATTGGTTCGCTTGTCATGGGAGTTGTGGCCTACATATGCCTCGGTTTTTTTGATGATATTTTTGGTCTGACAACTGGTCGTGGTGTATTTCTGCAAGGGCTAATATCTGGATTAATCGGCATTTTGTTTGGGGTCCTTGCACTTTATCTAATGAAAAATAAAGAGCTCAAAGATTTGTACAAAGCGCTCAACCACAAATTCTGGCGCGGTCGTGTCATCGCCCCAGAACAAGGCGAGCTCTAATTTTATTTTTCGGACTTTTCTGCTAGTATAGGCCTATGGATATAAGTAAAATTAGAAATTTTTCAATAATCGCGCACATCGACCACGGGAAAAGTACCCTGGCTGACCGAATGCTTGAAGTAACTGGTACGATTGAAAAAAGGAAAATGAAAGACCAAGTCCTCGACTCTATGGAACTCGAGCGCGAGCGTGGGATTACGATTAAAATGCAACCTGTTCGAATGGAATATAAGTCAGCTGGTCAAAATTATATTCTAAATCTTATTGACACCCCAGGTCATATAGATTTTTCATACGAGGTTTCGCGGGCTCTCAAGGCTGTCGAGGGTTCAATACTTTTGGTTGATGCGACGCAAGGCGTGCAAGCGCAAACACTAACGACGCTTGGCATGGCTCGCGATTCTGGCCTTGTCATAATACCTGTAATTTCAAAAGTCGATTCGCCGCTGGCAAAAATCGAAGAAGTGAAAATGGAAGTCGCGCTGCTTCTTGGTATTGAGCCAGAAGAAATACTTCTCGTCTCGGGCAAAACAGGTTTTGGTGTTGTCGAACTGCTTGATGAAATAATAAAAAAAATACCCTCGCCAAAAATATCGACCGATGGTTCAAACCGAGCGCTAGTCTTTGATTTTAAATATGACAACCACAGGGGAGTGATAGTCTATGTGCGGGTTATGAATGGTAGTTTTAAAAAAGATGATCAACTAATATTTGCCATATCAAACGAAAAATTTATTGTACTTGAAGTTGGAACATTTTCACCAAAAGAAGAACCAAAAGAAAGTATAAATACCGGAGAAATAGGCTATATAATTACAGGCATAAAAAAACCCGGTATTGCATCGGTCGGCGATACGGTGACACTGGCAAAAAAACCAGACCAAGCCCTCCCGGGATATATGAATCCGCAACCAGTCGTCTGGGCTTCGGTCTACCCAGAGAGCCAAGACGATTTTCCAAACTTAAAACTAGCTCTCGGGCGCTTGCGCCTATCTGATTCATCTTTTTCATACGAAGAGGAATCTTCTGGCACATTGGGTCGCGGTTTTCGCTGCGGGTTTCTCGGTATGCTACACCTTGAGATAATTACCGAGCGGCTTTCGCGCGAGTTTGATCTGCGCCTGATCGTCACTATGCCGTCGATCACATACAAAGTCGTTCTTCGCGGAGGCAAAGAAGAAATCATATACTCCCCGCACCTTTTTCCAGATGATGGAAATGTGCTTAAAATCTTTGAACCGTGGATCGATGTAAAAATAATAGTTCCATCACCATACACCAGTCTGCTTATGCCTTTTCTCTATGCTCATGAGGCGCTCGTAAAAACTACAGAAAATTTTGGCGACAATAGAACCTCGATTGATTTTTCGATGCCATTGCGCGAGCTGATGCGAAATTTCTTTGACGATCTAAAAAGCATAACCTCGGGCTATGCATCTATATCCTATGAAATAGGGGAATATAAGGAAGCCGACGTCGTGCGCCTAGATATAATCGTGGCCGATGAAGTAATGCCGGCTTTTACCAGAGTTGTTTCTCGCCGCAGGGTTGAGGAAGAAGCTCGTGCCCAGGTTGAAAAATTGCAAAAGGTTATACCGCGCCAGCAATTTGCTTTTAAAATTCAAGGCAAAGCCTTGGGTAGAATAATAGCTTCAGAAGCTGTCTCGGCTTTCCGTAAAGACGTGCTCATGCACGGAAGTAAAGTTGTCGGTGGGGGAGACGTCAGTCGCAAGAAAAAACTTCTCGAAAAACAGAAAAAAGGCAAGAAGAAAATGCAATCGCAGGGCAAAATCAACATTTCCCACGATGTTTTCCTTAAAATGATGAGGAGTAAAGATAAGTAGATTGAAAGTAGACTAGGGCTGGGTCAATACCGGCATGTAGAGCATTATCATGCTCAATATAACTATTATAGACAGAATTGCAAAAGTAAGTTGCATTCGTTTTCGGGTTTTGCGACTGAAAATCATGCTATAATTATGGCACATTTTATGGTTGCTTACAATAAGAAAAGTAAATACAATTTTTGGCACTCGCCGATTGCTCTCGGGCTGTTATTTTGTCTTGTTGCCCTGTTTGCTTATAATATGATTGGCCTGATTGGTCGGGAACGAGAAACAAACAAAAATAAAGTTTCTGAATTAAATAAACTAGACCAATTGCGCAGTCAGCAAACAGCCTTGACCAAAGATATCAATAATCTCGATACCGACGAGGGAGTAGAGGCTTCTGTCCGAGAAAAATTTCAAGTTGTGAAACCAGGAGAAAAGATGGTTACAGTTGTTGATGAGAATGAAACTCAAGATCAAGCCAAGAACTCGATCCCAGCCAATCACAGTTTCTGGGCCTACATCAAAAGCTTGTTTATAAAATAATATTGCGGGATTGGTATAGTGGTAGCATGCGACCTTCCCAAGGTCAAGACACGGGTTCGATTCCCGTATCCCGCACACGTGTCAAGTTTCGTAAGATTTATGAGTATGATATAATACTAATCCATTAAAAATTATTGCCGATAACGGCTAAAAAATTATGAATAAAGTTACCATCTATAGCACGCCGACCTGCCACTTCTGTCACATGGCAAAAGATTATTTTAAAGAGAATAATGTTGAATTTGAAGATTTTAACGTGGCGGCTGATATTGAAAAAAGGAAAGAAATGATAACAAAAAGCGGTCAAATGGGTGTGCCGGTTATCGTCATTGGCAACAACCTCATCGTCGGCTTCAACCAGCCAAAAATTGCTTCGCTCCTTGGGCTTGCCAACTAGTATCTCTGCCCTCGTAGTTCAATGGATAGAACAGTCCCGTCCTAAGGGATAGATATACGTTCGATTCGTGTCGAGGGCACTTTTATTTTAAGCAAAAATATGCTAAAGTTTCTGCTATGGATCCAGAGGTCAAGCAACTTTTAACAGAAAACAATCTGATGTTGAAGAAGATAATGCGTTTACAACAACGAGCGCAAATGTATCGCTTTATTTATTGGGGGATAATTTTAGCATTTAGCTTCGGAGCCTATTATTTTGTGCAACCATATATCAACAACTTGATTGGTATTTATACAGGGGGTTTATCTGGCCTCGGCAATGTAGGTGATGTAGGTAAAAATCTTAAAATAGATAGCCAGAACCAACAGATACAAGATTTATTGAACGCATTTAAAAAATAAAATAATGCCGAGATAGCTCAGCCCCGACGCAACGGTCGGGGAGCCGACAAAATCGTCGGCTTTGGTATAAAATGAAACCAGTAGTTTATATTTTAAAATCAGAGACGGGTAAGTATTATGTAGGTAGTACTAACAATCTAGAAAGAAGGTTGTCTCAGCACGTTAGCGGCCAAACACACTCGACAAAGAGGATGGGCAGTATGAATTTAGTTTTTCAGCAGGAATATAATACTTTAACTGATGCACGAAGTGTTGAATTAAGGCTAAAGAAACTTAAAAGAAAAGATTTTGTTGAAAAAATTGTAAAAGAAGGTTATATTAAGATCGCGCCGAGATAGCTCAGTTGGTAGAGCGCTCCCCTGAAGAGGGATAGGTCGCCAGTTCGATCCTGGCTCTCGGCACCAATCTCAAAAATCTCCGCAGTTGCGGAGATTTTTGAATTAAATAGATTTGACTTTGAGGGTTGTTTTCTTTTCTTTATTTATTTTTGGAAGCCTGATGATGAGCAGACCGTGTTTTTCAATGGCCTCGGCTTCTTCGGGGTCGACTTCTTCCGGTAGGGAAATAGTGCGAGAAAATGCCCCCCAATAAAGTTCCTGAACAAAATAATTATCACTGTTTATAGAATGATTCTCTTCGCGTTTACCGTGGATAGTGATCATATCTCGAGTTATAACGATCGACAAGTTATCTGGCACGACACCAGCGACCATCGTCTGCACTACTATCTCTGTAGGTGTTTGGTAGAGGTCGACGGTCAGTT
Organism: uncultured Candidatus Saccharibacteria bacterium; assembly: GCA_964527185.1. Classification (GTDB taxonomy): domain Bacteria; phylum Patescibacteriota; class Minisyncoccia; order Phycocordibacterales; family UBA9973; genus UBA8515. The sequence goes on from CAZGOI010000002.1 coordinate 125,115, forward strand.
GGGCCTCTTCCTCTTCTTCCCACTTAGAACTCGCATCTTTCTTAGCCAAAGCCGGGTCCTTGCTATTTTTGGCCCCGAGTTCATTTTTCCCGAAAGTAATGACTTTTTTATCCTCACCACCCATATCTTCTTCTTCAAATTTCATACCCCCAGTCAGACGTTGTAGAAACGATTTCTTTTTTAACATATAAATTCTAAAGCTATGCTAGGCCATGTATTTGCCCATACGCTTTAATTTTTCAAAAATAAGAATATTTATAATTGCCACGACCCACAAAAAACCAAAAACACTCAAGAAATTTTCACCACTACCTTCCATTATAAAGAAATTAAAAATACTATGCAACATAATGGCCGAAATTATACCACCGACAAAATACACACCACGGTACTCTTTTATGAAAAACGATAATCCCAAGGCGCTACCGATCATACTCGAAGCTATAGCGTGAAGCAGGGTCGAGCCTAAAAATCGCAAATTACCAGTAAGCAACCCAACCACTGCACCGTTTATATATATCGGATGTAAAATATATAGTACGTTTTCAAGTGCAGCAAAACCAAGCGCAGCAGCGATGAAATACATAGGGAAATCTATAGGTTTTTTAATGATGTCGTTTTTAAACAAAATCACTCCGACTATTAGCATCTTGAGTAATTCCTCTATTGTCGCCCAGGTTATAACTTGGGCAGTGCTATCTTTTATAAATTCAGCTGAAAATTTCTCAAGCCAAACTGCAACCGCAACTACTACAGCCCCAAGCACAAAAACAATAGCAATTAAAGTACGAGACTCGGTTCTCTCTCTATCTTCTTCGCGCAACCAAAACCAAAGCCAGAAAATTGCTGGCAACGCTCCACCTAATATGGCGAAGAATAATGTTTTCGGGTCACTAAATAAATTTGTCATCGAGTATCGGCCAATGGCTGACCATTAAAAGATTTTTATTTTCGACCGGTAACATTGACCAAATTTCTTCAGTCACAAATGGCATAAATGGGTGAAGAGTTTTTATTAATATTTCGAGTTCTAGGCGTAATATATATTTTGCGCTCAGGGCGTTTCTATCTTCTGCGATTTTCTTTTTTGATCGCTCGATTACTACATCAGCAAAAGTATGCCAAAAATAATGATAGAGTGTATCGGCGGCAAAGTATAGCTTGTATTCCTTCATTTGATTTGTCGCTTCTTCTATAATTTTTTTTAGTTCTTCATATGAAGCTTTGTCTTCTTCATCAAGTTCATATTCTTTGGTCCAATCTATGTCTTTTGTATTATCGAGGGTAAACCGCGTCGCATTCCAAATCTTATTTGAAAATTTTGAATATGCTTTAACTTTCTGTATATCAAAGTTTGTATCATTACCTGGCCCAATACCAACGATCATCGACATCCGAAGAGCATCTGTCCCGTATTGTTTTATTACTTCCTCAGGCTCAATACCGTTTTTTAGAGACTTGCTAAATTTCTGCCCATTTCTATCACGCACCATTCCATGAAGATAAGCAGTCTCATATGGAATATTGTGCAAGAAATACGAACTCATCATGATCATTCGCGCTACCCAGAAAAACAAAATTTCATATCCTGGGTTTATGAGAGTTGTTGGGTGGTAAGTTTTTAAATCTTTAGTCTCATTCGGCCAGCCTAGCGTTGTGAACGTCCAAAGACCTGACGAAAACCATGTATCGAGAGTATCAGTGTCCTGAATAAACCCTTCCTTGTCTATATCATCTATTGAACACATAATTTCTTTACCCTTGTACCAAACTGGTATTTGGTGTCCGTAGATTATTTGTCTCGAGATGCACCAGTCACGCAAATTATCTATCCAGTTGTAATAAATTTTCTCAAATCTATCAGGTAGAATTTTTATTTTTCCGGATTCGACCGGTTCCCGCATGAGTTGTTTGAATGTTTTTCCACCACAAGAGGGGATGGGTTTATTGACATCAATAAACCACTGATCCATAATTTGCGGCTCAACCATTGCCTCGGTCCGTTCAGCTGTGGCAACGTTGTGAATATAATTTTCGTCAATCTTATCAACCAAGCCTTTGTTTTGTAATTTCTCGATAATTTTTTCGCGAGCGTCTTTGATCTTCATTCCGGCAAATTCGCCGGCAATCGGCAAAAGCTTGCCATATTTGTCTATGATCTGTTCTTTGTCTAGATTGTGCCTCTCGGCAATTTCAAAATCTATAGCCGAATGCCATGGGGTAATAGTCATAACCCCAGTTCCGAAATCCATATCTATGCTTTCATCTTTTACAACCGTTGCAGTTATTGGACCGTTGATCCACTCGAGTTTGATTTTCTGTCCATCTTCATAGGCGGTGTATCTTTTGTCTTTGGGGTGCATGACTACATATTTGTCGCCAAATTTTGTTTCAGGTCGAGCGGTTCCGATGACAAATGGCCCATACTTCAAATAATAAAATTTTGTTTTCTCTTCTTTATAAACGATTTCATCGTCGGCGATAGTCGTCTGGCCTTTTGGGTCCCAGTTTATAACGCGATTGCCTTTGTATATTAAACCCTCGTCAAATAATTTTTTAAAAGCTGTTCTAACAGCCAAGTTTCTTTCTTTGTCGAGCGTAAATGCTTCGCGTGACCAATCGAGCGACGAACCGAACAGGCGCATTTGCTCCTCCATATCTTTTTGGTTCTCAAGACCGAATTCATTGACCATCTTGAAATATTCGCCTCGATCAAAATCATGATGACTTAATTTTTTTTCTTTTTCAAATTTAGATTGTGTAGCAATCGCCGCATGGTCGGTACCAGGCAACCACAGAGTCTTCTTACCACGCATTCTCTCAAATCGCACAATGGCGTCTTGTAAACTGTGTTCGAGGGCGTGGCCTAAATGAAGCCGACCCGTGATATTTGGCGGTGGCAATACCATCGAGAAATGAGGCGCATCGCTTTTTGTTACACCTTTTTCTACGCAAACATCAGGATTGAAAAATCCGCTTTCTTCCCAAATTTTGTAAATCCTCTTTTCAGTTTCACTGGGGTTATAGGGTTTGAGGAGCTTAGGGTCTATACTAGATTCACTGCTTTCCATGCTTAAAATATAACATTTCTAGGCTTATTTTCCAATTATAAAGACAAATTACCCTCGGCTGCTATATTTGTCTTTTTTAAGCCTTTTTTAAGATAATTCGCATAACCAGCAATCCCAATCATGATCGAGTTGTCGGTACTCAAGTTTTTACTCGGTAGGCGGATATCTACTTTATTTCCGAGTTTTTTGACTTCCTTTTTTATAGTTTTTTGTAAATGTTTATTGGCTGAAACTCCACCGCCTACAATTAATGTTTTTATATTGTATTCTTTTATGGCTTTCATTGTCTTGTAAACGAGCGTCTCGACAACAGCATTTTCAAATTCATGGGCGATTTCTGATTTCATTTTTTTATTTAGAGGACCATGGTCCTGCACATAGTAGAGCACGGCTGTCTTTAAACCAGAAAAAGAAAAATCATAATCTTTTGTGTACATCATCGGCCGAGGTAGATTTATCGAAGAATCTTTTTTATTTTTTCTTTCAACCTCTGCCAGTTTTGAAATTTCTGGTCCGCCAGGGTAGGGCAGGTCGAGCATCCTGGCGACCTTATCGAAAGCTTCTCCCGCCGCATCGTCGCGAGTACTGCCGATGATTTTATATTCACCCCAATCTTTTACAAATACAAGCTCGGTATGACCGCCAGAAACAAGAAGAGATAATACTGGGAATTTTGGTTTTTCTATTTTAAATTCTCCCTTGACTTTTCCAAACACAGAAAGGATATGACCCTCCATATGGTTGACTGGAACAATCGACACGCCCCACTTTTTACTAAGTTCTTTGGCAAAAACGATTCCTTGCCAGAGGGCTGGTTCAAGTCCTGGGCCGTATGTCACGGCTATCAAATCGGCCTTATCTATTTTTGCTTGCTTCAATGCTTTTTTAAAAACAATCGGTAAGTTTTTTGCGTGTTCGCGTTTTGCTAGGCTTGGATATATGCCACCATACTCTCTATGGAGTTTTATTTGTGAGGCAATACCATGGCCGAGTACTTTGAAAACTGGAGTGCCGTTTTTTTCTTTCACTTCCATTACACTGACACTCGTCTCATCAGCCGATGTCTCTATTGCTAGAATTTTCAACCCCTTTTTCATTTAGGCACTATAACATAAGGGTTTTTATTTGACCATTTTTATGATAAATTGGATATATGAAGAAACAAAAACTAGGATTTAACCTTGCACTCATGGGTATGATAGCCTCTGGTAAAGAAACACAAACAGAAATATTAAAAAGGAAATACTCACTTGTTCCAGTTGAGACAGGGGTTTTTACAAGGAAGCTACTAAAATCAAAAACCAAAGATGGGGAATGGGCTAGGCGAACCGCCGGCAAAGGTTTACCTCTTCCTACAAAATTAATGCAAAAATTTCTAACACAGAAAATTAAAGATAAGCCAAAAGATAAAGATCTTATTTTTATCGGCGGACCACGATTAAAACCAGAAGCTCAGCTCGTAAAAAAAATTCTAGATCAAAATAATCAAAATATTTTTGTTATTTATCTCTCACTTCCAGACAAGCAGGTGTACGATAGATCTCTAAAAAGAAAAGAAGGTAATATGAAGCAAATATATAAAGTTTTTGACACAAAGGAAATAATAAAAAAGCGCATCAAATGGCACAAAGATCAAGTTTATAAAACAATAAATTATTTTGATAAGCTTGGAAAACTCAAAAAAATAAATGGAAATCAGTCAATTGATAAAGTATCAAAAGATATAGAAAATGCTATAACACGATTTAAGAAGAAAATAAAATGAAAAAATCTTTTAAAAAATTAAAACACAGATGGATAGCTTTTTTGGCGGGGCTACACTACTATGGCAATCCATCAAAGAAAATTAAAATCATCGGTGTTACTGGCACCAATGGCAAGACAACGACTGCCACACTTCTATATCAGCTTTTTCGAAATCTTGGATACAAAGTTGGCCTCGTTGGTACAGTTGTAAATAAAATAAATGACCAATCGATCGAAGCCAAGAACACGACTCCGGGGCCGGTAATATTGAACAACTTATTAAACAAAATGGTGGAAGCAGGCTGCGAGTATTGTTTTATGGAAGTATCTTCACATGCAATTGCACAAAATCGAATTGCCGGTCTTTCTTTTACCGGCGGAGTCTTTACCAATCTGACACTCGACCACCTCGACTACCATAAAACTTTTGAAAATTATAGAGATGCCAAGAAGAAATTCTTTGATAGTTTAGACGGAGAAGCTTTTGCGCTCTCAAACAAAGATGATGAAAATGGAGAAATAATGTTGAAAGATACAAAAGCCCATAAATATTTCTATGCCTTAAAACATAAAGCAGATTTTAGTGACACGCTCGATACGAAACTCATCGGAGAATTTAATAAATACAATGTCCTCGCTGTATATGCGGCTGCGGTGATATTAGGAGAAGATAAAGATAAAGTAAAAGAAGAAATTAAAAAAATTGAACCAGTAGAAGGACGATTTCAATATGTAAAAAATAAAAATGGTGTCACGGGTATTGTCGACTACGCTCATACGCCTGACGCCCTAGAGAATGTCTTAAAAACTCTAGATAATATGAAAGGCAATGGTCGAGTGATATCGGTTTTTGGTTGTGGTGGCGATCGAGATAAATCTAAGCGTCCGATCATGGCTCGGATCGGTTACGACATGAGCGATATATTGATACTGACTTCAGATAACCCTCGGACCGAAAAACCGGAAGATATCTTGGCAGATATGGAAAAGGGCCTACCGACTGGCGATGGTGGGCCTCTGGTTTATACTATTCCTGATCGCCGCAAGGCGATAGAGAAAGCCGTAGAAATTGCCGAAACGGGGGACTATATACTTCTTGCCGGTAAGGGTCACGAAAAGTATCAGGAAATAAACGGCGTCAAAAACTATTTTGACGATATAGAAGAATTGAAAAAACTTTTTAATATATGACTGACTTAAAAAAAATTTTTAAAAATAAAAAGATTACTGTTATGGGGTTGGGACTCCTCGGCGGGGCGCTCAACGATATTGTCTTTCTTGCCAAATGTGGCGCAGATATCACAGTGACAGACCTAAAAACTAAAGACAAACTACTGTCATCTTTTGAGAAATTGAAAAAATATAAAAATATAAAATACACCCTCGGCCACCACGACCTCAAAGATTTTAAAAATGCTGATATGGTTTTACAGCCCGGAAACGTCCCGATAAATTCGCCATTCCTGGAAGAAGCGCGGAAACACGGAATACCAATTTTTGTCAGCGAATCACTTTTTGTAAAATACGCTCCAGAGATAACAATTGTCGGAGTAACTGGAACCCGTGGCAAATCTATGACGACTGCGCTCATATATGAGATTCTTTCAAAAAATATTAAAGGGAAAAAAGTTTACCTTGGTGGTAATGTACGAAATGTCTCGACGCTTGCGCTACTTGAAAAAGTAAAAGCTGGCGATATTGTTGTTATGGAACTCGACTCTTGGGCCCTGCATGGCACGGGCGATATTGGGGTTAGCCCGCAGATTTCTGTATTTACTACTTTTATGCCAGACCATATGAATTACTATGGTGGTAGTATGAAAAAATATTTTGCCGACAAAGCCAACATTTTTAAATATCAGAAAAAAAGCGACCTCCTCGTGATCCGCCCAGGAATGAAAAAATATATAAAAAAAGGCGATGTGCCAGGGAAATTTGTTATCGCCAAGGGCGCAGATGTTTCTACATGGCCATTTAGAGTGCCGGGGGCATTTCAAAGAGAGAATCTAGCATGCGCAGTTTTTGTTGCCAGAGCATTCAAGATACCATTGCCCAAGATTAAAAAAGCTGTGAGTGATTTTAAAGGAATCGAAGGCCGGCTTCAATATCTAAGGACTGTTCGCGGAGTGAAAATTTATAACGACAACAATGCCACCACACCCGAGGCAACCATCGCCGGACTTGAAGCTCTCGGTAAGAAACCTGCCCGAACGACGAAGTCGGGTGGAAATATTATTTTGATATGTGGTGGAGCAGACAAAGGCCTCGAGCTCTCCTTGCTTGAAAAGACGATTAAAAAATATTGCAAGGCGGTCGTTTTACTTTCTGGTACAGGCACAAATAAGTTAAAAATAAAAGCTCCGCATGCTACCTCTTTAAAGGCCGCAATACAAGATGCGATGAAATCTGCGCAAAAAGGGGATATACTGTTGTTTAGCCCCGCCTTTGCGTCCTTTGGAATGTTTGCCAACGAATACGACCGCAACGACCAATTTGTAAAAATAATTAAGAAATTAAAATAATGTCTACAAAATATATTTTAGTCGGGGGATATATACACAAAGCACTGGATGGAGGTAGAGCTTTTTGTGAGGAACTTGTAAGAAGTATTGATAAAAAGCCGATCAAAATCCTCGATTGTATGTTTGCTCGTAAAATAGAAGACTGGAAAGAGAGTATTGAGAAAGACGCGGCTTTCTTTTCAAAATTTATTTCAGACTTTAAAATTGAACTTGCCGATCCAAATACTTTTACACAACAAGTAAAAAATTCAGATATTATATATTTACGTGGAGGATACACATCCCGATTAATAGAAGCGCTCAATAAAAATAATGATTGGATTAAAGAGTTGAATGGAAAGGTTTTAGCTGGTAGTTCTGCTGGTGGTGAAGCTATTGCAAAATATTATTCTATCCCTAAGACCCAAAGAGTAGGTGATGGAGTAGGACTTCTACCTGTAAAGTTCATACCACACTGGATGTCAGACTATGCTGACGAAGAGGTAAGTAATATTGATTGGGAAAGTGAATTAAAAAAATTAAAAGGATACAAAGAAGACTTACCAGTTTATACATTACACGAGGGAGAGTTTAAGGTTTTTGAAAAATAATTATGGAACCCAAAGGTTATATTATAAAATGTCGGGGAATAATATTTGATGGAGAGAAAGTCTTACTCGCAAGACATCATAAGAGTCAGGACTTCCTTGCTTTTTTGGGCGGACACTTGGAAGATAATGAGACCCCAGAAATTTGTGTCAAAAGAGAACTTAAAGAAGAACTTGGTATAGACCCAGAAGTGGGTAACTTAATATATATAAACCAGTATATTGATAATGATCATGATTATCTTGAATTCTTTTTCGAAATAAAAAATGCAGATGAATATTTAGATTTAAATAATTTGAACGGTAAATCTAAGGATTCAATTACTGAAATAGTTTGGGTAAGCAAGAATGATACAATAAAAGTATTACCAGAAAGAATTTTTTCAGATATTAAAAGTGGAAATTTTCCTTTAAATAATAATGTTATTTTTATAAAAAGTTAAAATAAATGGATCTAAATTTAGAAAAAATTAAACATGTTCACTTTATCGGCATCGGCGGGATCGGGATTTCGGCGATCGCCCGGATGATGATACACCAGGGCAAAAATGTCACAGGCCAAGATTTACAAGATTCGGAAATTATCAAAGAGCTCGAAAAATCTGGTGCCAAGATCACAATCGACCAAGCGTTTGAAAATATTCCAGAAAATACCGAACTCATAATCTACACAATAGCGATCGAGAGCTACGACACAGAACTTTATGAAAAATTAAAATCTCAAACAAAAATTCCTGTACGCTCATACCCCCAAATGCTCGGTATCATTAGTCAAGACAAATACACGATTGCCATTTCAGGTACCCACGGCAAGACGACAACCACTGGCATGGTCGCCCAGATATTGCGCGACGAAGGTAAAGACCCAACTGTTATCATCGGTAGCTTACTCGTCGGCGACAATAGCAACTTTATCGCTGGCAAAAGCGAATATTTTGTCGTCGAAGCTTGCGAATACAAGCGCTCGTTTTTAAATATTAACCCAAAAATTTTAGTCATAACAAACATAGATGCCGATCACCTCGATTACTACAAAGATATCGAAGATATAAAAAGCGCTTTTCGGGCGCTCGCCATGAAAGTCCCTAGTGATGGTTTCGTAGTCTGCGACCCAAGCGCGCCAAATATAAAAGATGTCATAGACGGTATCAACGCCAAGGTCATAAATTATAAAGATTTCTTTAATCCAACCCAAGCACTAAAAATTCCTGGAGTCCACAACAAAGAAAATGCCGCCGCCGCTTTTGCTGTCGCCTCGATACTGGCTACTTCATATACTGGCGCAAGTCATCACCTGTCTGAATTTCCAGGCACCTGGCGACGTTTTGAATACAAAGGCAAACTTAAAAATAGCGCTCTCATATATGACGACTACGCTCATCACCCAGCCGAGATCAAAGCCACCCTCCTTGGTTTTCGTGAACTTTACCCCAAAAAAGATAGCTGGAAGATCACCGTCATATTCCAGCCGCATCTATTCAGTCGCACAAAATTGCTCCTACCAGATTTTGCCACAAGCTTTGAAGAATCTGATCTAGTTGTAATTTTGCCCATATACTATGCTCGTGAAGAAGACGACGGAACTATTTCTTCTAAAATATTAGCAGACCGCATAAATCACGCTGGCACAGTAGCCGAATCGTTTAAAGATTTTGAGAGCGCTGAAAGATATATTAAAGAATGGTTACCAAAGATGAATGACAAAGATGTAATAGTTACTATGGGTGCCGGGGAAGCCTTTAAAATAGGGGATTCTCTGCTCCTTAGCTAAGGTGTTTATAACTCTTTTACATTGTGTTCTATAAATAATATAATTAAAGCATTATCAATCAATTTGTCGATATTAAACAAACATGGCAAAAAAATTAGCAAAGATTTTCGGTATAGTGTTTATCGTTGTCGGCTTGCTCGGTTTCTTCAATAATCCAGTTCTCGGGTTGTTTGAGGTGAACACCGCTCACAACGTAGTACACCTTTTGCTCGGTGTGATCCTCCTTTGGGGCGCTAAGAGCAATGCAAGTAAAGTCCTTAAATGGGTTGCAATCGTATACTTCGTAGTCGCCCTTCTAGGTTTCTTTATGGCTTCAAGTGGTGGCATGTTGCTTGGCTTCATTGATGTTAATGCCGCAGACAATTGGCTGCATCTTGTTCTTGCTCTTGTTCTCTTTTGGGCAAGTATGGGTGGCAAAAAGCCTATGATGCCTTCGTCTGCTCCATCATCGGGCGGTAGTGGCGCATCTATGTAATCTAAAACATAAAACACCTCGAGAGCATCGAGGTGTTTTATGTTAGAATATATATGTGAGAATAAAAAAATACGCTTTTATTTTATTTATTTTTGCATCAATTTTTTTTACTAGGGCGGCAGGTGCCGTCGATAGTTATTCTGTTGGTTTTGTGCAACAGCAAATATGGTATTCAAAATCACCACTTGTCGAAGGTGACAATGTAAAAATCCACACCGTCGTTTGGAATGGAACATCAGCAAGCATTTCTCTGCATGTAGAATTTGATGATAAAAATGTCGTCTTGGGTAGTCGCGATGTTTTGCTTGACCCATCGACCCTCAAGGATGTCTCGATTTCTTGGGTCGTAACTTCTGGCGACCACTATATTTCTGCAAAAATTACATCCTCGAATACAAAAGGTGCAACAGATAAAATAGATGTCACACCAAACACCAACCAAACCTCTATCGACCATCAATTTGTTCCAGTTACGATTAAAACAGTCGATGGCAATCAAGCTTCGAGTGCTGATATTATAAAAAATGAAGTTAGCAAAGCAAATTCAGAAATAAAAAATATAGTACCAAGTAATATAGTAGATACGACAGCGAATTTATTTTCATCGATCGACAGCAATCGGCAAAATACCTATAACAATCTATTGTCTATCGAAAAAGATACCCAAAAACATCTCGATGGTTTAAATACAAACCAAAAATCACAAATTCAAACTCCACAAAATGGGAAATTATTCGATGCAACCGAAAAACCAATAACCTATGTAAAATTATTCCTAGTCGGCACTCTCATGCTTGTGTTTGGCAATGCAATTATTTTTTACTCACTATGTGGCCTCGTTCTATTTATCACAATACGGTTCATCTATAGAAAAATAAGAAGATAAATTGCTAATTTGTCAACCAAACAATTTCTAGCGTATAATGCCTTCATGAAGAGATTTGGCTTTGATTTTTTGCTTTTTGTTTCCATCTTTGCCCTGCCTTGGTGGTTGACAGCCTTACTTGCGCTTGTTGGCTTGTTTTTATTTAAAAACTTCTACGAGTTTCTTGTCACCGGAGCGATAGTCTTTTCGTTATTCTCGGAGGGGACAATGCAATTTATCTCTTCGCGGCTATGGTTCCCGCTTTTACTCGGCGCTATATTTATAGGTGTCCAAATATTGCGCAACAATATAATCCTTTATCGCAATGACATTTAGAAAAAGAAAAAAACTAATAAATAAAAATATCGACCCAGATGAAATATTCTTGGATTCTACAAACCTGCCCAACTTCAACACCCAGCAATTTGAAGGTCGTATTGAAAAACCAATACCAAAGCGATCAATATTTTTTATTGGCGGATTTTTCGCTTTGGTCGCCATTATTTTTACTTGGCAGCTTGGACAATTGCAGATTAAACACGGTGAGGCCTACTATACAAAAAGCCAAAACAACACCCTGTCTAAGCAGCCAATATTTTCCGACCGTGGGCTCATCTACGATAGGCAAGGAACTTTACTTGCATGGAACGTCTGGGACAAAGACAATATAAATAAATTCTTGCCACCCAAGCGCGCCTATACAAGCGACTCTGGTTTTGGATTACTGCTTGGTTACGTTAGTTCGCCGGCTCATGATTCTTCGGGTAACTATTGGCAAGAAAATTTCATAGGTAAAGATGGAGTTGAAAAATATTACGATAATAATTTAACGGGTAAAAATGGTGTTCGTATCACTGAAACCGATGCAAGCGGTGTCGTCCAATCAGAAAATACAGTTTCAGAACCAAAATCTGGCCAAGATATCAAGCTCTCTATAGATGCCAGGATAGAAAAAGAAATATATAAAGCTATCTCTGGCATGGCCTCCTCAGCTTCATTTTCTGGTGGGGCAGGGGTCATCATGGATATTAAAACAGGCGAGCTCCTAGCTCTGACAAGTTACCCAGAGTACAACGCTACGATTTTATCGACAGGCCAAGATAAAAAAACTATCAACGGCTATATCAACGACAAAAGAAAAGTTTTTCTAAACCGAGCTGTCGCCGGACTCTACACCCCGGGTTCGATAGTCAAACCATTTATTGCTTATGGTGCGCTAGTTGAAAACATTATTTCGCCATTCAAAGAAATTTTTGCTAATGGTTCGATCTCGGTTCCCAACCCATACTTTCCAAATAAGAAATCAATATTTAAAGACCATGGATCTTTTGGTAATGTAGATATGCAAAAAGCCATAGCCCTTTCTTCAGACGTATATTTTTATGAAATTGGCGGTGGATATCAAGACCAAAAAGGTTTAGGCATCGTTAATATAGACAAATACACAAGCATGTTTGGACTCGCGCAAAAAACAGGCATCGACCTACCAGGTGAAAAAGCTGGAGTCATTCCAACACCAGAATGGAAAGCTCAAAATTTCAAAGGCGATATCTGGCGTATTGGGGATACATATAATACCGCTATCGGTCAATATGGTTTTCAAGTAACGCCGATTCAAATGGCTAGAGCCGTAGCTGGGATTGCAGCTGATGGCGTCATACCGACTCCACACGCAAAGCTCGATGACGCAATACTTGAAGCGCAAAAAACCACGCTACTTGTCGATGAGAACGATTTGCAAACCATTAGAGATGCCATGCGGCACGTTGTGACCGATGGTACAGGAACGGCTCTCAATGGCTTAAGCATTAAAGTTGCGGCCAAATCTGGAACAGCCCAAGTCGGTCTCGGCAATACCAACACCAACTCTTGGATCGTCGGCTTTTTCCCGTATGACAAACCAAAGTATTCATTTGCTATTTTAATGGAGCGTGGCCCCAAATCTGCCTCTGGCAATGCCACCCAGGTCGCTAGAGATGTTATAGATTATATGAGCGTCTATACGCCAGAATACCTTAAATAAGTCTTTGACATAAAGGCCCAAAACATATATACTAGGCCGATTATGGATGAAATCCATTATATAACTGAAGACAAAAAACGGGCTTTAATTGAGGAATTAAACCATTTAAAGAACGTAAAACGCAAAGAAATATTGGAAACACTGCAGGCCGCTAAAGCTCTGGGGGATTTGTCTGAGAATGCAGAATACCATCAAGCCCGCGAAGACCAAGGCAAGACCGAAGATCGGATAAACCAAATCGAATATATGTTGCAATCAGCTGTCGTGGTCAAGAAACACCATAGCGACAAAGTAGAAATCGGCACTGTTGTTCAAGTTAAAAAAGACGACAGCAAAGTAATCGAATACAGCATAGTCGGGGCAGAGGAGGCTGACATGGCTAAAAATAAAATTTCAAACAAATCTCCAATCGGCGAGGCGCTTTTCGGCAGATCAAAAGGCGATACCGTTTCGATCAATACCCCAAAGGGTCTAGTCAAATACACTATTGTTGATATACAATAGAGCCTATGGCGTCTCTCGAAGAACTTCGCAGTGCTCGAATCGCAAAAATAGAGAAATTGAAGTCTTATGGTATGGATCCATACACGGCCGAATCTTTTCGCACCCATAAAATATCAGAAGCCCTCGACGGTTTCTCGATGCTCGAGTCAGACGGGACAAATATTACTCTTTCTGGCCGAGTTTTGACCATTCGCGGCCAAGGCGCAATTTTATTTTTCAATTTCACAGATGGCACCGGAATTTTCCAAGGTTTAGTAAAAAAGGGCGAGTTCGACGATGAACTTTTTAAACTTTTTGTCGACACTGTCGATGGTGCAGATTTTATTGAAGTCACTGGCGCTCTTTTTAAAACAAAAACCGATGAAAAAACAATTCTTGTTAAAAACTGGCGGATGCTGACCAAAGCCCTAGCTCCTTTGCCAGACAAATGGGCAGGACTGCAAGACACAGAAGAAAAATTTAGAAAAAGATATTTGGATATTTTAACGACACCAGAACTGCAAGAACTTTTTCAAAAGAAATCAAAGTTCTGGGAAGTAACTCGTGATTTTATGAAGTCACATGGCTTTCTAGAAGTCGAGACGCCAACACTCGAACTGACGACCGGCGGCGCTGAAGCCAACCCGTTCAAGACCCACCATAAAGATTTTGACCTCGATGTTTATCTGCGCATATCGATAGGCGAGCTCTGGCAGAAGAGGCTTATGGCGGCTGGCTTCCCTAAAACTTTTGAGATAGGCCGGGCATATCGCAACGAAGGTTCTAGCCCGGAACATTTGCAAGAATTTACCAATATGGAGTTCTATTGGGCTTATGCCAACTATAAAGATGGTATGAAGCTAACAGAAGACCTATTCCAAACCATTGCCAGGGAGGTTTTCGGCACGACGACATTTTCGACAGGTGGCCACACGTTTGATCTGGCAGGAGATTGGCAAAAGATAGAATATAAAGACGAAGTGCTCAGGCAAACAGGTATAGACGTTTTAAAATCGACCGACAAAGAAATGAAATCTAAACTAGACGAACTCGGAATAAAATATGAAGGTGAAAACCGCGAACGCTTTATCGACAGCCTCTGGAAATATTGCCGGAAAAATGTTTCAGGCCCAGTTTTTTTGATTCACCATCCAAAACTTGTTTCGCCGCTTTCAAAATCTTTGCCGGAAAATAGGGAGCTAACAGAAAGATTTCAAATAATAATTGCTGGTTCTGAATTGGGTAATGGATTCTCTGAATTAAACGACCCAGTTGACCAGCGAGAAAGATTTGAGTTGCAACAGAAACTCATTGACGCTGGCGACAGTGAGGCAATGCAACCAGAATGGGATTTCGTCGAAATGCTAGAACACGGAATGCCACCGACGTGCGGTTTTGGTTTTGGTGAGAGATTATTCTCTTTTATGGTAGACAAGCCAATTCGCGAAACACAACTCTTCCCATTAATGAAACCAAAAGAATAAAAAACCGCATCGCTGCGGTTTTTAATAATGATTTTAGAGTTCTTCAATTGGGGGTATTTGGTTTTTTTCTTCAAATTTTAAGTCAGGTGTGTATACAATAGGATCCGACTCACCTTTCTTTTTTGTGTGCAAAAAATGATCTGGATTGATTATTCCAAACACACAACTACCATTTTCATCGATACCTAATAATATCCCTATGATTGATTTTTTCGGTTCATGTTTTTCCATGAGTATTTTTTTAAGTTAGGAATTTTTTTGTTTTTCAGGTACATATTCCGTAAAGATGATCCTAGTTCTTTTTTTTCTGGGTTTTAAAATCATTTTTCCTTCTTCATTAAATTTGTTGGTTTTAGCAAATATGAACCCACCGAGTTTTACTATTTTCAGTGGTTGATTTTTGTTTGCCATGTTTTAAAATAATTTTTCTACATACTATCACACAATTTTTATCTTGTCTAGTCAAGGCTTAAATTTATCCACAGTTTTAGTGGGGGATTTCATTTGTATTGTGGGATAAAGTGGTTTATAATTAAGCCCAGTGGTATAAGGTGGGAAATAATAATTATATCCTTATTTCACAAGACAATATGCTCATCGGAGAATACAACCATACACTAGATGAAAAAAATAGAATGTCTCTTCCAGTAAAGTTTCGAAAAGAGATGGGCAAGAGTGTCGTGGTCGCACCCGGCCTTGATAATTGTCTGTCGCTTTTTACAACAAAAGAATGGGAAAAAATTTCAAGCAAACTCTCAGATTCGTCGATGATTGCCTCTGACAATAGAAGTTTTTCGAGATTTATGTTTGGCCAAGCCATGGTAGTTGATGTCGATGCCCAGGGCCGAATACTAATCCCGGAGAATTTAAAAAATCGTTCCAAACTTTCATCGAGAGTAATTGTCATCGGAGTTCAAAACCGTGCAGAAATCTGGAACGAAAAAGCTTGGCATGAATACAAGAAAATTGTCGAAACACAGGCAGACGCCCTGGCAGATAAATTGGGGCAGGTAGGAGTTCTTTAAAAATATTATGCATATTTCAGTACTTCGCGATGAATCGATAGACTCGCTTCGCATCGTCTCTGGTGACATCGTTGTCGACGGGACGCTCGGCGGCGGCGGGCACACCCTTGAGATGATCAAACGATACGGTTCAGGCATAAAGATAATAGGCCTAGACCTTGACCGCGATGCAGTTGAGAGAACAAAAAGGCTTATCGGTGGAACTATTTCTGATGCGACACTACGAATTTCTGGTTTTCAAAGTCTAGACAAAGTTTTGAGCGAGCTAAATATAACCCACGTCGACAAAATTTTGCTCGACCTCGGTATATCTTCATTTCAACTCGAATCCTCTGGCCGCGGTTTTACATTTCAAAAAAATGAACCATTACTAATGACGATGAAGGCAGAACCGAGTGACAGCGACCTGACAGCAGAAGATATCGTAAACACTTGGGAAGAGAAAACGCTCGCCGATATCATCTATGGCTTTGGAGAAGAAAAGTATTCTCGGGCAGTAGCCAGAGCGATAGTAACCGCCCGAAAAGAAAAAGCCATCGAAACCACTTTTGACCTCGTGCAGATTATAGATAAAGCCATCGGCAAGTATTACAAACGATCGAAAATCAACCCAGCAACAAAAACATTCCAAGCTCTGCGCATTGCCGTCAACAGCGAGCTTACGAATTTAGAAAAAGCCATCGAGGCAAACTTCAAGCTCTTAAAGGCGGGAGGCCGAATGGCCATAATTTCTTTTCACAGCCTCGAAGACCGGATAGTCAAAAGGGCTTTTATAAAAATAAAAAATGAAGGATATGCAAATATTGTGACAAAAAAACCAATTACACCAAGCCAAAACGAACTAGAGCAAAACCCTCGCGCTCGAAGCGCAAAATTAAGAGTAATAGAAAAAATATGACAAAAGTAAAAGCAATCACAGTCGATATAGCAAAAAATACAAACACTCAGAAAACAATATTCCGAGCGCTTATTGCCTGTCTGATGCTCCTTTCTGTCGTCTATGGGTATTTGATTGGCTCCATTACATTTAATATTTTGGCTCGCAAATCTCTTGAAACAACTGTCCGTAGCCTAAGCACGAACGTCAGTAACCTCGAACTTGAATATTTAAATAAAACAAACAAGATAGACAAACAATACGCCAACAGCTTGGGATTTGTGAACGCAAATGATAATATCTTTGTAACACGCAGCGTTTCGAGTGTTGCTATAAGATAATGACAGGAGATTTATTTAAACCGCGACTAAAAATTTTATCTATATGTATTCTTATTTTTGCTTTGGTGCTCGTGGCAAAGCTTTTTTTGGTGCAGATTGTTCACAGAAATCTTTATGCCGAACGAGCCGACAAGCAATACGCAACGCCAGCTGGCGATATTTTTGATCGTGGTTCTATATTTTTTTCTAAAAAAGATGGCACTCTGGTTGCGGCCGCGACCATCTCGTCTGGTTTTAAACTAGCCCTCAACACAAAAGAGATTGCCGACCCTGAAGCGATGTATAACTCGCTGAAAAATTATATATCGATGGATCACGACACTTTCATGTCTCACGCCACAAAAAAAGATGACCCATACGAAGAAATTGCGACGCATCTAACCAAAGAACAAGCCGATACTATCGACGGGCTACACCTGAAGGGACTCTCCATCTACAAAGACAATTGGCGATTCTATCCCGGCAACGACCTAGCTTCACAAACGCTAGGGTTCCTAGCGTTCAAAGACAATGACAAGGTCGGTCAGTACGGCCTCGAACGCTCTTATGATAGGGTTTTATCGAAACCAAAAGACCAAGCATATGTAAATTTCTTTGCTGAAGTTTTTTCTAATCTAAAAAATTCAGTCGGAGACGGCGATGACGTTCAAGGCGACATCATCACCACTCTTGAACCATCGACAGAGCATACTTTGGAATCTGAATTAAAAAATGCGCTAGATACTTGGCACGCCGACCAAGCTGGTGGGATCATCATCAACCCACAAAACGGCGAGATATATGCCATGGCTGGTTTTCCAGATTTTGACCCAAATAATTTTGGCAGTGTCACAAATATCGATGCCTATCGCAACCCAGATATAGAAAATGTCTATGAATTCGGCTCGGTCATCAAGCCGCTTGTCATGGCGGCGGCGCTTGACCAAGGAGTTTTAACTCCAGATACGACATATACTGACTATGGCAAGGTTACTGTCAATAAAAAAGATATCTATAACTTCGACAAAAAAGCTCGCGGCCTCTCGACTATGCAGACAGTCCTCGACCAATCTCTAAACACCGGCATGGTCTTTGTCTCGCAAAAGCTTGGCCACGAAAACATGCGCACATACATGAAGGCCTATGGCCTCGGTGAAAAAACCGGCATTGATTTGCCAGATGAAGTTTCTGGGCTCGTCAAGAACCTCGAGAGTCCGCGCGATATCGAATACGCCAACGCATCTTTCGGCCAAGGTATTGCCATGAGCCCAGTTGAGGTAGTCAGGGCATTTTCTTCAATCATAAATGGCGGTAACCTCATAACACCGCATATCGTAAAACAGATCAGGTCTAACGACGGCCTGTCAAAAACTATTGACTACCCGATAACCAGAAAGGGTATAATTAAAGAGGAGACTTCAAATACGATAAATAAAATGCTCGTCCATGTATTTGAAGCCTATGACAATGGCACCCACAAGTTCGAGCACTATAGCGTCGGGGCAAAGACTGGTACCGCCCAGATTGCGATGGAAAACGGCCGGGGTTACTATACCGATAGGCACATGCACTCATTCTTTGGTTATTTTCCAGCCTATGACCCGAAATTTTTAGTTTTTTTATTTTTGGAAAATCCAAAACAAGTTAAATATGCTGCCCAGACTTTGATACCACCATTTGTAAACATTACCCAGTTCCTGATGAATTATTACGATGTTCCACCCGACCGATAATCATGCAAAATTTTTTAAAAAAAATTGTTATAACAATTCTAACTTGGCAAGCCCGAGTTGTAATTTTGCACTACAAGCCAAAGGTTATCGCTGTCACCGGTTCGGTCGGCAAAACTTCGACCAAAGACGCCATCTTCACCGCGCTGTCTCGTTTTAAAAAAGTTCGTAAGAGCGAGAAGAGCTACAACAGCGAGATCGGCATACCGCTGACTATCTTAGGTCTTGAAAATGGATGGAACAACCCATTGATTTGGCTGAAAAATATTATCAAAGGGTTCGGCAGGATGTGCTATGTCAAGACATACCCCGAGTGGCTCGTGCTTGAAGTCGGCGCCGGCAAACCAAAAGATATTACCAGTGTGACGGCCTGGCTTTCGCCAGATGTCGCTGTCATCACTCATTTTCCAGATCGACCGGTGCATATAGAATTCTTTGGCAATGTCGAAAAAATAATCGAAGAAAAAAGCGCACTGGCCTTCGCGCTTAAAAAAAATGGCACCCTCATTTTAAACCACGACGATGCCAAGGTCTACGCGTTGCACGAGAAAGTCGACCGCAAATCTGTCTCTTATGGCAAGAGCGAAAATTCTACATACAAGGCTACATACCCGTCGTACATTTATTCAAATGGCTCAAAAATTCCTTCTGGTATTAATTTCAAGCTAGTCTATGACGGCAATACGTTCCCGGTGACACTTCACAATATCATTGGCTTTCATTATATCGATTCGGCTCTGGCGGCGCTCGCTGTTTCAAACGAGATAGGTTGCGACCTGCTTGGGTCTATAGAGACTCTGGCCGCATATACTGCGCCTCCAGGCCGACTATCTTTGATCGCTGGTATAAATGGCTCGACTATTATCGACGACTCGTACAATTCCTCGCCGCTGGCCACTATTGCTGCGCTCTCGACATTGAAAAATATTGAAGCAAAAAGAAAAATTGCTGTGCTTGGCGACATGCTCGAGCTTGGTAAAATTACAGAAGAAGCGCATAGAGAAATCGGCAGGGAAGCGAGAGACATTGTCGATATGCTAGTGACCGTTGGCCCGCGGGCAAAGTTTATCGCAAATGGGGCGCTCGATGCCGGATTTGCAAGCGACAAGATAAAAATTTTCGACAATTCTTTTCAAGCAGTTGAATTTTTAAAAGAAAATCTCTCTCAATCTGATCTTGTTTTAGTCAAAGGTTCGCAAGGTGTGCGACTTGAAAAAATTGTGGCCGCTATCATAGCCGAGCCAAATCTCGCGCCCAAACTTCTTGCAAGGCAAGATAAAGAGTGGCAGAATAGGTGAGCCAATATCGGCCTTATCGTCTAACGGTTAGGACACAAGCTTCTCAAGCTTGGAATCGGGGTTCGATTCCCCGTAAGGTCACAATCTTAATTTTAACCTTGTCGTATAATGTTGGAATTGTTCCAATCTGATATAATCTTCCTATGGATATTAAAAGACCAGAATCTAAACAACCCTTACCAAAAAATGCAAAACTTGTTTTTAACGGGATCATGTTTGACACATATCAATGGGAAGTTGAAGGATATGACGGTAAAAAGAGAGTTTTTGAAAAACTAAAACGTCCCGATACCGCGATGATTATTCCCGTCACGGATGACGGCAAAATTATAGTTGCTTTACAAGAACAGCCACACAAACCTCCATTTATAGGAACAGTTGGAGGGAGGGTTGATGAAAGTGAAAATGCATTTGACGCTGCTAAGCGTGAACTTCTAGAAGAAACAGGTTATGAAGCAAAAGAATGGATTTTATTTGATGCAATACAGCCAGTAAGTAAAATTGAATGGGCAATCTATACTTTCATCGCAAAAGGTTGCAAAAAAGTTGCAGAGCAAAACTTAGATGGTGCAGAAAAAATTGAATTAAAATTCTTGAACTTTGATGAATTTATCAACTTAGCTGTAAATGATGATAAATTTGGGGATGAATTTAAAATCAAGATACTAGAGGCAAAATTAGATCAGAAAAAGATGACCGATCTGAAAAAAGCCTTATTTGACTGAGTATCAAATCCCAATTCGTGATACAATGGGTCACAGAAAACTTAATTTTAAAAACAGGTTCATATTTATTTTATAAATAATCTACTTCAAATTAAAAACGACCTGTCTCTAAACAGACAGGTCGTAATCTTTTTGTCAGATTCAGTTATCCGGCTGAATCATTTTTTATTTTTTCAGGATAAAGTTCTTTTACGTTATCTTTTCGCCATTCTTTTGGTGGGGTGATATACCATATACCACTGAGTGGCTTGTCCAACTCGTTTGCTATGACTAAAAGAAGTGTTACTACCAAAGTCCATGATCCAACAACTATCTGGCCTGTAAATTTAGAATCATAGGACACTAAGCCTAAAATAATTAATATGACTATGGCTAAGCATCCCAAAACGGAGTGGATAAGGGGATTGATATGGATGTCTTTCTTCATAATAAATATTTCCCTATCTCTTTCTTGTGCGGATTTGCAGAGTATGCGAATCTCTTCGAAACGATCCCATACAGAACCCATAACCTGAGCAGCAAATATGCTGTATATAACCCCCAAAAGGCCTGCGCACCCAAACAGTGCAAAATCATCGTTGGCAGAAAAATTTGGCAGGTGTTTATAAAACAGAGCCCAAATATTACTAACTGCCCAAGCCAGAAAAGTAGGAATTAAGAAAATAAGTAAATATCGAAATCCAACAGCCAATGCCTTTTTCATAATTTTTGTATTTAGGTTTTAAAATATCGAAGTACTAACCACTATTATATAATATTTCCTTAAAAAGTCAATGTATTAAAATACTCCCAAAATTATGATAAAATTAGGTCATTAAAATTATTCCCAACAAATTATGACGACACTTCATGTTATCGGGCGGGTTGTTTTTGGCCTCTACTTCCTTTACTCGGGTTATGTGCATTTTAAAAATCAAAATGGATACACTAGCTATGCCAAGAGCAAGGGTGTGCCTTCGCCAAAACTTGCGGTGCTGATCTCGGGCGCGATGCTCATCGTCGGTGGGCTCGGCTTGGTGTTTGATATGCACTTGCGGTCTTCAGCGCTACTCCTAATACTATTTCTCGTGCCGACGACTTTCATGATGCACGATTTCTGGCGCTCGAAAGACCCAATGCACAAAGCCAGCGAAAAAGTCAGCTTCACTAAAAATGTCGCCCTCATCGCTGCGCTCTTAATGTTCTTCTAATGTCTAAGTACGGCAGTCTATATATCATCGCCACACCTATCGGCAACCTCGAAGATATCACTCTTCGGGCCATTCGCGTTCTCAATGATGTCGATTGCATTTTATGCGAAGACACTCGGGTGACAAGAAAATTGTTAGACAAATACAATATCAAAACAAAAACAATAAGCTACCACGCGCATAGCTCGAATAAAAAAGAGTCGGGTATCATTGATATGCTTGAGAGTGGTAAAAATCTTGCCCTAGTCTCTGACGCTGGCACCCCGACGATATCAGACCCTGGGGTGATGCTCATCGGCCATGTTATAGAAGCCCTCGGTAGCGATATTCGCATAATACCTGTTCCAGGGCCAAGTGCGCTCGTCTCTGCACTCTCGGCTTCGGGTTTATCTTCGGCTACTTTTACATTCTATGGTTTTCTACCGCATAAAAAGGGAAGGGAAACGCTATTTAAAGAAATAGCCGCAAGCAAACGTATGTCGGTATTTTATGAATCAAGCCATCGAATTTCAAAAACACTAGAATCACTCGAAAAATATATTCCAGATCGTGGTGTTGTCATCGCCCGTGAAATGACAAAAGTCTTCGAAGAATTTCTAAGAGGCAAGCCGAAAGAATTAATCAAATTATTAAGAAGTGACAAGAACAAAGAAAAAGGCGAGTTTGTCGTTATTGTCGCGCCTAAATAAGTAGGGTATAATAATTGCCATGAGAAAAGCGCGCACACTACTAATACTCGGGGTTCTCGTCATGATTATGCCATTCTCCGGCTTTCCAGCAGCCTGGAGGACATTTTTCTTCTTCTTGATCGGCCTCGCTATGATCTACCTCTCATATATAATCTACAGCCAAGTTAAAAAAAATATGCCCAAAGAAGAAAACAGGAATAAAGCGTTTGTTGACAACATAGGCAGCGGAGAGTAGAAAAATGAAATCACGAAAGAATAGAAATAGATTAATAATTTTTACCCTCACAGCCATAATTTGTGGGGTTGTTTATTTTGCAAAGACTATATTCTTTAGCACTTTTTCATATTCGCATGAGGTGGCTCAAGATATCGCCCTAAAAGACGCTCCCCAAAGCACGAAACCAGCTGACGTCACCACAGTAACCGATAGCGCTATTCTGCCAGCCTCTAGTAATCTAGTCCCCGTAACCCATATACCGACTCCAGACCACGTCAAAGCGGCCTATATATCAAGCTGGGTGGCCGGCTATTCAAAATATCGCGACCCAATCATCAAACTCATAGACAATACCGAACTAAATACGATCGTCATCGATGTCAAAGATTCTACTGGTCGTATCGGTTTTCAAGTCGCCGACCCAGAGCTAGCCAAAATGGGTTCGGTTGAGACTCGCATAAAAGATATCCGAGCGCTAACGAACATGCTCCACCAAAAAAATATTTATATCATCGGTCGAGTAGCTGTTTTCCAAGACCCATACATGACTGCCAAAAAACCCGAATGGTCCATCACCCGTAAAAGTGACGGCGCAGTTTGGAAAGACAACAAGGGGCTGTCGTTCCTTGACCCAGCCAATCAAAATGTCTGGAAGTACACAGTTGCGATTGCTCGCGATGCTTACAACGAAGGTTTCGATGAAATCAATTTCGATTACGTGCGCTATCCATCAGACGGTGATATCAAAAATATAAATTATCACATCGCAAAAGGCGTAACCCGGGCTGACAATATCGAAAGTTTCTTTAAATATTTATCAACCGAAGTTAAAAAAGATACAAGCGTTAAAATCTCGGCCGATTTGTTTGGTCTAACGACCGAGGCAACCGATGATATGGGCATCGGTCAAGTCTGGGAAAAAGCAATGCCATATTTTGATTTTATTGCGCCGATGGTCTACCCATCGCACTATCCACCAGGCCAAGATGGTTTCAAAAATCCCGCCAGCCACCCGTATGACATCATCCACAAGGCTCTGCTCGGCGCTGTCGCAAAGACCAACGCTATGACAGGCCAAGATATAAAAAAGATTCGCCCATGGCTGCAAGATTTCAACTTGGGTGCTGTCTATACGGCCGACATGGTCAAAGCCGAGATGAAAGCAGTCTATGACAATAACCTCAATTCTTGGATGCTCTGGGACCCAAACAACAGATATACTCCGGGGGCGCTCGCACTTGAATCATCTCAATAATTTTGCGATAATTAGCTCTGATGAAACAATACCGATTAAGAATAATCTACGCCTTCTCTGCGCTAGTTGTCCTAGCCGGGGTTTTTAGTTTAGGGGCATATGTGGGTTATGCCCACAGGCCGGCCATAGACAAAGTCCTATCTATTTCGCATAAAGATACGCCATTTCAAACTAGCGCTGATTTTGATTCATTTTGGAAAGTCTGGAATCTGCTAAATGAAAAATCAATCTACGCTAGTAAAACTTCTGACCAAGATAAAGTCTGGGGTGCGGTCAAAGGCTTGGCCGCTTCGCTCGGCGACCCATATACTGTCTTTTTCTCACCAGAAGAAAATAAATTGTTCAACGACGAGATCCACGGTTCATTTAGTGGCATCGGGGCAGAGATCGGTGTTAAAGATAAAATACTTACAGTGGTGGCGCCGCTAAAAGGTAGCCCAGCCGCTCTCGCCGGTGTGAAATCAGGCGATATGATACTGAAGATCGACAAAACCGATACGCAAAATATGACCGTCGACCACGCTATCAACCTTATTCGTGGAGAAAAGGGGACAACTGTCGTTTTAACTATTCTTCGCCCGGGCGAGCGAACAACCAGAGATTTTACAATAACAAGAGACGATATCGAAATCCCGACTATCGACACCGAATTAAGACCCGACAATATCTTTGTAATCAGGTTCTATAGTTTTTCTGAAAATTCCGATCAACTTTTCTCTGGTGCAATAAATAAATTTATACAATCTGGTTCTCATAAACTTGTATTAGACCTGCGTGGCAACCCGGGTGGCTATCTAGACGCAGCCGTCAATATTGGCAGTCTGTTTGTGAATGAAGGTGACACAATTGTCAGTGAAGATTTTGGGCCAAATAAAAAACCAGAAATTTATCGCAGTCATGGGCCAAAATTGTTTAATAATAAATTAGGTTTTGTAGTTTTAGTAGACGGTGGTTCGGCATCAGCCTCGGAAATCCTCTCTGGTGCATTGCAAGAGCACCATATTGCAACGCTTGTAGGCGAGAAGACTTTTGGTAAAGGTTCTGTTCAAGAGCTCGTGCCGGTGACCGACGATACATCGCTAAAAGTAACAATCGCTAGATGGCTGACCCCAAACGGCATATCGATCTCTGAACACGGTCTTGACCCAGATATCGTGGTTCCGATAACGCAGCAAGACATCGACGCCAAGCACGACCCACAGATGGACAAAGCTGTTTCGATATTAGAAGCTAAACCATAATAAAATGAAAGTAATATTGCTCACCGATATCCCAAGAGTTGGCAACAGGTATGACGTCAAAGATTTTAAAGAAGGGTATGCCCAAAATGTTCTGATCTCTCGGGGTCTTGCCATCCTGGCGACACCGACCGAACTTGCTAAACTGGCCGAGAAAAAATCTAAACTCGAAAAAATTAAAAATGAGGAAGAGGAAACATTTGCTTTGCTCATCTCTGGTATTTCTGGCGCCTCGATAAAAATTTTCGCTAAAGCAAATGAAAAAGGACATCTATTCAAAGCCATCAGCCCCGCCGATGTTAGAGAAGCGCTAAGAGACGGATTAAAAATTGAAATAGATGAGGGTTCGATCATCGTGCCACACATCAAAGAACTCGGTACCCACAAAGTTACAATAAAAAAAGGTTCCCAAATGGGTGAGTGCCAGATAGTAGTTGAAGCTCTAAAATAAAAAACCTCGAGCAGTTTGGAGATTTTTTATTAAATAATATTTACAATTCTTTTTGTCGAAGTAGTATTATTGAAATTTGTTTTTCTTTTTGTACTGAATTTAACAGTGCCAGATTTGAGTGCAAATAGGGTATGGTCTTTGCCGATGCCAACGTTTGACCCCGGCAATATCTTTGTTCCACGCTGTCGCACGATGATCGAGCCGGCTTTTGCCATCTCGCCACCATAGAGCTTTGTACCTAGGTACTTTGGTTTTGAATCTGTTAAGTTTTTGGCCGACCCACCGGCCTTTCTATGTGCCATATAATGCTAGTCTAAAACCTTTTTATTATTTATAATAAGTCTTGTGAGTATAGCTTATTTATTATTTAAAATCAAGCCAGAGTCCATATGAAGCTAAGGTACCAAATATTGATACTTCTATTTGTTGCACTTGTCCTTTTTGTGGCCAGGGATGACGTTTTGAGTGTTTATAAAAAGGTGCTTTCTTATATATCTTCGCCATCCGGGATTCAAAAAATTGAAAACACAATAGTTTTAAATTCGCAAAAAATTCTAACACCTGCAAAATCTGTAAATACCCCGGGCGCCCTCGAAGTCAAAACTGGCTTGGCCGACAACGCGAGCGAAGTC
The DNA here is from genome assembly GCA_964527185.1 of uncultured Candidatus Saccharibacteria bacterium. Lineage (GTDB taxonomy): Bacteria > Patescibacteriota > Minisyncoccia > Phycocordibacterales > UBA9973 > UBA8515. The sequence goes on from CAZGOI010000002.1 coordinate 151,789, forward strand.
AATCTTTCAAATAAAGCGGTAATCGATATGACAAATAAAAATAGGAAAGACAATGGCAACCTGGCTCCGCTAGCCGAGAATTCACAACTCGATTTCTCTGCTGAATTAAAACTCAAAGACATGTTCAAAAACCAATACTTTGCCCACGTCTCGCCAAGCGGGGTTGGCGTTACAGATCTGGCTCAAAAAGTTTCTTACAAATACATCATTATCGGTGAAAATCTGGCACTCGGTAATTTCAAAGATGCAAAAGCCTTGCTCGATGCATGGATGGCGAGCCCTGGGCACCGTGCAAACATTTTAAATCAAAAATATACGGAAATAGGCGTTGCTGTCGGTCACGGCATGTACCAAGGCCAAGATATATGGATGGCTGTCCAGCATTTTGGGTTACCTCGCAGTTCTTGTCCTGGTATTGACGAGAGTTTACAAAGCCAAATAACTTTGGAAGAAAATAATGCAAAAAATATGGAAGCCGATTTAAATACCAGAAAACAGAGGATCGACAGTGGGGGAGTATATGACGGTAAGACTACCAATGAACAAATCAACGAGTACAATGCTCTAGTTGCCACCTATAACAATCTGCTCCTAGATATAAAAAATAAAATAAGTGATTACAACTTGGAAGTCAACACTTTCAATCAATGTCTTTCAAATAGCACCTCTGGCCAAACCACCTAACATAGGGGACCCCGTCAAGCCCACAAATATCCAATGTCGCCATAGTATATGAATGTCGTACAATATATCTTTTACGACACTGAGTATAACTAAAAACCGGGTGTCTCTTTTGACTCCCGGCTTCTTTAATTCTTTACGCAGTTTTCAATTTTTTTAGTTCTAAGTTCGGAATGTTTTTTACGGCATAAACAAGAGATGGAAGTATTATTGCCTTACCACCACCCTTCACCGGCAATTTTTTGTATCCCTCATTTAGATCGCTAATTTGACGGAATGAAAATGATCCATTTATACAATTGGCAGCGGATTCAAGTGGGATAAATAAGGCCAAAAAAAATAAATCGCTTACCTCATATATAATGGAGTTAACAATCTTATTTTGGTCAAATTGTTCGCCGAGATACTTCGTTACAGTCTTTTTCTGTAGGTTTGTTAAGCTGTAACGGCCGTAAGGGGTTTTTATCTGAGGCAATTTAAACACCAGTGAACCGTATTTCAAACTCTTTTTAATTTCGAGCATGACTCTTTGTTTAGATTCATCAAAAATAACGAGAGCAGAAACGGTTTTACGATTTCCTGTTGTTGGTAAGTTCCTCGAATCTTTTTTTTGTTGTTTGGCAAGGTCATTGCCATTCGAATAATAAACTAGTTTTTTTGACATAAAAACTGGGTTTTGATTTTAAAATTTTTTTCCCAGTTTATCACGATATACGATATTTATCAATCACCAACTGCCAGATGCACCTCCACCCCCAGAACCTCCGCCACCAAACCCTCCAAAACCACTCCCACCGCCAAATCCTCCACCGCCTATCCACCAAGGGTGGCCTATGCCGAGCGATTTATTTTTTTGATATTTTTTAGAAACTAGATAATCAAATAAAAGCCCGAATCCAATAAGGCCGAAAAATATTATTATGTTTATAAAAAGAATAGACGATATAAATAAGAAAATCATATTAAGCCCGCCGACTATTCCACCGAGCACTCCGCCGGCCCACCAAGATTTTGAACGCGCTAGTATTGCAGCCATCCATTGCAAGATCATAAGTCCGAAAAATATAAAAAACATAAATGAATTTCCGCTACCGCTACTTCCATTTGATGCAGAATTATAATTTTCGGCTTGAGATGGGTCTCTGACTACCTGTTCGATAGCATTTACTCCATCAGTAATTCCACTAGCAAATTCCCCACTTTTAAATTTAGGTATTATGGAATTCTCTTCGATATTGTGCGCGACGATATCAGTCAGTGTTGGTTCAAGGCCATAGCCAACATGAATACGGACCGAGTGATCGTCTTTTGATACAAGCAGCAATGCACCATTGTCTTGACCCTTCTTGCCGATACCCCACTTTGTAAATATTTCTTGCGCCACGTTTTCAACCGTGTCGCCACCCAGTGAATTTATAATAACAACAGCGATCTCGTCACTCGTTTCTTTCTGAAAATTTTCTAAATTTTGCTCGAGCATTTGTTTGTCGCTATTGCCAAGCAAAGATGCTTGGTCCAAAACATATCCATTTGGCCGGCTAGGCACATCAAAAGCCAAAACTAGATGTGCACCTAGTATAAAAGAAAATATCAATAAAACTCCAAAAAGAATCTTATTGAGTGAAATCAACCCTAGGGGTAGATTGTGCTTCTGTTGGTACATTGAAATACTCTCTCGAGTGAATGCCTGCTAATTTAGCAATGATTGAATTTGGGAAATAATGCACCCGAGCATTTATCTGCTGGACGAGGTCGTTGTATTTACCTCGCTCAACTGCTAGTCGGTTTTCTGTACCTTCGATAGAGACCATTAAATCTTGAAAAGATTTTGAAGATTGGAGATCTGGATAATTTTCTGTTATGACAAGAAGCCTAGCGAGAGCACCCTCGACTTCGGTAGCCGCTTGAGCTTTTTGGTCGGTAGTTACTGCGCCGGCATAATGACTACGGGCATTGGCGATCTGACCAAAAACATCGCGCTCTTGTTTTGTATTTCCTTTGACTGTTGCTACGAGGTTGGGAATCAGATCATAACGGCGCTGTAATTGGTTTTCAACCTGTGCCCATTGCTTGGTAACGTTCTCATTTAAATTAATAAAAGAATTGTATGAGGCAACTCCCCAGATGATTATGATCAATACCACTGCCAACGCTATCAACTTGCTTGCATTTTTTGATTTTGTGCTTGGTTCCATATTTTTTATGTTACTTATAATTTTTACACTAGTATTATAACATGAATAATTTATCTAGTCACTAGGTGTGTTGGGTCGAAATGGCCATCTACGACTGGAATTATAGCTTCTTTTGGTATTTTGACGTACATATTGTATCCATCCTTGCGCCCTTCGAGGTTATATACAATATCGGCTTTGTATTCTGTGTCATCGACTGTTAAATTTGCCGCTTCGTTTTTTATTAATTTTATATTCTCTATTACGACATCTCTGCCGCCAAGACGTGCGTAAGATTTTTCTACCGCTTGGTCTCCGCGATCATTAAAAAGCGCTATATACATTGAACCACCATGCGAATCACTACTGATATACATTGGAATAACTGCATCAACCCTCGGATCTTTCTTTTCATATGTTCCATTTATAAAAATTGTCTGTAAAAATTTATCATCAAGTGTTACCTGACCCATCTTTTTGTCATCTGTTATGTAATTACCAATTTTATTTTTTATACCAACAAGTTGATCCCTATCTGGGAGTGTGACAACGCTATTTAGAACCCTATCTCGACTCGTGTATATGTAATTTGAGACTTTAGTCTGATTGCTTTTAAATTCATTAATCTTTGCAGACTCTTTTGCATAATCCGAGAAGACAAAAGAAAGTGCGATAACAAAGCAAATAAATATAAATATATTTTTATATTTCTTATTCATTGGTTGATTTTACCATTTTAAATCGTAGAAGCCAAAAAAGACTTGCAAAATAAAGCTTTTTTATTTGACAATACTATACCAAGTGTGCTATAATCTAGGCTCACCAAATGTTCTTTATATGGATATAAAAAAGATGAACAAAAGATACAAATTAAAACTAATTATTAGTTTGTTAATTTTTATCTTGATTTTCTCAATTGTTACATTTCTAATTTTCAAAAACTGGCAGAGCATCAAAAACGACCCGAAATCAAAAATATTTTTGGGTATGTATTATATATCCTGCGGGATATATATCGGCTTGATGCTCGGTTTGAAGATCGGATATTTGAAAACAATTAATAAAGAGAAAATTTAGTTTCCAAATCCTACGAAAAGCGACCACATACCTAATCCGTACTGGGTCGCTTTTACTTTTATTTTATCGCACCCTCTTTTTTAAGCAGCAAAGTCTTTACATTGCTTCCTCCCCTATTGTAGCCACCAACCCTTCCATCGCTGCGCACAACTCTATGGCAAGGAACGCTTTTATCGTAATTGTATTTCATAATCATACCGACAGCCCTTGCCGCGCCAGCATGCCCTGCTCGCATTGCCACCTGTTTATATGTCAGGGTCTTCCCTCTTGGGATTTTTCTAACTACTTCTTTAACTTTTTCTTTAAAGCTTTTTGTTATCACAATTTTAATTATATACTAACAATTTCTTTCTTTAAACAAGACCCACATTTCTGTGGGTCTTGTTTTCTAGATTACGATAGGTGTTTAGATACGAGCTTGGTCATTTCAAACATATTGACTACGCCCTTACCACCAAAAACTTTCTTTAAATTCTCATCGGCGTTGATGTTACGTTTATTCTTTGCGTCCTGAAGACCATTTTTCTTTATATATACCCATAGACCCTTAACAACTTCTGAACGAGGCATTGGACCCTTGCCCACAACCACTGCAAGATCTGCACTGATATTCATAGGCTTCATAAATGCGGATGTTTTTGCTGCCATATTGATAGTCTCGAAATATCGAGTAAATAAAATTCTTACTATTAATACTCTAATTGTACCACATGCGACCTATATGTGTAAACAAATGATGTGTAAACAACCCCACATTAGTATTTTCTGATGACGGCAATAACTTTGGCATTTATATGAAGATATTGTTTGGGATAGATAGGTTCAAAGTCTTTGTTTGCGGGTTCGAGCCATAATTTGTCGCCGTCTTTTTTAAAATATTTCATAGTGAATTCCCCATCGACATTTGCAATGACGATATCGCCATCTTTGGCTTGCTCGGTTTTTTCGACAAGCACCATGTCGCCATCTTTTATATGGGCATCGATCATGGAGTTACCATCAACTTCTAGCATGAAAGTATCTTCCTTTTTGTTGACCAAGTAGTTATCTAAATTTATGGCCTCTTTTAATTCTTCATCGACATCAACAGGAAAGCCGGCAGTCACCGAACCGAGAAGCGGGATATCGCTGAATAAAACACTTGGCAATAATCTACCCAGATGATCTTTGGTTACGAGCCTTGTCTCTATAAATTTCTCGACGAGTCTTGCCACGGCGTTTTTTGATTTAAAGCCGAAAAGGCGCATCATCTCGGTATATGTCGGCATGCGCTTTTCCCTATTGTAGAAATTAAGAAGTTTGTCTTTATATTCTTTAGTCATATCTTAAAATTGCGGAAGAAGCGAAAAAAATTTATTAAACATACTTCTGCGAGAATGCTGGCGGACCTTGTGAACGAGCATCTTGTGGATGCGAGCCTCGCGCCTGTATTCCTCACCGCTCAGAATCTTCATATCGATTTTCTTGTTTATCTCGTGAAGTTCGCACTCTATTATTTTTAAATATTGCTCCCTACTCATACCCATATTGTATGTGAACGGTCGTTCACAGTCAAGCGGAGAACTGTGGATAACTAAATCAGTCATTAAATAGAAGCCTTCTTTGGGTTTTTAGTAAATTTATACCACCACCATTTTAATCTACACCAATTATCACAATAAGCTTGCCCATATGGCGGGTGCTCGATCGCATTTTTGTTTAGGCATTTTTCGCAACAGATAAAATGGTCGTGACACATCAGGTTCGCGCAGTTCACATAGTGCTCGCTCGGAGTCCCGCATTTACTGCAGTGGCCGATGATCTCGTGTTTTAAAGGATCATTGAAATTCATGGTAATGCGCTTGTCGAAAACATAAAGTGAACCCTTGAAATCTTGACCGGGGTATTTTTCCATATAGCTGACTATGCCCCCGTCGAGCTGATAGACATCGGTAAAACCTTCGCGGACGAGCAACCCAGATGCCTTCTCGCACCTAACACCGCCAGTGCAAACGGTCAGAACAGTTTTATCTTTTAAATCTTCTAATTTTTTAATATTCTCTTTTAAGTCTCTAAAATTATTTAATTCTGGGAAAATCGTGCCTTCAAATTTGCCAACTCGAAGCTCGTAGTCGTTGCGCATATCGACGACGTGAAATTTCTTGCCCTCCTCGTACCATTTGCGCAGATCTTCTGGCTTTAGATGTGTGCCAGTAATTTCATTTGGATTTATATCTTTTTCTTTATCAAGATGAAGCGAAACAATTTCATTGCGAACCTTGACCGACAATCTTGGAAAAGCCGTACCATCGCTTGTGCCATTACTTATCTTCCAATCTATGTCGGCAAAACGCTCGTCGCCCCCCATGATGCTCATGTATTTTTGACATGACTCTATTGTGCCTTCAAATGTCGCGTTTATTCCTTCACTTGCAACTATCATGCGACCCTTGAGGCCGAGTTTTTGACAGAGCGCAAACTGCTCGTCGCGCAATTGCTTCGGCTTATCTATATGTGTGTATTTATAGAAAAGGATGACATTCCACTTTGTATTTTCCATTTTGTTAATATAACTTATTTTTGAAAATGTTTTACATTGACTAATATGAAAATATATGATATAAAGTGCTAAACAAAATTTTGTTCTCATGAAAAAACAAAAAATAAATAATATCATCAGAAACTCAATACTGGTTTTACTGATTGCTGCTATGGTTTTTACATGGCTCTATGTGTTCTTCGGAATGCTCGAAGCAACACATGAAGAAAATGTTTTTGCTACAATGTGCATAATTTTTCTGCACATCTTAGCTCTGACAATTATTCTCATGACCAAAGAGTTTTTACTAAAAAAACCCATATGTGTCATTGGAATAATTTCAACAAAATTTATTATTCTAACTCTGGTCGGAGGTCTACATCTTCACGGTCTCATCCACACAATCATAGTGTTATTAAGATTACTTAGCACAATTTCATTTTATATAATGTGCTTTATGGTTGCCACCGAAGAACTTGCAAGAGCAATAAAACCAAAAAGATATTGAGCATAAAAAATACAAGGTCCGTACCCTTGTATTTTTTTTATTTCCTATACTTTCTATTTTTCCACTTGTCGGCGATTTTTACACGAGTGAGTGACCTCTCGAGTTCTGATGCAAAGTGCTCAAAATCTACTACTTCCCTATCTTCCATTTTCTTTTTGAGTTCCTCTGCTCTAGCTTTCGCTTCTATTATTTTCTCTTCAGTAATTTCAGCAATAGTTTCGGCAAAGTCGGCAAGTATCACACACGTCGTTAAACCGTTCTCTTTTTTTATTTCTATAAACCCACCAGAAACCGCCATCGGTATATGCTCGCCACTTTTTTGCGCCACGATATCTCCTGATGAGAGTTCGGCAACAAGCGGAACATGATCACAAAGAACAGTGATCTCCCCTTCGGTGGTCGGAATAGTTACCGAATCAACCATCTCTTCTAAGATAAGCCTCTCTGGGGTAACAATTTTTAATTTTAGACTCTTTGACATATTTTATAATGCACCCTTCATGTAAAACTCATTCTCTGGCTTGTCGTCGTGCTTGCCGTCAAGAATCTCACGAAATGATCGGATTGTTTCAGCAAGTGGAACGTATTGCCCCGGCGCGCCGGTGAACTGCTCGGCTACGAAAAATGGCTGAGAAAGGAACTTCTGGATCTTTCGGGCGCGGACGACGAGAGCTTTGTCATCTTCAGAAAGCTCTTCCATACCAAGGATGGCAATGATATCTTGCAAATCTTTATATCGCTGGAGCACGCGTTGAACTTCGCGGGCGACATCGTAGTGCTCTCGACCGACGATGTTTGGGTCAAGAATTGTCGAAGATGAATCGAGCGGGTCAACAGCCGGGTAGATGCCGATTTCGGTTAGTGAACGATTTAGCACCACAGTCGAATCGAGGTGAGAGAATGTCGTTGCTGGCGCAGGGTCGGTTAGGTCATCGGCTGGCACATAGACTGCTTGAACCGATGTCACAGAGCCATTGCTCGTTGAAGTTATTCGCTCTTGCAAGTTTCCCATTTCTGTCGAGAGTGTTGGTTGGTAACCGACAGCCGATGGTATACGCCCAAGCAAAGCCGAGACTTCAGAACCAGCCTGAGTAAATCTGAAAATATTGTCTATGAAGAAAAGCACGTCTTTGTTTTCTTGGTCGCGAAAGTGTTCAGCCATTGTCAACCCCGAGAGCGCAACGCGCAAACGGGCGCCGGGCGGTTCATTCATCTGACCGAAGACCATGGCTACTTTTGGAAGCACGCCAGAATCTTTCATTTCATGATAGAGGTCGTTACCCTCGCGAGTACGCTCACCGACACCGGCAAAGACCGAATACCCACCGTGGTTTGAGGCAATGTTGTGGATGAGTTCCTGAATGACAACTGTTTTGCCAACGCCTGCCCCGCCAAAAAGGCCGACCTTTCCACCTTTTACGATTGGGCAGATGAGGTCAATGACTTTGATGCCAGTTTCAAGGATTTCTACTTTTGTTGCTTGGTCAGTGAATGTTGGCGCCAAGCGATGAATGGGCAGACGATTTGAGGCTCCAGAGTCGCCTTTGTCATCGATCGCTTCGCCTAGGACATTGAAAATTCTACCAAGAGTTTCTTTTCCAACAGGTACAGAAATAGGGGCGCCAAGGTCGGTGACTTCCATATCGCGAGCGAGCCCATCGGTTGAATCCATCGCAACTGTGCGAACCATGCCGCCACCGACGTGCTGCTCGACCTCGAGGATGACACTTTTGTCCCCATTTTTGACACTGAGCGCGTTGTAAATCTCTGGAATATGATCTTCAAATGCGACATCTACGACCGGCCCGATTATTTTTTTGATTGTACCTATTTTCATAAATATTTATAATAATATAATAATTTTTTAACTTATACTTGCCATACCGGCACTGATTTCTGATATTTCTTGGGTGATGCCTGCTTGGCGGGCCTTGTTGAATATGAGGGTCAACTCGCCTATCATCTCGCCGGCTGCTTCACTGGCATTTTTCATCGCAATCATTCTTGAAGATTGCTCGGAAGCGCTCGATTCAAGGACCATCTGATAGATCTGCATCCGGACTAATTTCTCGGCAAGTGATTCGACTAAACTTGCAGTATCACCATCAAAAACGTATGGGATTTTTGGTTGATTTTTAACTTCGAGGCTGTCTTTTGCTTCGCCGATACTTTCGATCATCTCTCTAACTTCAGTCTTTGAAATTGGCAAAAGTTTTTTAACGTTGGGTTTCTGGGTCAATGCTGAGACAAAATCTGTATAGACGATATAGACATTTGAATACGCACCCTTTTTATATTCCTCGAGGGTTAGTTTGGAAAGCGGCAGGGCATCGGCAAGAGTGATATTATTGTCTGGAATATTTAAAAATGAAGCGATGATATTTTGCCCGAGTCTTCGCATGGCAGTGTCGCCCTTTTTGCCGACAGTTATGATATCGATAGCTCTGTCGCCTTCTTTTTTAAGCGCGATGATGACCCTCTTTATGACTTGGGCGTTATAGGCGCCACATAGCCCACCATTTGCAGTTACAAGGACAAATAAATCTTTGTTAGTATTTTTTTCATTAAAAAACAGGTGCGAGACTTCATCGAGTCTGTCGGCAAGCGAAGTTAGAAGCTCCCAAGAATAGCTAGCGTACAGCCGCGAAGACAAGGCTCGCGAAACCGCCCGCTTCATCTTCGAAGCCGCCACGAGCTCCATCGCCTTCGTGATCTTCTTTGTGTTTTTGACACTCTTTATTCGCTGTTTTATCTCTTTTGTCGCCGCCATAAAAATTATTTTACAAAGCTCATTTTAAAATTCTCAATTGCTTTTTTCAAATTTGCTTCACTTTCATCTGTCCACATTTTTTTCTCTGCAACTTCAGAATAGAAATCTTTCGCATTTCTTTTAGCGTAATCGACCAAGCCTTCTTCAAATTCTTTAATTTTGGCAACAGGCACATCATCGACATACCCTTTGACGAGCGCATAGAGCGTGACAACCTGGTCTATCGTTGCCACCGGGGCGTATTGAGGCTGTTTAAGAAGTTCGACAGCTCGTTTGCCACGTTCGAGCTGGCGCTTGGTAGATTCATCGAGATCAGAGCCGAATTGGGCAAAAGCTTCGAGTTCACGATATTGGGCTAGGTCGAGCTTGAGCGTGCCTGCGACTTTTTTCATTGCTTTTATCTGGGCATTACCGCCGACACGCGAGACAGAGAAGCCGACGTTGACCGCAGGGCGAATGCCTTTATAAAAAAGATCTGTTTCGAGGAATATCTGGCCGTCGGTGATCGAGATCACATTTGTCGGAATATATGCCGAAATATCTCCAGCTTGGGTTTCGATTATCGGCAAAGCAGTAATCGACCCGCCACCATAATCTTTATTGCGCCGGCAGGCGCGCTCGAGTAATCTTGAATGCAAATAAAATACATCTCCTGGGTAGGCTTCGCGGCCTGGTGGTCGGCGAAGAAGAAGAGAAATTTCTCGGTAGGCAACGGCGTGCTTTGAAAGGTCATCATAAATGATTAGCACATCTTTGCCTTGCTCCATGAAGTATTCTGCAATCGCCACGCCAGTATATGGGGCGATGTATGCAAGCGAAGCGGGTTCAGATGCGCCAGCCGAAACAATGATCGTGTATTCCATCGCCCCGCCTTCTTCTAGGCGAGTTTCTATTTTGCGAAGCTTCGAATCTTTTTGACCGATTGAAACATAGATACAGATCATATCTTGGCCTTTTTGGTTTAAGATTGTGTCGATGGCAATTGCGGTTTTGCCAGTCTGTCTGTCGCCGATGATGAGCTCGCGCTGGCCGCGGCCGATCGGGATGAGAGCGTCAATTGCTTTGATGCCAGTCTGCATCGGTTGGTCGACAGATTGGCGGCTCATAACACCAGAGGCAACTTTCTCTATCGGGTTTCGTTTGTCTGTTTTTATGTCACCCTTGCCGTCGATCGGTTTGCCGATAGCATTTAAAACTCTACCGATTTGGGCGTCGCTAACAGGGACCGAGAGGATTTCGCCGGTTGCTTTAACTTCTTCGCCTTCTTTGATCTTTGTAAAATCGCCAAGCACGATGATACCAACAGAATCTTCTTCGAGGTTGAGCGCTACACCAGCCCCACCCGAGGCAAACGCGACCATCTCTGAAGCTTTCAGTTCTGAAAGACCGGAAACGCGGGCGATACCATCGAAAACTTCGACAACATGGCCGACCTTCTCGGCCTTGATCGCTGTTTCGAATTTCTCGATCTGCTTTCTTAAATTTTCTACAATGTGATTTTGGCTCATACTAGTTTGTAATTAAATAATTTTGTAAACCTTTCAATTTGTTGGCAAGTGTCGTGTCTAGCACCTCGTCCCCCACTTCTATCTTGACCCCGCCCAAGAGCTCTTTGTCTTCTCTAAAATCAAGACTTACATCTTTTGCCTTATATCTTTTTTTTAATATCGTTTCGATCTCGTCTATCTTGTGGCGGTTTAATTTCCATTTCGAGCTAACCCGCGCTTTCACAACCCCATCTTTTCTGTCAATAATTTTTTCTAGTTCATCGGCTATCTGCGGAGTTTTTGAAAGCAAACCTCGGTGATAGATAAACTCGACAGTGTTTTTTAAAAATTGGTCGAGCTCTTTGCCAGATTTATCTTTTCCGGATTCATAGATTGCAAATGCGAAATTTTTGAGCGAGATAGCCATATTACATTTTTTTAATTTGCTTTATAGCTTTCTCATCAAAATCCTCATCGACATGAGATTCGAGAAGTTTCTCGGTCGCCCCGACAACTAGCGCGACTATCTCGCCCCTAGCTTCTTCGACGATTTTTATTTTTTCAGCTTCCAGGTTTTTCTTGCCATTTGCAATCATCTGGGCGACTTCAGCTCCCGTCTTCTTTACTGTTTCTTTGCGATTATTTTCTGCATCAATTTTTGCTTGTTTAGAGATTTCATTTGCTTCGGCTCGGGCTTCTGCCAAAACTTTTTCATACTCTTTCTTTGTTTTCTCAACGAGCGCTGCATTTGTCTTTGCGTCTTCTAGGCCAATGGCAATTTTATTTGATCGATCATTCATCAACTTCTTTAACGGTTTCATAGCAAAGAAATAAATAACACCAAAAACAATGCCAAAATTTACAATTTGAGCAAGCATTATCTTCCAATCTATATGAAATGTTGTTATAAATGCGTCCATAATTTAGTTTCTGGTTTAGAGCGGTAAGATTAAAATATCTCTCCGCCCCCAAGCAAAACCCAACTATTTAATAGAGAAAGCAATAACCAAAGCGTAAATAGCAATAGCTTCAGCGAAAGCCGAAGCAATGAGCATCGGTACTAGAACCTTGCCTGTAGCTTCAGGGTTACGGCCAATCGCCTCCATGGCACCTTTACCTATGAGTCCGACTCCAATACCAGGACCGATAGCACCAAAACCAATTGCGAGACCTTTTGCGAGCATGTTTAAGTCCATAAATATATATTTTAATCTTATAATGTTTCGACTTTATAATAATAAATTTCCTTCTACGTCGCGTGTGTCATTTCATTGCTATGTTCATGTTCGTCGTGATCTTGTGAAGCGATTGTGAAGTAGACGAGCACCAGAACTGGGAATATTAATGCTTGTATGACGCCGACGAAAACCTCAAGAAACATGAACGGCACTGGCAAGATATAAGCAAATATCGCTCCCATTGAAAGCAAAAGTACTTCGCCAGCAAAAACATTACCAAAAAGACGAAATGAGAGAGATAATACTTTCGTAAATTCACCGACAAACTCTATAAGCCCGACAAAGAATGTAACCGGTGCGACTATTAGAGTTATGGGTTCTCGGCGGATTTTAGTGAAAATACTGCCAAGTGCTTTTAGATTAACATATTTATTAAATGTTTTCCAGAGTCCGATCGAAGCGATGCCAAATATATTTGCACTAACTACTGATACGAAAGCAACAGCAAGCGTAGTATTGATATCAGCTGTCCCACTACGCAAAAACGGTATAAACGAGGGCCCTTCCCTACCTTGCTCTATAAGGCCAAAGCCACCAAGTGGCAGAAGACCAATCCAATTACTTATCAGAAAAAATAGAAACATTGAAAAAGCAAATGGAAAAACCTTTTCAGATATTTTTCTATTACCAGTCACCTGATCGCATAACGATAGAGCGCCTTCAAGGATTATTTCAAAAAGGTTTTGAATCCCCCTCGGGATTTCTTTAAGTTTTCGGCGCAGTGCTATCATCATGATGACTATTATAACCACGACCAACCAACTGGTCAGAAGTGAATTTGTAATAGTAAAAGACCCAACGTGACCGATTGGTTCGGCATAAAGTGTGACTTCATGATTGATCGTAGTAGTTTGATTTTGATTAATTTGAGGTTGCATCTGATTTTATATTTTCACTTTGCTTTTTTATTTTATCTTCCTCACCAATTTTCTTTATATATTTCATAGATATTCTGGCGATTGCTATCATCGAAATTATAAAAGCTATACCAGTCAGGGTTATGAATATCCATGGATCTGTACCGAAACGTTTATCAAGATATTTACCCATAAAAAGTGCGAACACAATTGGAATAGCTACCCAGACAGAAACCCCGGCAAACATTATTATTGCAGGTTGCCACCAATTGTTATTTTTTTTGTCTTCTTGCATAAAAAGAAAGTGGCCTAAAGCCACCTGTAATGTATCAAAAAATTGCCATATTTTCAAGTTTTTGCTATAGTATGTAACGTTTTTACCAAAAACGCGTGTGTAGTTCAGTGGTAGAACGCTGTCCTGATAAGACAGAGGTCGAAGGTTCGATTCCTTCCACACGCACAAACAAAAACCCCCTTCGATTTCTCGAGGGGATTTTTGCTAAAATATTTTCTATTTTATTATGCTCTAGGTTGCATTGGGCGCGCTTCGTTGACGGTTAGATTTCGTCCATCGAAATCCTTACCATCAAACATTGAGATAGCCTTGTCTGCATCGGCGTCGTTTTCCATTTCAACGAATCCGAAACCCTTAGAACGACCAGTCATCTTATCCATAATAATGGTAGCAGACGAAACTGCGCCTGCCTGCTCAAAGTGTGACTTGAGCTCATCATTGGTCGTCTTGTAAGGGAGACCGCCGACATATAACTTCTTTGCCATATATGACAATGTGCATTCGCAAAATATTACTTAAATAATATTTCACAAATTAACTAATCCTTCGCTTTCGCTCAGGATCCCGACACATGGTCGGGGCTTATAAATGTAATCGCAAGCTAGATCCTCATTTACATACCTCAATGTTTTAACATTAGAGAATGAAACAATAAACCAAAACGCGTGACAACTACTTCCTGAAGTATACCATAACAAGACCCAAGTAGCAAGTTATTCCTCTTCGGCGTTACCTACTTCGCCGGTTTGGAGCGAGTCGATGATCTTTGTGATATTGCCATCCATGATGCTCGGAATATTGGACCAAGATTGCTTGATACGGTGGTCGGTCACGCGGTCTTGAGGAAAATTGTAAGTTCGGATTTTCTCGCTTCTGTCCCCTGTTCCGATTTGGTCTTTTCGTTCACCAGAATATTTTTTGGCTTCCTCTTCTTCTTTTAAAAGTTGAAGTTTAGCGGTCAAAATAGACATTGCCTTTTCACGATTAGCGGCCTGACTGCGTTCATTGGTCGAGCGAACGTCGATACCGGTTGGCTTGTGGATGAGTCGGACGGCTGTTTCAACTTTGTTTACATTCTGTCCGCCCTTGCCACCAGAGCGAGAGTATTCCATATCTATATCGGTTGGGTTAATTTCAAATTTAACTTTTTTACGAATCGGCAGAATGGCAACCGATGCAGTCGAAGTGTGAATACGGCCATTTTTTTCCGTGGCTGGGATTCTCTGCACTCTCTGCACTCCAGTTTCATAGCGCAAAAGTTTATAGCAATCTTTGCCTTTTATTTCAAAAGAAGCTTCCTTGTAGCCGCCGACATCATTTCCAGACTCGCTAATATTTTTGAAACTCCAACTTTTATTTTCAGCAAATCGCTCATACATGTGCGCCAGCTCCCAAGCAAAAAGCGAAGCTTCGTCACCGCCGGCGCCAGCCCTAACCTCAAGGACGAGTTCATTGGGAAATTCGTCTTCTTCCTTTTCGCTTTTCAATATTTCTTCAACTTGCCTTGTGATTGCTTCTTTTTGAAATTTGATATTTTGCAGTTCTTCGTCGGCCAAGTCTCTGAGCGATTCATCTTGCGCAACCATCTCTAGCACTTTTTTTTCTTCGTTTGCAAGCCTTTCGTATTCGAGCGCGAAATAGCTCGTCTTGTGATCTTTTTTCAATTGTTCCCAGTCTAGGTTCATATATTTTAAATTGTAACAAATAAAAAACCACAAATCAGCTTTTGAGAACTGACCTGTGGTTTTTTAAATTTATTTCTTTGCAGCAGCAACACGTCGCTTGAAGCGATCGACGCGGCCGGCCGTGTCTACTACTTTATCGTTGCCAGTGTAAAAAGGGTGGCACTGGCTGCAGATTTCAATTTCCATATTATCGAGGGTTGAACCAACAGTAAAAGTTGCCCCACAGGCGCAGGTAACTTTGGTTTTGTCGTTGTATTTTGGGTGAATATTTTTTTGCATACCGCGCTATATTAACACGTAAAGGTTAGCTTTGCAATGGGTCGATCATTGTTTGTTGAATGTTGTTTGCTTTGGCCATAACACTTCGACCATACGAACATGTCGAACCGCCGGAACCATAATATTTACAAGCAGCCCTAAGTTTAGATGAATAACTGCTTCCAGATGCCCCTAAATCAGCCAAAAATAGAGCTGAGGCGGTGAAAGCGTCTCGAGGGTTCCAAGGGTCTGGTATGACAATTCCAAGAGCATTTGCAACCCTATTTTTAATCCCAGACCAGGTCGAAGGTATAAATTGAGCGGGTCCCATAGCTCCACCCCAACTAGATGCGCCAGCCGATGCAATTGGGCAAGAAACAAGAGTTTTATATGGGTCCCTACCAAGCGCCGTGGTGATATCTACAAATGGAGTTGTGTCGCGTATCGGCTTCATAACATTTCTATAAACTGTATTGCTGCGAGCGCTCACACCTTGGCCGGTATCCATACTCGTGACATAGCAGGAACCCTGGTCGGTACCCAAATTACTCTCTTGGGTAATGATGGCAAGAAGGAATGCTGGGTCAACACCAGTAATTTTTGATGCTTGGTTTGCGTAATCGAGCGCTTGACCGAATGGGATAGCAACTGCATCACGAAGATTGAAAAGAACAGCTAGGATTTGGGCTCGACGCTTTGCTTTGTCATCTAGGATTTTTTGATATTCTTTTTCTTTATCTTTACTGATTGATAGAAGTTGTTGCTTTTGCTGCTGGCTCAATTCGACTTGGTGTTTTGCATTTTCAAGTTGAACCTTGGCATCGGTTTCTTCGTTACGTTTTACTTCGAGTGTTTGCTTGGCCGATTCGGTCTCGACTTTGATGCCATTAATTTCATCGACAGATTTTTTAATTCCAACTTTGAGCGATGCAAAGCTGTCGATATCTCCATAGGCAAGCGATAGTGTATCTTTGGATAGAATAAATGCCAATATTGTCTTGTCGTCTATCTCCCTATCTTTGCGGATTAGCTGGGCTAGAGATTCCTTCTCGGTTTCAACTTTTGTTGTCAAGGTTACTATTTCCTGATTTTTATCTGTGATCTCACCACCAAGTTTTTTTATGATAAGATTTTTTGCTTGAATATCCAATTTTGATTTATTTATTTGGGTAGTCAAAATGGCTATGTCTCGAGAAAGCGAAACCGATTGGCCCTTTTGATTTGCTAATTCTTGTTGTTTTTGGGCAATTTCTTGTTCGAGTGTTTGCAGTTCGGCTTCGAGGGCGGCTTTATCGGCTTGGGCATTTTGCAAGGCTTGGTCGGCGTAGGCTACCAAATAACCATTTAAATAATTACCAATGAGGCAAAATATAAGGACAAAAACAAAACAATGTCGAAATGATCGTCGCATACAAACCTATTATATCATACAAAAAATCCCAGATTTCCACCTGAGAATTTTTTGGTTTAAACTATTCTGCTTTTTCTTCTTCGCTAGTTTCAGTAACTTCTCCCTCTTCTTTCTTGCCCTTCTTTTCAACTTCGATTGTCGACAGATCGACTGGGGCTTCCTCTTCAACCTTTTCTTCTCTAACGGCTGCTATAAGAGCGACAACTTCATCGGCATCAGTTTTAAGTTCTACGCCACTAGGTAGTTTAATATCTTTGGCATGAATTTGGTCACCAAGATTTGCCAAGTTTGTAATATCAACTTCAATATTGTGAGGTAAGTCTTTTGGTAGGGCTTTGATCTCAAATTCGTGGAGGACTTTGACGAGCACACCAAGACTATCTTTTTCAGCTTGAGCCAGGCCGATAAATTCGATAGGAACGTGAACCTCGATTGGCTTGTTCATATCTATGGCTAAGAAATCTATATGTATAGGGTAGCTTTTGACTGGGTCAACTTGAACATCATGAATGAGGACATCGATTTTTTTACCAGTGTCTCCTAGTTCGAGCACCACAGTGCCAGACTCGCCCACAATTTTTAGTATTTTTTCAAACTGCGCACTCGGGACGGAAATCGATGTATTCTCCACACGAGCGCCATAGACGACTGCTGGAACTTGGCCGTTAGATCGCAAAGATCCCAACTTGTCTGTCTTACTTCGCATTGCTGCGGTTAATGTTAATGCTTGCATGGGCAAAATACTAGCACAAAAAAAATTTCTTGGCAATAATTTACTTCTGCTTTTTTATATGCGATTCGATATATTTTATGGTAGCGTTAACTTTCTTCCCGGGGTTGAAGATATTATTTGGGTCGAAAATTTTCTTTGTTTTTTCAAAAAGATCGTAGGTTTTTTCGCCAAACATCTGGCGCAAATATGGCGAACGGATTATACCGTCATTATGCTCGGCAGTTATCGAACCACCAAGTTTAATGACTAGATCGTAAACCTTTTGTGATGCTTCAAGGATGATATTTTTAAGACTTGGATCTTTGGGATTAAGCAGTGTGTAGATATGCATATTACCGTCACCAGAATGGCCACCGACAGCAAATGTCATATGCTTGCCGTAGCTTCCAAGTATTTTATAGAGCTCTGGGTAAAACTCTGGCAATTTTTCTGGTTTTGTTATTACATCGTCTACAAATGGTTCTGATTTCATTTTCTTTAAGTGGTAGCGAATCAGATTGAAAGCTTCATGCCTAATCGTCCAGTATTTTTTCGCCTCAAATTCATTTCTGGTTATATGGACTCCAATTTTTTTAATATTTTTTAAATCTCTTTTTGCGATCTTGGCTTTTTCATCAACTTCTTCTTTTGTGTTGCCAGTGAATTCAACCAAGAGTATCAACCTCGGGAAACCATGGCAAAATGTCATCTTGATCTCAGGCCCAAAAGAAAACATCAGTCTGAAGAAATTTTTTAAACCAAGCAACTTTACAAAACTCCATATGTATTTGAGGACGAGCAAAAAAGTTTTATCGTCATAGGATTCAAGAGTTTCTGGGTTGTGTTCTAGGATTTTACTCACGAGGTTTGGTAAGATTTTTATATCGCGTAAAAATACAACCACGAGTTTTGAAAATGGCTTGGGTTCTATTAAATGTAATGTTATCTTTGTCACGATTCCGAGCGTGCCCTGGGAACCGACTATGAGTTTGGTTAGATCAAAAACTTGTTTTTCTTCATCCCAAACATTCCACAAATAATAGCCAGCAGAATTTTTAGAAACTTTTGGCTTGGCTTTTTCTAAATCTTCTTTGTTTTCAATAACGAGGTTATAAATTTCTTTGTATAGATTACCCTCAAAGTTATTTTGAGAAATTTTTACTAGAAGTTCATCTTTTGTTAACGGCTTAACTTCATATTCTTGCCCATCAGTTAAAACAACTTGCAAGCTTTTTATATAGTCTTCAGTTTTGCCATAGACGAGGGTTTTCTCGCCGCCAGAATTGTTTCCAACCATTCCACCCATAGCATTCAGACTCTTCGATGCCGTGTAACAAGGCAAGAGCAGGTTTTTTTCTAGCGTCTTTTTCTCAAAATCACGATAGTAACAACCGGGCTCGACAACAGCGGTGCCAGAGATTTCTATTTCCTGCGGATTAATGGGATTTTTTGTTTTTATAGAATATTGCGCGACATTGTTTACTTCATAGATTTTGTTCATGTATCGCGTGAAATCTATGATGATCGATTCATTGATAGCCCCGCCAGACATGCAAGTGCCAGCCGACCTGGCGGTCAGGCTTAGGTTTGGATATTTTTGCTTGTTATCCCCAACCCATTTGACGAGAGCCTTGACGTCATCTCTATTTTTCGGAAAGACAACCAGCTCTGGCTTTACTTCAAATATAGACGCATCGTGAGAATATTTTTCGAGGGTCTCGTTGCTATTTTCAACATCGCCTTTAAAGAATTTTCGAATCTCTTCTTGCATTTTTATTTTATATTATTAAAAAGTTTTAATCGCGCCAAAACTATCTCCTCTATTGCCTTGGCCGCCGGTTCGAGGATTTTGTATGGAGTGGTTTCATCAGGATTCTCTGCTATATATTTTTTAACCGCTTCGGTGTAGGCAACGCGGATCTCTGTATTTATGTGGATGATCGAAATTCCAGAGGTAATTGCATTTGTGAAATCCTGGTCTCGCAAACCCGACCCACCGTGCAGCACAAGCGGCACGCCCGTCGCCTCTTTTATTTCTTTTACCAAGTCTGCATCGATGTGTGGTTTGCCGCTTTTGATCAACCCATGGATACTGCCGACAGACGGAGCGAGCATATCTACCCCAGTTGCCTCGACAAATTTTCTTGCATCTTCGGGTTTTGTCAAAACACCAGCACCCTCTGGAATAGTGTCTTTGATATTCGAACCTTGACCAATAAAACCAAGCTCGCCTTCAACTAGGATATCTCTGCCAACATTTTCTTTAACACTCTTTATATAATCTACACACTCTTTTGTTTTTGAAACATTATCATCAAAACTTAAACTTGCGCCGTCAAAAATAACAGAATCAAAACCAGCTAGAACTGCCCCCCTTACCGATTCAAGGCTATAGTGGTGGTCGGCGTTGAGATAAATAGGATAGTTGTCTCTTTCTCGAAACTCTTTGACGAGCGCGACCGCTTCATCGCGACCGACAAATTCTTCTTCGCCCTCAGATAGCCCGATGATGACAGGCACGCCCAGAGATTTTGCCGCGTTGTAGACTCCATGCAGGCCTTCAAGGTTTGAAATATTAAAATGCCCAATCGCAACTTTCTTTTCCTCTGCTTCTTTTACCACTTCTCGCAATGTTTTCATGGGCCAATTATATCATAGTGTGTTATAATATCGGACATATGGATAAACAATTAGACGTTCTGGCCATTGGAGATATTGTTGTTGACGATTTTATTAGGATTAAGGATGCCGAAGCTACCTGCGACCTCGATCAAGAAAATTGCAAATTATGCATTAGATTTGGAGACAAGGTGCCTTTTGAATTTCATAAAATTATATATGCAGTTGGCAATAGTGCAAACGCTGCCGTCTCTGCCAGCAGACTAGGTCTCCGCTCTGCTTTATCTGGAGTAATTGGCAATGACGATCTCGGCAAAGCTTGTTTGAAATCTTTGGCCGACAATAATGTCAGCCTAGATTATATAGAAACAGACCCAAAGTTACCAACAAACTATCACTACGTGCTTTGGTATGGCCCAGAGAGAACGATACTGGTCAACCACGCTCCGTTTCAGAGACACTTGCCGCAAGATTTAAAACCGCCGAAATGGATCTATCTTTCGTCGCTCGGCGAGAACACAGAAGAATTTCACCACGAGATTGCAAAATGGGTTAGCGAACACCCGCAAACAAAACTTGCCTTTCAACCCGGAACATTTCAAATAAAACTCGGAAAAGAAAAATTAAAAGATATTTACCAAGAGAGCGATTTATTCTTCTGCAACGTTGAAGAGGCCCAAAAAATATTAGACACAAAAGAGTTAGACCATTCTAAGTTAATGGAAATGTTGGCTGGTCTTGGCCCAAAAATTGTAATTTTGACCGATGGTTTCAAGGGCGCCTATGCCTATGATGGAAAAGATAAATGGTTCATGCCAGTCTATCCCCACGTCCCGATCGAGCGCACCGGTGCAGGCGATGCCTATGAATCGACAATCACGTCTTGCCTTTGCATGGGCAAAAGCTTAGAAGAAGCGCTATCTTGGGCGCCGATAAACGCAATGTCGGTCACCCAATTTATCGGTGCCCAAGAAGGCCTCCTGACTCCAGAAAAAATCGATGGGTATTTACAAAAAGCCCCGCCTGAGTATAAAATTAAGAAAATAAGTTAATATATTTTTATGTCAGAAGAAAACGAAAACTTAAAAGAAATTAATAAATTGCTTGATGAAAAGAATTCAAGCAAAGAGAGGGTTGATAGATTGACCGGAGAAATTGATCAGAAGATATTTGATGGTAATTCTGGGTATGATACTCAAACCGAAGCAATTGAGATGATGAATCCAAAGATTGAAAAAGAATTGCATAAAATTTCTGAAGAAAATATGAAGCAATCTAAAATCAAAGAAGAGTTTGAAAAATTAACCAACCCCCTTTCAAAAAGAAAATAAACTTTAGATTGATCTCTGGAGTTTATTTTTTATGTCGTCGTAAAATTTGGCGGCGGTAACCTTCATGTACGGTATGAGCCAGAAGAACCCGATACCGAGAGTGAGTATAGCCAATAGCGCCCAACCGATGAACCGCAAACCCAGACAGAAAAACTTCCACTTGTAACCTTGCATCATTTCTTTACTCTTATCTATCGCATCCATAGCAGAGATTTCTTGATCATCGACCATGATATAGAAAGTCATGGCGTATGAAATTGCGGCGATGATTCCCGGGACTATCAAAAGTAATGACCACAAGAAAGTAAAAAGCAATATAAAAAAATAAGCCAAAAATGTTCTAGTAAAATGCTTGAAGCCTTCAAATATTTTTTCAATCTTCTCCTCCTTGCCGCGAGAAATACCGATAAAAAAACTTGTCGCGCTATAGTAAAGCGGCCCGCCGATCAAAAGACCAACTAGCCAGCCGACCATCGGTATCGATCGGCCAACTGCTGTAAATACCACAAAAATTAAAGAAAACAAAACAGACAGCCACCACTTGCCCTCTAGAGACTCGAGCGCTCCACTCATTAAAACTTTATTTTTTGTTGCCATATGAATTGATTATAGATTATGTTAATAATTAAGCAACTTTTCTTTTAATCACTTTTTCTACAGCTTTTTTAATCGAATTTGCGTCCATGCCATAGTGTTTTATGAGCTCATCTGGTGTGCCAGATTGGCCGAATTTGTCTTCGACGCCCACAAACTCTATTGGCGTTGGATAATATTTTGCCAAGCATTCAGAAACTGCGCTGCCCATGCCGCAAAGAACTTGATGTTCTTCGACGGTTACAATTACTTTTGCTTCTTTGGCAAGGGCTACAATTGCTTCTTCGTCTAGTGGTTTGATTGTCGAGAGGTTCATAACTTTGACCTTCACACCATCTTTTTCAAGGTCGCGGGCAGCAACCATCGCTCTATAGACTAGAGCGCCAGTTGCGATTATCCCAACTTCGGCAAGGCCTTTTTCTGGAACAAAAACAATTTGCGCTTTACCTATCTCAAACGGCGTGTCTTCTGTCGTGATGATTTGCGTTTTCTCGCGAGCCAGGCGCAGATATGTCGGCTCTTTTGTTTTTGAACAAGCGATCGTCGCCTTTTTTGCTTCAATTGAATCGCATGGCGAGATGACGACCATGTTCGGCACGACACGCATCAGAGCGATATCTTCTATCGCTTGGTGCGTGCCACCGTCAGGGCCAACAGAAACCCCGGCGTGCGAACCAGCTATAACAACTTTTCTATTATTGTATGAAATTGTTGTTCGAATCTGCTCCCAATTACGGCCGGGCGAGAACATTGCATATGAAGAAACGAATGGGACCTTGCCCATAGCGGCCATACCTGAGGCAACCGTTACTAAGTTCTGCTCGGCTACACCGATCTCGACAAAGCGGTTTGGAAATTTCTCGGCAAATAAATTCATTTTTGTCGATTCGGTTAGATCGGCGCAAAGAGCCACGATATTTTCATTTGAAATTGCTACTTCGAGCAATCCTTCGCCGAAACCCTGCCTGATCGGCACCTGCTCGACATCAGAGTTAAAAATTTTTGTATTTAATTTAAGCGATTGATTAAGCATGACTATTCATGTTCGCTTTTAATTTTTCCGCCGAGGGTGCGAAGTTCTTTCAGCGCCATGTTGGCTTCTTCTTTGTTTGGCGCTTTGCCGTGCCAGCGGTAATCTCGCTCGAATTCTTTGACCCCTCGACCAGGTATCGTGCGGGCGACGATAACAGATGGTTTTTCATAAACAGTTTTTGCTTTGCAGATCGCATCGTTGACATTTCTAAAATTATGCCCATCGACTTCTTCTACGTGCCAACCAAACTCTCGATATTTACTAGCGAGGTCGCCGAGCGGCATGACATTTTCGGTGTAGCCATCGATCTGGATATTGTTGCGATCGACAATTGCAATTAGGTTGTGCAATTTTTCTTTTCCGGCAAGAAGAACAGCTTCCCAAGTGTTGCCTTCGTCGTGTTCGCCATCAGACATCAAGCAAAAAATTGTTTTCTCGGTATTATTGCCAAAATCCATGCGGTCAGCGATAGCCATACCAACTGCCTGTGACAATCCAGAACCAAGCGGCCCAGATGAATTTTCAAGCCAAGGCATGAATTCCCGATGCGGGTGGCCTTGGAGCCGTGAGCCAAATTTTCGAAGCGTTAAAAGCTCTTTTTGTGGCATATAGCCAGCAGCAGCCATGGTGGCGTAAAGCACCGGGGCGATATGGCCATTTGAAAGCACCAACCTATCGCGGTCTTTCCAATCTGGTCGAGCGGGGTCTTGGCGCAGGACATGAAAATAAAGCAGAGTGAAAATATCTGCCATGCCGAGTGGCCCGGCTGTGTGACCAGATTTTGCTTCAAGTAGCATTTCGATTATGCTCTCGCGAATATTATTTGCTCTGATTTCCAGTTCTTCAATTTTATTATCGGTTAGGTTTTCCATTTATAAATTTTCTAATTCTTTAATCGTCTCACGAACATCCAAACTCTCAAGCAGCGCTGAACCGACGACCAGCCTGCTTGCCCCAGCTTCTACCAAGCTCTTTGCTGTGTCTTCGTTGACGCTTCCGTCTACGCTTATTATAAGCTCTGGGTACTCTGCCCGCAATAATTTTATCTGTTCTAATACGCGCGGGTCGAAGTCTTGGCCTTGAAACCCAATATGTTCGATACCCATGCACTGCACGAAATCTACATTTGAAATTATTCCTTTCAAATTCTCTACCCTAGTGGTCGTGCCGATTGCAATTCCAAAATCAATATTTTCTCGAGTGTACATGTCGAGGCCCTGCAGGAATTCTTTAAATTTATCGAAGTCGCCTTCGGCTTCGACATGAAACACCAATCTTTTTGCGCCGAGGCGCGACCAGAAGAGAAAATTTTCATGTGCATTTTTAACCATCAGGTCGAATTCAAAATTTACTTTTTGCCAATATGGCATGCCCTCTTCTTCATCGAGGATTTTTTGAACATCGTTGCCATCGATTTCTGAAAGCGGCCAAGATTTATTTGGCACAAAGTCTCCATCACAAACATCGAGCTGAATTATAGGAGCAACATTTCCAAACAAGAGAATCTTTTCATTGAGCTCTCTAAAGTCTTTGGCTAAAATTGCAGGTATTACTTCGACCATACTAGAATTCTTTCAGTCGCCTGACGTGTCTAACTTCGCCAGAGAACGGCGTTTCTAAAAATATTTTGCAAGCGCTCTCGGCCTGCTCGCCAGATACAAATCGAGCACCGAGTGAAAGAATGTTTGCATCGTTGTGCTGGCGAGCAAGCCGGACAATTTCTAAATCTCCACCATAGTATTCTGCCGCTCGTATGCCCTCGAAACGATTGGCGACCATCTGCTCGCCTTCACCTGAGCCGCCCAAAATTACGCCTCGGCTTTTTTTATCGTTGGCAACTGCTATGGCCACTGGTTTGATGAAATCTGGATAGTCGTCGTTTGGGTTTAGTTCATAGGCGCCCATATCTTCGATGTCATAGCCTAGCCGAGATATATAAGCTCTTAAATTTTCTTTAAGCTTAAAACCTGCGTGATCTGAACCTATATAGACCTTCATAGAGACATTATACTATAATCAGACAATATGATTAATTTCTATAAATACCATGGTGCCGGCAACGATTTTATTCTGATCGACAACAGAAATAGAATTTTTGATGTAAAAAATACAAAATTGGTAGAGCTCATGTGCCACCGACGGTTTGGGGTGGGTGCCGATGGAATAATAATGGTTGAAAATGAAGAAGGCTATGACTTTAAAATGGTTTTTGTAAATAATGACGGATCGATGGGTTCGATGTGCGGCAACGGCGGCCGGTGTATTGTTCACTTTGCATATCATATTTTAAAAATTGTTAAAAACCCAAAAACCGTTAGGTTCATCGCTGTCGATGGAGAGCACGAAGCAGAAATCAAGGGCGATGAAGTCAGGCTCAAAATGCAGGATGTGAACGAAATAGGAACTCGAAACGATTTGCCTTTCATCTGCCAAGGCACAACCCCACACAATATTTTATTTGTTGAAGATTTAAAAAATTACCCAGTTGTTGAAGAAGGTCGCAAGATAAGAGAGGGCGACCCAAATGGCGTGAATGTGAATTTTGTTGAAGTCGTTGATGGGGTTTACCATGTGCGCACCTATGAACGCGGAGTCGAAGACGAAACTTGGGCTTGTGGAACCGGGGCGACATCAGTCGCAATTGCCGCGCACAACATGGGAGTACTCAAAGCAAATATTTGCAATATAAAAATGCCAGGTGGCGACCTAACCATTATGTTCAAAAAAATGCCAGACAATTCTTACAAAAATATCTGGCTCGTCGGCGAAGCAAAATGCGTTTTTAAAGGAGATTGGAAGTTACCTTAGATATTACCTTTTAATATAATTTTCTGATCAAACCCTCCCCTTTCTTCCCTTTTCTTTTGTCGAATTTCTTCGACGTTTGCATATTCAGGGAGTTTTTTAAGTGCACCAATAACTTCTATAACATCAGCTAGTTCTTCTATACTTCCAGCTTTCAAAAATTCTTTTGCTTCTTCGGTGAGCTTTTTTATGAGTTCAGTTTTGTATTCTTCTGTAGAAGCGATTCGTTTTTGATAAGAAACATTTTTTTTATCAAGAATTTCCGGAATTTTATCTCTGACTAATTTGTTATAGCTTTTCATAAACTATACTATATCATGTTAGCTTAGTTACTCTTAGGTTGATCATCAAACCGAGTTTTTCTAATCAATTCGACAAATTTCTTTGCATCTTCTCCAACAAGTTTCAAGTCAATCTTGCTTCCATTGCCAGAGGTTATATTTAACTCAAGGAATGCAATCTGGTTTCCCCAGCAGAGAAAATTTAGATTGAAGTCACTTATTTCGAGAAGTTGCTTCTGTTCTGAATTAGCTTTACTGTAAATATAGTCAAGAATACCAGAGTCAATCTGTTCTTTTGGTATCGGATGCTCACTTTGACTTACTGTTGGTAGTTCAGGTGAATTTCCTTTTTTAAACTCCCAACTATTTTCTTCTTTCATATTATTTGATGAGGCTAAAAACTCTAAGATTCCACGAAAGGCCCTGTAGGCTCACCTACCCCTAGTTTACCAAGAAGGGGTTTATATATCAACGAGGACCGTAAAATTAAAGTAAATCTTTTGCTGAAATTTCCAACCTCCCATCTTTTATTAAATGTCCATTAACACCCCTATCAGCGTAATTAACCCAAAAATTAGTTATTCTAGCTCCCCACATTCTTTGAGGGCTTTCTCCTGTGTAGTAACTAAGTGGTAGTTCATCACTTCCCTCTTTTAGTCGAAATTGATTATGAATTTTTAGTGCTTCTTCAAGCTCAGCTCCACCTAATTCATGAGCTTCTACACATTTCATATACAAACCACCTTTTTCAATTCGATCGAACAAAACTGCAAAAACTTGGCCTGTTCTTACAATATTTTTTGAGTGAATTGAATCAGGATGCGAACCCCAGTAAATATATTCCAAGTTTGGAGAATAAATAAAACGCACAGGACTATTGTGAGGTGAACCATCTTCATTTACCGTCGCCAAGGAAATATGCCTTGAGGTAGTAAGTAGTTCCATTGCTCTTTGAATTTTTGATGTCCATTCTTCAGTCATAAAATTATTTAATCGTCGTACCTATTTTTATCTATCATGATTATTTTAGCTTATTCAGATTCCAGTTTTCCTAGCAAGTATTTCTCAACTCTTTTTTGTTGTCTTTCTATACCATCTGGCCGTTTTATAAACTCCTCTGGCGATATCAACATCCACTCATTTCCTTCATTTCCAAAAACAACATCTCTGGAACCGAATCTTGAAGTTTTTACGACCAAGAAGAAAGATTTTTTATCAGGCTCAACAATGCTTGGGATCGTGCAAGAAAAATCAACATCTCCTTCAGTGATGTCTATTCCGAACTCTTCTTTTGTTTCTCTTTTAAATGTTTCGAAGGGAGATTCATCTCCTTCTCGACCGCCAC
This sequence comes from uncultured Candidatus Saccharibacteria bacterium, assembly GCA_964527185.1. Taxonomy (GTDB): domain Bacteria; phylum Patescibacteriota; class Minisyncoccia; order Phycocordibacterales; family UBA9973; genus UBA8515. The sequence goes on from CAZGOI010000002.1 coordinate 179,468, forward strand.
CTGGCAGATCAATGCGCTCAGGATTATTTGTTGTATTGTTATCTCGGCGATACACAAGTATTTTATTTCCAAGGAAAACAACTCCCTTTGCACCGTTGAAATAAACTTTTTTGAATGTATTTTCATGAACCCTAGGATTCATGTTCTTTTGTTCCAAAATTATATCCTTCATAATTTATTTTATTGTTTTTCCAGTCTTTATGACATGCTCGACAAGCGTGTGTGTGTACCCCATTTCGTTGTCGTACCAAGCCATGACTTTGACGAGATTTCCATCAACAACGCGAGTCATGGCGAGATCAGCGATTGAGGCATGAGCATTGCCGAGTATGTCGCTAGAAACTAGCGGCTCATTTGTGACGGCAAAAACATTTGCCCAACGTGGATCAGCCGCCGCTTTGGTGAGTATTGCGTTCACTTCCTCTGCAGTTGTTTCTTTCTTTGAAATGAATGTCACGTCTACAATCGAGCCAGCGATGACTGGCACACGAATCGAGATACCATCAAATAGGCCTTTGAGTTCGCTAAACGCTTCGGTTACGGCGATTGCCGCACCGGTCGAGCTCGGGACGATGTTTTGCGCGGCGGCGCGGCCTTCACGCAGGTCTTTCTTGCTCGGGCCGTCGACGAGCGCTTGCGAGGCGGTATAGCCGTGGACAGTGTTTAAAATTGCTTTTTCTATTCCAAGAGCCTCGTGGAGTATCGCAATGAGTGGCGAAGCAGCGTTTGTCGTGCACGAAGCATTTGAAGTGATATCGCAGGTGCCGAACTTTTCTTCGTTGACACCAAGGAGTATCGTCTCGCCGGCGACTGTGCCATCACCGCCCCCGCCTTGACTCGCATCAAGCGAGGCAGGCTTTGAAGGCGCAGAGATTACGACTTTTTTAGCACCGTCATCGATATGGAATTTTGCTTTGTCGTATGAAGTGAAGAGGCCAGTCGATTCAACCACGACATCGATACCAAGGTCAGCCCATGGTAACTTAGTCGTGTCTTTTTCTGAAATAAATTTAATAGTTTTTCCATCAACGACAATATCTGTACCAGAAATTTTTATATCGTGTGTCCAAGTTTTATAAACGCTGTCGTATTTTAACAAATAAGCCAAGCTCTCTATCGAACCAAGGTCGTTTACAGCAACTATTTCAATCTCAGGCCTGTCCCATGCAATCTTTAAAAACGCTCTGCCAATGCGACCAAAACCATTTATTGCAACTTTTATTTTTTTACTCATAAGAAAATTATACCATTACTCTCCGACATAGGTAAATCGCGGGCCAGAATATCCATCGCGCTCCACGTGTTCTAGGAACATTGAAATTGGCCTTACCCAAAGTTGGTCGTGGCCTTCATATGGGTGCGAGTAGACGACAAACTCTTGACTGTAGTCTTCGCTGTTTTTAGCAATACCTATGACATTTACTTCAATCCCTTTGAAATGTTTATATCTGCCAATTTTTATTCCACTTTCCATAAATCTAAGAAATTAATTCTTTTAAAAGTTTTTGAACTATTTGTGGGTTGGCCGAGCCCTTAGTTTCTTTCATAATCTGCCCGACGAGCGACATCAAGGCATTTTCTTTGCCACTCTTGTATGTTGCGACGACGTTCGGGTTTGCATCTATAACCTTTGCAACAATTTCTTTCAAGTCACCCTCATCGCTTTTTTGAAGCAAATTATTTTCTTTTGCGATGCGATCTGGAGATTCGTCGTTGACCACAATCATCGTCAAGATATCTTTTGCTGAACGCGAAGATATTTCCCCACCCACAACTAAATTCACCAGCTCGGCAAAGTTTAAAGCACTAGGCAATTTTATTTCAGAGTTGGCTTTTTTAAGGCCAACATAATCAGAAGTTATGTAATTTGAAGCAGTTTTTATAGCCTCTTTGTCTTTCAAGATTAGGGCAATGTCTTCAAACCATTTTCCCAACTCCATATCGTTTATATAACTCTCTATATCTTCATCTTTGATCCCATATTCATTTTTATATCTGGCGCGTTTGGCTTGTGGCAATTCTGGCAATTCATCGCGCAATTTTTCAATATCAAAGGCTTTACTTAAATAGAACTTTGGCAGGTCTGGGTCTGGGAAGTAGCGATAGTCGTTGGCATTTTCTTTTGATCTTTGCGAGAAGGTTATTTGCTTGCCCTCGTCCCAGCCACGGGTTTCCTGAATTATTTCATTACCCTTTCCGTCTTCAAGGAGCTTGACCATCCGGGCGACTTCATATTCCCCTGCCCGTTCAGCCGAACGAAACGAATTAATATTTTTAACTTCAACTTTTGTGCCAAATTTTTTAGGATCATCTGAAACAGAGATATTGAGCTCGACACGCATCTGCCCTTTTTCCATATTCGCTTCTGAAACTCCAAGATAGCGCAATAATAACTGCAGTTCTCGTCCAAAATCCCCTGCTTCCTTTGCGTTATGAATTACTGGCTCAGTCACGAGCTCCATGAGCGGTAGCCCCGCACGATTGAAATCTACTAGAGAGTAGTCTCCTCTGTCATGTTTGTTGTTCGCTGTGTCTTCTTCTAAGTGAACACGAGTTATGGCGACGCCATTTAACTGTCCTCCCGAAACTATTGGGAATTTGTATTGCGAAATCTGGTAAGCTTTAGGAATATCTGGGTAGAAATAATTTTTACGGTCAAATTCTGTGAAATCGGCAATATCACCATCAAGAGCAAGGCCAACCTTTATTATATTCTCAACTGCTTTTTTGTTTACGACAGGCAGAGTTCCCGGGTAGGCCATGCAAACCGGACAGACATTTACGTTTGGTTCGGTCTCGTCTGGGTCATTCACGCAACCACAAAACATTTTTGAGTTTGTTTTTAATTCAGCGTGGATTTCTAGACCGATAGTCGTGTAATAGTTTTTACTCATTAGTGAGCATATATTATCAAATCAATTGTGTTTTTCAAAATAAAAAGCCCCCGACAATAAAGCGGGGGCACGGCGAAGGCCTTTTGTTTTGGCCTTTTACAATTTTGCCGGAATTTATCCGGCCAGACTGGGTGGCCGGCTACGGCTGGCTTTTTTTGTTTTGTGCCGGGGCCGGGGAGCTGGGATCGGTTACTGCATAAAAATTTTTCAAAAAGTGAGAAAACTTGGGAGGTGAAACCCCCGAAATGGTTTTTTTCATTTTTCTGTGTTTTTGCGTTTAAAAATATACTTTAAAGAACAATGGACCTATCATAGCAAATTGCTAGATTTTTGTCAAGTCCTAATAAAAAACCCTCCTGTATTAACAGGAGGGGTCCCCGCCAACTGGAAAGCGGGATAAAAATTAACAGGAGCAAAATGTTGATGATTTAACATCAAAACCAATCAACGCATTGAAAGAACTATTTATATATTATATTTATCTCTAACGATTGTCAATAATAATTGAAAATTTGGTGAAATTGTGACATTATCTATCCATTGCCCGAGTGGGTAAAAAACAAACTGCTTTGTTTTTTACCAGATTGTAAATCTGTGGACCGACACGAGGGCGTCGTTTAAAATAAGTATATATTTTAGAGGCCCGAGTGGCGGAACTGGTATACGCGCACGACTTAAAATCGTGTCTCGCAAGGGATGTGGGTTCGATTCCCACCTCGGGCACAAAATCAATCTCTAGGTAAATCATTTTTGATCATACTCTCAGGTGCATATGGCAGGTAGAGCATCGGGTCAAGATATGCATCTACCGGGGCAATTGGCATGACAAAATTCTTGCCATTGCATGTCAGGCTCGGCACTTGCCTAACGCTCGCACCTTCAGAGGCATAGACTGTCACATGCAAGTGCGGCCCTGTAGAGTGGCCAGTGTTGCCAGAGAGGGCGACGACATCACCGGTGTTGACCCTCTGTCCAACTTGGGCTTTTATGTAGGATAGGTGGCCGAAGGTGCTAGAGAGGCCACTGTCGTATTTGATGAAAACCCACTTACCAAATGATGCTCCGCGACAGTAAACATCTGTATCACCAGTGCCTATGACCGTCCCATCGGCCATTGATTTAACTTCTGTGCCGATCGAAGCTCTAAAGTCGACACCACTGTGAGAGCCCGATTTGTAGAGCCTCTTTGATGAACTAGTCACACCAAAAAGCTGAGTGATGAAGACGCTGTCAATCGGCCAAGCTAATACACCAGAACCCTCTTTGGGCAAAAGTTCTGGGTGAAGCACGAATTGCAATTGGGCTTCATAGTTTTGCAATGATTTTTCAAAAAGATCACGTTTGGCTAATCGATCGGCCAGCAATTTTTTATAGTTTGATTCTTTATTTTTTGTTTCTTTGAGTAAAGTGTTTTTTTCTGATTTAGCAATGTCGACGGCTGTCTTTTGGTTAACTAGATTTTGTTTTAATTTTGAGAGCTGCTGTTGTTCGGTTTCTTTTTTTGTTTTTGATTGTTCGAGGTTGGCTTTTTGATTTCCAAGATCGACAATAAGGGTTCTAACTTTTTCATTGACTGTTACGATGTTGTTGTATTCTCGACTGGCATCGGCTAGATTCTGTTCGGAAAGTATTTTCTCTAGCATCGAAGTATTGTCTCGCAAATTCAGGTCTCTTATCATTTGGTTGAGGGCTGCGCTTGAAACTGTGATTTTATTTTCTTTGTCAGTTATATCAGAATCTAGGTTGTTTATGATAATATTTGTCGCGCTTATTTTCTTTTGCGTTTGGTTAACTTGGGCGAGCAATTTATCGCGGGTTAGCGTCAGTTCTTTGATGATATTGGCCAAGGTATTTGACTGTGCGTTTGTATCTGCAATTTGCGACTGATAGTTTGCAATTTCTTTATTCAGAGATTCAATTTGTGAGTTCAGGTCGCTGATATGAAAAGTGATAGCGTTCGGGTCTACGGCAAAGGCAATAGTCGGCAGCTGTACCACCAACAAAAATATTAATATTGCAATAAATGCAAATCTAGATCTCATAAAGCTATTATAGCTTAATTTAAGAGTAGTCCTATTGCCGTATTTAACCGTTCTACTGTTTCTTTTTTGCCTAAAATCTCAGAAAGTAGGAATGGGTCTGGCGATTTGTCTTGCCCTGTCATCGCATAGCGCATCGGCCAGAGCAAGTCCCCACGGCCTACCTTTTCGGCGTATGGCCAGATCGTGTTTTTAACGCTGTTTTTATTAAAATCTGTATCTGCGATAGACTCTATGAGTTCTACCACGTGTTTTAAATATGAGGCGACCACAAGATACTTATTATTGTCTTTAATTTTTGAAGATTTAAAAATCAGTGATTCTTTTTCATAAACTGGTTTGCCAAAAAAGTATGTCAGTTCGCCGGCGTTGGCCATGTCTACTATGTCGCTGCCTTTTGAAATGCGTTCGATGATTGTCGGAGTGATGTTGTGGAGCATTTCCGAGTTGTAACTAGGTAAGTTTTTTAGGCTCTCGGGTATAAAATTTGAAACATATTCTTCTTGTTCTTCAAAAGACAGTTTGTTTAGATATTCTTTGTTGAACCAATCTAGTTTCTCTTCATTAAAAACTCCGGGGCTTTTTTGAACCTTTTTCAGATCAAATTCTTTAATCAATTCTTGACGGGTAAATATTTCTTGATCAGTACCTGGGTTCCAGCCAATCAAAACCAAAAAGTTTATGAGTGCCTCGGGCAAGTAGCCATTTTCTTTGTATTGGTAGACGTTGGTGTCACCATCGCGCTTTGACATTTTCTTTTTTGATTCAGATAAAATGAGCGGGATATGGGCATAGACCACGCTACCCAAATCGAGCGCCTCTCTAATCAATATTTGCCTAGGTGTGTTTGGCACATGCTCTTGGGCGCGAATGATGTGGGTTACGCCCATCTCGTGGTCATCGACGACATTGGCAAAATGAAACACTGGCGTATCAAAATCTTTTGCAATCACAAAATCTTTTAGGTCGCTGCTGTCGACAGATATTTCGCCTAGGATTTCATCTGTAAACGAGACAACCTTGTTCGGGTTCTTAAATCTTATGACCGAATCTCTGTCACCTTTTTCTTTCGGCTCTTCTTTTGAGATATAGGCCAAGCCATTGTCTACCAGTTCATGCAGATATTTTTTATAAGATTCTATATTTTCGCTTTGCCTATGGAGTTCATCGTAATCGATATCAAGCCACCCGAAAGAATCTAAAATACTATCTTCATATTCTTTTTTACTGCGCTCTTTGTCGGTGTCCTCGATGCGGATTATGAACTTGCCATTATTTTTCCTAGCAAAAAAATAAGAAAATAATGCTGTCCTAACCCCGCCGATATGCAAATGACCAGTCGGTGACGGCGCAAAACGAGTTACGATTTTTCTATTTGAGTCTGTCATTTTATTTTTCGTGTAACAATGCGATATCGATAGCTTCTTGGGCAATTTTCTCGGCTGCGCTTGGCGTGGCAAAGGCGAGGGCACGCTTTGTCATCACTTCTAATTTTTCTTTGCTATTGACTAAGCGATCGATCTCGGCAACCAGAACGTGCGGGGTTAGGTTGTTTTCTTCGATAACTTCGCAGCCACCGGCTCGAGCGTAGCTGAATGCATTTTTCTTCTGATGATCGCCGTTTGAATTTGTGATCGGGATTATTATAGACGGCACTCCCCATGAAGCAATTTCAAAAATAGATGAACCAGCTCGCGAGACTACAAGGGTCGCCGCGCCCGAGGCCATGCGAACAGCCAGATTGTTTAGGTAAGGCATTGGTCGGTAACGAGTTTTGTTTTCATTGCCTTCAAGGACGATGTTTGAACGCGAGATGACATCGCTATAGAGTTTCTCTCCTGTTTGGTGGATTATTTGATATTTGGAAACGAGCTCTGGTAGAGCATCAATCAGGGCGTTGTTTATGATTTCTGCACCTTGAGAGCCGCCGTAGAAAAACAAGACTGGGATATTTGGTACGAATTTAAAAAACTCAAATGAGCCCTCTGGATTTTTTTGTAAAATTGCTTTACGGATTGGTTGACCAGTTAGAGCAGTTTTTTCTTTTGGTAATTTTTCACCAGCTTCGGGCCATGAGACCGCGATGCGCTTTGCGAATTTTGCGGTCCAGAGGTTGAGCCTGCCTGGATTTGAATCTGATTCATGGACGATGACTGGTATGCGCAAAAGTTTTGCTGCAAAGACTGCTGGGAACGCGGCATAGCCACCTTTTGAGATAACAACATCTGGATAGATAAAAAACATACTGAGTAGGCCAAAAAATGCGCCGATAGCAGTTTTGAAAATATCAAAAAAATTTTTGATAGAGAAATACTTACGCATTTTTCCAGAAGGAATTTCGACATAGGTGATTCTATTTTCAAAAAGCATGCGTTTGTCATACGGTGAGTCTGACATGTAGTACAGTTTTAGATCTACGATTTTTTCTTTTTCAACTAAGTCGTTTATCTCCTCGGCGATGGCGACCAGCGGATAGAAGTGGCCGCCTGTCCCGCCCCCGGTAAGTAATATTTTCATGACATTTATTTTAGCTTATTTTATATATATTTTCTAGTGTTCCCTTTTGGCATTTTTTGAAACACTCAAGACTATTCCCATGGTTGCAATCGAGATGAGGAGTGATGTTCCACCTTGGCTAATAAAAACAAGTGGTACACCAGTCAGTGGAAAAACTCCAATAATTGAAGCTATGTTCATAAAAGATTGAGCTGTAATAATAGTGATTGTGCCAGTCACTAGGAGTTTACTGAATGAATCTGGGGCATAATATGCAATCCTATATCCACGAAGGGCAAAAGCAATATAAAGACAAACAAGAAGAATGCAACCGATAAAACCAAGCTCCTCACCGACGACAGCAAAGATAGAGTCGCCTTGGGGTTCGGGCAGATAATTAAATTTTTGAATACTTTGTCCCAACCCTCGACCAAAGACCCCACCTGACCCAACTGCAATTAGAGATTGTTGTAATTGGTATGACGAAGTACTAGCATTTTCGCTCGGATGAATGAAGGTTTCTATGCGTTGCATGAGATATGGTTTGAAGGTCACTAAGATTATAAAACCAAGAACGCTAACTACAAAAACTCCGACGATGTGTTTAACTGGCGTACCGGAAACAAAAAGCATAGCGATCCCAGTTATTGTTATGAGGATGATACTTTTTGTGTCGGGCTGCTTTATTAGTACGAGTGCCACAACACCGAGCAATAAAATAAATGGCAAGAGGCTGAATTTAATATCTGTCAATTTATTTTTCGCCCAAGAGAGCCAAGCTGCAAAATAAAATATGAATCCAAGTTTTAGAAATTCAACTGGTTGAAAAGAAATCCCAAATATATTGACCCATCGACGTGCGCCACCGTGCAGTGAACCAAGATGCGGGACAAAAACGAGTAGAGTTATAAGTATCGAACCTATAAAAAGCGGCAAGGAATAGTTTCGCCAAAACTTGTATGGAATTTTCATTACAAAAAATAGAGCAACGAGCCCACCACATAGCCCAAAAACAAATTGAGCAAATATTACACCGTAGAACTTTGTTTCATTTTTAGCGAGAATGCCGAGCGAGGCCGAAGTGAACATTATAATACCGACAAAAACAAGTGCGATAACAATTCCAAAAAAAACTTTGTCGATACCTTTTGTCTTCATTAGTTTATAAGAGATATTATAACCCCGACGATAGAAGAGATAACTCCGATGATCCAGTAGCGCATCGTGACTTTATATTTTGGCCAACCGAGGGCTTCAAAATGGTGGTGCAGAGGCGCCATTTTAAAAACTCTTCGCCCGCCAAAGTATCTACGAGCAACCATTTGAATCAGGGCTGAAAGTGAAGTTACAAATAGTGGAAAGGCGATGATTGGCAACAAAAATACTGTGTTGGTTAGGAATGCGATTACCGAAATAGTTACTGTTAAGCCTATCATGCCAGTCTCACCCATATAAAAACGGGCTGGCGGAATATTGAACCACAAAAATGCAAGTATCCCCCCGACGATAACAGCGCAGAATGCTGCCAGGTCTATCTGATTGTGCAGAAATGCAATGATCGAGTAACTTGCAAATATTGATGACAAAACTCCGCCAGAGAGGCCGTCGATACCGTCGATAACGCTCGAAGACCAAAGCGATAGCATGACGAGGATGAAAAATGGCACAAAGATTAGACCTAGGGTTACAAACCCAAACCATGGTATGTAAACTACATTTATACCAAGCTTGAAATAAAACCACGAACCAATGATAAACCCGAGTATCAATATTATGCCTATTTTTATGTAGCGAAGTTTTATCGGGTCGGTTGTCCATTTACCGTGACCAAATATTTGCAAGAAATCATCGATTAGACCTATGAGCGAGGCCACGAGGAGCGCAAAAAGTGGCAAGAGTGTTTGATTACGACTTATGAAATAAAATTTGCTACTAATTTCATTGTTAAAAACAATATCGAGTATTCCAAAAATAAAAATTGTTATAACAACTGAAACCCAGACGATCATCCCACCAGTCCGCGGTGTTGAAGTTTCAGCCAAACCATCGTTGAGTTTGGCAAAGTCACTAACCGGGACGTTGTGGTTACGCGAAACTTTACGCCACATTTTATATTTGTAAAAATAGTGCGTGGCAACTGGGGTCAGACTCAAGCCTACCAGAAATGAAACGGTTGCTGGAAGAAAAATTTTAAGAGCGTTGATCATCTTTTTCTGAATTCTCTGTATTACCTTTTACGACTTCGTCTAGTTGGTTTCGAACTGATTGATAATTGGGTAACTCTTCTAGAGATCTAACACCCATAAATGACATCAGGTCAAAAGTTGGTTTGTATAGCATGCGACGGCTGTCTTTTGGGTCGATGGTTTTTTCTATCAAGCCACGAATGAGCAAATTGCGAATAATGAAACTTGAATTTACACCCCTTATATAATCGATCTCACTTCGTGGAATGTCTGTTTTGTATAAAATTATTGAGAGTGTTTCGAGCGAAGCTTTTGAAAGATCTTTGGTCAATTCTTCTTTACGGATTGATTCTATTAGCGGCGAGAGTTCTTTTGCAACGCCGAGCATTACGGTGTCTGCCTTGCGCATAAGCATTAGGCCGCGGTTTTTTAAACTCCCTTCGAGCCGTGACAGCGCGATTGAAACTTCTTCTTCAGATACGCCAAAGAGTTTTGCCATCTCTTTTATGGTCATTTCTTCACCTTTATAGAAAAGTAGGCCTTCAATTTTAGCTTCGAGTTCCATTTTATTCTGTAGATAAATTATTTTCTAATTTTTGTTTAACGATTTCGATATCTTCAAAGTTATTATTTTGAATTACGTCGATCAAACCCTCGCGGACGAGCTCGAGCATGGCTAAGAATGAGACTATGACATGGACACGGGCTTCTTCTTTGTTCTTGGCGCCATGACTTTTAGCAAAAGATCTGAAAGAAATATTTATTGCATTCTCAATGCGATCGGTCAAACTATTTATAACTTGATCGATATTTATAATTTTTTTTATTTCAATTTCTGGTAATTTTTCTTCTTTCTTTGGGAGTGAAACTATAACATCATTTATAGAATTAGATATAGATTGGGTAGTTATGGTTTCACTTGGGGAAAAAAGCGCTTCGTCCCAACTATGCTCGAGTGGTCTAAATATTATTTGTAAGCCAAAATTATTTTTTATTTCAATGCTTGCTGTTTTGATTATTTTATACAACTTTAATCTTTTTTCAAGGTCAGAAATTTTTTCTTCTTCATCTTCAGTCAAACTCAAATCCGGTAGAAGCGATTTGGATTTTATGAGCACGAGCGTCGCCGCGATCAAGATGAAATATGAAAGGTCTGATATTTGCTTGTCGGCTGAAATTTCTCCGAGTGAACGTACGTATTTTATATAATCATCGGTGACTTGGGCAAGGGAGATATCGTTGACAAAGAGCCTCCGATCTTCGATCAGCGAAACAAGGAGTTCGAGTGGCCCTTCAAATGCAGTGGTTTTAACTTTGAAATTAGTGTTGTCTGTTATATCCATTTTAGTTTACAATTTTATTTTTTATTTTTTCAAGGTTTGCATCATCGGCTCGCTCGTAATCATGGCTCGACATATAACCCTCATATTTTTCAAAATATTTATGAGGCTTGCCTATTCGTTGTTTCCACTCTTGATCTTTTGTTCCATGCATTGGAAAAAGTTTAGAGTGGACATGGTTGACTCCAAAACCTTCAAGTATCATTCCAGTCCGGCCTACATCATCAAGTTTTTCATCTAATAATTTAGCAACTTTTTTTGTTGCAATGATTAAATCAGCCAATATATTATCAGGTAAATCGAAAGCATAACTATCATAATGATCTTTTGTTATAACCACAGAGAAACCTTCGGTGTTTGGAAATATACTTAAAAAAGCTAGGTGCTTATCGTCCTCCCAAATTTTATATGCTGGGGCTTCCCCTTTTACAATTTTGCAAAAAATACAGTTTTCCATTATTTTTTATCAATTTTTATACTCAATTCTTTTAATTGTCTATCTGAAATTTCAGATGGAGACTTCATCATCAGATCTTTACCCTCGCCCGTTTTTGGAAATGCAATAACTTCACGAATATTTTCTTCATTTTCGAGTAACATCATAAATCGATCAAAACCCCAGGCTATGCCTCCATGAGGTGGACAACCCGAGGAAAGGGCCTGTAGCATGTGGCCAAAATTCCTCTCAATTGTATTTGGTTGATAGCCCATGATCTCAAATACTTTTCCAAGCGCTTCGGCTTCATGGTTTCTAATACTTCCACCACCTATTTCGTTACCGTTTAAAATAATATCGTATTGTGTAGTCAAAATTTCTCCAATATTTTTTTTGTTTATAAGCATTTTCATATACTCGTCCTTTGGCCTTGAAAATGGGTTGTGTGTAAAAGTCCATTCACCTTCGGCATCGGGGTTATCAGATTTATTTGTTTTCTCAAAAAATGGAAAATCAATTACCCAACAAAAAGCAAGTATGTCTGGGTCATTTTTATTTTCGCGAATATCTGGTCTATCGCTATTATATTTTTCCATAGCTTCAGCGTATGTAAGCCTAGGAAATGGAATTGTTTGTATTTTTTTATTTGGATAAAGATTTTTTAAAATACTTATTATCAATTTTTCATTTAATTCCATTAAGTCTTCACGTTTAACAAAACTCATTTCAAGATCGAGTTGTGTAAATTCAGGTTGTCGGTCACCACGGGTATCTTCATCACGCATACAACGAGCAATTTGAAAATATTTTTCAACTCCCCCGGCCATAAGTAATTGTTTGTATTGCTGGGGTGATTGTGGCAGTGCATAAAAATTTCCAGGATAGAGCCGTGAGGGTACTACATAATCCCGCGCACCTTCTGGTGTTGATTTAGTTAATATTGGTGTTTCTATTTCCACAAAATTTTCTTCATCCAAAAAATCACGAATAAATTTTACAACCTTGTGTCTGTTACGAATATTCTTCTGCATTCTCGGACGACGCAGGTCTAGATATCTATACTCTAAGCGATTTTCCTCGCCTATTTCTAACCCAGATGATGTTATATCAAAATTAGGAGTATTTGCCATATTTAAGACTTCTATACCAGTAATCTCAAGTTCTATATCGCCATTTATAATCCCCTCTTTTATATTTTTATCTGGACGTTTATTGACAATTCCATTTATCTTGAGCACCCATTCATTACGAACTTCTTTGATTGCCTCCATGGCAGAGGTGTGGTTTGGCAACACCACGCACTGAACTTTACCCGACATATCGCGCATATCGATAAAAACTAGTTTGCCTTGATCGCGTCTAACATCAACCCAACCACAAATTATAATTTCCTTGCCAATATGTTCTTTTAAATCTTTTATGTATATCCTGTTTTTCATATTTTTAAAATTAATATTAATGTATATCTTCCGTTATTAAAAAATCATACGGCAAAGAGATAATGAATGTAATAGCGACTAACAACCAGTAAAACGGCGTGTATAGATAGTAGAGAACGATATCGTGTTTTTTCATATTAAAATACATTTTTTGGTTGGCTATGTTTAAATTGTTTATCGGTATGTATACTACCCCAAGGACAATCGTCAATATAATCCTTACAATTTTTACAGTTTTGATTAAAAAATAAATTGCTACAACTATTAATATTATTCTTAAAAAGTCATACCACATAATTACATATCAACACCAACGTTAGAGCGGATAATCTTCATTTTTTTGTTTGCAATTTCATTTGCTTTATTTTTGCCGGCTTCAAGAGTTTTTCTAACACCGTCTATATCATTTTTATATTTTTCTCGACGCTCGCGCATAGGATTTACAAGGGCTATGACCTCATCAAAGAGCATATCTTTTGATTCTTTGTATGACATGCCACCTTTTTCATATCTAGATCTAAGTTTGCTAAGTTCTGATTGATCCAAAAAGAGTTTGTGGAGTGCAAAAATATTACAGGTCTCAGGGTCTTTTGGTTCTTCTGGAGTTTTTGAATCTGTCACGATACTCATAACTGCTTTTTTAATTTCTTCATCAGTTCCAAAAAGTGGGATTGTGTTTTTATAGCTCTTGCTCATCTTTTGACCATCGGTTCCTGGAACAACTGCAACTTCTTTTAAAATTAGATCTTTTGGCAACACAAATGTTTCCCCAAAAATATTATTGAATTTTTGAGCTGTATCGCGAGCGATCTCGACGTGTTGTTTTTGATCAGAACCGATTGGAACAATCTCTGGGTCATAGAGTAAAATATCTGCAGCCATGAGCATCGGGTAATTAAATGTTCCAACACTTATTTCTTTATTTTTTGCCTCGGCATCTTTAAAAGCATGGGCGCGCATCAAGTAAGGCATGGTCGTGATGGTATCAAATATCCAAGCGAGTTCTGTGTGGGCAGGAATATCGGATTGTTTAAATATTGTTACTTTTTCTGGATCAAGACCAATGGCCAAGTAATCGAGGGTGATATTTAAAATATTTTCAGCCATTTCATTTTTATCTTGAATGAAATTTAAAGCATGGTAGTCAGCTATCATTATGAAAGTTTCATATTCATCTTGTAACTCTACAAACTGACGCATAGCCCCAAAATAGTTGCCGATATGGGGCGCCCCGGTTGGTTTGACTCCTGAAAGCAGTCGTTTTTTCATATTTACCAATAATAGCAAAAAACCTTTAGTTTTGCACATTTTACCCACATATTTATTGCCAAAATAAACATTTGCCAGTTTGACGGCTGTGCTACAATGCCCTTATGGCAGATAGAAAACAAAATTTTCGAATCCCTCCGCAAAGTATAGATGCCGAGCAAGCAGTCCTCGGCTCGATCATGCTCCGCCCAGGCGCAATCCACGAGATCAATGATTTTATTATACCCGAATCTTTTTACGCATCTAAGCACGCCGATATCTACCGTGTCATGCTTGAACTCTCTGGCAAAGGCGAACCGATTGATATCCTATCGGTTTCGCAAAAATTAAAAGAGCATGGGTTGCTTGACCAAGTTGGTGGTAGTAGTTATTTGAGCGAGCTTGCTAATTCTGTTCCGGCTTCGACCAACATTAAACACTATGCGGAAATCGTCTCGAAGAAAAATATTTTAAGAAAAATCATTGAAGCCGGAGTTGATATTTCTGAACTTGGTTTTAAGGAAGAAGTTGAGGATGTTTTTGATATTCTCGATCAAGCTGAAAAGCGCATGATGAATATTTCAAGTAACACTGGCGGGCATGTGTTTGTTTCACTTAAAGATAGCTTGCCGGAAGCTTGGGACAGACTCGAGCGTTTGCACGACAACCGCGGCGAGTTGCGTGGCATACCAACTGGGTTCCACGATCTCGATCAATACCTTTCTGGTTTGCAAAAATCAGACCTTGTCATCGTTGCGGCTAGGCCTTCTGTCGGTAAAACAACGCTTGCTCTAGACATCGCCCGCCAAGCGGCCCTCAACCACGGAGTGCCGACTGTAATTTTCTCACTTGAAATGAGCACTCAACAGCTCGTCGATAAAATGCTCGCCGCTCAATCAAAAGTAAATGCTTGGAACTTGCGCACGGGCAACCTGTCAGCTGAAAGTGAGTTTTCAAAAATCCGTGACTCGCTCGACAAGCTTTCACGTGCGCCGATTTTTATCGACGACATGGCTGGTAATTCTATCGTTCGCATGCGTTCCGTCTGTCGCCGCATAAGAGCCGAGCACGGGCTTGGACTTATCATTGTTGACTACTTGCAATTGATGTCGACTTCAAAAAATTATGATAGTATGGTCAACCAAGTTACAGAAATCTCTCGCTCACTAAAAGGGTTGGCAAAAGAATTCAATGTCCCAGTTATAGCCATCTCGCAGCTTTCTCGTGCCGTCGAATCGCGTGGTGGCCGGCCGAGGCTATCAGACCTCCGAGATTCTGGTTCTATCGAACAAGATGCCGACGTCGTCATGTTTTTGCACCGCGAAGACAGAGGCAAGGATGAATCTGAAAAGACAAACATAGTTGAAATCTTGATCGAAAAACACCGAAATGGACCGATTGGAAAAGTTGAACTGTTTTTCGATGAAAAATTGAGCACCTTCCTGAGCGTTGCCCGACAAGATGTTACAAAATTCGCTTCTTCGATGAATGAACTCGGTGACGTAGATCAATTCTAAAATATGGATCCGATTGAAAAATTAGCACAAAAGTTCAAAGAATTCCCTGGTATCGGCGAACGCCAAGCCAAACGTTTTGTCTATTTTTTACTTCACAAAAATCCGAGCTATGTGAAAGAGCTCGGTGATGAAATTTTAAAAATTAAAAATACTATAAACCAGTGTCCGTCTTGCTTCTTGCATTTTCAAGGTGCAAAAAATAGTTTGTGCGAAGTATGCGGCAACCTAAAAACAGACCGTGGCTCACTTATTGTTGTTGAAAAAGACGCAGACTATGAGAGTATTAAAAGGAGTAAAAATTATAGCGGTATGTATTTTATTTTAGGCGGTTTGGTGCCAATCGTCACAAAGGAAACACCGAGTTTTGTCAGGACGGGCGAATTGGTAAAAATAGTCAAAGAGAGAATCGATAAAGAAAACTTGAAAGAAATTATCCTCGCTCTTTCGATCAATCCCCAAGGCGAACACACTGATATGTATTTGCGCGAATTACTCGGGTCATTTGGCAGCAAAATAAAAATAGTCTCGCTTGGTCGCGGCCTATCAACAGGAACAGAACTTGAATATTCTGATTCTGAAACCATAAAAAACGCTCTGCGCAACAGAGCATAAATAAACCACCAGATTTCTCAGGTGGTTTATTTTATTGCAGAGATTTTGATTTCTGTATATGGTTGGCGATGACCATTGCGCTTAAGGTAACGACTTTTTTGTTTATATTTTACAACTTTAATTTTCTTACCGCGGCCTGATGATTGAAAGATAGATTCTACTTTTGCATTTGAAATGTAGGGCGAGCCGATGGTCGTATCTTGACCGTCGTCGACGAGAAGAACCTTGTCAAAGACAATTTTATCACCAAAAGCGAAATTGCCACTCAATTTTTCGATCTTGAGGACGTCGCCGACAAAGACTTTGTATTGTTTACCGCCAGTTTCAATGACAGCAAACTCGGTGTTTGTCTTTTCAGCCTTCTTTGTTTTTGGAGATGTTTTAGCCATAATGCTTAATTTGTGATTTCCACAGGCCTGATATTACAGGAAAATTTTGAAAAAAGCAAGCTAAAAGCTATACTATATAGACGTATGATATCTAAATACACGTATAAAGGTTTGACCTGGGTAGACCTCGAATCACCAACCGAAGACGAACTCGTGCACGTGATGGAAGAGTATTCGATACCGATTTCAATCGGCGAGGAAATGCACAATCGAAGCTTCCAATCAAAGATCGACATCTACCCTACCTTTATCTATTTGATTCTAAATTTTCCAGAGGTTTCCCACAAAGACGGAAGGAGTATGGAGCAGGAAATAGATTTTATCGTCGGGCATAAATTCATAATCACCACTCACTACGAGTTCATAGACTCGCTCCACGAATTTTCGAAAACATTTGAAGTCGACGCCATTTTGGAAAAGCGCATGGATGTCGACCACGCTGGTTTTTTGTTTTTCCATTTGATCAAGACGCTATATGTTCATTCGCGTTACCAGCTCAATGCTGTCAATACTATACTGCGCGATGTCGAGAAAAAAATATTTGAAGGCAACGAAGGCAAGATGGTGGCCAATATTTCAAACATAAATAGAACCCTACTTGATTTCAGACAAGCGCTTAGATTCCATCGAGAAGTTCTAAGTTCTTTTGAGATGGCTGCCAAAAGATTTTTTGGCGAGAAGTTCAGTTACTACCTCTCGGCTATTATTAGTGAATATAACAAAACCCAATCGATACTCGATTCGCACAAAGAGATACTCGACGACCTTCGTGAAACAAACGATTCCCTACTTGCAACCAAAACAACGGCAACAATAAAAATCTTGACGATTATCACCTTTGTCATCTCGCCGATCAGCGTCGTCTCAGCGATTTTTGCAATGAATACGAGCTTCAACCTCATTAAAACCAGAGAGCAGTTTTACTTGATGCTCGGTGGTATGTTTCTATCAAGTTTTTTAATATTTATTTACTTCAAAACTAAAAAATGGCTTTAGAAATTTTTAATTCTCTGTCGCGTAAAAAAGAGCATTTTGAACCACTTCGCAATGACCATGTCAGCCTGTATACTTGCGGGCCGACGGTCTATAACTACGCCCATATTGGAAATTTGCGAGCTTTTGTATTTGGCGACATGCTCAAGCGGTACCTCTTGTATCGCGGGTATCAAGTCCGCCACATTATGAATATCACTGACGTCGATGATAAAACTATTCGCGATTCACAAAAAGAAAAAGGGGCATTGAAAGATTTCACAGAATTTTATACCGGCGAGTTCTATAAAGATCGAGATTCTCTAAACATCGTTCCGGCTGACAAGTACACAAAAGCTACTGATTTTATCGGCGAGATGATTAGCCTGATAGAAAAATTGATCGAGAAAGGTTTTGCTTATAAAACCGAAGATGGCTCAGTTTACTTTGATATTCGTAAAGATAAAGAATATGGCAAGCTTTCACATTTCAAAATATCAGATTTAAAAGAAAATGCGGAAGGTAGGTTGAAAAAAGATGAATACGAAAAAGAATCAGCCCAAGATTTTGCCTTGTGGAAAGCCTGGGACGAAGGCGATGGTGATGTTTTCTGGGAGAGTTCTTTTGGTAAGGGTCGCCCGGGTTGGCATATCGAGTGCTCGGCTATGTGCATCAAAGAACTTGGCGAGAGTATAGACCTGCACACCGGCGGAGTTGACCTTATATTCCCGCACCACGAAAATGAAATTGCTCAATCGGAATGCGCAACCGGCAAGCCATTTGTAAAATATTTTATGCACAACGAACACCTCTTGGTTGATGGGGTCAAGATGTCCAAATCTCTTGGTAATTATTATATTTTAAAAGATATAAGAGAGATGGGTGTCGAGCCCCTAGCATTTCGATTGTGGATTTATATGTCGCACTACAAAACACTTTCAAATTTTACAAAAGAGGCGATCGACGGCGCACAGATTGCGTACAAAAGACTTCGTGATGCATTTTTAAATTTAAAAGAAGATGGCGGTAATATACATCCTGATTATAAAGATAGGTTTGTAGAATATATGGACGATGATCTCGATACGCCAAAGGCTCTAGCTTTAATGTGGGAGCTCGTTCACAATACTGAAATTAGTAACGCTGATAAAAAGGCGACTCTTCTTGATTTTGACCAAGTTTTTGGATTTGGGCTCGCAAAATTAAAAGAAGATGAAATTCCTAAAGATGTACAAGTGCTTGTCGATGAGCGAAACAAAGCACGCGAGCAAAAAGATTGGACTAGGAGCGATGAAATTCGAGACAAAATAAAAGACCTCGGTTACGAAATCAAAGATACAGAAAATAGTAGCAAGGTTTCAAAAATTTAAAATTATTTTACTAGGTTAAGCTCTATAAAAAACGTCGAGCCTTTGCCAGGGCCTGGTGATTTGACCCAGACTCTACCTTTATGTGCTTCGACAATTTCTTTTGCCAAGTATAGGCCTAGCCCTGAACCACTGGTGTTTATTTTTGAGCCTTCACCACGAGCAAATTTTTGAAATAAAGTATTTTTTGTTTCCTCGGTCATGCCCATACCAGTATCGGTAACTGAGAAAATAACTTTATTATCATTTTTTTTAAGAGCAACCTTGATACTTCCCTCTTTTGTATATTTTATAGAATTGTCTATTAGATTTAGTACAACTTGTCTTATTTTTTCTTTATCGCCATTTACTATGTACTGGTGTGGCTCTGAATCAAGAGCCAGGTCTAAACCCTTTTTCTTTGCAGTTATTGAAAGGTCCTTGACCATATCAGAGACTACTGCATTTAGATCAAAAGCGGCCATTTCGTATTGCATTCCACCTTGCTCGATTTTTGAAACGTTGAGCAAGTCTTCGACAACTTTTGTTAAGTTTTGACTTGATTGAAATATGCGGTCAACTGCTTCGTGGGCTTTGTCGTCTATCTTACCAAAGTCACCCTCGAGCACCATAGAAGCATAGCCTTTGATGGCTGTTAGTGGCGAACGAAGCTGGTGCGAAGCAAGTGAAAGAAACTCGGTTTTTAATTTATCGAGAGATTTAAGTTTTTCGTTGGCAGTACCGAGCTCGCCGTTGAGCCGAGCGATCTCTTTATTGAGATCGACCAATTCTTTATTTTTAATATATAGCTCTTCGGTAATTTCTTTAAATTCCTGTGGAGTGACATCTGTTGCCTTATTGTCTGCCATATTACTTTAAATTAGAGGGTAATTGATCTTGTGGCACTTCTTTGATTAGATCTTTAACTGCTTCTTTGCAAACTTCATCTGACGCTCGGCCAAATAGACGCGAGTATTGGGATATTAATTTTTCGAGAACTTCTTTTTCGTTACCGTCGATAGAGACTTCGGCATTTTTTTGGTCTATGACATGAAAGCCTTGAACTTTTTTCGCCTCTTCCCAAGCCAAAGGGCCAATAATGAGCTCTTGCTCTTTTATTATTCTTATGGCCATTTGTGGAAATTGTAGCGTAGCATTCATAAACTAATTTACTTTTAACTTATAAAAACCTAAAACACCGAATGAAAGCAAGAATAACCCGAGTGCTAGTAATAAATCTCCAAAATCAGCATTATAGTAAGTTCCTACAGTAGTAGTGTAAGAAAAAACAGTATCGGCAATAAACATTACCCCAAGACCTATTAAGATAGCGTAGATATCTAATTTGTATTTACCTCCTAGGTATTTAAAAGAGAGCCCAGATATTATTATTGCTATAGTTAAACCAACAAAATCCCCTAATGGGTAGGCAATATCTAGAAGTGTTTTCAGTGGGGTTTCCCCTTGTGGAACCAATACCCCACCTCTGGCGACAGTAACAAGAATATAGTAAGAAAAAATTAAAATTATTATTGGCGCTATTATTACAAAAAATTTTGCGATTTTGCTTCGAAGGCCATATTTGGCCCCAGTTGCTTTTGCAAGGAAAGCAGCTCCAAGCCCATAGAAAAATATACTTGGAGCAAAACCAATATCAGCCAGTGACGGATACGGGGCAGGAACATTCATAAAGAAATTGTAGTAAGACCAAATTATTTCACCGCATCCCCACAAGAAAATTCCTAGACCAATAAAGAATACTGCTTTACCGACAGCGCTTTTAAGCCCACCCCACACTCGAGATCTGCTTATAGCAATTATGCCTCCAAAAAGAGGAATTAGACCAAACAAAAACGAGTATAGATAGTTGTAGAAACCCTCTTTGGTTCCAGTAAAAAATAAAGCAGCCCAAAATAGGAAAAGTAGAATAAAGAACCAAAGAAAAATTTTTTGTAGAGTATTCATGTCTTTACATATCAAATTATAATTCTCATAACAAAAGTAGTCAAATAAAATAAACCTTGGGTTTAGGGAAACCATTAAATTTACTTACGGCGGTTAAAGTATAGGCTCCTACGTTGTGAATGATTAACTTATCACCTACTTCTATATCTGCAGGTAATAAAGCTTCTTTAGTTATGATATCTGGCGAGTCTCCAGTAGGCCCAGCTAAGGAAAATAATTTCTCGCCCGCTTCACCCACAGGTCTCATGCTAGATATCGGATATCTAGTAGAACCTTGGTACGACATCGCTTCGAAAAAAGCATTGTATACACCAGCATCTAGGAATAACCATGTCCCGCTGGCTCTTTCGATCTTGCCTATAATAGTAGCTATGACTATTCCTGTATCAGCTATTATTCCTCTACCGGGTTCTAAAAGCAAACGTGGTTTATAGTGTAATTTTTTGTACTGTGAAAGAGTGTTGTTGGCAATTTCTTTTAAAGAGGGTATGTCTTCGCTTGATATGTATTTGCAAGGATACCCTCCGCCAATATCTAGAACTTCTATTTTTATATTTTTCTTTACTAATTCATCAATTACATAACTGAGTGATGCAATTCCGTTAGACCAGGCCAGGGGATTACTTGCCTGCGAACCAACATGAAAACTTATTCCATATGGAACGAGTCCTAACTCTTGAGCCCTGCTAAGCAATGAAACGACATTGCCGATGTCAGTACCAAATTTTTCAGAAAATTTAAAAACGCTGCCTTTGTCGTTTACCACAACTCGAATATATACTTTTGATTTTGGCGCGACGGCTGCAATTTTTTCTAATTCTTGGAAAGAATCAGCGCAGAATTTACGAACTCCATATTTATAAAATTCCTTAATGTGAGATATTGGTTTGACAGAGGTCCCATAAATTATATGGTCTGGTTTGACTTTTATTTTTTTTAGCCAAGTTAGTTCGTATTTAGACGCAACCTCAAAAGAACAATGAGAGTCATTTAAAAACTTGAGGAGTTCAGGCTCCGAATTGGCCTTCATGGCATAGTGGACTAGAGAATTCGGAAAGAGTTTTTTAAATTCGTTTATATGAGATTTTATCTTTCTTTTAGAAAAAAGAAAAAAAGGCGTCTCGTGTTTAAGTTTTTTTAATGAAGAAACGCTAAATTCCTTTTCTAGAGTAAACATTTAATGCCTCTATTTTAGCACAGAAAGTATTATTATGCCAAAAATAATAACAAAAGTGCCTATAGTTTGAATGCGATTTGGTCTTTCTTTTAAGAAAATTCTGGCAAGAATTATAGTCGGCAAAGAAAAAGCTCCACTGACTAGAGCCACGACGCTAGTTTTTGAAGTAGTGCTATAACCCAAACTTATAGACAGATAGCCTATCGTCTCGCAAAGACCTATGAGAATAAGAAACTTCCAAACATGTGGCTTGTGAAAAATCGTCTTTATTTTTCGTGCATAGCAGACTATCCATATATATATGGTCATAGACAAATACATAAACAGCGAATAAGAAAACCAATCTTGACCGCTTATGAATTTGTCCCAAAAAAGAGTCCATAGAGAAGCAAATATAGTAGCTAGAGCTACTTTTTTAAAGCCGGGAACTTTGCTGATTTTAAAACTTTTTTCCTTTAAAGCTTTTAAATCTAGATTGATGAACAAAATACCAACAAAAACTATAATTAAAGAAATCACTACGTGCCCAGTTACCATCTCACCAAAAATTAATATAGAAAAAATAGCAGTAAACCCTGAGAACGAAGAAAAGACGGGGTTCAGAACTGAAACTTGACCCTGGCCGAAACCTTTATAAACTAGAATATAAATAATTGCTTGAAAAACCCCAAAGAAAACTAAGAGGAGTAATACTTTGCTATCTCCAGGAATTAGAAATGGTTTGCCAATTTTATTAAAATAATAAAATGCAAATATTATGAGAGTAATAACCCCAAAGATATGCGCCCAAGCTAAACTCGCAATGTCTCCAATTTCATCGATCGTCTTTTTAGCAAAAAAATCGGCCAACCCCCAGCCAAGCATGCCACCAAGCCCAGCCAATATAGCAACAAATAATTCATTTTGCATTGTAAATTAATTATACCATTCTCTATGTAATTTTATATCCCCTCTTTTTTTAGATCTTCGATTAAATCTTTAGATTTTTTAGAAAGTTTGCTTGGCATTTTGATGAGCACTCGCATTATGATGTCGCCTCGGCCGTGGCCGCTCGGCACACCCTTGCCACGAATACGAAGCAATTCGCCGTGGTTTACACCTTCTGGAATTTTAACTTCGATAATTTTACCTTCGAGAGTTTTGAGTTCATATGTCATACCAAGAAGCGCGTCGGAGAGTTTGACGTGGACATCAAGATTTAAATTCGAGCCATCGCGCTTGAAAACCGAGTGCGATTTGACATTGACTTTGATATATAGGTCTCCCGCTTGCCCGCCACGAATTGCTTCACCGAGGCCAGTCATGCGAATCATCTCGCCATTGTTAATGCCGCTTGGAATATTTATGGTAATTTCTTCTTGCTTTTTCAAAACTCCAGCTCCGCGACATTCGTTGCATTTTTCTGTTGGAACTTTGCCTTCGCCGAAACACGTATCACAGGTGCGAACGCTCGAAAAACTTCCAAGTATCGAGCGTTTGACTTCGCGCACTTGGCCTTGGCCGTTACAGGTCTTGCAGGTTTCCATTTTTGTTCCAGGTTTTGCGCCGGTACCTTTACAGATGTCGCATTTTGATTGTTTTGCGATCAAAATTTTTCTGGTCGCGCCAAAAATTGAATCTTCAAAAGAAATATCTATCTCGGTTGAGATATCACGCCCGCGGCGAACTCCACGAGACCTGTTCATGCTACTGCCAAAGAAATCGCCAAAAATATCGCCCAAGTCACCCATATCAAATTCGACATTTCCATTTTGGAAGCCTGATTGAAAGCCACTGAAATCAAAACCGCCAAAACCTTGCCCGTTGAAACCGCCAGCGCCCGGGTTGAAACCCTGGGGTCCAGATGAACCAAAGCGATCGTATTGGGCGCGCTTCCCGTCATCAGAGAGAGTCTGATAGGCTTCGTTGACTTCTTTAAACTTTTTATCATCACCCTTGTTTTTATCTGGGTGGTGCTTGTGGGCGAGCTTGTGAAAAGCCTTTTTTATTTCATCTTTTGAAGCGTTTTTAGTAACTCCTAGAATTTCGTAGTAATCTTTAGCCATAGTTTTATTATACTGAGAGAATATATTTAGAGCAATCTGCGCTATAAATAGGTAGTCATAGGTTTTTCAGGCCAGAATGCGAATTGCGGAAAATATATTCCTTAAGTATTTAATTTATTTTTGCCCTTCGTTTTCTTTTGTTTCCGCGTCTTTTACTTCTTGCCCTTGTTGTTCTGGTGTCGCATTTTCTCCGCCGGCAGATTTACTAACGGCTTCGCCGATTTTTGAGACTTCGGTTGTTAGAGCTTCGAGTGCAAATTTTATGGCCTCAAGGTCAGAACCATCTTTTGCGGTTTTAGCCGCTGCAATTTTTTCTTCAACTCCAATTTTTATTTCGCTAGGAATTTTATCGCCATATTCTTTTAGAGATTTCTCGGCAGAGAATATCATCATCTCGGCGGTGTTTTTCTCATCGACGAGTTCTTTCTTTTTCTTGTCTTCTTCGGCGTGTAGTTCGGCATCGGCTTGCATCTTTTTAATATCGGCATCGGTCAATCCAGACGAGGCTTCGATACGGATCGACTGCTCTTTGCCACTAGCTTTATCTTTGGCTTTGACATTAAGAATTCCATTGGCGTCGACATCAAAAGACACTTCGACTTGTGGCATGCCGCGCGGAGCTGGCGGAATGCCATCGAGAATAAACCGCCCGAGGGATTTATTGTCGCTTGTCATTGGTCGTTCGCCTTGGGTGATATGAATCTCGACACTTGTCTGGTTGTCGGCAGCAGTCGAGAAGACTTGGGCTTTTGAGCTTGGGATAGTAGTGTTGCGCTCGATTAATTTTGTCGATACGCCGCCCAAAGTCTCGATACCGAGCGATAGTGGAATGACATCAAGGAGTAGCACGTCTTTGACATCGCCCTGCAAAACTCCGGCCTGAACTGCGGCACCGAGAGCGACGACTTCATCTGGGTTGATAGAGCGATTTGGTTCTTTACCAAATAAATTTTTAACAGCTTCGACGATAGCCGGCATGCGTGTCTGCCCGCCGACCATGATGATTTCATTTATTTCATTCATCTTAAAAGGTGAGGCTTCCATTGCGCGCTTTGTGATCTCGATCGAGCGATCGACATATTCCTGGGCTAGAGATTCGAGAGTGGCGCGAGTCATCTTTATGAGCAAGTGCCTTGGGCCTGAAGAATCTGAAGTTATGAATGGAATATTTATTTCTGTTTCTGGGGTTGTCGAGAGTTCGATCTTTGCTTTTTCGGCAGCTTCATCGAGACGCTGGAGAGCCAGAGGGTCTTTGGTAATGTCGATACCACTTTCTTTTTTAAATTCTGTTGCCAGCCAATTGATAATCTTTTGGTCGATATCGCGGCCACCCATGTGTGAATCGCCATCGGTCGATTTGACTTCGATAACATCGTCTGAAACTTCAAGGACTGAGACGTCGAATGTTCCACCACCAAAATCGTAGACGACTATCTTTTCATTTTTCTTTGTGTTGAATCCATAGGCCAAGGCTGCGGCTGTCGGCTCGTTGATAATGCGTTTGACATCGAGGCCTGCGATCGCGCCGGCATCCTTGGTTGCCTTTCTCTGCGCATCGTTGAAATAGGCCGGTACGGTTATGATGGCCTCGGTAATTTTTTCACCGAGTTTGGCCTCGGTGTCGGCTTTGAGTTTGGCCAAGATCATTGCAGAAATTTCTTCTGGGCGATACCATTTGTCTCCAATTGAAACTTCGACACCACCATCCTTACCTTTTTGCGATTTGAATGGGTTTGTTTTTTCATCTTTCTGAATTTCTGCGTCGTCGAACATGTGCCCCATGTATCGCTTGATACCGTAGATTGTGTTTTGTGGGTTTGTAACTGCTTGGCGCTTGGCGAGAAGCCCAACCAATCGGTCGCCATTTTTTGCAACAGCGACGATCGATGGAGTCGTCCTTCCACCTTCGATATTTTCTATAATCTTTGGCTGACCACCTTCGATGATAGCAACCGCGCTATTTGTTGTACCCAAGTCTATACCAATTATTTTTGACATATTTTTTATAAATTAACTTTTAATATTTTTAATAACTTCTTCGACTACTTCTTCAAGGGGTTTGTTTGTATTTATTGGTATTGCACCCATATCAATCATTTTTCTTTCAAAATCCTTATGCCAATCCTTCATCATTTCTTGCACTGACTCATGTTTCCCAAAATCATTATTTGTTCGTTCAATAATTCTTTTTATAAATATTTCATTATCTGTTCTAAGTAAAAAAACTTTATCAAATAAATCTAGATATTCCTTTTGGTTATCTGTAAGGCCAACTGCAATAGATATATCATGGCCCTCAAATAAACTGAATAATTGTTCCTTATCACATATACGTTTATTGTTTTTAAAAAATTCTTTATTTGTACCAGCATGTCCATGATAAATTTCACTTGTATTTTTATTAACCCATTTACATAACCCTGATACTTTGTCTATATCTACAACATGAAACCCTTTTTTCTTCAACTCTTCACCAGTCGTAGATTTACCTGTACCAGAGACACCAGTTATATAAAATTTCTTCATGCGAGCCTAATTATATAGTTAACATTTATTTTTAACAAGTATTTAGCGACCGCTAAAACTATGTTGATATTATATTTATAGTTGATATAATGTCAATATGGCAAAAAAATCATTGATCAAAAAGGCTATTTTAAGAGCTTTTAACGAAAATAAGCCTATTTCTATGGATACGATAAAAAAAACCACCGAGAAGCCTATTTTGCGCGAATACGAGGGTAAAAATGCCAATTATTCTATCAATAGGTCTATGAAAAACATGATCGCTGATGGTTTGGTTGAAACCCTAAACTCTGAACACAGCCAATACTTCCGCCTAACCCCTCTTGGCAAACAAGAGCTAAACAATATCGCCATCGAAGCCGAGGGTGGGCTCGTGTCTACCCATTGGGACGGATATTGGAGGATAATAATTCTTGATATTCCAGAAGATCGCAAGAGCGAGCGCGAAGCCCTGCGCTACCTGCTTAAAAAAGCGGGGTTTGTGTGTGTAAAAAATTCTGTTTGGATTTCTATGCTTCCGTTTGAAAATCTTTTCATAAATATAAAAAAAGATCTCGGCCTAACAACCGAGATGATGATAATAGTGACAGAAAAAATTGATTCTGAAACCGAAGAAGAATTCTTTAAATTAATTAAATAAATTTAATTTTTATACTCCCAGATTTTTACACGAGCGGGGCGCAGAACTCGCCCTGCCTCGGTGACAGATGGGTCGCCTATTTTGTAGCCTGATTGGATAACACTTTCGATAATGTGGTCTTTGTTTTCTTCGTCGGTCTCTATAGATTCAACGGCTTCGTGAAGGTTGGGATCAAATTTTACTCCGACACTATTTATAACTGTGATTTTATTGTCCGCAAAAGCTTGGAGGAATTTTGAATGGATATACTCTATTCCCTGCCGCCAATTTTTATCGACGCTCTCCCAAGCAGTCTTGTTGCCCATGGCCATATCGAAAGCATCGAGCGCTGGCAAAATCGAATCGACGAGTTCTTCTACCCCGAGTTCTTTGCCTCGCGAAAATTTTGCTTCGGCTTCTTTTTGCAAGTTAATATAGTCGGCCTTGGCCCTCTGCCAGCCGGTTAAATATTCTTCTTTCTCATCTTTTAGTTTTTTATTTTCGGCGCGAAGTCTCTTCATCTGGTCTTTTTTCGGCAATTCATCACCGTCTTCGGTACTGTCGACAAAAGCAACGTCTTCAAAATTTTCTTCATCTTTTTCCATAAGTGCTACTAGTATACAAAAAAGTATGTTTTTTGCAAAAGAAAAACCTCTTGCGAGGTTTTATCTTTTACTCCACTGCGGAGCTTTGCGGGCTTTTTTGAGGCCGAACTTGCGGCGTTCTTTTTGGCGAGGGTCGCGTTTGAGCATTTTTGCTTTTTTCAAATTTGATCGCAGTTCGCTGTCAAACATAACAAGCGCTCGAGAGATGCCGTGTCGCACAGATTCGGCTTGGGAATTGATGCCCCCGCCTTTGGCGGTGACGACGACTTCAAATTTTTGCGAGTGACCAGCTTGGTCGAAAGCGCCAGTCACGATCTTTTTCAGAGTGGCAGTTTTAAAATAATCTTCTAAATTTTTACCGTTTATCGAATAGGTCGTCTTGGTGGCTTTGTGTATTCGCACAACGGCAGTCGAAGTCTTGCGTCGGCCGATAGCTCTGATGTATTCATTTTTAGAAATTTTCTTTTCCATATTTTAATCGGTTATTGTTAAGCGCTTCATCATTTGCGGGCGAAGCTTATTGCCAGGCAACATCCCATAGATAGCAAGTTCATATAGCTCTTTCCATCCTTTATTTTTTAAAATCTTGGCATTGGTGCGCAATTTCAAACCGCCTGGGTGGCCAGAATAGCGCTCATGAATAGTTTTTTCACGGCGAGCTTCGGTCATCTTTGTTTTCGAAGCGTTTACAACATTCACTCGAACATCTGCCACGCGGTTGGCTACATAGTCGGCCGAGTTCTTGCCCATAAGAGCCTTGGCGGCAGCCGAAGCTACTCGCCCGAGCGTCTTTCCATCTGCATCGATTGTGTGTGTCTTTGTCATAAATTTATACAAATTCTATTACTACCATCTTGCTCGCATCACCTGCGCGTCGTGGTAACTTTATAATACGGGTATAGCCACCTTTGCGGTCTTTATATTTTGGAGCAATTGTTTTAATAAGTTTCGATGACGGAGTTTTGAGGTTGTAGAGCTTGGCTGTCACTAAACGAGTCGATGAAAGCGTGCCGACGTTTGCCTTGGTTATTAATTTTTCAATCGCTGGGCGAAGTTCTTTTGCCTTGGCTTCGGTCGTTTCTATTCTGCCGTGTGAAATGAGCGACAAGATCAACCCCCTCAAGAGAGCGGTTCTGGCATTTTTCTTTCTTCCAAATTTTCTAACATTGCTGTGGTGTCGCATAAAATATTATTCCTTTAATGTTATACCAAAATTACCAAGGACTTTTTTAATTTCCTGAATTCCTTTTTCGCCTATACCTTCGATCTCGAGCAGGTCTTCTTTTTTCTTGCGAGCGACGCCACCGATGGTGCGAATATTTGCGCCAGTTAGAGCGTTCAACGTGCGGGTCGAGAGGTCGAGGGTATCAATACGGGTTTTTAAAATGTCTGTGATCTCGCTGCTTGAGCTTATAGATTCTTTTCTTTCTTCTTTTGGATCGTCAGCCATCTGCGCCATATTTACACGCGATGAAACAGTGAAGCCGACGATGGCTTGCAACTGTTCTACCATAGTTGTGATAGCTTTTTCAAGAGCTTCGTGTGGAGAGAGTGTTCCATCTGTCTCAATCGTCATGCGGAGGCGATTGTGGTTGGTCTTGTCGCCGACACGCATATTTTCGACTTCGTATGAAACGCGACGGATAGGAGTGAAGATAGCGTCAACGGCAATTTTACCAACTTCATTTTTTTCTTTTTGGTGTAAATCTTTTGGAACAAAGCCGAGGCCTTTCTCGACTATCATTTCAATAGAAAAATTATTTTTACCGGTCACTTCGGCGATGTGCAAATCTTTGTTTAGGACTTCGACTTGGCCACCAGCTTCGATATCGCCTGCTTTCACTTCTTTTGGGCCTTTGATCGAGAGTTTTACAATCTGCTGTTCGTCAGTCGACAAGCGGAACCTGACTTGTTTCAAATGAAGAAGAATCGTGATGACATCTTCTTTGACTCCGTCGAGGACAGAGAATTCATGATCGGCGCCGTCGATCTTGAGCGATGTGATGGCAGCCCCTGGGAGCGACGATAGTATGATGCGACGAAGCGAGTTACCGAGCGTATGACCGTAGCCTGGATAGAGCCCGTCGATCTCATAGACACCCTTGGTGTCGGTTTCAGAGACGATAGATAATTTTGATGGTAATAAAATATTTAGGTCAGACATATTTATATATTTTGAGAGCGCCAAGCTCTCGTTATCTTATTAAAAAATAGAACCTCAAATTTACTAATAATAAAAACTAACGACTATAGAATTCGAGCACGGTGTTAAGGTCAAGGAAACCTTCGACGTTCTTCGGCTTGCCTTCCACCTTACCTTCTAATTTATCGACATCAAATTTAAGCCAGTTCGGCAGGGTGTATTCCTTCAATTTTTTTGCCATATCTGCAAACAGCGGGCTTTTCTTACTACCTTCTCGGACAGCAACAGTGTCGCCTACTTTTACTTGGGCCGAGGCAACTGTCGTTTTTTTACCATTCAAAGTGATGTGGCCATGCGAGACGAGCTGACGAGCAAGTCTGCGTGTGTGGGCAATGCCGAAGCGATAGACGATGTTGTCGAGTCTTGATTCAAGAATTTCATAAAGTTGTTCGGTCGCCAGGGTGCCTTTGTGCCCTGAAGCTTGCTTAACATAATTTGAAAATTGCCCTTCGCTTAGACCATACATAAGACGAACTTTTTGTTTTTCTATAAATTGCAAGCCGTATCCAGAGAGAATTTTTGGCCTCTTGTTTTTTGAATTCTTGGCGTGACGAGCCTCGGACATGACAAACTTGGCGTTTTGACATTTCTCAAATACACCTGGGCCTAGACGTCTGCAAATTTTATATTTTTGGACTGTTTTCATAATTTTAATTTAAAAATTTTATACTCGGCGTGGTTTTTTAGGTTTTGGGCCGTTGTGCGGAACCGGGGTCATGTCGCGGATGCTCGAGATGTCGATATCATAGGCCATAAATGCTCTGATGGTCGGCTCACGGCCACTGCCAACGCCTTTAACTTTTACATCTACATCTTTGATACCTAGTTCTTTTGCTTTCTCACCGATCACTTGGCCAGCTTTGGAAGCGGCAAATGGTGTGCCCTTCTTGGCGCCCTTGAAACCAAGAGCTCCGGCTGAAGTTGAAAATATTGCATTGCCTTCTTTGTCTGAAAGGACTACTTTGGTGTTATTGAATGTCGCTTCAACGTGAAGAGTCCCAGAAATTATCTTTTTCTTTGGAATCTTTACGCTAGGTTTTTGAGTTTCAGCCTGACCCTCTTCAGCCTTGGTTTCGTCTTTAGTTATGATTTTTACTTTTCCCATTTTTAAAAATTATGTCTTACTCTCCTTTCGACGACCCGAAGCCATGGTCTTGCGAACGTTACCGCGAACTGTACGCGAATTTGTTTTGGTTCGCTGACCTCGAACTGGCAATCTGCGCATGTGGCGCAGGCCGCGGTATGCTTTGATGTCTTTCAATCTTTTAATATTGGCAGCGACTTCACGCTTGAGAGTGCCTTCGATCGGCATTGTTTCAATTATTTTTCTTATTGTGTTTTCTTGGTCGACTGTCAGTGTGTCGGCTTTGATCATTGGGTCGATTTTGGCTTGGCCTAGTATATATTTGGCGCGAGAAGTACCGATCCCGTAAATAGACGTGAGACCGATGTAGAGGTGTTTGTTGTTTGGAATAGTTATGCCGAGAATTCTCATTTCAAAAAATTATTGCTTTTGCTTATGTTTAGGATTTGAACAAATAACTCTAAGGTGACCAGCGCGTTTGACCAGTTTGCATTTCGCACAGATTTTTTTAACGGCTGATTTTATCTTCATAGACTCCACATAACGCGAAAGAAAAATATCGGGTTCTTACCCTCTATTTTCCGTAAAACGTATGTCTCGATATACTACACTAGAGCCCAAAAAAACGCAAGCCCTAGCCCCTTTTTATGATGCGGCCCTTGCCTCCATATGGGTCAAGCAGAACTTCTACTTTGTCCCCGACTAGAACTTTGATGCGATTCATGCGCATTTTGCCTGAAAGATATGAGATTATGACCTTGTCATCGCCGGTATCAACGCGAAATAGCGTGTTTGGCAAAGCTTCGATGACTGTACCAGTTACTGTATTGATTTCTCCATTTTGGTTCATTAGCTGAGATACATTATAGCAGAAAACGGAGATTAAGAAAATTAAGGTAGTAAATTTTATTCAATATTGATTTTTATTTTAGATGAATCACCAGGCAAGTAGATTTGCCACGGAGGGAATATTTTTGCCGAAGCGTAATCTATGCCTGGGTCTTGTTTGAAAATTCTACCGAGGTCGTATTTAGGGACTCCGACTAGGCTATTTTTTAATTTCTTTGTGTCTTGTTGCCAAATAAAACCAACATTGCCCGTTAAATCAAAAGGAAACGAAGTCACATCTTTGGTGATAGATTGGTTAGCGCTGGCGAAACTGAATGCTAGACTTTCAAGTGCTGGAATTTGTATTTCATTTTCTTCGATTGGAGTTATGTTTGGTAATAATTTGTGGACCAGAGCAGTCGACAGGTCGGTTTTCTTTATTATAAATAAAGAGATCGAGCCGTCGATTGGTACTTTGGCATCGGATGTTTTAGATAAAATATTGTCTGGAATTTTGTATGAGAATGTAAAAGCGCTCGGGTAGAATATATAGCCATCTGGAACTTCTGCATCTGCTTTTTTTAATAAATTGCTTTTGAAGACAGATTCAGCTTGGGCGTTTAGCATACCAATGTTCTCTGGGGTTGGCTTATAGACTGTGCCTTGGGCCCCACCAGAGAGCGGAGTTTTGAGCGTGCCATATATTTTACCAGCCTTGGCTGTGCCTTTGAATAAATTAATCGAAAAATTACTTGGTGAACCATTGTATGCATCGCCAGCTAAAAATGACGTTATGCCAATCGAAGTTTGACCAGGAATAATTTTACCATTTGAAGTCGTGTATCCAGGTATCGTGACGGCCTTGTCTAACTGGTAGGCTTTGCCTGATTGGTCAGAAACAAAAGTGTGCCAGGCTAAATTTTGCGATTTTGTACTGTAAGAATTGAAAAGTGTTATCTCGCCGGTTGCTTTAGTCGAAACATCTACTGAATTAGTAAAAGTCGAATCTATTGTTTCTGTGTCTTCAACTATCATGAGTTCAGAATGTATCGGCGCCCCTGGCGATAAGCCAGCGGTAAAAGTTTCTTGATTAATTGGCATGTTTGTAGTTTTTTCCTTTATTGTAATTTTTGTAGTCTCATAGTAATTAGCAATAAAATAAATAGCGGCGAGTAACATCGCAATGATGAGTAACCACATAAAAGACCTTCGAACAGCAGTCTGGTCTTTTTTTATTTTTGGGACGCCGCCGAGTTTATGATCTTTGTCTCGCATGCTGACAGAATTTGTTTTCATTAGATCATCTCTGTTTTGTAAATTCACTCGAGTTGTTTTTTTGCCACTAGCGCGAGCAACGATATCACTGCGAGATATCTCGGTGATTTTAACGCCTTTTGATTTTATATCCTCAAGAATTTTTTTTGGCATACTTATTTTTAATTCCTTCGTCTAATACCTATTGCTTCGATCATCAAAAATGGATCACAGGTACCGTCTTTGACGCTACACATATTTAAAAATTCTGGACCCTCGAGGGTGACGGTCGTACATTTGTGTTCGGTTACTATCGATTTTATATATTCGTCGTTGCAAACAGCTTTGACAAACCAGTCGCGAATATCGAGGTCGGCGGTTACAAATATAGTGCCGGGCAGTGTCAGGGTGTGCGGCAATGTCCCGATGCAAGCTCTGAATGCTTCGCCCCAAGAATTTTCTATAGATTGGAATAGCGGTTCGACTTTTTTTAATTTTCGCTCGGCCAGTGCCCCGGTGCTGTAGAGGTTGAAGAGTTCGACGGCATCGCGGTACTCGATCTCGAGCTTGGTACACATGTATTTAAAGAAAGTATTTTTGCCGAATGGAAAAGATAGCGAGGCTTTGAGAATGCCCTTGGTTATGATCGAGACATCGGTAACTTCGCCGCCAATATCAAGCAGAAGATATGAATCTGGTGTTACATATTTTTCACGAACAGCCAGATAAGAACAAAGCGTGAATGAAGCAAATGAGATCGGCGTGTGGTGGTAGGAATCTGAAATAGTTTTTCGAATTTTGTCGAGACAAACTTTTGGCGAGAGCGAGATGGCCATGTGCATTTCGACCGAGCGGCTTTTCATGCCGAGAGGTTCATCTACTAGGTAGCCGTTGAGCGAGACCCCCATGATGTGGTGCTCGATAACTTCGGGTGAGCTTTTGGCGCTGCCATACTTTTTCTCATATTCCGCGTTGAGAGCTTTGATCTCGCTTTCGAGCATTTCATCGGCCAGTTTGCTAGTGAAAAAAAATGAATGCTCGTGAACCATTTTTATAATACGAGTTTCAGACAGATACCAAGGTGAGGCCAGGACACAGACTATCTCATCTGGCGCGCCGACTTTAGAGTTGTATATCGCCTCGGATGTTTCCTTTAGAGCTTTTATCATGTCATTTAGAAAGACAGAAAAATTGAGTTCGTCGTGAAAAGAGATATCGACCCTCGATGATTTTATTATAGTCGGAACACTTTTTTCACCCTGCGGCATGCGAACTATGGCCCCACCGACTGACCCCGAGCCAATATCAAAAACCGCTACAATTTTTTCTTTTTTACTTTTCCCACCAAGACCAAATGACATGAGTATATTATACTATAGAATATTGTTGTATTCTATTTTGAGCTATTCAAGTATTGCCTTGATTCGGCGAATACCTTGCGCGACGGCCTCTTCTTTTGTGATTTTAAACGGACCATGATCCCTCGGCTTTGCTCGGGATGAAGAATCTAGCTCCGCAGTATTCTTCACATGTGGGCCACCACAGAATTCTTTTGATATTGCGTTACCATTTTTATCTTCTATAAAATAAACAGAAACAATTTCCGGGTATTTTGTGCCAAATTCCATTTCGGCTCCAATTTTTTCTGCCTCTGCTAGCGGCATTTCTCGGCGGGTAACATCGAGGCCGAGGGCAATTTTGTCATTGACCCAGTCTTCTACTTTTTTCTTTTCCTCATCGGTAAGTTTATGGTCGCAAAGAAAGTCTATTCGTAACCTTTCTTCGTTTATATTGCTCCCCCGCTGTTTTATATTTTTATCTACAACATTCTGAAGCGCGGCGAGCAACAAATGGTGCGCGGTGTGCAACCGAATTGTTTTTGGGTCATGGTTAGCAAGACCACCCTTGAACATACCAGCAGACGAAGTCTGTGAGAGTTTCTGGTGTTCTGTCATCTTTTTATCGAAGTTTTCTCGATCTATCTTTATTCCTTTTTCCTTTGCTAATTCCTCTGTTAACTCAACAGGAAAACCATAAGTTGTGGCAAGTATAAACGGGTCTGTGTCTTTTTCAAATTCTTTCATTCCCCTATCCAATGTCTCTCTAAATTTATTCTCTTCTTTTGCTATCTCACCATTGTCATCGAGTTTATAAACACCATTATATATAGACTTAATTCTATTGGCAGTTTCAACGAGTGGTACTTTTGAAAATCTAACTACTCGGCGAATCAAACGCCTCAATATATACCCAGCACCAGTATTTGAAGGAGTAACTCCATCTGAAATCATAAATAGTGATGCTTTTATATGGTCACTAACTATTCTCTCTTCTTTTGTTTTTTCTCCATTAAACAAATCTGTTTCATAGACATTATTTTTCTTTTGTACTTGCACAAGTAATCGCTCTAGTCCCATACCGGTATCGATTCCTTTGACTTCAAGCGGAGAATAACTACCATCTTTTGTTTTGTAGTATTCATTAAAAACTATATTCCATATTTCAACGTCGTTAATATATATCTCAGTTGTCGGGCCACATGGACCTTCGTCACCTGTTGGACCCCAGAAATTATCTTCTTTCTTGTGTTCAACGATTTTTATATTTGGGTCGATGGTCTGCCAAATCTTGCGAGATTCTTTATCTTCAGGAACTCCACTTTCATCGTCTTTAAATATAGAGACGTGGCTTATAGACAGCCCGAGTTCTTTTGTAATAAATTCATACGCGTACTGTATTGCTTCCTTTTTCCAATATCCGCCGAAAGAAAAGTTGCCCAGCATTTCAAAAAATGTCAGATGGGTATCATCGCCAACTTCATCGATGTCGCCAGTGCGGATACATTTTTGCACTGTGACTACATTTTTAGTCTCAAAGTCAGTCATACTATCTTTTGCCCCAGTATAGTATGGCTTGAATTGTTGCATACCAGCAGTTGTAAAGAGCACAGACGTATCGCCCTCTGGAACAAGGGATGATGATGGTAATATTTTATGATTTTTTGATTCAAAAAATTTTAGGAATTTCTGTCTAACTTCTTCGCTTTGCATACATTTATTTTAATTTTGATTCATCTCTTCATTATTTGAATTTTTGAAGAGTTTGCTTCGTCTCAACGCTTCTTCGGCAAACCAAAGTATGGTGAAAACAAAAATTGTAAGGATGCTCGCAATGAATGCAAGCTTGAATAACCCGAAACCGGAAGCCATGCCGATACCAGCGCAGACCCAAAGGCCAGTGGCAGTTGTTAAGCCAAAAAGTTTTGAATCTTTGGAAAATATTAGACCGGTACCGATGAACCCAACGCCGAGGACGATCTGCGAGACAATCATGATGGGGTTTAACCCTGGGAAATTTGAATAAGTCGAGACCATGAAGCTTGAAATGATAACAAACAAAGCCGAGCCCATAGAAACTAGGGCATATGTGCGCATCCCGGCAGTTTTGTGTGCCCAGACGCGTTCGGTACCGATGAGCATACCCAAAATAAGCGCAATCCCTAGGCGAGTTACAATTTCTAAAGTTACTGGGTCAAATATATTTTGCATCGTGTCTGTATTATAGCAAACATCTAGACGACTACGCCACCACCTATGCACACCTCTTTGTCATACAAGACGATAGATTGGCCGGGTGAGATTAGCGTTGGTTTTTTAAATACGATGCTTGCCTGACCTCTGCCTGCTTGTTTTATCGTGCAGGGTAAATTTTCACCGTGGTAACGAATATTTGCCATGTAGTTTTTATTTTCCTTCGGTAATCCCGATATCCAATTTGTATTTTTGATTGCGTAGCAAGAAAATGACGTTTTTGAATTTTTTGGTAACCCAACTTCTTGCGAAACTATTATCGTATTCTTCTTAATATCTTTGGCGACGACATAGAACGGCCCATCCTTTTCTTTATTATTTATAATTGTAAAACCATGGCGCTCGCCAATTGTAAAAAATGTCGCGCCATCGTGGCGACCTATAACCTTGCCGAGAGTGTCTAACACATTCCCTTTTTTCGGTTTTATATAGTGCGAAAGAAAATCTTTCATATCGAGCGGACCAAGGAAGCAGACCCCTTGGCTGTCTTTTTTTTCGGCTGTTGGCAAATTAAATTTTTTAGCAATTTTTCTAACTTGTATCTTTTTTAAATGACCAATCGGAAAAAGCGTGTGCGATAGATCGTCTTGAGTTAGTGTCCAAAGAAAATATGATTGGTCTTTAGTTTTGTCATAGCTTCGTTTCATTAAAAATAGCTTCTCTTTTAGGTCCTCTATAGCATAGTGACCAGTCGCTATATAGTCTGCGCCAAAAGATTTAGCAAACTTCCAAAAAACTCCAAATTTTATCTCGCGATTACACATCACATCTGGGTTTGGGGTATTGCCCTTCTTGTATTCCTTGATCATATACTTTGCAACACCATTTTTATATTCTTTCTCGGCGTTACATTCAAGAAATGGAATGTCGAGATGGGCGCAAACCCTCATAGCATCTCGGCGTTCATCGCGCCAGGTGCATTCTATAAAATCTGGTTGCCAGGTGCGAATAAAAACACCGACGACATTGTAACCTTGGTTTTTCAATAACAGTGCCGAAACGGACGAATCGACCCCGCCTGAAATACCGACAAATACAGTTTTGTTTTTTAGTTTTTTTGCCACCTGGCAAATATACCACAAGGCAGCAGTCTGCCACCAGAGGTCTCGGCGATCGCGAGTTCGCCCGATTCGATACTACCAGAAAAATCTTTTGTCATATATTTTAAATTATTTTCATAAGTTATCGGCGAGTAACCAGCGGTGTAGCCATTTATGAGTATGAAAAGAGGTTTATCTGACATTATTTCTCTGCACAAGTCTATCAAGACCAGAAAATCTTCTTCTATTTTCCAGAGCTCGTCTTTCGGGCCATGTCCGAAAGACGGCGGGTCCATGATTATAGCGTCGTACTTTCTACCTCTTTTTATTTCTCGTTTCAAAAAAGATATACAATCATCTACTATCCAGCGAATTTTTGCATCTGACATTTTTGACAGTTCGGCATTTTCACGCGCCCAGGCGACTGCCGTTTTTGAACCGTCGACGTGACAAACTTCGGCGCAAGCCCTGGCGCAAGCAAGTGTTGCCCCGCCGGTGTAGGCAAAAAGATTGAGGACCTTGATCGGCTCGGTATATGAATTTTTATTTTTTGAAATTAAATTGCTCATCCATTGCCAATTTTTTACCTGTTCTGGAAAGAGACCAGTGTGTTTGAACGAAGATGGTTTGATAGAAAATTGCAGATCGTCGATTTCTATAGCCCAGCGCTTTGGCAAACCAGGACGAACTAGCCATTTTGTGTTTTTGCCTTCCCTTTTGAACCTAAGATCGGCCTTGGCCCAAGAACTTTCTGGTAAACTCTTTT
The DNA here is from genome assembly GCA_964527185.1 of uncultured Candidatus Saccharibacteria bacterium. Taxonomy (GTDB): domain Bacteria; phylum Patescibacteriota; class Minisyncoccia; order Phycocordibacterales; family UBA9973; genus UBA8515. The sequence continues at coordinate 218,084 of CAZGOI010000002.1, forward strand.
TCCATAGAGCTTCAGGATCGGGACGACGAAGGATATATGTGCCATAGCGCTCGAGTTTTTCATTGTCTCCCGAGTCGATCAATTCATAATCTTTTTGTTTTGTTAATTTTTCAATCATGATTTATTTTAAATAACGAGCAATATTTTTTTGGTGCTCTGCAAATGTCGCCGCAAAGTGGGCTGTACCCGTCTTGTCGTGAATGTAGTATAGATAATCTGAAGCCTGGGGGTAAAGTGCTGCTTTGATAGCCAAGAGCCCGGGGTTTGAGATCGGTTGGACTGGCAAGCCGAGAGTTTTATATGTTTCCCTATCGGCGTCGACTTGGAGTGGGATATTTTTTTCTATCCGTTTCCAGAGAATACCCGAGATGATGTAAGCGTCTTTTTCATCGCGCGCTTCTTTTTGTATTATCGAAGCCATACTAACAATATCATCTAAGCTGTGAGATGAATTATTTATATCTGGCATCAGGCTAGAAATTTTTTTATTAAAATTGCCAGAGAGTTCGTCGACAATTTCACTAGAGGTCGTCAATTGGTAAAAAAAGTAAGTGTCGGGAAATAAGTAGCCTTGTTTGCTTCGATCATCGCTTAAAAATAAATCTCTTCTGAAAGCAAGCAACTTGTCGCCGAGTGTTTGAGCCATATCGATATTTGTAAAACCTTCTTTGAGGGTGATCCTAATCGGGTCTATGCCGTGGTTACCATTGGCAAGCGACCATGCCACACGCCAAACAGGTAGACGTTCTTTAAAAAGATAGTCGCCGCGCATTATCGGCCGGCCGAGTCTAAAAATTTCTACAAAAAACTGCAGGGCGCTCGCCTGTCTAACAACAGATTTTGCTTCAAGTTCTGTGGCAACAGCCCGTAGAGATTCACCTGAGGCAACGTGTATCGTGGTGCCTTCACCGCGGACAAACGCTTTATTTGAAAGCGGAGCCGAGAGTGTGTAGTAAAGAAAGATTGCTAAAAAACACAATATGAAAAAAATATTTAAGATTGGGTTCGGAAAAAATATTTTTAGTTTTTTTGAAAAAGAATTATCCTCCATAAGCTAGACTGGGAGATTAGCAGGAGGCTTGGCAATTTTAGATTCGATACGCTTAAAGCTCGGCGTCTCTGAGACCATACCTGGGAAGTGAAATATCGTTGCCAGCTCTTCGGACGACATAACAAAAATATTTGGTTTGCCCGATGGAAAGAAAGCTCTAACAATCGCAGGGTACTCAAACGCATATTGAATTGGCGGATGGAAAAATGTTCGCATGCGATAGAAATTTAGGAGTCGCTTTTTAATTTTTGTCAGAGCAAGACCTGTCGGGTCGCTCCACGGCGCATCGAATTGTGTCGAGTTAACACGATTGAGTTCATTGATATCCGGCTGGGCGTACTGCCTCCAGATTAGACGAGAAGCTCGACGGAGGTTATTGAATTGTTCTTCGCTGACTAGGCGCTTGTCTGAAAGAGTGACAACTCGAATACCGCAATCAAAGTGGATCTTGCTTTCATTGTCGGTTACGACTTTTATCAAGTGTTCCACTGGCTTTGGAGTTCGAACATCCATACCAAAAGTTTCCCCATTTTCATTTTTTTGGATACGAGTGTATGGTTTAAGAATTTGAAATTGAAATTCTTCAGCAGCTGTATAGAAATCTACGTGCTTGCCAGTTGTATGGCTGTGGTATTTTTTAATACTTTGCCTAATTATTATTTGCACCCACATTTGTTGACCTTTTGACAGCGAGCCCAGAAATTCTATAACCGGAGTTATCGGGTCGACTTTGTATTCTTCTTTGGTACCAGTATCCATTTCCTCCATATCGCGATAGGTCTTGATCGGTAGGAAATCTTCTTTCATTTTTGAATATTCGCAACCCCACACATACCAATCACCACTTTTTGTATACTCTGGAACGTGTCTAGTATAATCATCGACTTCTACAACTTTTGCTTGTGGGTATTGGGCGTAAATTTGCGTTTCTATAAGATCTCGTACACGAGATGGAGTTCTAATAAAGAAGTGAACCCGGCCGTCGATCGAAGCAATTTCAAGTGAAAACCAAAACCACGGCGCGCCTTGAATATATTGTTCCCAGAAACCCTTGTTGCTCTGATGATAAAAGGCGTTAGAAAACACAAGTTCCATAGCCGCTGGACTCTTGATGACTTCGCGCGGAACTTGGACTTCGAGCAGGATCCATTTGATGCCCATGATGAACCTTTCTTGGCGGTAGTGGTGCCAGAGCCTAAGAGCGATAATAGAAAGAGGGATCGGCATCAGGTAGCCGATAGCGACCAGGAGGAGTTGGAGTATGTTGTGTGTAGCGAAAAAGTCCCCGACCATGGAAGTATTATAACATGAAAATAATAAATCCCGCTTGTTTTGCGGGATTTATTTGAAACTAAACTGTAGTATACAGGCCGTTTTTATTTTTTTTGAAATATTTTGAATTCTGGAGGTTGACCAAGATTGTATTTTTCTTCAGATACCTTTCCTTCATGACTTGCTCGACGATATTTTCCTTTGACATTGGACCATTTTTCTTTAACAGTTCTTTTATGACGTCACGGACGACACCAGATTTGTAGCCCCATTCTGACAGAGCGTAGATACCGCGGCCGACGAGCACAAAACGAGGGTCTTTGATGAGTTCATTGTGGCAAGTTGCAGTGTGGCACTTTTTGTTAAATGTATTTGAGATCGCTTTGGCAACTTCGCGGAAATGCATTGGTGAACCATGTTTGCGCATCATCAGAAACGCATAATCTTTAACCCCTCTTGTTTTAACACCCGAGGAATCAGCCTTGCCCCATTCACCGAGCGGGTTGCGACTAAGATTTTTTGACATAGAAAGCCAACGGCGAGCAATCTCTTCGTTTTTATATTGCTCGGATAAATTTTTTACTTCGTCTAAGAAACGCGATATCAACTCGCCTTCTGGCACGAGTTCGTCATCTGTTAGGTTTGAATATAAATTTTTTAGTGATTTATGAACTTCATCTGCAATCGAATCATCGACACTCCAACGAGTTCTAAAATCGTCATCTTCTTTGTGCTTTTTGAAACCATCACCGAGAGTTAGATACAGGTGGATATGATTTTGGGTAAGTTTGTCTTTTGAAATATGCTCTAGCAATTCTTGTTCTGAAACAATAGCCCCGAGAGTGTTGATGAGTTTTTTTAATTCTTCAAAAACCGCTTTTTCATCTTTGAAAGATTGAGACTTTCGAACCATTCCGATGGCAGCATTTTCTATTTGTCTGACACGTTCGCGGGTAATGCCATATTTCTGACCGATAGCTTCGAGGGTTTTTCTTTCGGTATCATCGGTAATGCCAAAACGGTTGGTCACAACTTCATAAGCCCGATCTGGGAGGTCAGATAAGATTCTTTTAGTAACTTGTTTTGGTTTAAATGTGATTGTGTTGGCCATCTAAGTTTTGAAGTTAATATCTAAATAATTTTTTACAATTTTGATAATATCATTAGTCTCAAATAAAGTCAACTTTCGATCTTGCCCTTGATTTTGGGGATATTTTAGATACTTTCTTTTGAAGATTTTGACTTTGTTCTACCCTGTTCGGTGAGTATCTTCTTGCGCAAGCGGACACTTTTGGGTGTAATTTCCAAATATTCATCGTCGGCCATTATCTCAAGACCGCGCTCGATGTTTAGTGTAAGTGGCGGCTTGAGAACTATAGCCTCATCGCTGCCGCTGGCCCGCATATTTGTTAGCTGTTTGCCTTTGATCGGGTTGACTACCATTTCCTCGCCCTTGGTTACATTGCCAACAACCATGCCTTCATAGACTTCGGTACCATGATCTATATATAGTGTCCCACGCTCTTGGAGGTTCCATAGCGAATAGGCGACGGCTTTGCCGAGGATCATTGAAGTCATCGAGCCGACGTCTCGCTTTTTAATTTCCCCAGTATAATCTTTGAAGCCGATAAATCGCGAAGCCAATATCCCCTCGCCTTTTGTGTCGACGATAAACTGATTACGGTAACCGAGCAGCCCGCGAGTTGGAATTTCGATTTGGATTCGAGAGATGCCTTCTTTTTCGTGCATGTTTGTGATCTGGCCGCGGCGAGCTGTTAATTTCTCGATGACCGTACCAGAGAATTCGCTTCGAACATCTATCGTGACTTCTTCATATGGTTCTAATTTTTTTCCATTTTCTTCTTTGATGATAACGTGTGGTTGCGAAACTTGCAGTTCATAACCTTCGCGCCGCATATTTTCGAGCAAGACTGCAATATGAAGCTCGCCACGGCCATAGACTAGGTAACCCTCTTGGACTTCTTCTTTGTCTTCGTTATTAAAATTAATCCGCAGGCCGACATTGACCTCGAGCTCTTTTTCCAAACGCTCTCTTATTTGTCTGCCGGTTACAAATTTACCCTCGCGACCGGCAAACGGCGAATCGTTGACCAAGAAATTAAGTGATATCGTCGGCTCATCGATAGCGATAGATGGCATGGCTTCTGTACCCTCGCTATCGCAAATAGTCTCGCCGATAAATACATCTGGAATACCAGCGACGATACCGATATCGCCTGTGCTTAAATTCTCTACTTCTTTTCTATTTATTCCTTCAAAGCTAAAGAGCTTTGTGATGCGAGCGCTTCGCGAGGTTCCACCTTCGTTTTTGACTATTATTTGACTACCAGTTTTGACAGAGCCAGCATAGACGCGGACGATGGCCAAGCGACCGAGGAAATTGTCGTAGCCCAAGTTAAAAACTTGAGCCTGAAAGGGCTTGTCTATATCTTTGCTCGCGTCTTTGACTTCGTGGAGTACGAGATCAAGCAGTGGCGAGAGGTCTTTTGATTCATCGTCTAGATTGTTTTTGGCAATTCCATCGCGGCTGATGGCATAGATGGTCTTGAAATTTATCTGTTCTTCGTTTGCGCCGAGTTCGAGGAATAGTTCGAGTACTTCTTCGTGCACCCGATTTGGGTCGGCTGCATTTTTATCTATTTTATTTATAACGACGATTGGTTTGAGACCAAGTTCGAGCGATTTCTTTAGGACAAATCTTGTTTGCGGCATCGGGCCTTCTTGGGCATCGACTAGGAGAAGCACCGAGTCGATAGCGCGTAAAACACGCTCGACTTCTGAACCAAAATCGGCGTGGCCGGGAGTATCGACGATATTTATTTTTGTGCCTTTATAATTTACGCTTGTATTTTTTGAATAGATAGTGATACCGCGTTCAAGTTCAAGGGCGTTCGAATCCATCGAGACGCCTTCTTCTACCATACCGCATTGTTTCATCAATTGGTCTGTCAGTGTAGTCTTGCCGTGGTCGACGTGCGCGATGATTGCTATATTTCTAATTTCTTTTGGTTCCATAAAAATAAATCGCCCACCGGCGAAATGTGTTTTGATATTATCATAAATTTTCTAAAATGTAAATTTATAGAAGTTTTAAAATGTCGTGGTATGTGACAACGGCCATGAGGATCATTAGAATGCTGAAGCCGACGGCGTTGGCGATGTTTGCAATTTTGGGTTTTATGCGCGAACCTTTAATTTTTTCAATAAATAAAAATAGTAGTCGCCCACCATCGAGCGCCGGAAACGGAATGAGGTTGATGACTGCAAGATTTATAGAAATAAATGCAGTGAAAGACATGAGGTAAATAAACCCGAGCTTGGCCACTTGGCCTACGACTTGGGTAATGCCGACCGGCCCCGAAATATCATCGAGGCTGCCATGGCCACGAAACGCATTGCCTATCAAAATACCAAAGCCTTTAATAATATTTGCAAAGGAATCGATGGTGAGGTTAAATCCATAACCAATCGCTTGGACAAATGGCAACTTGAGCGTGCCAATAATATCTAGGCCGACCCCGATGGCTGGAGAATTTTTGACAACATCATTTGCTGGTGTGATTTCGGTTTGGTTTGTAACTCCGGCGCGCGAATATGTCAGTGTGATTGGTTCGCTTGGGTGTCTCTTGATAAAATACTGCACGCTTTCAACCGATGGCGTTTCTGTAGAGTCGTTTTTTGTTTTCATCGATAAGATCGCATCTCCGGGCAACAGACCGGCTTTGTCGGCCGGAGAAGATTTTGAAACGAGGGTGATAGTCAGAGCTTGGTTTTCAAGTTTAGCGCCAATTGGAGTTTGACCGAGGGATGTCGGCAAACCAGACATGAAACAAATAGAGAATAAAAACCATGCAAGAACCAGATTCATAAAAATCCCGGCGACGAGGACCGCGGCTTGGGTAAAAAACGGTTTATTTACAAAACTTCTATTGCTGCCCTTTCCATTTATAGAATCTTCGTCAGGGTTCTCGCCAAAAATTTTTACATACCCGCCAAACGGCAACGCGTTGAAATTGTAGCTCGTCTCGCCCTTTTTTATTCCAAAAAGTTTTGGCGGAAAACCAAAAGAAAATTCATCGACCCGCATACCCGAGCGCTTGGCCACGATAAAATGCCCAAACTCGTGGGAAATAACAAGCACAAGCAAAATTAGCAAGAAAATTAAGATGTTCATCTGTATTGTAGGTTAGCTCATCACCTCGTTTTCTTTTTTAGTAAATATTGCTTCGAGGTTTTTATTTGCTTCGTCGACACACTTTTGTATTTCTTCTTTGGCGCGCTTTTTTTCATCTTCACTCATATTGTCGGTCTTGTTTATCTCGTCTGTTCTATCTTTCCTGACATTGATACGCGCATCTTCGAGTTTTTCTTTTAAAATTTTTGTCAGATTTGTTCGGTTCTCGGTTGTCAGCGCTGGAAATATGGCTCGCACACCTTCGTTGTCAGAGGCAACACTGAGGCCCAAGTTTGCGCCCGATATTGCACTCTCTATATCTTTTATCTGGCCTTTGTCCCACGGTACAACGCGAAGGGTTTTTGGGTCTTCGATTGTGATACTTGCAACCGAATTGAGTGGAACTTTAGTCCCATAAGATTCAACTCGAACACTATCGAGCACAATCGGTGTGGCGCGGCCAGTGTGAACCTGAGAATAATCTCGAGACAATCGCTCTTCGATTTTTTTTAGTTCCTGCTTAAAATTTAGAGCATTATATACCATGTCGGTTTATTATAGCACAAGAGATATATGTTCTAATATCATTTTGACCGATGAACCGGGGTTTCGTAAATAGTTGCGATTGCTAGAAATTTCTTCGAGCGCAAATTGCGTATCGGTATTTTCCTTATCTGCCTGCCATTTTTTATAGACCGCGCGCTCAAGGGCATTGAGCCATTCGATCGCCTCGTGCCTAAGGCCACCCGAATCTTCGTCTTCGCTATGAGTTTTGATCATATCTGAAATTAGATCAATTCTTTTTTCTTTTTTTGATTTAATAAATTCATTTATTTTTTTATCCAGATCATTCCCCACTTGGGTTTCAGATTTAACTACTTGAACTCGCGACAAAATAGTATCGAGCAAGGCGTTTACTTTTGGAACAATTATGAAAAAATGTGTTTCTTGACCAGGTTCTTCGATAATCTTAAGCAGTGTGCGTTCGGCATCGTGGTTTATAAATTTTGCGCCGATGATGCAAAATTTCTTACCACCGAGTGCCGGCAACTCGGCGTGCCAAGATTTTATTCTCGAACTATCTTCGATATTAAACGAGTCATAGACTTCAATGAACATATCTATGCTGTTTTTTTGAGCATAACCGCTATTGATTAAAAAATCTCGGAGGCTGTACGGTAGAGCGTTTGGGTTACCCTCAATCACGTATGCATGGTATAAATTTTTTGGGAAAATTTTTTTGAAATCCATTTTTATTGAGTTTTTGCATTTATTATTTTATCTCTTGCTGACAATTGTTTTTTTGTAAGTATCTAGGTGGTTGAGGGCTTCTCCGGTACCACGAGCAACACACAGTAGTGGCTCCTCGGCTATATAGGCTTTGACTCCAGTGCGCCGATAAATAAGATCGGCTAGATTGCGAAGTTGCGAAGTACCGCCTGTCATTATTATACCATCGTCGATAATGTCAGCGGCCAATTCTGGTGGAGTTTGTGACAACACGTCTTTAATAGCGCTAAGCATTGTCCGCAGTTCTTTGTCTATGGCTTTGACTATTTCATTTGTCGAGATCTGGGCTGTTCGAGGAAGGCCTTGGATATAGTCGCGACCTTTGATTGTAATTGTCAGTTCTTCTTCGAGTGGTACGGCCGCGCCAATTTTTATTTTTATTGCTTCTGCAGTTTTGTCACCGATAGCTAAGTTGAATGTTTTTTTAATATAGTCGGCGATAGCTTGGTCGATCTTGTCGCCGGCGCATTTAACAGAAGTCGAGGCGACTATTCCGCCGAGTGATATAACAGCGATGTCGGTCGTGCCACCACCGATATCCATGATCATGTGGCCTTTTGATTCTTGGATCGGAATACCAGCGCCGATGGCTGCCAAGATTGGCTCTTTGACAACGTATGCATTCTTGGCGCCAGCCCGAACAGCCGCTTCAACAACTGCGCGGCGCTCGGTCGAAGTAATTCCCGCCGGCACCGAGACCATGACGTCTGGTTTAAATAAATTATATTTGCCAAGAGCTTTGTTTATAAAATATCGGAGCATGGCTTCGGTCACTCGGTAGTCAGCGATGACGCCGTCTTTCATCGGCCGGTAGACTATGATGCTCTCAGGGGTTTTGCCGATCATGTCTTTTGCCTCGGCCCCAATGGCAAGAATGATATTGTCTTGTTCGGCGACCGCCACAACCGAGGGTTCGTTCAAAACTATGCCCTTACCAGGCAAGTAGACGAGGGTGTTTGCCGTTCCCAAATCAATCCCTAATTTTTTTGAAATTAAAGCCATAATCAAATGTTATAGAGCTACTATAGCATAAAATCATATCTTTAGGATGGACCTCTATGCTAGGATATTAGTATGTATATTGTGACAATCATCCCGATAAAGAAGGGTTTGCAGAAGGAAAATCTGACCTATTTTTCAGCTAACAATATTGCCCTAGGGACGATCGTGACTGTGCCGGTGCGCTCAAAAAAAATTGAGGCGCTTGTAATCGGTGTCGAAGACGCCAAAGTATTGAAAACTGATTTAAAAAATAGAGAATACCAGTTAAAAAAAATTGTTGGGATCAAGGGTCGGGCTCCATTTACAAAAGAATTCTTTACTGCTTGCCAAATACTCGGGGATTATTTCATCGGTTCGACTGGTTCGATTATTGGTAATTTATTTCCAAAAATATTTTTGGAAAACATTAGAGATCTCAAAGAAAAAAATTCTAGTGAAATAGAAAATCGAAAAGAAAATGTCAAGCACGAGAAATTAATATTTCAAGCTAATTTTGAAGACCGTGCTGCTTTTTATCGCACGCTCATCCGCGAGGCATTTGCCAAGAAACAATCTGTCTATATTTGTGTACCAACTAAATACGACATAAAAGAGTGGGAGGGGGCGCTGGTCAAAGGTATCGAGCAGTATCTTTTTACTTTTTACTCTGAAATGACAAAAAAATCTCTGATCAGTGCATACAATGGTGTCCTAAATACTAAACATCCAGTAATCATAATTGGTACCGGAGTTTTTTTGTCGATCCCGAGACGAGATATCGGGACGATAATACTTGAAAGAGAAAGTGGTGATGGTTATAAACAACTTTCAAAACCATACATAGATATTAGAACTTTTGTTGAGATATTTTCCGGAATTGAAAAAACAAAATTAATTTTTGGCGATACGCTTCTGCGACCAGAGACTCTCTATAGGCACGACCAAGGTGAACTCGGTGAAGTCTCTTCCCCTAGCTATAGACTACTACAGCTCGAAAACGAAACTGTTGTTGATGTTAAAAAAGAAAATAATATAGACTCGAAGACAAAAATTTTCAGTGTTCTTTCAGAAAAAGCAAAAAAACAAGTCGAGCAAAATATCACTATTGACAAATCGACATTTCTTTTTAGCTTGCGCAAGGGTCTGGCGCCGATTACAGTCTGTCACGATTGTGGTCACACTCTGCTTTGCCCAAATTGTTCCGCCCCGATGGTCCTTTACGGTGCAAAACAACGGACTTCTACCAAGATCGAGCAGACCCGTATATTTATGTGCAACAAATGTGGTCACCGGGAAACAACTGGCGTTAAATGCAAAGAATGCAGTAGCTGGAACTTGACCCCGATCGGTATCGGTACCGATCGAGTTTACGAAGAGGTTAGAGAATTGTTCCCCAAAACTCATATCATTCAAATAGATAAAGAAAGTGTTGCAAACGACAAAGAAGCTCGGGTCTTAGTTGAAAATTTTTATAAAAAGCCAGGAAGTATTCTAATTGGCACCGAGATGGCGTTTTCTTATTTAGATTCTATGGTTGATTCTAGTATTATAGTCTCGCTTGATGGGTTGCTGTCAATTCCAAGTTTCAATATTACTCAAAAAATTTTACATATCATTGAACGATTGACCAGAAGAACGAGTGGTACACTTATAATCCAAACGAGGATGCCAGAAAATGAAATATTACGATATATAAATTCTGGAAATGTTTTACCGCTCTACCGAGAAGATTTAGCCGATCGAAAAAAATTTGGTTATCCACCATTTAAACGGCTGATAAAAATTACATTTGCTGGAACTGCAAGTGAAACAGAGAAAGCCAGGGAGTATATATCAAATGCGCTCGGCAAATATGAACCGCAAATATTTTCTGCATTCATCGGTAAAGTAAAAGGTCAGTATGTAACAAATACAGTTCTAAAGATAGACCCTAATGACTGGCGCTTGCCTGAAAAAGATAAATCAAAAAATTTAGAGCTTCAAAATATTTTGTTTAGTTTACCGCCGCAATTTGCCGTAAACGTCGACCCCGAGGATTTACTCTAGTTTTTCTTGCTTAAAGTAGCATCGTATGCTAACATATGTTTCACTATGGTTACAGTAGTTGAAGTAAAGAAAAACACAAATGAAAGCAACATGAACTTGGTGCGCAGATTTCAGCGCAAGGTTCAAGAGCACGGTATGATACAGAAAGTCAAAGCAAAGCGTTACAACGAACGCCCGCTCTCAAAACTAAAAGTAAAACAGGCAACCCTAAAGCGAATTGCTCGCAGAAAAAATCAGGAGAGGTTGGTCAAGCTAGGCAAACTCGGTAGTGTCGGTGGCCGAATGAAAAGATAAATGAATAGTGAAACCCTGACAATCTTAAATGATACAAAAGGCAAGCTTCCACGCTTGCCTTTTGTATCGATCAAAGATAAAATTTTGGGGCAAAAATATGAGTTGTCGGTTGGTTTTTTACCTTCAACTGGGCAGAAAAAATTAAATAGAATATATCGAGGCAAAAACTGTTCGACCAACGTTTTGTCTTTTTCCCTCTCAAAAAACTCGGGTCAAATTACCTTCGACCCAAAGATTGTAAAGGCCGAGGCTCCAAAATTTTCAATGAGCTATTCAAAATTCCTAAAATACTTATTTATCCACGGCTGTCTTCATTTGAAAGGATTCGTTCATAGTAGTACAATGGACTTACAAGAGAAGAAATATCTCGAAATGTTTGGGTAGTTCTCTTTTTTAGACCGATGGCAAGAAATAATTACACATGTGGCATAGATGTGGGTACGCACAATACACGCGTCGTAGTGCTTGGTTATAACAAGGATGATAAATTCCCTAATTTGATTGCGACAGGTCAGTCGAGCACCCAGGGTATGCGTTTGGGTTATATCACCAACGTCGAACAAGTTGCATCTTCTATCCGTGACGCACTTGGGCAAGCCGAAGCGATAGCTCGTTTTAAAATCAAGCGCGCTTATATTTCAATCGGTGGGATAAGTTTAAGTTCGATAACTTCAAGCGGTCAAGTTATCATCTCGCGAGCCGACCAAGAGATAACTCAATTAGATATTTCAAAGGCATTGGCCGACTCTGAAGAAAATCTTGAAATATTAAATAAAAAAATAATACATATGATCCCAATCGGCTACAAATTAGACGGTAAAGATTTGCACGGTCGACCTGAAGGTATGAAGGGTGTGAAGCTTGAAATCAAAACTTTATTTGTCACTTGCCTTAAGCAAAATATTGAGGACTTGATCACCGCCCTCGGGTACGCAGGAATCGAACCGCTCGATGTCATTGCATCGCCAATTGCAACCTCTTTTGTATTACTCAACCATAAACAAAAAACTGCTGGTTGCGCATTGATTGACATCGGGGCCGAGACGGTCTCGATCGCAGTCTTTGAAAACAATTTATTGATATCTCTCCAAGTTTTTTCTATCGGTAGTATGGACATCACCAAAGATGTAGCACTTGGTTTCCGTATAGCGCTCGAGGAAGCAGAGAGTATTAAGCTTGGTTCGGTTATTGGTGGTGATTATCCAAAGAAAAAAGTCGATGAGATCATCGAAGCCAGACTCTCTGATATTTTTGAACTGGTGAACAACCACTTGAAGCGTTTGCGACGCGATGAACTCCTGCCTGCTGGTGTTATTATCACCGGCGGAGGTTCGCACGTCGGTCAGATAGAAGAACTTGCTCGCCGAGAACTCAAACTTCCATCTCGAGTCGGTCCTATCGATAGTACTTTGAATAATAAATTTAAAATTAGAGATTCTTCTTGGTACACAGCCTTTGGTCTAGCTATGTCAGCAAACAATAATTCTCTAAATAACACCATCGAGAACTCTATCGGTGATAGTGCCAATCAAGTGAAGGGATTTTTCAAATCTTTACTCTCGCAACTGTTACCATAAAAAAATAATTTGTCAAATATCTAACCTCTAGCCTTTTTGGGCGTTTCTGCTATTATGTACGTACAAAATATTTATTAGTAACGGAAAGATTAAACCTTAAAATATATGGCTAAAATTAACCCAGAAATAGAATCTTTTGCCAGAATCAAGGTCATCGGTATTGGCGGTTCGGGCAAAAACGCTCTCAACCACATGATCAATTCGAAGGTTAAAGGTGTCGAGTTCATAGCTATGAACACCGATACTCAAGACTTGCACAATTCAGAGGCAGAAAAAAAAGTTCATCTTGGTAAAAATCTCACCAAAGGTCTTGGTGCTGGTATGAACCCAGAGATCGGTAAGCGTGCTGCTGAAGAAACAAAAGCAGAAATTCAAGATGTTATAAAAGGTGCAGACATGGTTTTTATAGCTTGTGGTATGGGTGGTGGTACTGGTACTGGTGCTGCGCCAATCATTGCCCAAGCAGCTAAGGAACAAGGAATTCTGACAGTTGCAGTTGTAACAAAACCATTTTCATTCGAAGGCAATCAACGTATGCGACTAGCCGAAGAAGGCCTCGCTCTACTTGAACGCGAAGTCGATGCAATACTTGTGATACCAAATGATAGGTTGATAATAATTTCAGGAAAAGAAGTTGGCTTCAGAACTGCTTTCGCCCTTTGCGACGAAGTTTTGAAGCAGGCAGTCGAAGGTATATCTGAATTGATCACAACTCCAGGCATGATCAACCTCGATTTCGCAGACATCAGAGCAGTCATGCACGATGCCGGCTCGGCCCTCATGGGTGTTGGTATTGCTGCCGGTGAAGGCCGCGCAGAAAAAGCCGCGCTCGACGCTATCAATTCCCCATTGCTCGACCTTTCAATCTCTGGCGCCAAGGGAGTTTTGTTTGCAATCTCTGGCGGTGATGATTTGACAATCCACGAGATAAGCGAGGCGGCAAAAATAATCACCGAGTCTATCGATAAGGATGCAAAAGTAATATTTGGCACGATCCGCGATGAGAAATTAAAGAAGGGCGAAATGAAAGTGACCGTGATTGCCACTGGCTTCCCTACAGATATGCCCAAGCGCTCGCTCTTCCAAGCCGGAAGTAGAGTCGATGAACCGACAGTTGCAAATTCAACAAAAGAGGAAATTATAGCTGCTGTAACAAAAGAAACTGGCAAAGAATATATAAAGAAAGCCGACAAAGAAAAAGCAAATGACCTATTCATTGACGATACCGATGATTGGAGTACGGTCCCAGCATTTCTACGACGTAAAAAGTAAAATTAAAATTCCCCAAGTTTGGGGAATTTTAATTTATGTTATAGAATAGCCCTATGTACGATTTGATTATCATCGGCGGTGGGCCGGCTGGAGCAGCCGGGGCAGTCTATGCCGCCAGAAAACAATTGAAGACATTGGTTATAACCCAAGACTTTGGTGGCCAGTCGAGCGTTTCTACTCTCATATACAACTGGATCGGCACACCAGAGGTTTCTGGCGTGGACTTGGCTGAAAATCTAAAAAAGCATATTCTCTATTACAAAGGGCCGTATCTTGATGTTATGTATGGTGAGAAAGTTGTGATGGTAAAGAAAGAAAATGAAGTTATAAATGTTACAGCTGAATCTGGAAAAAATTATATGGCAAAAAGCCTGCTCGTCGCAGCTGGTTCCGGTCGCAGAAAACTCGAAGCAATAAATGCAGACGTCTTTGAACAAAAAGGTATCACCTATTGCGCTTCTTGCGATGGGCCACTATTTGCCGATCAAGATGTAGTCGTAGTCGGTGGTGGTAACGCTGGGTTTGATACTGCCGCCCAGTTGCTCGCCTATTGCAAAAGCGTAACGATGATCCACCGCAGTGACACTTTCAAAGCCGATGAAATTACTGTTAAAAAAGTTTTAGACAATCCAAAATTTAAAGTTATAAAAAATGCAGAGATTCTGCGTGTCGACGGCGACCAATTCGTGGCTTCGATAACCTACAAAGACAAAAATAGCGACAAAGAAGAAAAAATAGAAACGACTGGCATATTTGTCGAGATCGGTCAACTGCCAAACACCGATTTTATGAAAGACGTCGTCAAGCTCGACCAATTCAATAAAATTATTGTCGACCCGATGACAGGGCAAGCAAGCGAGGCAGGGATCTGGGCAGCTGGAGATTGCTCAAATGGTAAGTACCATCAAAACAATATCGCCGCTGGCGATGCCGTCAAAGCACTGGAGGATATTTACATCTGGCTACACAAAAATAAATAATTATTTTAGCAGATTTTCGAGTATCTCGAGTTCGGCTTTTGAGTTTGGCTGAAAGGCCTCAAGGGTATTTTCTATAGGAACCCCGATTACATTTTTGCCTTGTTTAAAAGCATGACCTATGAGGTCGGTTAGATAGTATTCGCCTTGGGTGTTTTCGTTTTTTAAGCTATCTATATTTTGCCAGAGCCAATCAGAATCGAAAACATAGAGCGCGGGGTTAACTTCGGTAATTTTTTTTTCATTTTCATTTGCATCTTTGAATTCTACATTTCGAACAACATTATTATTCTCGTCTCTAATAATTCTACCAAAATTAACGAGCCCAACCCTCCAATCAGAAAAATCTGGTAATAAAACTGTACCTATTGTTATTGTTGGTCTACTCTGATTGTGGACATTGATTATCTTTTCTATAGTGTCCTTTGAGACAAGTGGCTGATCTGTTGACAAAACCATTATAGTTTTGTGATTACCAGATAGTGAATTTTTTGCTGATAAAACAGCGTGGCCAGTACCGAGTTGCTCTACTTGGTGAGCGTAATTGTGGTCATCACCCAGTACTTCGAAAATTCTTTCTTTTTTATGACCAACAACTATCACGGGCTTGGTTGGAAGATTGAGAGTCGAAAGTGTATCGAGTATATGTTTCAAAAATGGCTTACCCCTAAGCATAGCAAGGGCTTTGGGTTCATCAGATCCCATTCTTTTCCCCTTCCCAGCCGCCAGTATTATGATCTGTGTATTTTCCATACCAAAATATATTAGCAAAATAAAAACTATTTACAATATTAAAAGTCCTAGACTGCGCGAGGCAACCTAAGACTTTAAAAAATTAGAATGCAATTCCGAGCGAGAGGGATGGGAGTACACTATTCCCGAAATCATAAATATAGATTGGGTCTTTACCTACTTTGTTGTTGTAGGTTATACCCAAAGCGCTGGTCAAAAATATATTTTTCCAACTTTTTGGCCGGTATAAAACCCGAGCTTGTACATTGAATTGGTCTTGATATAACAATATTTCATTACTATTTAGGAAGTTTTTTTCTTTACTTTCCCTTGCAAAGATATCTATGCCTAACTCGAAATTTTGGTTTATAACCCGCATCAATTCTCCGTAGACAAGATATATAGACTTGTCTTCTTTATTTAAAGAGCGCAGGTGTTTGAAATAAAGATACGATTTGACGCCGCTTATTTCCCCACTTACAAAGAGCAAAGAATAAGAGTAGTAAAATCTGCCTCGCTCTTCAAATGCTACCCCGGGCATGACAGCCAATCTGGCCATGTCTTCATATTTTTTTGATACTATTGGCCCAGCCGAGAAGCTGTATATGCCGTCTTCGTCGAACCGTAGCCGTAGGTCGGATGCGAGGGTCGTGGTAAAAAAATTCGCGAAACCATAGCCATTTTTTTGTTTTGAAGTTTTGCCTTCGGCCATTCCGCTAAAATTTTCCTGGCTTATGGCTAGATTGAGCCACAAGAGGTGTATCAGAGAGAGGGTAAATTTTTTCATAATGTAAAGTTTTTATTTCTCTAAATTATGAACTTTGTGCAAGTATTGTCAATAGAAATCTTTTTGTGTTTTCGGTTAAAAATGTTATACTCGTTTCCACTATTGGCCCTATCGTCCCCGCCAGCCCTCCCGTCGGTCGGGAGCGGGCTGGTAACGGTTAGGACAAGCAAATTTATTTATGTACTTCGTCTATGTTTTAAAAAGTAAAAAGGATCAAAGACTTTACTATGGTTCTACAGACAATCTTGAAAGAAGACTAGGAGAGCATAATAAAGGTAGAGTTAGGTCAACTAAATCAAGAATTCCTTTTGAATTGGAATATTTTGAGAAAGTTGATAGTATAATAGATGCGCGGAAGAAAGAAAGATATTTTAAAACAGGTTTTGGTAGGAAATACATAAAAAATAAACTGGCCCTATCGTCTAACGGTTAGGACATCGGCTTTTCAAGCCGGTAATCCGGGTTCGATTCCCGGTAGGGTCACAAAAAGAAAAATCCAGTATCACTACTGGCATAATTATTATTTTTTTCATGTTATACACTATTTAAGATAATTTGTCAAGAGATATAATCAATTATTGTTAAGTGGGTTTGATATGTTTTCTCGTAAAAAATTTGGGCAAATGCTAAAATAAACCCACAAATGAAATCTCCTATATTATTTCATACCTCTTATAATCCCAAACAAGAAGCAATCGAATATCTAGCTATGGTTTTGAAAGAAAATTTAACTGCTGGAAAAAAGGTTTTATGGTTTGTGCCTGGTGGCTCTGGGGTTAAGGTCGCATCCGAAGTTTCCGTCTTGCTTGATGACATGCCGTGTCAAAACCTCTCGATTGCTCTTACCGATGAGCGGTATGGGGAAATTGGTCATAAAGATTCAAATTGGTTAAAATTAGAGCAAGCTGGTTTTAAAATTAAGAATGCAAAGCTCTACCCTACTCTTTACGGTAAAGACGTAGGCGAGACGATCAAAGATTTTAATTTTTGTGTAGAAAAAATTTTGGGCGAGTCTGACTTTACCATCGGTCTCTTTGGAATTGGCGCCGATGGTCACACCGCCGGTATAATGCCACAAAGCGTTGTGGTTAATTCAACTGATTTTGTTTCTGGTTATCAAGCTAAAGATTATCTCCGGGTTACCATAACGCCAAAAGCTATCGCAGAGATTGATGAAGCAGTACTGTACGCAGACGATAAGGCAAAAATAAAAGCATTAAAAGATCTAGAGAGCGATATCCCCTACGAAATAGAGCCAGCTCAAGCATTAAAACAAGCAGGGGGGCTTATTATTTTTAATAAGAAATATAGATAAATGAAAAAATCTACAACCCTTATCATCTTTGGCATAACCGGCGACTTGGCGACGCGCAAACTCCTGCCAGCCATAAACGAAATTTTGAAAAAAGAAATTTTGCCAGAGCATTTCAAGATCGTCGGCATTAGCCGAAAGAAGAACGTAGATGTCGGTAAACTATTGCGAAATATTGAGGACCAAGAAAAAATACGCGAACATCTTTCTATATTTTCAATTTCTTCAGAAGAAGACAGCGAGTATGACCGCCTCGATAAATATTTGACCGAAATCGAATCAAACAACGCAGAGGGTCTGCAACGGCTCTTTTACCTAGCAGTTCCACCCCAAGCGTTGCTAGAGATTGTTAGCAAACTCGGCTTTTCTGGCATTTCAAAAAAAGTCGAGACCAAGATAATGCTCGAAAAGCCTTTTGGTGTTGATTTAGAATCTGCCAGAGGGCTTTCAAAAGAGATTGGTACATATTTCAAAGAAAGCCAAGTCTATCGCATAGATCACTACCTGGCCAAAGAAATGGCGCAAAATATTATCGTATTTCGAAACGACAATTCCCTATTCAAACATACTTGGAATAATAATTTTATTGAAAAAATCGAAATCATCGCAAGCGAAACTATCGGTATCGAGGGCCGGACAAAATTCTATGAAGAAACAGGTGCATTTCGCGACCTGATTGTGAGCCACTTATTCGAGTTTGTAGCTATTACTCTCATGGATATCAGAGATGAAGAATCAAATATGCAAAAAATGAGGCTCGGAGCCCTGAAAAATCTACACCTTAAATCGGCCGGAAACATTTATGAAGTTGTCAAAAGGGGTCAATACAGAAAATATAGAGATGAGGTAGGCAATAGTGAAAGCACAACCGAGACATATGTAAACTTAAGTCTAGAATCGAGCGATAAAAGATGGCAAGGTGTACCGATAAGGCTTGTTACTGGTAAGTGTCTGAAGGAGAAAATAACACAAATTAAAATTTATAAAAAAGATAAAACTGCCGAACCCAGTGAAATAATTTTTGACTATTTAAAATCTGGTGGAGATGCAAATGAAGATTATAAACGGATATTGCACGATGCGATAAATGATAATCATGATTTATTTATTTCAAATGACGAGGTAGTTGAATCTTGGCGGATTGTCGCGCCAATTCAAGAGGCTTGGAAGAAATCAAGTGACGATCTATTTATCTACGAAGAAGGAAGTGATTATAATCTATAAAAAAGTCCTCCTGTGGAAACAGGAGGGCTCGGTTAATATTTTGAGGATGAGTTCCCCAAAACAACAAAAACCACCACATATATAAAGAACTTTATTTGTGGGCACGCACCCGTTTTAGCCAACCTGTTTTAGATGCGTACCCTTTTACCAAAACCAACTGGTGAGATATTACAATGTTTATCAAAAATATGCAAGGTTTAAATTGTTGATAATATAAAATAAATTCTATATAATACCGCAGACAAGGCACTTTTAGGGAAGCGTGGCTGAGTGGTTGAAGGCACCGCTCTCGAAAAGCGGCAGGGGCGAAAGTCTCTCGTGAGTTCAAATCTCACCGCTTCCGCAAGTAATGTAAACATTACGAGGACAGATTTGAAGGTCGGAGCGCGGCGGCGAGAGACGGGGTCGCGAAATTTTTCAGAAGAAAAATATTTGTGAACAAATCTCACCGCTTCCGCAGATTATGCGCGGTTAGCTCAGTTGGTAGAGCGTCCCCTTGACGTGGGGAAGGCCACAGGTTCGAATCCTGTATCGCGCACAAAATAGCTTTATATTTCAAGCCTATTTGGCTTGACTTTTTGTTATATTTGTGATATGATTGAACCAGAAAATTGTACTTTGAAAGTAGTTGTTTTATGTTTGCTTTGAGGACAACTCTCGCCTTCCCTACCAAGGTTAGACTTGTTCTCAAAGTAAACAAATTTTTTTTAAAAAATAAAACAACATGAATATGCAAAACACATCACAATCGGGTGATATAAAAATGCCCAAAACAAAAACGCCTCTGGGTGTTCGACTTTTACTCTTATTGATTATTACTATCTTGTATTTTGGTATGTTTATCTTTGTTGACTGGGTGATCTGTCTTATTGTAGTCTCTGTAATATTAGCTGCTACAAACACGCTGTATTCAGTGACTACACCGGCATATCATTGTGCAATTGTATTAAACGTTTTAACCCGTGAAAAAAGAGTTGTTTATGAAGGATTCAGTCTTTTACTGCCATGGGAAAAATTACACAAGGTTATTGATCTTCGTTTTGAGCTTGCAAAAGAATGTATGAAAGAATTTCCTACTCTTGATGCGAAAATGATTGCGGAATATATTTTCACAATTCGTCCCTGCATTTCAATCGGAAATCCTGATGAAAACATTTTGCGATTTGCAAGTTATGAACCGACTGTTATTCAGAAAGGGAGTGAAGGATTCTACAGCCAAAAATTTTCCGACTATTATGGGAAAAATAGTGCAAAAGACCTTATAGACAAGGAAGCAATATGCAATTCATTATTCGGAGATGATGGCACAGCAAAAGCTGAAGAGGATATTATAAAAGCTAGATATGGTATTGAATCAGCTGTAAGATTAGTGAGCTCTAAATGGGATCAAGAAACCCAGAAGTTCAGAGATCTAATATCCGGTGCTAAATCTTTTGATGAAGCCATTGGAATCCTGATGGGTAAAGATGGTAAAAAGATGTCGAAAGATCAGGCAATAAGAGTAGCAAAATTGATGAATTTCCCTGAAAATGTGAGGGAAGATATGTATGACGTAAAAATCGATGGCCTGAGCAACTTACGACACCTTAATGTCGTGGGTGGACTAGGTAATAAAAAACAAGGAGGTATGAAATGACACCGAACAACGCAACAAACCAGCAACAAACACAGACACCTCAACCACTTCCTATAGAAAAAGGAAGCAAGGTGTTTATGTATGCATTTTTGGTAATTGCAATTATCGCCACTGCTCTTCATATAAGAAGTAATATTCTTGAAAACAGAAATAAACTTCCTAAAAAGAAGAGTGGTGTGTCGACATCATATAACGGTTTTATGCTACCCAAAGATTCCACCTACAAGTTGACCAGAGGTGACACCGTAACGGTAGAAATACCGAGTGGTGTAACTGTCTTATGTTCAAGTGGTGGGACCAGTGAACGCCCGCACAAATATTTTCACAGAAATCAAAATGATTCCTGGGAAGTATGGGGTGATGGTACGAAACACATGGGCGAGACCGGTGCTTACATTCAAATGACGGCCTATGATACGACCATATATGTGAATTGCCAGTTTTCAAAGTAATTTGTACAAAACATTAAATTATAAACACCCCCAGATTTATTCGGGGTGTTTTTTTATCTAGGCGATTGCACTGCTACCCAGTAGTCGTATTTATAGACTGGTTCGTCTGGGTAATACTTTTCAATATTAGTAACAGTAAAGACTCGGTCATTCACATAATATTTTTCTTCAGGCATAACTTTGTGGACTATGTTGTTGATGCTATGAACACCCTTCATTTTGGCAATTAGAACTAGGGCATTGTTTATGGCGATACTTCTTGCGCCGATAAATGTACTATCAACTCCCGAGCCGACAGCTCGGTAAAATTGAGCGTCTGAAACATACGTACCCTGTAGTGGGTTTGCTCTTTGGCTTTCAGATGAGGTTGCGATATCGGGCAACAAGTTGCAATCTTCTGGCTTTCCCCCATTTATCTGCGCTCTAGCATCTTGCCAGACATAATACATCTTGCCCTTGCTATCGTAAGAGACTTGGCTGCCATAGACAGTCGGCAGATTGGGATCTGCGGTCGAGTCGTCTAAGCTGTTGTCGCTGATAAATTGCTGGCGAATTTTTTTCTTTATATCCTGGAGAGTTTTATACTCTGTAGTATCTTGGGCGAGTATATCTCTATGCCAGCAAATATTCGGCTGCTCGATATATACTTTTGTGAATGGATTCGTGGTAAACGATGTGACGGGTGTGTTCGGCGCATTCGTCAGACTGAAATCTGAAGGAACGCTTATTTCCTCTACTGGTTGGCCAGGCAATTCTTTGGCTGGTTGTAACTCTTGCAATTTACAATCGTGATCTACACCCGTGCCGATCGGGGCCCGAGCGTCTATCCAGGCATAGTATTGGCCAGGCGGATTAAGAGGTGTGTCTGGGTTCGGGTTCTTGTATTTTTGATATAAGACTTCGGTTGAATATATGGTCGGGTATTTTTGTTTTGATTGGTCTTTTTCAGATATCCCGTTAGTAGATAGGTACTTTGATCTAGCAGCCAGTTTTATTGTATTTATCGCATCAAATTCTGTCGAAGCAGTTTTGTAATCTACATAGCGCCAACAAAGAGAGTTGTTGGCTTTGTATTGCGGAAATGGATCCGTGGTAAAAGTTTCGATTGGCCAATTTTCTGTATTTTGGGAACTTATATCAAGAAGATTCCCAAAAATATCTTTGTTGTTGTTTGGGTTGTCGGCAACATTTTTACCTACAAGATTATCGCCGTTAACAGCAAAATTTCCATTGTCGTTTATTTTTATTTTATTCTCTCCAAAACTACTCAATATGATTTGCATTAAACCAAAAACAGCAACCATTATAAAAAGGCCGAGCACGCCCCATAGCATCTGCGACTTGGCCTTTTTTCTAACTTCTTCGTTTTGAGGAGAGAGTAAATATTGCGCCAGCCCATATATGAAATATGCGAGGGCAACTGCAAAAAGAAATATGATGATAGGATTGATTAGAACCTTATCAATACTTTTGACTAACGTCAAAACACTAGCTTCTGCAACTGGCACAATATAAAAATGCATTTAGTTTATTAGCAAACTACACCTGGGCCTGGAATGCAAGGAATGTTGCTACCGCCCAACTGTTCAGGGCCGACACCAAAGGTGTTGGTTATGATACGGATAATTCCCCAGAAAGCAATGATGACGAATAGCCCGATTAGACCCATGATGATCTTGTGGCGAGCCTTTTTCTTGGCCTCTTCATCGGTCGAGAGAGTGTATTGGATGACCCCCCAGATAAAGTAAACGACTGCCAAGGTTATGAGGATTGGAATAACTGTGGCTAGGATTTTGTTGACGACCGTTAGAATACTGAAGGCATCTGCCGCAAACACCACGAATGGGGCAACCGAGAGCGCGATACCAAAAGAAATTATTTTCTTCATATTTGTTCGCCTTTTGGGCGAAGATTAATGATAAATTAATAAACGACTTTTTCGAACCTATTTATGGGTTTATTATACCATAACATAAGACTATTTTAGCAAGGATCTATTGGGAGAGCTGTGGAATCAATGTTTTAAAGCCAAAAGTGTTCGTTAGGACATTGACCAACCCCCAGAGGCTGATCATGACAAAAAGCGCAATTAGGCCCCATATCATGAAAGTCTTGCCATTTTTTCTTTTCTCTTCATTTTCGGCATTGATGACATATTGGATAACTCCCCAGATAAAAGCGGCGGTCGCCAAAGTGAAAAAGAAGGGTATTACTGTTTTGATAATGGTACAACTAGCCCAGTTGAAAATCTGGCCGATGCTTTTAAACGGGGCACCGATGTCTTTACAATAATCTTTCGTATCTGTTATCGTAGGAGCAGCATAGACCAAAACAGGAAGCAGGGATAAACTTATAAGAAATATTTTTATTTTTTTCATAATATTTTTTTATTGACTTTGGCTTGTAATTTGGTCGACTGTTCCCTGTATAGCCCCAGCTATAACATAGCAGCCAAGCAACAGGGCAGCACCTATTAAAGTAGCTATTATAGTTTTTTTAGCTTTTTTGAGTTTCTCTGAATTACCTTGGGCTGTCACAAAAAGAAAGCCAGAGTATATGATGGCGAGTGTGACGATCGGCACGCCTATCAAAACTACAAAGTTTAGTATGGCTTTTATAAACGATGGTATATCTGTCGTCGAACCCCCGAGCGGATTGTTGATATGGGTGTTTATTTGATTAGTCGTACTACCGTCTGGAGTATTTTTAGTACTACCATTAGGAGTATTTGTTGTACTACCATCTGGTTTACATTCAGATAGATTTTCTTTACCAGTAAAATCACATCCCTCAGGCATCGCAATCCCTTGTTTACTATCCCAACAAGTGCAAGGCCCTTGAGCAAAAACAGGGTGAGAATGGGAAGTAAAATTTAATATAAAAGCAAAAACAAAAATTGTGCTTAAAACTTTGGGGAGAATATTAGATTTACTTTTTTCTATCATATTAATATTATAACATTATTTGCCATTACTTTGTTGGGGCACCAAGTAATCTGGTCCTTTAAAATTAAGTGTCGTATATATAGTATGAACAATAATCCAAGCCGCCAGAGCTATAACATAACCTATGACCAAGTTTTTCAATATCTTTTTTGCCTTGTTAATATTCTCTGAACTGCCACCAGCGGTAATCAGTAGGAACCCTGCCCAGCATATAATAAGCGCAGCCAGCGGGGTGGCAACATCAATCAATAAAAAATGAATTATGTTGTTGATTAAATTAATCCCCCATGTAAAATCGCAAGGGTCACTGTATTCTGCAACGTCAATGCTATGTGTTGGGTTATTAGGATTTTGAACCGTCTTGTGAATAATTTTTGTATTACAAGTAGGAACCAATCCACCGTCGGCCTGAGCTATGCCAAAGCCAGAGAATTGTAATACTAGCGCAAGAGATAGAAAGATTATTGAATTTTTAGTTGCTTTATTCATGTTTATTTTATTATAGATTGCATCTCGCCTTGGGCTTTGGTTATGGCATCCTCGACCGAGAGTTTATTAGATATGATGTTTTGAATTAGTTCCGAAAATATAGTATCGCTTGCATTTGGGTCTGGGTCGGCAAAGCTTCGCGAGACTATTGCTGATTTGAAAAAAGTGAAGAGATATGGGTCTGTTGGGTTTGTCGCAAGTATTTGCCGAGAAGCCGGTGGTAATGAAAGAGCGGTGCTTAGATTTTTAATATTATCCCCTCCAGCAAGCAAACCTGCCACACTAAAAGCGGCAGAAATATTTGCTGATTTTTTATTAACAGCGATAGCGTAAATATCGGCGTCGGTACGTTTTAGGTTTGTGCCTTTTGTCTGCATAATCTGCGCAACATCAAAACTTAAATTTGGATTTATAGATTCAATTTTAAAAAGTTCGCTGGCTCGGCCGATATAGAAAACGAGCTTGCCACCGGTAAACATATCGAGAGAATTTGGCAGAGATCTGTTCCACGAATAAGCATTGTCGGCCGGGTTTGAAAATTCTGTAAAGAAGTTTAGTATCTGGACAAATGGGGACGTCGGTGAGCTGGTTTGGTTGTTATTTAGCACAGAAACGTATTTGCCGCCAGTGTAATCTACTATAGGATTGTTGCTCTGCAGAAGGAGCGTGGCCAAGATATCTTTTGCATGGTTTACATTGTCATAGCGACCGAGGGCGATCATGCTTTGTGAGATACTGCCGTCTGAATTCCTTTTTGTTAATTGATTGTTTAGAGAAAACAGATCGCTCCAGTATTGTGGCGGCTGCGATATGCCTTCGTTTGAAAGAAGATCTTTGTTGTAATAAAGAACAATCGGGTCAACGACGAGCGGAAAGCCGATCGCCCCATCGTCGTTTAGGTAGACACTGGCCCCATCGATAAAAGCGTCTTGAAATGTTTTTTGCGGGTAGCTAGCATAAGGAATCTTGTAAACAAAATCTTTAAAGTGATCGATCATATCGGGGGTGACGATAAAAAGATCTGGGCCATTGCCTGCAGCAAAAGATTCTACTAGGTCTTGTGCGTATGTCAATTTATTTTTCTTTGTGTAACTTACTACCAAATCTTTGTTTGCACTATTCATGTCTTCAAAAACTTTTTCAAATTCTGGAGTGCTATCGAAAGTTCCCCAGATTACTATTTTTCCAGTCGGAGTTGAACTACTGCTCGATGAACCGCCGATTTTGAGCAGGCCAGAGAATATCAAAACTGCAAAGACAAAGAAGGCGATAAATATTGCAACTAAAATTGTCTGGAAATTATTCATGTACAAAAATTATACCATATTGGTGCGCCGAGACATTCACATCTTCGACTTTTTTAAATCCCCTCTTTGTAAAAAGTTCTTCAGTGGTTTCATATTTGACTAGGTGCTGATGCGATGGGCCGATGCCACCATACTTGTCGCGCCAATCGATAACCAAGACTTTACCACCCTTTTTTAAAATTCTTTTTGCTTCATCGACGAGACCGAGCTTGTCGCCCACTTGGAATAATATGTTTGTCATTATCAACCGGTCGATACTTTGATCGGCGAGTTTTGAACCATGTAGTGTCTCGACATCGCCCCAAATGCATTCGACATTTTTAATACTTTTGTCTTTTAGTTCGGCTTCCAGGTGCTTTACCAATTCTTTTTGCACTTCTATTGCATAGACTTTACCAAAGTTGCCGACTAATTCACTTGCGGCCATGGCATAGTATCCTCGGCCTGCGCCAAAATCGGCAACGCGCATACCCTCTCTGATTTCGAGAGGGCCGAGGTTTAATTTAGTATGTGAAAACATAGTAAAATTATATCACAATTTAACCTAGAGACAGGTGATCGAGGCAATCGAATCGCCAGGACGGAGCTTCATGATGGTCACACCTTGGGTTTGGCGGCCAGAAGTTGGGATCGATGAGAGCGGCACGCGGATGACTTGACCTTTTTGCGAAACAGCGATGATTTCATTTTCTTCGCCGACAATTTTAGCAACGATCAGTTTGCCAGTTTTCGAAGTTACTTTGGCAGTTTTGATGCCCGAGCCGCCACGTTTTTGGGTTTTGTATTCTTTGATGTTGGTTTTTTTACCGAGACCGTTTGAGCCCATAGTCAATATTGAAGGGCTGGCTTCACTTTTTCGAACTCGATCAAAACCGATGACTGAATCACCTTTTGAAAGTTTGATGGCTCGCACCCCACCAGCGGCCCGGCCCATTTCACGCACATCAGATTCCTTGAAGCGAATAGACTGACCCAAAGACGTTGCCAGCATGACATCGTCGCCTTTTGAAACTGTAATGACAGATTGTAATTCATCGCCTTTATCAAGCGAGATGGCGATCAGACCACTGCGACGGACGTCTTTAAAATTCTCAGCTTTAACTTTTTTAGCAACGCCACCCGAAGTCACCATCATTAATTGTTCGACACTTTGTTTTGTCTCTTTGTCTATCGATAAGATCGAGGTGACCTTCTCGTCGGTATCAAGCGAGATGAAATTCATGATCGATTTGCCTTTTGTCGCCCGCTTACCTTCGGGAATATCATACATTTTTATTTGGTAGGCCTTACCACGATTGGTAAAAAACAGTAGGTCGCTATGGGTATTGGCAGAGATGAGCATCGTAACAAAATCTTCCTCTTTAGTTTCTATGTCGATGACGCCGACGCCGCCACGCTTCTGGGTGCGGTATTCGCTCGGGTCTGTGCGCTTAACGTAGCCGCCCTTGGTAAAAACGAGGACTGATTCTTTCTCGGGAATCAGGTCTTCTTCGTTGATCGCTTTGACTCCGCCTTTGACGATTTTGGTTCGACGTTCGTCGCCGTATTTACTGCGGATATCTTTGAGTTCATCTGAAATAACTTTGAGCATCTTTTTTGGCGAAGCTAGAAGCTCTTCTAGTGCTTTAATCAATTCCTGTTTTTCTTTTAGTTCGAGTTCGATATTTTTTCGCTCAAGGCCAGCCAACTTTTGGAGCTTCATATCTAAAATGGCGATGGTTTGAAGTTCTGAGAATTTAAATTCTTTCATCAAATTTGTTTTGGCGACCGTAGTGTCTTTTGAAGCGCGGATGACCGAAATGACTTTATCGATGTGGTCGAGTGCTTTTTTTAAACCAAGTAGTATGTGTTCGCGTTCTTTTGCGCCCTTTAAGTCAAACTCTGTGCGACGACGAACAACGGTCGTACGGTGCTCGACAAAAAGACCGAGCAAGCTTTTTAGCGAGAGCGTCTGTGGCACACCGTCAACGAGTGCAACGATATTGAAATTGAAAGATTGTTCGAGTTGGGTATGTTTGTATAAATAATTTAAAATTTTCTGCGGGAAAACACCGGACTTCAAATCAATGACAATACGGATGTCTTTGGTCGATTCATCGCGCAGGCCTTTGACGCCTTCTAATTTTTTTTCTTGGACGAGCAGTGCGATCGATTCGATGAGCGCAGATTTATTTACCCGATACGGGATTGAAGTGATGATGATTTGGAATGTTCCACTTTTTTGTTCGACGACCTCGGCTTCGCCACGTGTCACAACCCCACCACGGCCAGTCGAATAGGCGTGGAGCATATCTTGGGCGCCATAGACTATACCACCGGTCGGAAAATCTGGGCCCTTGATGAACTCCATTAGATCTTCGGTAGTGGCATCTTTGTTGTCTATAAGATGGATAGCGGCATCGATGGTTTCAGAAAGATTGTGCGGCGGAATGTTTGTGGCCATTCCAACAGCAATGCCGAGCGTGCCATTTAACAATAAATTTGGTACAGCCGTCGGTAGGACGTTTGGCTCTTTACGTGTTTGGTCATAGTTGGGACGAAAATCTACTGTATTCTTTTCAAGATTAAGTAAAAGGAGCGATGAGAGTCTAGACATTTTTGCTTCGGTATAACGCATAGCCGCTGGACCATCACCATCGATCGAGCCGAAATTCCCCTGCCCAGTGATGAGTGGGTAGCGATATGAAAAATCTTGAGCCATGCCGACCATCGAATCATAGACGGCTACATCTCCATGCGGGTGATATTTACCGAGTACGTCACCGACGACGAGGGCTGACTTGCGGAATTTTGCGCTCGAACCGAGGCCTAGCTCGTTCATCGAATATAGAATGCGACGGTGGACGGGTTTCAATCCGTCACGGACGTCAGGCAAGGCGCGATCGGTAATGACCGACATAGCGTAATCGATGAAAGATTCTTTCATCTCACTTGCAATGTTGACATCGACGATATTTACCCGTTCTTGTTTTGGTTCTTCTTTGGCCATGCTTATTGATTTTGAGGTTCAACTGGGACTAGGTTTATTTGCTTTTGGGTGTTGGTCGTGCCTGAATTTAGATTGGCATTTCCAGCTGAAGCATCTTGATTGTAGAGGTTGCTAAGCGAGTTGAAAAAAAGTGTGAATGGTTTTGCATCGCTTGAAGCTTGTTCTGAAATCGAGCCGCTCGACAATCTGCCGGTCATATCATAGACCCAAACCATGACGACAACCGTCATGACGAGCAACATCGAAACAACTAAAATTCTTTGTCGAACTTCTTCTGGTTTTGATTGTAATTTTTTTATATATGATTGCATATAAAAATTTTATGCTTGTAAGACTACGATCTCGCCTTCTTTGCCGACTAGCTCTTTGGCTTTGATCGTCAGTTTCTCGATCGCTTGGACTTTTTCTTGGCTACCTTCTTTTAGAAATACTTTCAGGGTTTTATCGTCGTATTCCATCGGGATTATGATTTTAGGTTCGAGCGAAACCGCCAACTTGTAGGCTTCAGCTGGCGACAGCAGATCACCATTGCCAACTGGAACAAATAAAATGTCTGGTGATTCGATTTGACCGATGACATCGGTGTCGAGCTTGCTTTGCGACAGCGCGCCGAGGAAACAAAGCGAGATATTTTCGACAGACATCGAATAGATAGTGTTGATATACTTCTTGCCGGCAATTTCAGTCTCGGTTAGCAAGCCTTTGATAAAAATATCTTTGATCTCATAATCCCCTGGGCCATTGATAGCAAATGGAACCGTGTCACCATGCGAAACCATTTCGAAACCATTGTAATCTTCTTGGTTGACACTCGATAGCGCGATGGTGGCGCCGAAACGCGACGGTGAAACGCCAGATTTTGAATCTTTACTGATCGGATTGTAGGCGATTACCAACTCCCCCTGCTGAATTTTGAAGAACTGCTTACCTAAATACGTGATAATCATATGGGTATTATAGCAAATTTTGAGCTAAAATGAAAGTCTATTTTTTATTGTTTTTCTTAAAATGGAGCTCGGTAAAACATAGGTAAAGGCCCGCTTAGTTAAAAGCAGGCCTGATAAATTAGTTGAATCTTGCTCCGAGTTTAAGATCGTTAACCATTGCCATGATTTCATTGGCTTTGGGCATCTTGAATTTAGGACATGGATTATTAAAATATCTGCGGAATTCATTAAAAAGATGGATGATCCATTCGAACAGTTGGTGTAACCTTTTATACGTCCATAATTTTATAGATTGAATTTGCGATAGATCAAGACAGCCGGCAGCCATGTCGATTGCATCCTGTTTGATTACAGTAATGTTGTAAATCAGGTCTTGTCTGACTTCACAAACTTTTGCCTCGAACCCTTGTTGAGCAAGCGAAGACTCAAAGCTATAGGCAACCATAGTTACCATTTTGGTTTTTTTCATAAAAAACAGTTTTAATTTAAAAATTGGTTTACTTTTTAAATACTTTAATTTTATTTTTATCTAAAGTCAATATATCTATAGCACTTGTATTTTCTAAACACTTGTGATATAGTCATGCTGTTACAAGCCCAGGTTGAGATTAACCCTTTGCGAGCCGATTGAAAAATCAGTTCGTGAAAACCTCAAACTGCGCCGCAATCGTGCGGTTTTTTTAATGCAAATATGAAAAAAATAAAAGAAGAAGATTCAAATATCATAGACTCGATCGCTGAAAATGCAAAGATCGAACTCTCGAGCGTCGGCAAGATGCTTGAGAAAAGTGAATTGCCTCCGCAAATAGACACGCTCGTCGAAGGCCCAGTCATTTCGATCCAGAAGTCATCGGTCTATATCGACCTTGCCCCATTTGGTACGGGTATTATCTATGGTCGCGAGTTTATAAACGCCAAAGATATTATAAAAAAAGTAAATATAGGCGACGTGGTCAAAGCCAAAGTCGTTTCGACCGACAACGACGACGGCTACATCGAACTATCGCTCAAAGAAGCCAAGCAAGCCCTGATCTGGAGCGAAGCCGAGAAAGCTATCAAATCAAAAATGCCGATCGAACTCACCATCAAGGAGGCAAACAAGGGTGGCCTGATACTAGAGTGGCAAGGCATTCAGGGTTTCTTGCCGGCATCGCAATTAAAGAGCGAACACTACCCGCGAGTTGAAGATTCAGACAAAGATAAAATTTTGAAAGCTTTGAAAACACTCGTCGGCAAGCGCATAAACGTTGTCATGATCTCGGCCCTGCCAAAAGAAGGTAAATTAATTTTCTCTGAGAAAGACAACAACCCAGAAGAGCGGCAAGAAATAGTCGGCAAATACACTGTTGGCGACGAACTCGATTGCACGGTCGCTGGCATTGTCGACTTTGGCGTTTTCTTAAAAGTTGAAGAAGGTCTCGAGGGTCTCGTACATATTTCAGAACTCGATTGGGGCCTCGTCGAAGACCCTCGAGCGATGTTTAAAGTCGGCGATAAAGTTCGCGCAAAGATTATTGAAATCAAAGATGGCAAGATTTCTCTTTCGATCAAAGCCCTCAAAGAAAATCCGTGGCACGAATTTGAAAATACATTGAAGAAGGGCGACATCGTTTCAGGTGTTGTCATCAAGTTCAACAAGCACGGCGCGCTCGTCTCGATAAAGCAGGGTGTGGCCGGCTTGGTGCACAATTCGAGTTTTGGCTCTGAAGAAAAATTAAAGAAAGCGCTCGAACTCGGAAAAACTTATGACTTCCAAGTCACCCTCTTTGAACCAAGAGAGCAGCGCATGACGCTTGTCTATCTCGACAAAAAAACTGAATAATATTCACACCGTGGAGGCTTTTAATTATACAAACTCATAGCTTTTTGTTTGCCGTCTTCAGAAACAGTAGTTAAAATTTCGGAAACTTTTTTGGAAAGTTTTTTGAGGGTTTTTAATTCTTCGTCTTTGAAATTTCCGAGCAGGAATTTAAGAACTTCTTTTTCGCCTTTTGGTTTTTTGATTTTACCAGTCAGTGTATGCGGCGAGACGCCGATTCGAATGCGCAAAAATTCTTGCGATTTAACTTTTTTGATGACCGACTGCAGGCCATTGTGCCCACCGCTCGAGCGATCAAAAGAAATTTTTAAACTCCCAACTGGAATATCGAGATCATCGTAAACAACAATCAAATTTTTTAATTTTTTAGAATTATCGATAATTTGCGCTACGGCGTTGCCTGAATTGTTCATGAATGTTTCAGGGAGTAGGAAGTCAAATTTTTCTCCATTGATTTCACCTTTTGATTTAAGTGATTTTGTTTTCATATCGCTTTTCCAATCTAAGAAGTTATTTTCTTTTGCAACAAATTCCAAAACAATCCGCCCGGCATTGTGGCGGGTTTTTTCATATTCTTTTCCTGGGTTTCCAAGACCAACGATTAGCATGTGTGGAATTATTGTATCACAAGTAAAAACTTTTTTATAAAAACGTCTGGTCCGCGCCGCGATCGAGCCGACGGGAGATCCGAAAACTTTTTTATGTAAGAAGTTTATTTAAAATCTATCAGAACACACAAAATTCTATTCTGTCAATAGTATTTGTGTGCTAAAATAAGGCCTATTAAATGGAAAACCAAAACACAACACCGTCACCGCAAGTAACTCCACAGAAATCAGCTCTGCGGAAGCATGCCGAGAATGCATGGGATTTGGTAAAGTTTGCAATCATCGCACTTGCAATCGTGGTACCGATACGCATGTGGGTTGCCCAACCATTTGTCGTTTCGGGCGACTCGATGTTCCCTACTTTTCACGACGGGCAGTATCTCATCATCGATGAAATTTCATATATCCTCGGCACACCACGCCGCGGCGATGTCATAGTCTTCCACTATCCAGCCGACCAATCACGATATTTCATAAAGCGCATCATCGGCTTGCCAAATGAAAGAGTTGAGATTAAAGATGGGGTGGTCACAATCTACAACGACCAAAATAAAAATGGCTTCACTCTAAACGAACCATATATCGATGAAAAATTTTCTGACACCAAATCATACACTCTCGGCGCCGGCCAATACTTTGTCATGGGAGACAATCGTAACCGCAGTTCAGATTCGCGCTCGTGGGGCCTGCTACCACGAAATCTAATCGTCGGCCGCGTCTACTTGAGGCTTCTGCCAACAAATACCGTCGCCTACTTGCCTGGCGCATTTAAAGAAGATAAATAATTATGACCGAAAAGAAAAAATCAAATAAAGAAACATTTCAAACCGTCAGAGGCATGCGAGATATTTCTGGCGACGTTTACTACCACTTTCAAGGTTTATTTGAAAAGGCTCAAGAAGTTGCAGTCTACTATGGCTTCAAACCGATAGACACGCCGATCGCCGAACACGAAGAAGTTTTCACTTCATCGATCGGCGTTGGCACAGATATCGTCGATAAAGAAATGTATACCCTAAAAACAAAGGGTGGCGACCACTTGGCCCTGCGACCCGAGCACACGGCCGGTCTAATGCGAAGCTATATCGAGCACGGCATGCAAGCCGAGCCGCAGCCGTTGCTTTTCTATAACTACGGCCCGGTTTTCAGACACGATAGCCCGCAGAAAGGGCGCTACCGACAATTTTGGCAGTTCGACATGGACGCCCTCGGCAGCGACAAGAGCATTCTAGATGCGCTCGTCATCAAAGCTACGTGGACGATTTTAATGGAGGCCGGGGCAGAGGGTTTATCTCTTGATATCAATTCGATCGGCGACAAAGAATGCCGCGCAAGCTATATAAAAGAGTTAGTCGCCTACTACCGCAAACATGCGAATGCTCTGCCGACGATCGATCGCGAGAGGTTGAAGTCAAACCCGCTCAGAGTTTTAGATTCGAAAGAAGAAAAAACTATCGAGCTCAACCAAAACGCGCCTGACATGCTTTCGTATCTATGCCCGGCGTGCAAAAAACATTTTAAAGAAGTGCTTGAATACTTGGAGCAGATGGAAATCCCCTACAACATAAACAAGTGCCTCGTTCGCGGGCTTTCATACTACACTCGCACAGTGGCCGAAGTCATGATCGACGACAGAGAGTCTGGCAAAAAAGTCACGATCGCCGCTGGTGGGCGGTATGACTACCTCGGCCGGCAACTCGGCAGTAAAAAAGACGTGCCAGCCGTCGGTATGTCAATCGGTGTTGACCGCATTGTCGAGGCCCCGTGGTTTGCCAAACTCACGCCGAGGATTTTGAAAAAACCAAAAATATATTTTATCCAACTCGGTTGGGAAGCAAAATTAAAATCTCTGAACGTCATTGAAATATTGCGCAAGGGTAAAGTGCCGATCGCCCAGTCGATATCAAAAGACAATCTGAGTTCTCAACTTTCTATGGCAGAGAAGCTCGGCATGCACTACGCCATAATATTTGGCCAAAAAGAAGCGATGGAAAATTCTGTCATCGTTCGCGATATGAACAATCGCTCCCAAGAGACGGTTAAATTGCCAAAACTCCTCGAATACATAAAAGAATTAAAATAATATGGTTTCAATCATTCAAAATGGCCACCCGACTTTGCGCAAAGTTGCAAAAGAGGTTCATATTGCCAAAGTCACAGAACCAAAAATAAAAAAAGTTTTGAAAGATATGGCCGAGGCCCTGCATAGAGAAGACGACGGTGTGGCAATCGCCGCGCCGCAGATCAATGTGCCTCTGCGAATTTTTATTGTCAATGGTAAAATTTTTGAAGATGGTTTTGAGCGCGGAAAAAAAGAAAGTTTGCGAAAAACTTCGGCAAAAAAAATCCCAGACATGGTTTTCGTAAACCCGGTATTCAAAAAAATTTCAAAAGATAAAAAACTCTTAGCCGAAGGCTGCCTGTCGGTCAGACCGCTTTATGGCAAAGTGCGCCGAGCAACACGAGCGACGGTCGAAGCCTATGACGAGCACGGAAAAAAATTTACCAAATCAGGCAGCGGGTTGCTGGCCCACATATTTCAACACGAGATCGACCATTTAGAAGGTATCTTATTCATAGATAAGGCTCGCGACATCCACGAGTCGACGCCTGAAGAAGAATATAAATAGCCATGAGTAAAAATTTTGCATTTTGGGGCAGCCCGATGGTTGCAAGCCAGACGCTTGAAATCTTGCATAGAGCTGGGTTTGTGCCGACTGTTATAGTAACTTCACCCGACAGGCCGGCCGGCCGCGGTATGCGCCTGACCGAGACCGAGGTCGCAACTTGGGCGAAAAATAATAAAATTGAATGTCTAAAACCGGAAAAAATCAATAAAGATTTTATCGAAAAATTTAAAAGTTACAAAATAGATCTTTCAATCGTCGTTGCTTATGGAAAAATTTTGCCAGAGGAAATTATAAATTTGCCTCGACTTGGAACCCTCAATATTCACTACTCACTTTTGCCAAAATATCGCGGGGCTTCGCCTGTTGAGCAAGCGCTACTTTTGGGCGAGACTGTAACTGGGGTTAGCATTCAACAGATGGAAGAGAGGCTCGACAGCGGACCGATACTTGCAAACAAAGAACTCGAAATTGGCAGCCATGAAATGAAGGGTGAACTTTTATCTAGATTGATCAACCTCGGCGCAGAACTTTTGCGAGACATATTGCCGAGAGTTTTTGAATCTAGGATCGAGAAAATAAAACAAGATGAGGGTTTGGCAACGTTTTGTAAAAAAATAGAAAAGAGCGATGGAGAAATCGACCCGACTGGCAGTCCAGTAGAAAATTACAATAAATATCGGGCTTTTGAAGGCTGGCCGGGAGTTTATTTTTTCAAAAATGGCAAAAGAATAAAAATAACGAAGGCAAAATTTGAAAATGGCTCGTTTTTGATCGAGACGGTTATCCCCGAAGGTAAAAAAGAAATCGATTGGTCTAGTATTTCGAAGTAAATGGGTTGCGCTTCGATAAACCCTTTAGCATTTTTTTGACACTAGTTGCCCCGCGCTTAAAAAGTGTTTGCTTTCTGTCTTTGGTGTGGGTAATCCGCCCAAAAATTTGATCTTTGGCATTGTCGATGGCGGTGTAGAGGTCGCTACTTTCCGATTGAGCAAAAAAACGTTTTCCTTGAAAAGAAATATCGAACTCGGCTTTGTAAAAATCTCCTTGCTTGTGGTGGTTGGTTGTCTTGCCTACTTCGACATAGCCAAAAATATCGTCGCCCTGGGTAAATTTTTCTAAAGTTAATAATTTTTTCTTAACATAATCGTTGATAGCCTCGGTCAATTCCATATTGGTCGCTTTAATATTTATGTTCATGTTCTGATTATAACAAAATCTCTGCTATAATATCCATATGTCTAAAAAAGCGCTCAAAATACATCAAAAGGGTGTTCGACCAGGCCTCTTCACCGCCCACCGGTTGCAACCAAATGTCAAAAATTTTGGCAGTCGTCAAGTGCGTAAGTCTAAAAAATCTTAGGTGGTGGGCAAGCCAAATTCGGCTTGTTTTTTGTCACAATGTATTTTTTTGAACGTTAGTGTATAATGTGTTTCGTCGATATTATTTATTAATTAACTTAACAATAAAATAATGTTAAACAAGAATTTTGCTAAAACCATTGCAGCTGTCGGTATCATGAGTGCGCTTGCATTCACAGCTTTTGCCGAAAATAGTTCTGGTACATCGGGTGGTACTACACCAGCCGTTACAAGTAATACAGTTTCTGCAACAGCTATCGCTTGCGTCGGTCAGGCCGTTAGTGCTCGCGAGCAAGCTATAGATGCTGCTACAACTACATTTACAAGTGCTGCCAATGCAGCATACAGTGCTCGTGCTTCTGCATTAGCTGCTGCATATCAAAAAACAACAAAAGCTGATGTGAAGAGTGCGGTTAAAGCTGCTTGGAGTGCATTTAATTCAGCTATGAAGAGCGCTCGCTCTGCATGGAATAGTGCCCGCAAGAGTGCTTGGAGTGCATTTAGAACTGCAGCAAGAGCTTGCAAAGCTTCTTCAATTGTCGATTCTAGTTCACAAGAAAATTCTGGTTTGTAATTTAAAACCTCTATCAGAAAAAGCCCGCTCTGCGGGCTTTTTCTTTGCCTTTTGAGTCTTTTTTTGATAGTATATTTGGCATTCCAGAGTAGCTGAAATGCGAAGCATTTCAGAGGCGGACTTCGACCTTGGGTCGAGGAGCTGGGGTCGCGAAATTTTCTAGCAAGAAAATATTAGTGACCAGCGGTTCCGCTTTGCTACTCTAGAAACCGCATTCCGGAGTAGCTCAGCGGTAGAGCAGTCGCCTGTTAAGCGATTGGTCGCAGGTTCGATCCCTGCCTCCGGAGCCCTATAGGTTGGTTAGAAGTTGCAAGTATCTTGTCAAAGGGAGAACGCATTGAAAACACTAGGTTTTTTCCTTCTAACTGACAGTTCTGAAGTAGAAAATTAAGAAGTTGCCTTTTTTCAGGCACTTCAGAACTCTTGAAAATCTCAAGAGCTCTTTTTGCTATGTTTAGTATTGTATTTGCAATCAAATAGAACTCTTCATCTGCTTCAGAGTGAATACTCATATCTGTGAGAATAGCACTTTGTCTTTCTTTGAACTCTTTCAATTTTCTGTCATACATTTCATCAGTAATTCGCCTCATACGATATACCATATTCGCCTATAATATTCTCAGCTAGTTTAGTATATTTATTATTTGTTGCAGTTTGAGCTTCTCGTTTTAGTTTCTCATATCTATCAGAAATTGAGTAAACCATAGGCAGTTTTCTGAAATTAGTTTCTTTATTTTTCTCTTTTTTCAGTAGTTTTATTTTATTAACAAATGGTTTGTTTTTCAATAATTCACTAAGATAAGAAACCATTTTTGTATTGGCTTTTGATTTTTTGCCGATAAAGTAATCTGGGTATTCAATATCAGATATATCTTTCATATTATTCACTTTACTTTAGTTTACAATACTTAGCAACATTTTGTTGTATAAATACGCAAATTAAGTTATAATTCAGATACAAAAATTATGGATAAAAATCATCAATTATTAGCATATTTAG
This sequence comes from uncultured Candidatus Saccharibacteria bacterium, assembly GCA_964527185.1. Classification (GTDB taxonomy): domain Bacteria; phylum Patescibacteriota; class Minisyncoccia; order Phycocordibacterales; family UBA9973; genus UBA8515. The sequence goes on from CAZGOI010000002.1 coordinate 255,849, forward strand.
CTAAAGAACATCCTTCAGCTTCTATCACAGTATTGATGAAGCTCTCTTATTTAGTTGATCTTGTAAGCGTAAAAAAATTAGGTCAAAAGATTTCTTCTTTTGATTATATTCGTTATAGTTATGGTCCATTTGCTCAAGAGGTTTATGGTATTGTTGAGGACCTAACTCTTAAAAAAATACTCGCTACAAAAAATGATTATGCAGGTGGTAGTGTTGAATATATAACTTATACATTTACTAATTCTGAAGATTTTTCTTTTGATAAATTGTCAGAAGAAGAGGTTTCTGTAATAAATGAAATGATGTCTGAACTAAAGGGCTATGGTGCTAAAACTTTAACTGAAATAGCATACAAAACTAAACCTATGGTTGGTCTAGGTGCAACGCTTGGTGGGACTGAGGGTCTTTTCAAAAAACTTGATCTAGCTCAATAATATATGCAGATGCCTGAAGCGGTTACTTTGATGTATTATCATCCTAGAAATACATTTGCTGATAAAACTTCAGAAGAAGAAAGAACGGGTGTAATCAAAAAGAAATATAAGTTGTTATTCAAACAGCATAAAGAATTAGGTCTTTATGTGTTTTTTGTTTTGACTAGTAGTCCTTCTGCTTGTGTGAAGGAAAGAATGTTTTCTATAAATAAAACAGATTGGGAAGAAAGATTAGGAAACAGCTTAGATGCTGATTGCTCATACACTGATATTCAAAGCCATTCAGTAGTTCACGATAAAAGCGAGGTTTTAGAAAAAGCCAGTAATCCTAAAATAGGTTTTTCTTATGTGGCTAAACTATATCAATCAAAGTTCAATGAATTATCCACTGCAATAGAAAACTATCTTTCTGCTACAACAGCAAAGACGGATATTGAAAAAAGAGATTTCTTAAAAAGTATTGTTCTTGAAGATAAAGCTACAGATTTTATCAATAAGTTTAAGGTTTAGCTTCCAGTTTGCTGTATCTTGGAAAGAAGGTCATTATTTGGCTAAAACCTAATTCTTTTTGTATTTCTTTCCAGTTTATAGTTCTGAACTCGGACAATACAGGGAGCCAACTTGACTTTTATATATTTTTATGCTACTATACGAATGTAGCGGCTCTTTGATATTAATGGTTGTTTATGATTGATTTTGTTGGGTTTTCCCTACACCTTTATAGGACTAGAGAAAACTCAATAATTCAAAAACTAAAACAATTAAAATGAAAAAAATTCTTGATGAAGAAATCGTAATAAGCAATATCCAATACATCTATCCTGTATTACCTACAGGAGACGAATTAAGGATTGCACTAGGTGCACTATCTCTGACCAATCAAAAATCGAACGTCAATGATGATTGCCATCCAATGATAGTTGGGTGGAACGAAAACTCCGCAGTCGATTTTGCTGACTTTCAATGGTGGATTAAGTGCCTCATTGAAGAAAGCCATTTTATTATTGGGAAGAAGATTATCACTTTTGCAGAAAAATTAGATCTGTACCCTGAGGAAGCTTGTGGAGAACCTTCTGTCACTTTAAAATTCAAAGACGGTACAATGTTCAGAATTACACAAAGAGACATCAGCAAGCCGATTGAAGTTTGCGTACGAGGCGATGGCCCAAATTTCCTGAAGATGAAAATTAAGGAATACGGGTACACTCCTATTCCTTTCGATTAAATTCATCTAAAATAGAAAATAATTTAAGTTCCTTGCCAAAACAAGGAACTTTTTATATACATAGCTGATATAAAGTAAAAATGTTAATATTAATTAATGGAATATTTGGATATCTGTGATGAAAAAGGAAATTTGACAGGAATCAAAGCTTTGAAAAAAGAAGCTCATGAGAAAGGCCTCTGGCATAGATCAGTTCATATCTGGATTTTAAACTCAAAAAATGAATTATTAGTGCAAAAAAGATCTCCGTTAATGGATAACCATCCTAATGAGTGGGATATTTCAGCTGCAGGGCATGTATCAGCTGGAGAAGATAACATAACTTCTGCCTTACGAGAAACCGAAGAAGAACTTGGTTTAAAACTTTCTCCTGGAAATTTTACTCTCATTGGGACTATTCAACAAAGGTCTGCGCGTGAAGGATATATAAATAATGAAGTAAACCCTATCTATGTTGTTAAAATGGATTTAGATCTAAGTAATATAAAAAAGCAGGTAGAAGAAGTTTCAGAAGTAAAATTTATTCCTTATCTTGAATTGAAAAAACTTATTGATAATAAAGACCCTTATTTTGTTAAACACCCTAGTGAGTACGAACTTCTTTTCAGTTATTTATCACAATAAAGCCATTCTAACTTCATCCCAGGTTCGGAGCAATAAACAGAAACGGCACCTTTTGGTGCCTTTTCTGTTTATCTAACTCCGGGGTAAGAAAGCAAACTACTTTGCTTTCGACAGGGATCGAAGGATTGATAATGTTTTATTTATAAAACTATCAATCACGCGCCGTGGGCGAGATTCCCTGCCTCCGGAGCCAGTTGACAAATATATTAAATTATTCTATACTAGAAACAGTATCGTAGTTCTTTGATATTTTTTGGTTATTTAGTTGTATTTGGTGGATTATCCTTGCTTCTTTTTAGGAGGTTAAGATAATTCACTAAATAATTCACAATTAAATACCAAAAAAAATGGATGCAAATCAATTTCCCAACGACAACGATTTAGTTAATCCTGAAGACCCTTACTCACCAACCGAAAAAGAGGTTCGTGAATATATGGAAATGGGATATAGTCGTTCAGGTGCAATATCTTCACTCACCACAACCAAAAAAAATCGTGAAGAAGAATACGACCCTTTTCAGGAAGGTGATGCTGAGGAAATGGATGCAATTCGTAACCCCCATGTATCAATGGAGGGTATGATGTTAAAAGTTAATCAGCACTATGGACCACCTTCAAATGAGGACTAAGTCATTTTTATTTAAAGCCCTAAGCTTTGTAGAAAAACTCTACTTGCTAGGGCTTTTTCTATATTATGAGTTCTGAAGTGTTCATCATTTGAAACATCTCAAAAATATTACTAAACTCAATATCTCTTTTAATTTGAACCCAGTTAAGAGTTCTGAACTCATCCACTAGTGGGAGCAAATACTTGACTTTTTATATATTTTATGCTATCATGCTCAGGTAGTAGTTCTTTGATATTTTTTGGTTATTTAGTTGTATTTGGTGGATTATCCTTGCTTCTTTTTTGGAGGTTAAGATAATTCACTAAATATAAACAATTAAATAATCAAAAGATGAACATAAGTAACAGAACAAAGAAGTATGCCGAGATGTTGAACTATCAAGGTCATAGGCATCCAGTAATTAAGGCATTGATAGTTGTTTTTGAAATACTTGATGATTACACAAGTAGAGTAAAAGCAGGAGAAGACGGAGACCGTTTTCTTTCAATGTTGGGAGGGCTGGAAAAAGCAGATAGGCAGAGTTTGGTCAAAAAAAGCAATCGTGCTTTCTGGGGACAGGGACATTTCACCAGCGAAAATACGTCAGAATTATTTGCTCTCATCGGAGTAACTGATGAAAAAGCAAAAGTTTTTGAAGGATATGATTTCATATGGGAAATATTTAGCTCAAAAGGAAATACTCCCGAAGAAATATTTTCAAATATGAGAACGGCTATGTCACCTCCTGCCAGATTCTTGTTGGAACAAACCTATGATTCCTTCAAGAATGAAATGATTACAATGTATTATCGTTACTTCCAAGTAAGGTAAAAACAAATCCGCTTCAGTAGAAGGAAAATCCCTTCATTAAACTGAAGCGGATTTTCTTTTATGAGTTCTGAAACCCTGCTACAGGAAATGTCTCAAAAATCTTAGAAAACTCAATATCTCTTTTAATTTTAACCCAATTAAGAGTTCTGAACTTGTCCACTAGGGGGAGCATTTTTATAAAATAAAAAACCTCATCACATCACTATGATTAGGTTTTTAACTTAAAGTTCTGTATTAACTATACGAAGTTATTTTCGTACCATTTCTGCCTTTGATCCATTTTTCCTCTTCGGTCGTAATTACAAAATTTAGCTACTGCGTCCATAAATTTTTCGAAAATACTGTTGCTCGCAGAAGCATCATCTTTATTTTTTTCTCGATTCTCCACATACCATTTTAATGGATTTTGCTTTTTGATAAGACCCAACTCTATTTGCATAAAATCGTCAGGAATTTCAAAAAAGTTTTCCGATTTTATCTGAGGAGGGATTTGAAGGCAAAATGTTCCCATTCTGTATGTAGCGTCCTCAGACTGGAACTCAATTACTTCATGTCCACCTATATGTGAACTTATTAATTTAATGAGCATAGCGTTTATTTTTTAGTTTACAAATAATCTATCATAAAATAATCTTTTGTAAATACCACTGGTTCTGAAACAGTTGAACTGGAAACACATCAAAAATCTTAGGTTTTAGAATTTCACAGTAAGTGGCGAGCCAAGACCAGTGACATAATCGTAATGAGCTCGGGCTTCGCAATAATAACCGCAGTTACCGTTTGATCCGTTTTTAATATCTCTAAAAAATTTAGTGGGAGAATTGGAAGATTTATCAGTATAAAATTTTTCGTTACCAGTTGAAAGTCCGAGTGACTGGATAGCTGCCCATTGTGGGGCAGCAGCGCTAGTGCCACCGACTACATACCAATTGCCATGCCTATAAACTGGAAAACCTGATTTCGGATCTGCGTCGTAAGAAACATCAGGAATCGAACGCATTCCATTAGCACGAGGAATCGCATAGCTATTTTGATAATTAGGTTGTTTTTCGTAAGCACTTACTCCTCCACCCGAACCATTCCAAGCCAATTCTTTTAAAAAAGATCCATGCGAGTCAAATGTCAGACTAGTGCCACCGACAGCCACTACAAATGGTGATGCAGCAGGCCAACTAGCTCCAGTGCCATTGTCTCCCGAGGCGGCAAAGAAAACCGCGCCAAAGTTACTTTGAAAATGTGAGTCGAGCGATAGTTCTTCTGGAAATTCTGCTCCGCCGAAACTCATAGATATTGCTACTGTATTTGGATTATTGCGGGCATAATCAATGGCGTCTAAAAGATTTTTTCCGGATGGAGTTTTTGCTTCTACCAAAAGAATTTTTGCCAAAGGGGCAATAGCATGGGCCCACTCTACATCGAGTGAGGTTTCCATAGCCCAGCCACTGTTCGTTTTCGTGTCTTTTGCCATCAGGTGTTTTTCGAAACAACTATTTGTAACAGTACACGAAGGTAGGTTAAATTGAGAACTGAATACATTCAGGTCTTTTTCGATTGTACTATCGTCATAAGCTCCGATAATAGCTATGGTTCCTTGCCCGCCACTATCAGGCAGATTGTAAATTTTTTTAATTATATCTGGCGAGATTCCTTTTGGGGTGTTAGTTGCTTTACCATACACATGAATTGGATGTTTAGCTTTGAAATTGTTAAAATGATAATCCGCCAAAGCGAATTGAGGTATACAAAAACTCAAAACTATAATAATCAAATAAAATTTTCTCATTGTTTTATAAACTTTAACATAAAGGGAAGATTTTTTATTTACCAATTTAATCTATTTTTAGCATTTTATTCTTGGTCAACTAGATATGTTTGCAGAAAGGTTTCTATCGCAATTATCGTACCGTCTTTAAGGTGAGCATTACTTTCTGCTACCCATTTCGCAAAATTATATAGCTCTTGATTATCTACGCGAAGCCATTTTTTGTTTAAAGCAAGAAAGTAAAATAGTGTTGTCATTGCAATACGCTTGTTTCCGTTTTTAAATGGGTGATTTTTAATCATCAAATAAAATAGTATGGATGCCTTGTTTAAGACAGTTGGGTACAGCTCTTTGCCGCCAAACGACTGAAAAGGGGCTTCGATAGAACGTTCAAGCGCGTTTGTGAATCTTGTACTAAAATCAGGAATAGGTTCAGACCAAGTCATTGTTTCTTGGGCTAGACGATGAGCGATGTATTGTATATCTGCAATGGTTAAATACATAATTTTATTCTTTACCCAATTGCTTCAAGGTTTCGCCATATTCTTTCACAACCTTCTTAACAGTTTTCTCTATTATCTTTTTTTCTTTCTCTTCGAGGATCTTATTTCTGTCTGGAATGATAGTTCTGACAAAATCCATGGATATAACATATGAACGCCCTATCTTTTCTGCGGGAATTTTGCCATTTTTAATCTTTTTAAAGACAGCAATACGACTAATACCTAGCATTCTTGCTAATTCGGCAACTGATATGTATTTTGCTTTTTTCTCTTTGTCTTTATTCATAAAAATAATCATTGTTAACTGCTATAAGTCCATATTAACAAATGTTAACTGGATTGTCAACGGGTTAACAAGACTATGTTTTTCAATTGACTTTTTCTTGTATTATTTCCATTCTAACCTTTTCCCAGACTCGAAGCCAAAGTTTGACTAAATCTATTTTAGATGTTATGCTAACAGCAGTTCTTTGAAGTTAGTTTTTGTTGTTTTTCTAAGTAGGTAATCTATCTTTTTAGATAAACAACAAAAACTAAAGATTATGAAAAAAATAATTCTGTGGGAAATCCTTGTTCCCACTCACTTCAATAATCACAAGAAAATTAGCTTATACCATCATAAAAAGTGGGATACATTTGTAGAAAACCTTACTGGCGGCTTGACCATACAGAAAACCAGCAAGGGCATTTGGAGAAATGAAAACCGCAAAACCTTTGAGGAAAGCATGATACCGGTTAAAGTAGCCTGCTCCAAAAAGGAAATGAATGAAATTGTTAATTTTACCGCAAAACATTACGGGCAAGAAGCAGTTTTGTTCTATCTTGTAAGCCCAAATGTAAAAATTGTGAAATTCAACAAAAAATTTCAAAGAAAGTAGCAGCAACGTGCCTTTAAGATTATTTATAATATTCCTAATTAAGACACCAAAGAATTTATCGGTGTCTTTTTATTTTTCAGAACAAGTTCTAATATCCTTTAGTCTCCGGGGCAAATTTTTTTCAAAATAATTGTTGTAGTATCTAGATAAAATTCTCCTGCTCAGACAATAAATAAAACAGCTCCTATTTAATGCATAAGAGCTGTTGTTGAAATAGTTATTCACTGTATGAGTGTATTATTTCTGCCATTTTAGAAACTTTTGAGAAACTTAAAATGTCAGAGCTATCCACTTGATTTACTTTTTCGATAAGTGATGTAGCCACCAAAAAATCTGTAACGCCTTCCTGAAGATACGATTGCACATTTTGTTCTGTTACACCACTTGCAATACCGAGGCGCTTACTTGGTAACAAATAAGACCGTATCTCACGAATTTTTTTCATATCAGCGGCAGAACCTGTAGCATCGCCGCTCGTAGTCGGAACATCTGCAGAAGCAGAAACTTTTATGCAGTGTTCCTTTAAAGCATCACCGGTAAGATGGACGTTCTTAGAATACTTGAATGCTAAACCAAGGAAAAATTCTGTTCTTGGCAATTTAAATTTATCAATTTTTGAAGCCGAACTGCTGTCTGCCTGATATAAATTAGGCTGAACAGTATATATCCTTGGTATGATTGATTCGGCTGATATTAAAAAGTTAACACCTATGAGTAAATTGGGTAGCTTTTCCTTCAGTTTTTCTAAATAGAGAAACTGGTCCTCCGTTGTAGCTTTTTTATTACCCTTTGCATAGTCTGGAATTAGGAATATTCCATCTGCACCGGCTTGCCTTGATAATTCAGCCTCTGCGAGCGTATGATATAGTCCGTTGGTTATTGTGTGAATAACGACAAAAAACCTTCTGTTAGGTAAATTTCTCATATTTAATTTTTAATGAGTTAAAGTATTGTTTTTCTTTATTTAAACATACACTACTTGACAAGTCAATAGATATTGGTCTAAACTATTCTAAACAAATAAATACCAAGATATGCAATCAAAAATTGATTCATTTAGCGGAGAATACAGATTTCTCTCTAACTTCTGGCCTGTAAACGTTGTATTTGAAGGAAGGATGTACCCTTCCACAGAACATGCCTATCAGGCATCCAAGACAACTGATGATGCTATACGGGAAACGATCAGAGGGATGGAAACACCTGGTAAAGCTAAAAAGCTGGGACAGGAAATTAATAAACGCCCTGATTGGAACGATGAAATGAGAATATCTAATATGACCACCCTGGTGAATTTGAAATTTTCAATCAGCAATCCTGATCTGGTGATGAAACTGATCGATACAGGAGATGTTGAAATTATTGAAGGCAACACCTGGAATGATACCTTCTTTGGGGTTTGTAACGGCGTTGGTGAAAACCACCTGGGCAAGATTCTTATGGAAACCCGTAAAAAATGGAGCACAGTTATAAATGGCATTAAAGAGAGTCTTACGAAACACAAAGGAAAAAGGAAAAAGGCCGCCGAAGAATTAGAGATGTCCGAAAGGACCCTCTACCGCTACATTCAAACATTTGACCTCGGTTAACCCAGAAATAATCGACTTTAAACTACTCGTAAGGGTAGTTTTTTATTACTCCAAACTCTTTCGAACATCGTCCCAAGTTCGGAGCAAATTTTTTAAGAAAAAATAATTATTAACGCCAAAAGTGCCATCCCAAAATTTTCTATCAAAGTTATTTTGGTTAGAGGAACCTTTAAGAAAGTTCCCAGGCAGGCACATTGAAATTCTTCACCTTTGGCTAGCTTGATGGCTACTCCTGCCCCACTGAAAGCCATGACTACAAATTCAGTCCACAGAAGGGTTGGTGTGTGTATGCCCGAGAGCATCAATAAACCAAACACAAATTCTAAAAACGGATAGATGTAACCATAGCCAAACCATTTTTGTGCCAAGAGATCGTATGTAGAATATCCTCGAGCAAAACCCTTTAAATCCATTAACTTGAAACCAGAAAAGACTAGAAAAAAACCTGTCATAAAATAAAGCACAAAATAAGTCGGTTGTTTACCCAAAGATGACACCAAAGAAGAGATCATAATCATAGAAACAATCACAATAAGGGGGATATAATTTTTCCACGTCAAAACCCCCAAGCCTTTGTCTTCAGTTTGATAGATTTTTAGCTCTGTCTTTTTTTCTTTGAGCACGAGGTCCATGCCGCATTTAGGGCATTTACCGAAATTATCTGAAACCACCTCTGGGTGCATTGGATAGGTATACATGCAATCTACTATAACCCTTTTTACTTAAAAATAACAACATAAGTTTATTCACAAACTCAAAATTTTGGTCAAAAATATTATTATGATACACTAGGTGCATTATAGTTAACGCGTTTAAATTTATGACAAATAAAGAATTTTTTGTTGAAACAATAAAAGAAGAGGCTCCCAAGTTTAGAGTCGCGATAGATGCTTTACCAGAAGATAAACATACCCACAAAGTCCACGAAAGATCTCGCGAGGCTGGCAACTTGGCAGCACAGTTAGCACTGCAATGGAAGGCAATATCAGGAGTCTTAACTTCGGGTATGCCATCATTTGACCCTCACGAGATGGAAAAACAATCTAAAGCCGATATGCTTTCAAAGTTCGACGCAGGCATGTCACAACTCCAAAAAGATTTAGAAAATATTTCTGAAGAAGATTGGGAAAATGGTGATGCAAGCATGGGAGAAATGTGGAAAGATAAAAAATATAAGATGTCTTGGGGATTTTTGTTTGACGCGATTCATCATCGCGGACAGTTGGCAACATATTTACGCGCAATGGGAGCGATCGTCCCCTCAATTTACGGCCCATCTGCTGACACTAAAAATTAACCTTAGATAAAACTATAGAGAGAATTAAGTATTTTATATTCAGGGGCAAAATAAAAGTCATCCCTTTCGAGACGACTTTAGAGCTTGTATTAAATTGTGATATAAATCCCGCTAAGTCTCTTCCAATTGACTTCCTTGTTCCCTAGAGAAAGTTCTGCTTTTTTCTTCATTTCTTCCAATTCTTTTTTCAATTTGGGGTGCTCATAATTGAGTACCTTTATCGGAAACCATCCGGGGTTGAAAATAGGATCTCCGGGCGCAATCCAATGATAATCAACAATTGTATGATGCAGTATACCAGATTCATATACCTCTTCTGGTGTATGAGGTTTTGTAGGGATATTCATATTTTTTATTTTTCTATCATAATACACCAAGAAATTTTTTGAATCAATGTATTTTAATTATCCTTTCGTGTATTTTCAGTTTTAATGTCCCCTCCTCTTCTCATCTTCTGCCATTTGGCTAACACCATAAAAAGCCACATCGAAAGAGGTGGCTTTAGAGTGGCAGTCCAATCACGGAATCGGTTCATTCCGGGCATCATTTACAATCCATTCTGATTGTTGATAAGTTAAGACGGTGTTGGTTATATCACGCCCTCGTTTATCTAAGAAAATTGTTTTTTTCCGGAAATCTATATCAAGATATGCCTGATCGATAGATTTTTTAACTGCCTCATTTTTTTCTTTACTTTCTTTGTCTACTTCTGAGAACATAGATTTTTCTTTTAGTATACAATAATATATTTAAAAAAAGAAACTGATGTTAAAAAGCTTTTAGTATAAGTTATTTTTTACCGTACACAAATTTTTGCGAGGGACTCAATGGTTTATCAGCTCGATGCATGCACCCGGCCCAGCAACAAGGTCGGCGCATGCCACCCTTCATTTTTGAAATAGCTTTTTTGATGCGAATATTTCTCGTTTCTTCTTTTTTGCCGGATATGACCCAACATATCCATTCGTTGCGCGCAAGCGGGGTGATGTCTTGCCAAAGCTGGTAGACGCTTTTTACAGAAGCTACCGCCCTTGCAAAATCAACTGGCAATTTGTGAACTGTCCCCGAACCCATGGCCTTTTTATTCATAAAACTATTTTATCAGAAACAATTACTTTGGTGAATTTCTTATGTTATAATCACAGCTATGAAAAGTAAACAAATTCTCATTACCATTGGTCTTGTGATTATTGGTCTCCTCGCCTATATAACATTCAAGGTAGAGCACAATGAAAATACAAAAAATCCTCAAGCAGAAAATGTAGTTCAAAATTCAAATACCCCTAATAACAATCCGTCTAGCCAAGAAAGTACCCCGTCGACTGACCTGCCTTCCCCATTCATCACTGCAAAAGAAAATTGGCCGCCGGTTATAAAACATGCCGATGTATTGTATGAATGCAAAGAATCAAAAACAGAAATGGGAACTACCCAAGAAAAAATAATAGGCAGCCGAACATATTGCGTTTCACTGACGACCGACGGCGGAGCTGGAAATTTTTATGATACATACAACTATGAAACGGCCTCGCTTGGCGGTAGCGGTGTCGATACGGCAAACTTTGTCTTGCACCATGTGAACTGTGGAGTTTATAGCGAACCCGAGATGGGCCAGTGCCAGGAAGCACAAACAAAATTTTTTAACAGTCTAGACCAAATTGTAGATAGCCTAATGAAATAGTAAATAAGATCGCCAACTATTATGCCAAAGAATGTAGACACGTTCATAGCTTCTGATATTCACTTGGGCTCGGCTGTCAGCCGTTCAGATGTGCTACTCGAAACTTTAAAAAAATATAATTTCAAACGCTTGGTGCTACTCGGGGATATATTCGACGATCTAAATTTTAAAAGATTAAAAACAAAACATTGGAAGCTGTTGTCGCACATCCACGAACTTGCAAATGAACAAACTGATGTCGAGGTAATCTGGATAACCGGCAACCACGATGAACTCATCACAAATGTCATGTCCCATATTTTGGGTATACCAATCCTGGGAGAATATGAGTGGGAATATAATGGCAAAAAATATCTAGCTATGCACGGACACCAGTTCGATAGCTTTATGATAAAAAATAAAATATTGAGTAAAATGGCAGCTTCGTTTTATAAATTCCTGCAGCGCATAGACCGAAAAAAGCACCGATTCACTCGCTCGATAAAGCGTCTAAGCAAGGCTTGGCTTCGCGTTTCTGAAGAAGTGGCGTCAAAGGTATTGCGCCACGGCAAAGAGCGAGGGGTAGATTATATATTTTGCGGGCACACGCACCAAGCTCTGTTTCGACAAGAAAAAGATATAAATTATTTCAATACCGGCTGTTGGACAGACATTCCGTCGACTTTCGTAACTATCGACGATGGAGGTGTATTGATTAATGAAAATAGATAATTAGTGGTATAATCTGCCCATGATACAAAAATTAACTCCATTTTTATGGTTTGATAAGGAGACAGAAGAAGCTATAAATTTCTATGTTTCAGTTTTTAAAGATTCAAAAATTGTCAGCATCAAGCGCTACCCTAGCGGCCCACTCGAGGGGCCACACGCAGGGTTAGAAGGTAAAGTTTTGACTGCGGTCTTTGAACTTTTTGGTCAGAGATTTATGGCACTCGATGGTGGGCCGTTCTTTAAACCAACTGGCGCTGTGTCTTTTTATGTTGAATGCGAAGACCAAGAAGAAGTCGACTTATATTGGAATAAGCTAGCCGAAGGCGTAGACGAAAAAGACCAACAGTGCGGCTGGTTGAAAGATAAATATGGCTTCTCTTGGCAAATTATTCCGAATATATTGCCAAAGCTTTTGAGCGACCCGGACGGAGCAAAATCTGGCAAGGTCATGCAAGCGATGATGCAAATGAAAAAGATCGACACCAAAAAACTCGAGGAAGCGTATAACTCCTAGATAATTATTATGTTATGATTAAACCATGCAAAAAATAGCCACAAAAGTTTTTATCTACGCATCGATTGCTTTTGGGATTATAGGTATGTTGCTCGTCATTTTTGGTGGAAGGAACGATAATGCTCTACCAAACACAATACTCATGAGATTTCTGATGGCAACTGTTTTTGTCATACTCCCATCATTTGCTCTAAGTATTGCTAGTAAATATCTAAAAGATAGATCCTAATTATCTTTGTCTAGTTTATTTTTTATTTCTTCTAGGCTTTTCTTGATTTCTTCAATTTCTTTCTCGGCCTTTATATTGACTTCATAATCTGCATCGGCGCGTAGTTCCGAATGCTTGCTCGCCACATTCTGCCCAACCATAATGATAGATAGGAGTACGAGTTGTAAAAATGTCTGGGCTATCCAAGACACGATCGAAGCTTTGCCTGCCCGAATTGCATCTGGCAAACTTATGAGCGCGATAATCGCAAAAAGATAGGCGCAATACATACTGCCGACACCGCGAGTTATGACAAGAGCAATTTTTTCTTGAATACTTAGCGAATCTTTGTGCTCTTGGTTTACATTTCTAACCATACGAAGATTATAACACTTGCATAAAAATACAAAAATCCCCCGATTTACGTCGAGGGATTTTTGTATATGATTAATTAGTGCGCAGTTACTGTATGAATCTCATGATGGTCAGATCTGCTTAGGATTCTTGCAAGAATAATTATGGCAAGAATAAGCAAAACTACGAGAAACCACTGCCAGATCGAACTTGGCATAAAGCCACCTGAACCAGCAACCGAGAGCGCTGTTAAACCATTGTTTGTATTATCTGTTACAACTGGTTTTAATTCTGGAGCGCTAGAATTATCGAAACTTTCTGTTGAGCGTACACGAGCTGCGGGAACATTTCTCGTATTTCTTGTGCTATTTGTTGTCGTATTGTTTACAGTATTGTTAGTTGTATTGTTTGTAGTTTGGTTATTGTAAGCAACTGTTGGTACTGTTTGTGGTACGGGCAACGGCTCTGGTGTGTTAGGGACGACATAAAACCCTGGAGTATTATCCTGAATTCTTGGTTGTGGGTCCCAAACTCCTGGCACATAGGCATAAGCGCTCGTGGCACTGGCAAGAGAAAAAGTGACTACTAAAAATGCTATTGTGTTTTTTACTGTTTTAATTTTCATAGTGGGATTATATCATAAATATATGCCACTTGTCAAGAGCGAGTAGTCTCTAAAAACCATTGTAAAATAAGGATAAAATAAAACTATAGATAAATTATTAAAGAATAGTATAATGGGTTGTATTAATTTTAATCCTATATAGATATGACCAATCCGTTTGAAAATGCAATACTTCAGCTCGATAGAGCCTGCAAGGTTAAGCCTTTTAGTAAAGAATTTTTAGCGCGACTACACCACCCCGACCGCGAGGTCCATGTTTCAATACCAGTTGAGATGGACGACGGCACTCTTTCGATTTTTGAAGGTTATCGTGTAGAGTACAATAACGCTCGAGGGCCATACAAGGGGGGCATACGCTACCACAAAGATACAGATATAAACGAAGTCAGGGCTTTAGGTTTTTGGATGGTTCTCAAATGTGCAGTTGCAAATATTCCAATGGGTGGTGGTAAGGGTGGTGTAACCGTCGACCCTAAAAAATTGTCTCATGCTGAACTTGAAAAACTTTCTCGTGGTTGGGTACGCCTAATGGCCCCAATCCTAGGACCAAGACAAGACGTCCCAGCGCCAGATGTAAACACGACTCCAGAAATCATGTCGTGGATGGCCGATGAATATGCAAAAATATCTGGCGATAAAACAAATGCAGCATTTACTGGTAAACCGATCGAGGCTGGTGGTTCAGAAGGGCGTAATGTAGCAACTGGGTTGGGAGGATTTTATGTTTTCAATATTATCAAAGAGAAGATGGCGATGCCGGAATCGTGCAATATAGTTATTCAAGGTTTTGGTAACGTCGGTGGTAATGCAGCAGAAATTTTATATAAAAACGGGCATAAAATTATTGCGATTTCAGATTCGAAAGGAGCAATACTAAAAGAAGATGGTATCGATATTAAATTATTAAATGAATACAAAAAAGAAAATGGTCAGATATCTGGTTTCCCTGGTTCGGTAATGATTACAAATGGCGACCTTCTGACCCTACCGTGTGATGTCCTAGTACCAGCAGCACTCGAGAACCAGATAACGACAGAAAATGTAAATGACGTAAAAGCTCGTCTGGTACTCGAGCTTGCAAATGGGCCGACAACGCCAGAGGCAGATGACATTCTTTTTTCACGCAATATACCGGTGATACCAGATATCTTGGCGAATGCTGGCGGTGTAACTGTCTCGACATTTGAGTGGGAGCAAAACCTAAAGCATGAACATTGGACCGAAGACGAAGTCTTCAAAAAACTAAAGACTATTATGGACGAAGAAGCCAAGCTAGTTTTTGACCGTGCAACTGAACTGAAAACAGATATGCGTCGAGCCGCGTTTGTGGTCGCGCTAGAACGTATAGAGAAAGCAATGCAATAAAGTGAAAAAAAATATTCAAAAAAAATCGGTAAGGTTGCCGAAACATATTTACCCGACCAATTACAAGATAATCCTTGAACCTGATTTCGAGTCTTTTACTTTTTCCGGCAAAGAAACGATAGACATAGTGGTCTTGAAAAATACAAAAGAAATTATTTTGCACTCAAAAGACATAAAGATAGAAACAGTTGAAATTTTTTACGACAAGAAACAAGAATTTGCAAAAAATATTTCATACGATATTAAAAGAGAAATCGCGAAATTCACTTTTAAGAATTTGGTGCCTAAGGGCAAGGTCAGCCTGGTAATAGTTTTTGAAGGAATAATAAACGACCATCTCCGCGGGTTCTATAGAAGTAAATATGAAGTGGATGGGCAGGTAAAACATATAGCTACGACCCAATTTGAACCAACCGATGCTCGCCGAGCCTTCCCTTGTTTTGACGAACCATCGCACAAAGCAACCTTTGAAGTTTCGCTTACAATAAGAGAGGGCCATATGGCCATCTCAAATACCATATCCGGTTCAATAAGGCAACACGAGGGTGGATATAAAATTGTCGACTTTGTTCCGACTCCAAAAATGTCGACATATTTGCTTGCATTTATCATCGGTGAATTTGAATACATCGAAGGTAAAACAAAAAGCGAGGTCAAGATAAGGGTACTGACTACGCGCGGTAAATCGCACCAAGCAAAATTTGCGCTCGATGTTGCAAAGAAAGCGCTAGAGTTCTATGACGATTATTTTGATATACCCTATCCATTGCCAATACTTGATCTTGTCGCCATTCCAGACTTTGAATCGGCTGCTATGGAAAATTGGGGTGCCATAACGTTTAGAGAGACAGCGATATTGGTCGATGAAGATCATTCTTCGCTTTCAAATAAACAATGGGTGGCTATAGTAATAGCTCACGAGATCGCCCACCAGTGGTTTGGAAACTTGGTGACTATGGAGTGGTGGACAGACCTCTGGCTCAATGAAGGTTTTGCTTCATATATGGAAAATCTTTGTGTTGATAAATTATTTCCGAGTTGGTATATTTGGGATTTATATTTGGCCGATCGCTATGGCGTTGCCCTTCGCCTTGATTCCCTCGAGAATTCACACCCGATCGAAATCGAAGTGCACCACCCGGACGAGATCAGTGAGATATTTGATATGGTTTCATATTCAAAAGGTTCAGCAGTCATAAGAATGCTGGCAAATTATATCGGAGAAAAAAGTTTCCGTGATGGTTTAAGGCACTATTTGAAAAAACATAGTTACAAAAATACTAAGACAGAAGAACTTTGGAAATCATTTGAAAAAGTAAGTGGTAAACCAGTCAAAAAAATCATGGGCGTTTGGACTAGAAAAACAGGTTACCCGTTAATTTCTTTTATAAACGAAAGGGCTTCGAGCAAAATAAGCCAGCAGAGATTTTTTTCAAGTCGAATATCTGCAATAAAAAATAACACGGTTAGTATTTGGCCAACGCCGCTTGAAATTAAAACAACGGGTGGCGAGCGCAAAATTTTATTGAATAAAAAAATTGAATTATTTAAAAATACCCATATATCAAGATCGAGTGCAACAGGGGGTTCTTTTATCCGCGCTCGTTATGACAGCAAAACGCTCTGGGGTATCAAAGGAGATATTTTAAAAAATAAATTGCAAACTGTAGATAGGCTTTCAGTCGTCAGGGACTTATTTGCCCTGGCCGAAGGCGGTTATATAAAAACATCGGTTGCCTTAGATTTTGCCCTTATCTACAAAGACGAGTCTGAGTTTATAGTCTGGTCTGAAATCGCATCTGGGATAAATAAGATCTATAACTTGATTGTAAGCGATAAAGGCATGGCCGAATATACTAAAAAATATGATAGATATGCATTGTCGCTATTTTCACCACTGGTCAAAAAAACAGGCTGGGTAAAGAAAAGGGGAGAAGAAAACAAAAATACTTTCCTAAGGAGCCTAGCAATATCCCAAGCGGCATTTTACGGCGACAAAAAAGTTATCGCTTCGGCAAAAAAAATATTTATGGATAGAAATAAAAAAACCATTGACCCAGATATAAGAAGTGCAGTTTACGCGAGTGTTGCTTCGTCTGGAAATAATAATGATTGGAATAATTTTGCCAGATTATATGAAGATGAACAAATGCATGAAGAAAAGGAGCGTTTTGGTCGAGCATTGACTAAATTTAAAAATAAAAAACTACTCGCAAAGACGCTTCAATTTTCACTCTCAAAAAAGGTTCGCACCCAGGATGCGCCGTTTATACTTGGTTCCACATGGGCAAGCCTACATGGCCGGGACCAATCGTGGAAATTTGTAAAGAAAAATTGGAAAGTCTTGCTCAATAAATACGGCGAGGGTGGGCACTTTTTGTCGCGACTCATATCCCCTCTTGAAGCCCATACAAAAATTAAGGATTTGCAAGGCGCTAAAAAATTTTTTGCAAAAAATTCTGCTCCTGGCGCCAACAGGACCATCGAACAAGCCTACGAGCGAATAGCTTCAAATGTAGCATGGTTGGCCGAAGACAAGGAAGATATCAAAGAGTATTTGTCTAAAAAATTTTAAAGGTTGATAAAAGTTTTGCGGTGAATTTCGGTCAGACCATTTTTCTCTATAGCTTTGTAGTGGGCCTTGGTGCCATAACCAACATTGTTTTCAAAATCGTAATCTGGAAAAACTTTTGCAAATTTTCTCATGACACTGTCTCTAGAGACTTTGGCGACGATCGAAGCGCAAGATATGACTTTGATTTTCTCATCGCCTTTTATAATAGTTTCTTGATTTTTAAATTCTTTTGGGGCTTTGAGGCCGCCATCGAGAAAAATTTTATAAAAATCTTGTGGGGCTATGGCCAGTAGAGATTTTTCTAGGGCTTTGTTGATACATTTAACTATTCCAAATTTATCTATATGTTCAGGCGAGACATAAGAGACTTTAAAATCGCATTTACCAGAGATTTTGCAAGTTTGTAGATATTTGAACCATTTTTCTCGCTGTTTGATAGTTAATTTCTTTGAGTCGCGGAGTGGTAAACTTATTTCGAGATTATCAAAAAAATTCTCACGGCAAATGAATGCGCAAACCGCCACCGGCCCAGCGATCGGCCCCCTGCCCACCTCGTCAATGCCGATGATTATTCTATCTGCCATATGATTAGTATACCAAAATATCTTATTTTTAAAGCTTAAAACCTTCTGCTATAATGGCCCCATGGATTCGAAATTTATACACCTCCACACGCATTCCCACTACTCGCTACTTGATGGCCTTTCAAAAGTTGAAGAGATAGTTGGCATTGCTAAAAAAAATAAAATGAGCGCTATCGCCCTAACTGACCATGGCAACATGTATGGCGCTATCGAGTTTTATAAAGAATGCAGGACTGCAGGTATAAAACCGATAATCGGGGTCGAGGCATACATTGCCTTTCGCGGGCGCACCGACAAAGAATCGGGAATAGACAACAAAAGATACCATCTAACTCTTCTGGCCAAGAATTTCAAGGGTTATAAAAACCTCATGCACCTTGTGACAATATCAAATCTTGAAGGCTATTATTACAAACCGAGAATGGATAAAGAAATCCTGCGAAAATACCATGAGGGCATTATATGTTTGTCTGGTTGCATGGCCAGCGAACTCTCAAGGACTATTCTTTCCGACGACGACGACAAGGCAGAGGAAATAATAAAAGAGTATCAAGATATTTTCGGCATAGAAAATTATTTTCTAGAAATACATTCGCACCCACATATCGACGGCGATAAAAAATTGCGCGATAAAATCATAGAATTAGGAAAAAAATTAAAAATCAGGGTTGTCGCCGCCCAGGATTCGCACTACCCAAACAAAGATGACCACGAAGTGCACCATACCCTCCTGCAAGTCAATACTGGCACTGATGGAAAAGATGTAGGTAAATTTGAATTTTCAGATGACGATTTTTCACTGATCGATGAGAAAACTGCTCGACAATATTTCCCCGATATTCCTGAGGTCGTTGAGAATACTAAATTTGTCGCCGATTTGTGTGAGGATTATAAACTTCCGCTCGGTCATGCATATTTCCCAGAATTTATTATCGAAAAAGGAGTTTCGCCAGATGACGAACTGCGTGCCCTTGCCTATCGAGGTTTTGCCTATCGAGAACTCGGACAAAAAAAAGAGTACTTGGACAGATTGGAATATGAGCTCGGTATAATAAAACAAAAAGGTTATTCTACATATTTTTTGGTTGTCGGCGACCTGCTCCATTATGCACACAAAAATGGAATCCTGACAAACATTCGAGGGTCAGTCGCTGGGTCACTGACTACTTACCTCTTGGGAATTACAAATGTTGACCCACTCGATTACGCACTACCATTTGAAAGATTTCTAAACCCCGAGCGACCATCATTGCCTGATATTGATATGGATTTTGCCGACAACCGACGCGACGAGATCATCGAATATGTCAGAAAAAAATATGGCGAGGATAGAGTTGCCCAGATTGGAACATTTGGCACTATGATGGCAAAGGGTTCTGTGCGTGATGTTGCCCGCGCTCTCGGCTACGAATACAGTGTCGGTGACAGAATATCAAACATGATTCCATTTGGCATCCAAGGCATGCCGATGACGATCGATCACGCTATGGAGATTGTGCCTGAACTCAAAGAAATATATGAAAAAGAAGCCGATACTAAAAAAATAATAGATTTAGCCAAAAAAATGGAGGGTTGTGTGCGACATATTTCAGTACACGCAGCTGGGGTCGTCATAGCACCTAGAGTGTTGTATGAATTTTCCCCTATACAATACGATCCACGTGGAGGAAATATCATAACTCAGTACGATATGTATAGTATCGAAGACACTGGGTTGCCAAAATTTGATTTTTTAGGCATAAGAAACCTAGCAATACTAGCCGATGCTGTCGAGCTCGTAAAAAAAATTCATAATATAAATATTGACCTTGATAAAATCCCGCTCGATGATAAAAAAACTTTCCAATTACTAACGAGCGGCGAAACGAGCGGCCTCTTTCAGCTCAACAGTTCGGGTATGACTCACTATCTAAAAGAATTAAAACCGACAAGTATTCACGATATCAATGCCATGGTCGCCCTATATCGACCTGGGCCAATTCAATTTATTCCGCTTTACATTGAAAGAAAACGCAATTCGAAGCTTATAAAATATCTAGACAAAGCGCTTGAACCGATACTTAAACAAACATATGGAGTCCTGGTTTATCAAGACGATCTTCTTTTGATCGCCATAAATATTGCTGGGTACACTTGGGGCGAGGCAGATAAATTCCGTAAAGCTGTCGGAAAGAAAATTCCAAAAGAAATGGCCGAGCAGAAAGATAAATTCATCGATGGCTGCGTCTCGCACAGCGGGTGGCAAAGGAAAAAAGCTACAGAATTGTGGAACCAGATAGAACCTTTCGCCGCTTATGGATTCAACAAAGCCCATTCGGCAAGCTATGGTCGGGTCGCCTATCAGACAGCATATATGAAGGCAAATTTCCCAGTCGAATATATGAGCGCCATCATGACCGCTGAGAGTGGCGACGTAGATAAAATCGCTGAAATAGTAACTGAATGTAAGAAGATGGGTATCAATACCCTACCACCAAATATTAACGAGAGTTTTGGAGGGTTCACTGTTGTATCTGACAAGGATAAGGGGAAAAATAAAGCTATTCGTTTTGGTCTCTATACTATAAAAAATTTGGGGGCGGATATTGCCGATGAGATAATAGCTGAGCGCAAGCGAAACGGCGCGTATAAATCGCTGGCTGATTTTTTTGAGAGAATTAATCATAAAAATTTAAATAAAAAATCTGTTGAAGCTTTAGCTAAATCTGGCGCCATGGACGACCTAGCCGAGAGAAACGAGATAGTCGGCAATATAGACAAGTTGCTCGCATTCAACAAAGAATCCCGTGGTAACGCTTCGCAGGATTCCCTTTTTGGTGCAATTGGCGGGATCGAAACAAAACTTGAGATCGATAAAAAACCTGAAGCAACAATGGAGGAGAAACTTTCTTGGGAAAAAGAATTACTTGGTCTCTATATTTCTGGCCATCCACTCGACAGCTTAAGAGAAAAAATAGAAAAATTTGGAACACTAATTAAAAAAGTTCAAGACGAGGTGAAAGTTGGCATACCAGTGACTGTGGCTTGTATTATAGATGATGTTAGAATAGTCACAACCAAGCGTAGCGAACGCATGGCTTTTATAAAAGTTTCAGATTTTTCTGGGTCGATCGAGGCAGTTGTATTTTCAAAACTATACGAAGCACACCGTGAGATAATCGTAAAAGACAATATCATAGCGCTCTCGGGTAAAGTCACCGACCGTGGCGGAGGCAAGAGTATCTCGATTGAGAATTTGAAGAAAATTTAAAACAAAAAATCTCCGAATGGAGATTTTTTGTTAAACTATTTCTTCCTGATCGTCGATCATTTTCATGATCTTTATGACTTGCTTGGAATACCCAGGGATTATAGAATTATATTTCCTAAGTATTTCTGGGGTTGTCTTGCCATCGTAATGACGAGCTGTATTTTCATTATTACCACCTAAACTGGCAGAGACTTTTTCAATGGCATCGTCTACTGATTTAAAATTTATTTTGCACGAACCATATCCGAGGAAGCTATTTGTAGCATTCTTACATGGGTGCAAAGCAAATGTAGATTCGCGACCAGAGATTGCAACGAGCAGTCGCCAATCGATACCATTTTTATTTGCTTCGGTTACAAATTTCTTTCCATAACCGACAAGTGGCGAATTATATTCGGCAAGCAAAGTATCAATCTTTGTGGCGCGTTGGTCTGTTAGCTTGTCTTCTTGTGTGGTTATCACAGAAGCATCGGCAACAGTATTGTTTTGACTAAGAACTACAGTAGGGCTTGGGATTATAGGTGCTACTCCGGCAAGTGTTGTCGTGACCGATAACATAGGGATCGCAACAAACGACTGTAGAAACTTTGTGATTATTTTTTTATTCATATTTAGCGGTTGTGCTCCGCAAAACAAGGTGTCTGAATTTTTCTACCATAGACCCACGGCCTAAAGTAAAAAGCCCATATATATCATCAAAGTGACAACATATTGGACCTGCCAGTATAGTAGCACAAAGTAGTCTAGAAGTCAATGTTTATACAATAGATTTTCTAGTCGTCAAACATAAAATATCCTTATAATATAAGAGTATTTTATGTTTTTAGGTTTGACATTAATATTAAAAAATTGCCTAATTAGCCTAAAAAACAAGGCTTAAACCAGATTTTGACAATATTTACCATATGTCCCACAATAACCTTATAAAATAAGATTATTGTGGTAATAGGCTAGATTTCTTCTAGATGTATTAGTGCTGTTCTGATAGCCTCTTTGGTATAGCTTTTTCTAGTTAAGCGACCCTTGGTCATAATGCCTATCAGACCCTCGGCTGCCCCAATGTTAGCATTTGTAGTTAAACCAGCCAAAACGGCAGCATCATTCATATTCATCCCATTCATAATATGCTCTGTGACTTTTTTGGGTGCTTCCCATGCAGAGGACAAACCAAAATAATATTCATCACCATTATAAATTGAGCATACACAAACATCCATATATCCAGTTTTTGTTTTAGGAACAACCATGAGACCTGATTCTATACCAAAACTGAAATCACAATCTTCAAAAGCATTTTTTGCTCGGTTCATAGCACCCTCCATTGTTTCTTCTAAAGATTTAGGTTGATCTGCAACGCCAGAAGAAATATCCATGGTATTCACTGTCGCATTTTTAAGGTGTGGGTATTCTTGTAAAATTTCTTGTAGTGCTTCAATCTTTGCTTTATTCGTAGATCCAATATTTATCTTCATGTTATTTTATTTTCCATGGCAATTTTTAAATTTTTTGCCGGAACCACAGTAACAGGGTTCGTTGCGGCCAAGTTTATGATCTTTGTTTGATATTTTCGGACTAGTGTCACCTTCTTCTGGTGAATTGAGGACGAGGGCTGGCCTTTCCTCGGTAACTTCTACATTGTTATTGGTCTCGACATTCATTGTATTTATAAGCCCAACTACTTGCTCTCTAAACATGGCTTCCATTTCACGGAAAAGCTTGAGACCTTCTTTTTTATATTCAATAAGCGGTTCCCTTTGGCCATAAGCTCGCAGGTTAACCGAACTTCTGGTGTATTCCATAGTCTCGAGGTGTTCGACCCAGAGAGTATCGGTCGCATAAAGGGCGATGCGCCTGACAGTTTCAAAAAAGGCCGAGTCGCCTACTTTGGCGCGCTTTTCATTTATAACTTCAACAAGGTTTGGGTATTCTACCGAGAGCTCGTTTAAGAATTTTTCTATGTCTTCATATGTTCCAGAGAGCATAGTTTTGCGCCTATCATAGACGACTTTGCGTTGGTGGTTCATGACGTTATCATATTCAAGGGTATGCTTTCTGGCGTCGAAATGAAAACCTTCGATCTTGGCTTGGGCACCCTCTAATGTTTTTGAAATAAATCTATTGTCTATCGGCTGATCTTCAGCTATGCCGAAACGACCCATCATATTTTTAATACGGTCCGAGCCAAAAATTCTCATTAAATCATCTTCAAGGGATACAAAAAATTGCGTTTCGCCCGGGTCGCCCTGTCTGCCAGAGCGACCGCGCAGTTGGTTGTCGATACGGCGGGCTTCGTGGCGTTCGGTACCCAAGACAAAAAGCCCTCCCAGATTTTTAATTTCTTCATAGTGATTGTTATCAAAAGGTACGCCGCCCAATTTTATATCGACTCCGCGACCAGCCATGTTGGTAGCAACAGTTACTGCCCCCTTGCGACCAGCGTTGGCGATGATCTCGCCTTCTCGTTCATGATTTTTAGCGTTGAGGACCGTGTGTGGTACGCCAGCGCGAGTTAGATATGCCGAAAGCAATTCATTTTTCTCGATTGAAACCGTACCGAGGAGCACCGGCTGGCCACGATCGTGCAGACTTTTAACTTTTTGGGCAACTGCTTCGAGTTTGCCTTTTTCTGTTTGGTAGATTAGATCGTTGTGGTCTTTTCTGTTGATCTGGCGGTGTGTTGGTATGACCACGACATCGAGGCCATAGACTTTGAAGAATTCTTCTTTCGATGTCTCGGCTGTACCGGTCATACCAGAGAGCTTTTCATAGAATCTAAAGTAGTTTTGGAAAGTAATAGAGGCTACAGCCCTAGTTTCTTTCTCGATTTTGACACCTTCTTTGGCTTCGATTGCCTGGTGCAAACCCTCGTTCCAACGACGGCCTGGTTGTAAGCGGCCAGTAAAGGCATCGACGATGATGACTTCGCCATCTTTGACGACATAATCTTTATTGTTCTCATACAGAGCCCGAGCCCGGACAGCAGTCTCTAGATGGTGAACATATTTTATTCCTTTCTCGGTGTAAATATTTGCGATGCCGAGCAGATCTTCGGCTTTTGTTATGCCGCGATCAGAGAGCGATATAGCACGGAGCTTTTCATCGACGGTGTAGTCTTCTTCTTTTACGAGCTTACCTGCGATGTCGGCAAAAGTATAGTAGAGGTCTTCTGAATCTTCAGCCGCTGAAGAGATGATGAGTGGTGTCCGAGACTCGTCTATCAAGATCGAGTCGACCTCATCGACAATAGCATAGTGGTGACCGCGTTGAACGATATCATTAACGCTTGTGGTTAGGTTGTCACGCAAATAGTCGAAGCCAAATTCATTGTTTGTACCATAGGTTATGTCGCAGTTATATGCCTCTTTTCGGGAACACGGCCGCAAGAATTCATATTCTACCTTGAATGAACTCGTATCTTCCTCACCTTTTTGTTCCATCGTTTGGTGGCTGGGGTCAAAAATGTAAGAAGTGTTTTGTGAATTGATAACCCCGACAGTTAGGCCAAGCGTGGCATAAACTGGACCCATCCAAACCGCGTCGCGACGAGAAAGATAGTCGTTGACGGTGATGATGTGAACGCCTTTGCCAGTTAGAGCATTCAAATATGCGGGCAGGGTTGCGACCAATGTCTTGCCCTCGCCGGTGCGCATCTCGGCGATCGAGCCATTCTGCAACGCCAGACCACCAACCAACTGAACATCGTAGTGTCGTTCATTGCGAGTGCGCATGGCAACCTCGCGGACAAGAGCAAATGCTTCCGGTAAAATATCTTCGAGGGTTTTGCCTTGTTTTAATTTTTCTTTTAGATCTTCGGTGTGTGTTTTAAAATCCTCATCTTTGAGGTCTTGCATTTTCGGCTCGAGCGCATTGATCGAAGCGACGATCGGTTGCCACTTGCCTAGGGCTTTGGTACCCTCCCCGCCGAATATAGCCTTAAATATAGTCATAATTTAGGTATTTTAGCACAAATAAAAAATCCCCGATAGAGAGGGGATTTTTTATGTAAAAAGGCTATTATCTCTTCTTACCTTTCTTTGATTTCTTTGCTTTCTTAGTTGATTTCTTTGCTTTCTTAGCTTTCTTCTTTGCCATAAAATTTTTAAAAATAATTATTTTTAAAGATGTGTGACTTCACGACCTCCTAAATTATTCTAGAGGAATAGTTTAGAAAAAAAATTCATCACACTCACACAATATATTATCTTACATATAGACAAGCACTGCAATACTTTTTGGGACAAATGTGTGGATAACTCCGACGTTTAGAGAAGTCGGAGTCCGACAGGATCTTCGGACTTTTATTTTGTTTTGAAAAATTTTTAAATAAAAATTGGGAAAAATATTTTTTAAAATTTTATTTTCTGACAAAAGAAAAATACCATGCTTTGGACATGGTATTTTTCATATATGTGATTTGTATCTATAAGCCGAATTCTGTACTTCGACCAAAGGTCGAAGCGACAAATATTTATCTGGGTCTAGAATTGCTCCTAGACTCGAGCGACTCTTCCACGATCTTGCGATCGGGACACGGTCTTGCACACACGTAAGGATTTAGCTCCGACGCCCTTGCGGGGTCGGAGAGCCGACAGAATTGTCGGCTCCGTTTCACCTAAAGAGTTACCTCTAAAGCTTATCCCATAGGGATATCTTACCCTTTCGGGATCAGACGTCTCTGCTCGCACCTCTATTGTTGCCAACGACGGGCGTTACCCGCTACGCTTCCAATTTTGCCCACCATAGGTGACTGCAAAATTGAGAATCCTGAGCAAAGCGAAGGATATACCCCTCGAATACTCGGGACGTTCAATTCTGGCAATTGCCTACGGCAAGCAGAATTGGCGTGTGTTCGGACTTTCCTACCCGACTTAAAGTCGGATCATTTGCCCAATACAAACCTAAAACCAATAGTACCATATAAACCCACGTTTGACAATTGGCCGACAATTTGCTAGAATTCTAGTGTGAGTATGTAACTCTGATATTATTAAAGCAATTGCCTAGCAAAACCCCCGCAAGGGGGTTTTGTTTTTGCTCATAAAAATATATAATTGACGGTGTGTACCCTGGCTTGTGTGCTTTAGTCAGCGGCTGCACTCACATAGGCAATTGTGTTGGAGTTAGCACCCGCTGACTTGAGCACATAAGTAAGATAAAAGGCTTTCACAATCTGCGAAAGCCTTTTATTATTTTACTCTAATTGCTTTTTGGGCTTGCTCCTTGAGAAATCCTTTCTTTGAATTCATTGTCTATGACAGCTTTAATAAATGGAGAAGCATTTTGAAAAGTTGTCTTTTCTTTAATTTTATCCATTTCAAACTTAAAAAGCAGTTTGGCAAAACACTCATCAGCAAAAGATTTAGAAACAGTCTCAACACCAGCAAAATCAAAAATTAATTTATTTGTAGTTTCGAAAACTGCTTCAATTTTCTCTCTAACTGAAGCGCCAGCAAATCTGGTCCCGAGATGAGTTCCAATATGTCCGAATTCAATTGTATAAGGTTCCATAATTTTACGTTTTAGTTATTGTTATCTTATACTCTTATCATTAATTGTCAACCAAAAAACACCCAAGTAAGGGTGCTTTTTGGTTTGTAATAAAATAGGTTGCATCAATAAATATTTTTTCTTTTGTTCCGTTTCTATTTGTATTTTCTCGTCTTTCCGAGACGCCAGATTTATTTTAGGACTAAAATCATTGTCCATTATGTGCTCAATTGAGGCACATAACATCGACGCCGTAAATTTTATATTTCAAAAGAATTATAAAACTGATTCAAATTGAATTATTCCACGAACAGCTTCCGCTACCCGTGCCTTGTTACGACTTATTCCCTGTCACCGAGTTTACTGTAGGCCCTCCTTATGGAGAGATTTCGAGTACTCCCGGCTCCCTTGAATTGACGGGCGGTGAGTACAAGACTTGAGAACGTATTCACCGCGGTATATCTGACCCGCGATTACTAGCAATTCCAGCTTCATGGGGTCGAGTTGCAGCCCCCAATCCGAACTGACGCCACTTTTCTTAGGATTCGCTCAGAGTTGCCTCGTCGCTGCCCGTTGTAGTGGCGATTGTATTATGTGTGTAGCCCAAGGTATCAAGGGACATGCTGACCTGGCGTCATCCTCTCCTTCCTCCCCGACCGAAAGAAATAATTTTTAAATTACGTCCTTTGGTCAGGGCAGTCTTGTGTGACACTTATAACACACAACGAGGGTTGCGTTCGTTACCCCACTTAAGGGAACAATTCAAACCACGAACTGACGACGGCCATGCATCACCTGTCAACTAGTCTTGCGAGGTCCCGACTTTCATCAGGATTTCACGTTGATTTCTAACCTTGGTAAGGTTCTTCGTTTATCGTCGAATTAAACCACATAATCCACTGCTTGTGCAAGTCCCCGTCTATTCCTTTGAGTTTTAGCCTTGCGGCCGTACTTCCCAGGCGGATCTCTTAACGCGTTAGCTGCGTCTCTCAGAGGGTCGATACTCCGAAAGACTAGAGATCATCGTTTAAGGCGTGGACTACTGGGGTATCTAATCCCATTCGCTACCCACGCTTTCGTGCTTAAGTGTCAGATATGTGCCAGTATAGTGCCTTCGCTTTTGGTGTTCCCCATGATATCAACGGATTTCACCCCTACACCATGAGTTCCCTATACCCCTCACATTCTCAAGCTTTGCCGTTTCGTTCGCAGTTCTCGAGTTAAGCCCGAGGATTTGACGAACGACTAACAATGCCACCTACGCACCCTTTACGCCCAATAATTCCGGATAACGCTCGGGGCTCTCGTATTACCGCTTCTGCTGGCACGAGATTAGAAGCCCCTTATTCATGAGGTACCGTCAATAAACTTCTTCCCTCATAAAAGATATTTACACACCGAAGTGCTTCATCAATCACGCGGCGTCGCTCCGTCAGACTTGCGTCCATTGCGGAAGATTCTCGACTGCAGCCACCCGTAGGTGTATGGGCCGTGTCTCAGTCCCATCGGTGGGGGTCAGCCTCTCAGCTCCCCTAAGCGTCATAGCCTTGGTAGGCCATTACCCTACCAACTAGCTGATACTCCGCAGGCTACTCCCTTAGCGATAAATCTTTACTCCGAAGAGACTATCAAGTATTACCCAGTCTTTCGACTAGTTATTCCTGACTTAAGGGTGTATTCCCACGTGTTACTACCTCGTCTGCCGGTT